>NZ_BAAACG010000008.1:0-757962 GCF_039521385.1 Clostridium oceanicum | reverse complement strand
GCTTCAAAGCGCCGATGGTACTGCAGGGGAAGCCCGGTGGAAGAGTAGGTCGTTGCCAGGTGAAATATTCCGCGATAGCTCAACGGTGGAGCACTCGGCTGTTAACCGATAGGTTGAAGGTTCGAATCCTTTTCGCGGAGCCATTTTATTTTTTGACAAAAATAATTATATAATATAAGAAAAGACTGTTTTATACAGTCTTGTTTTATTTTTTGTATATATTTTTACCATCACTTGTTATTATTATAGTTCCATCTATATCTGTTCTATAAGTTCTTATTTTTCTTTTCTTTAATTTTTTTATTGTTTTTTTACTAGGATGTCCATATCTATTATTTTTACCACAACTAATTATAGCTATTTTAGGAGATAGCTGATCTAAAAAATTGTCACTAGTAGAAGTGCTACTACCATGATGACCTAATTTTAATACATCACATTGTAGATTTTTATATTTATCTAATATTTCATCTTCACTAAGACACTCTGCATCTCCTGTAAATATAAAAATAGAATCTTTATAACAAATTTTTAAAACTGCAGAATAGTTATTAATATTATCATAGGTAGCATTTTTAGGGGCTAGAAATTTTCCATAACAGTTAGGGCCTAAATCTATAGTTTTATCAGAGTTAGCTATATTTATTTTTAATTTTTTTCTTTTTAATGACTTTACCATACTTTTAAAATATGTAGTATTAGAAAGCTTTTTTGGAGCATAAAAATTACTAACAGTATACTTATCTAATATTTTGTCCATATTACCAATGTGATCTTCATGAGGGTGTGTAGCAATTATATAGTCAAATTTTTTTATATTTTCTTTTCTTAAATGAGAGAATATTTTTGAAGAACTTTTTTTAGAACCAGAATCTATAAGTATCTTTTTATTGTTTACTTTAATTAAAATACTATCTCCTTGTCCTACATCTATATAATGAATTTCAATTTTATTAGAATTATTTATAAAACTATTTTTAGAGTAAGTAAATTTTTTGTATTTAAAAAATCCTAATATTGATATTGCAGTAATGATAAATAAAATAATAAAAAATGTTATATTTTGTTTATTATTAAATATTGAGTTACTAGAAGTTTTTCTTGTGTTTTTTAAATTATAAATCTTTTTTGATTTAAATTTAGATAAAGTCTTTAAAATATTTATAGTTTTATATTTTATTTTTAACATAATATATATTTAGACTCCTTATTTATTATAGTTATCTAAATTTATTGCCATATAATACATATTTAATCTTTGTTTACTATAAAATTTAAAAATATATATTTGTATTTTAAAGTTTTATAGTAAAATGAATTGTACTTTGTACTTTGTACTTTGTACTTTGTACTTTGTACTTTGTACTTTGTACTTTGTACTTTGTACTTTGTACTTTAAAAGTTTTTTGTATAGAGTGTTTTATTAGAATCTAAATAAATGCAGCATGTAGAAGATTATTATAAGTAATAAATAAAGTAAAAAGTGGATAAGTTTATGATGTTATATTATAATTATAAAGTAACATAATTATTGAAATACTAGAAGAGGAGAGTAATATTATGAAAACAATATTTTTATATTTAGAGTTCCTTATATATATGTTATTTACAGTTTTTAAAAAAATAAAAGTTGAAAATTTAAGGAAAAAAGGTAAATTAGAAGAGGCAGAAGAGGTTGTAAAATCAAATGTTAAAAATTGGGCTGATTTTATAGTTAAAAAAGTAGGAATAACTATAGAAAAAGAGGGATTAGAGAATATACCAGATGAAGCTTGTGTTTTTGTATCTAATCATCAAAGTTTTTTTGATATACCAGTTATAATTTCTGGTTTAGAAAAGCCAGTTGGATTTATTGCTAAAAAAGAAATATTAAAAGCTAAGATTTTAACATATTGGATGAATCAAATTCATTGTGTTTTTATAGATAGAAGTAATATAAGAGAAGCAGTTAAATCTATAAATAAAGGTGTTCAAAATTTAAAAGAAGGACATGATATGCTTATTTTCCCAGAAGGAACTAGAAGTAAAGGAAAAGAAATGGGAGAATTTAAAAAAGGAAGTATGAAATTAGCAACAAAATCAAAAGCTCCGATTGTTCCTATAGCTATAGAAGGTACATATAAAGCTAGAGAAGCTAATGAAGGCAATAAGATAAAGCCAGCAAAGGTAAAATTAATTGTATGTCCTCCTATATATTCTGATGATCTTACAAAAGAACAGAAAAGTAATTTAGCAGATTATATAAAAGAGATAATAGAAAAAGCTAAAGAAAAATAAAATATATAAAATAATATTAGAGCATGGAAAATTTATTATAATTTTCCGTGCTTTTTTATAGGCAGGATTTATTTTATAAAAAGAGAAAAAAATTTATCATGGTAAAGGGCTAAATACAGCTATTTATAGGCTTACGTATAGATGATTATGCAAGATTAGTTAAAAATCTATCAATTGTATGATAGTTGTTCAAAATTACATAAATGCAAGATTATCAAAAAAACTTTCAAAAAAACCAAAAAAGTATTTGATTTAAAATTACTCTAGTGTTAGAATATGAATTGTAAAGAAATAAGATTGCATTAGAAAATAACTAGCATTATATTGATACAACTAATGAAATATATATGAATGAGTTTAAATGTAGTTAACATATAGGACAATTAGATATGCAAGAATTTATATAAATTATTCAAATTATGCAATATAACTTGTAAAATATTAGTGGAATTAGATTAAAATAAAGGGGGAAAATATGATGGAAAAGCTAGTTGAGTCTTCATATAAGCATGTTTTACAAAATATAAATAAACCTAATCTGTATAAAGATTTATTTCCTTATGATGAAATACCAAAAATTACTTTTAATGATATACAAGTACCTATGGGTCTTCCAAAAGATATTTGGATAACAGATACAACTTTTAGAGATGGACAGCAATCTATGCCTCCATATACAGCTGAGCAAATAATAAAAATATATGATTATCTAAATAAGTTAGATAATAATTCAGGTATTATAAGACAGACTGAGTTTTTCTTATATTCTGATAAAGATAGAAAAGCAGCAGAAGTTTGTATGGAAAGGGGTTACGATTTTCCAGAGGTAACTTCATGGATAAGAGCTAACAAAAAAGATTTTGAACTTGTTAAAAAAATGGGTATAAAAGAAACTGGAATGCTTATGTCTTGTTCAGATTATCATATTTTTAGAAAATTAAATAAATCCAGAGAAGAAGCTATGAAGATGTATTTATCATTGGTAGAAGAAGCTCTTTCTAATGGCATAGTTCCAAGATGTCACCTAGAAGATATAACTAGAGCAGATTTTTATGGATTTGTAGTTCCTTTTGTAAATAAGCTAATGGAAATGTCTAAACAATCTGGAATACAAGTTAAGATTAGAGCCTGTGATACTTTAGGTTTAGGAGTTCCATATTCTGGAGCATCACTTCCAAGAAGTGTTCAATCTATAATACATGGGCTTAAATATTGTTGTAATGTTCCATCAGAAGCTATTGAGTGGCATGGACATAATGATTTTTATGGTGTAGTAAATAATGCTACAACAGCTTGGTTATATGGATGTTCTTCTATTAATACTTCACTTTTAGGAATTGGAGAGAGAACAGGAAATTGTCCTTTAGAAGCTATGCTTGTAGAGTATGGTCAATTAACAGGAAATACTAAGAATATGAACTTACAATTGATAACTGAGATAGCTGAGTACTTTAAAAAAGAAATGAAATATGATGTTCCTCCAAGAACTCCTTTTGTAGGAAGTCAATTTAATGTTACAAGAGCAGGAATACATGCTGATGGAATATTAAAAGATGAGGAAATTTATAATATATTTAATACAGATAAAATATTAAACAGACCTGTTGTAGTTGCAGTGAATCAATATTCAGGATTAGCAGGAATAGCAGCTTGGATAAATACGTATTTTAGATTAAAAGATGAAGATAAAATAGATAAAAAAGATGAAAGAATTTTACCTATAAAAGAATGGGTAGATAACCAATATAAAAATGGTAGAAATACAATAATAGGAAATAATGAATTAGAACTTATAGTAAGGCAAGTTATTCCTGAAATATTTCAAATAGCTAGCTAGAAGTTCAATTATAAAATAATATGTATAGAAAAAAGATTGGAGGACTAAAGTTGGGTTTAAATGTAGCACAAAAAATAATAAAATCTCATTTAGTTAAAGGAAATATGGTTCCTGGAGAGGAAATTGCAATAAAGATAGATCAAACGTTAACTCAAGATTCTACAGGCACTATGGCCTATCTTCAATTTGAGGCTTTAGGGGTAGATAAAGTTAAAACTAAAAAATCAGTAGCATATATAGATCATAATATACTTCAAACTGGTCCAGAAAATGCAGATGACCATATGTATATTCAAACAGTAGCTAAAAAACATGGAATTTATTTTTCAAAACCTGGTAATGGAATATGTCATCAAGTTAATTTAGAAAGATTTGGAATACCAGGTAACACACTTTTAGGATCAGATAGTCATACTCCAACAGCTGGCGGAATAGGAATGCTCGCTATAGGGGCCGGTGGATTAGACGTAGCTGTAGCTATGGGCGGTGGAGAGTATTATATAAATATGCCTAAAGTAGTTAAAGTTAATTTAAAAGGAAAATTAAAACCATGGGTATCTGCTAAAGATGTTATATTAGAAGTTTTAAGAAAATTAACTGTTAAAGGTGGAGTTGAAAAAGTATTTGAGTATGTGGGAGAAGGTGTAAAGACTCTTACAGTACCAGAAAGAGCTACTATAACTAATATGGGAGCAGAACTTGGAGCAACTACTTCTATATTCCCAGCGGATGAAACTACATTAGAGTTTTTAAAAGCACAAGGAAGAGAAGAAGATTTTAGTTTATTAGTTCCAGATGAAGATGCAACTTATGATGAAGAAGTAGAAATAGATTTGACTTCTTTAAAACCTTTAGCAGCTTGCCCTCATAGTCCGGATAATGTTGTTCCAGTATCAGAACTTAAAGATATAAAAGTAAATCAAGTTGCTATAGGAAGTTGTACTAATTCTTCTTATGTAGATTTGTTAAGAACTTCAATGATTTTAAAAGGAAAAACTATAAAGGAAGATGTGTCTTTAGTAATAGCACCAGGGTCAAAACAAGTATTAAATATGTTAGCTAATAATGGAGCATTATCAGATTTAGTTGCATCAGGAGCTAGAATATTAGAATGTGCTTGTGGTCCTTGTATAGGAATGGGACAATCACCTTGTACAGATGCAGTATCCCTTAGAACTTTTAATAGAAACTTTGAAGGAAGATCAGGAACTAGATCTGCTAATGTATATTTAGTAAGTCCAGAAGTTGCAGCGGCATCAGCTTTAACAGGACATATAACAGATCCTTCAGAATTAGATGGCTTTCCAGAAATTAAAATGCCAAAAGAATTTTTAATAAATGATAACTTAATAGTTGATCCAGCAGAGGATGGCAAAGATGTTGAAGTAGTTAGAGGACCAAATATAAAACCATTTCCTAAAGCTGATTCTTTAAAAGAAAAAGTTAGTGGAAAAGTTTTAACTAAAGTTATAGATAATATTACAACAGATCACATTATGCCTTCTAATGCTAAACTTTTACCTTATAGATCTAATATTCCTCATTTAGCTAATTTCTGTTTAACACCTTGTGATGAAAAATTCCCAGAAAAAGCTAAGAAATATAATGGTGGATTTATAATAGGTGGTACTAATTATGGGCAAGGTTCAAGTAGAGAACATGCAGCATTAGTTCCTCTTTATTTAGGGGTAAAGGCAGTAATTGCAAAATCTTTTGCAAGGATTCATAAAGCTAATCTTGTAAATAATGGAATTATGCCTTTAGAATTTAAAAACGAAAAAGATTATGATGATATAGATTCTTTAGATGATTTAGTAATAGAAAATGCAGTAGAACAAGTAAAATCAGGGATTGTAATAGTTAAAAATGTTACTAAAGGAAAAGAATATATAACAACAATAGATATTACTGAAAGACAAAAAGATATGATTTTAGAAGGTGGTCTTTTAAATTTAATGAAAAATAGATAATTACTAAAAGGGATTATTTTAAAATAAAAACAGAGTGTAACTAATAAATTCTTTTAAAGAATCAAATATTTACAAAGTGTAATTAATAAATTCTTTTAAAAACTTATATATTTTAATAAATTATTTTAAAGGATCAGTTTAATATTGGAGGGAATAAAATGACACATAATATAACACTAATACCTGGAGATGGAATAGGACCAGAAGTTACAAATTCCGCAAAATCTGTAATAGAAGCCTCAGGAGTAAAAGTTAATTGGGATATTGTAGAAGCAGGAGCAGCTGTAATAGATAAATATGGAACTCCACTTCCAGAAAGTGTTTTAGAAAGTATAAAGAAAAATAAAGTAGCTCTAAAAGGTCCCGTTACAACTCCAGTAGGATCTGGGTTTAGAAGTATTAATGTAGCCCTTAGAAAAAAATTGAATTTGTATGCTAATATAAGACCGGTAAAAACATACAAAGGAGTTCCTTCAAGATATGAAGATGTAAATTTAATAATAGTTAGAGAAAATACAGAAGATTTGTATGCAGGAATAGAACATATGGTAAGCTCTGATATAGCAGAAAGTATAAAAGTTATAAGCAAAAAAGCAAGTACTAGAATTGTGGAGTTTGCATTTGATTTAGCTAAAAAACAAAACAGAGAAAAGGTAACTGCAGTTCATAAAGCAAATATAATGAAATTATCTGATGGATTGTTTTTAAAATGTGCTAGAGATGTAGCTAAGAATAATAAAGATATAAATTTTGAAGATGTAATAGTTGATGCTATGAGTATGAAACTTGTTTTAAATCCTAAAGATTTTGATGTGTTAGTTATGCCTAATTTATATGGAGATATTTTATCTGATATGGCGGCAGGATTAGTTGGAGGATTAGGATTTTTACCAGGAGCTAATATAGGAAAAGATGCAGCGGTATTTGAACCTGCTCATGGATCAGCACCAGATATTGCAGGAGAAGGTAAAGCTAATCCTACAGCAGCAATTTTAACTGCTGCTTTGATGCTTAAGTATATAGGTGAAATAGAAGCTGCTAATAAAATAGAAAAGGCTATAGAAAAAGTATTAGAAGATAAAAAATGTGTTACAGGAGATTTAGGTGGAAAGGCATCTACTTTAGAATTTACAGAAGCTGTAATAAGAGAGATGTAGTTTCAACTTATAAGATAGTTTAAGTAGAAATTTAAAATAATAGCAAAAGCATGTATATATAAATATAAATTTATGTATATATGCTTTTATTTTTATATAATAAAATATACATTGAATTTATTAGATGTTTTTTATGTATAATATGCTGGTATTATGCATGAAAATAAATTTTTAATATATTATATTTATTTTTTAAAATAAATTTTATGTTGACAAAACCCTTTTGTAAAGGAGATTTAAGGGGAAAATATAAAATTAACTTTATTTAAATACCAAAAAATGTATTGCATAATTATAATAAAAAATATATAATTATAAATAGTTAGAGTGATAAAAATTTTTTTATATAAAGTAATAAAATAGAAAAAAGTTAATTTTTAAAGGGACTATTATTAAATATAAATTTAGATTATTTTTTTTATTTTACATATTAATTTTTCAAAAGAGGTGACATTTGATGGATACTCAAATTATGATAAAAACTCTTCCAATATTATTAAAGGGAAGTTTAATGACTATAGAATTAACTGTATCTACGTTAATTATAGGAAGTATTTTAGGTATAGTATTAGCACTTTTTAAATTATCAAAGATAGCTCCAGTAAGAATTTTTGGAAATTTTTATACATGGATATTTAGAGGAACACCATTGTTATTACAGTTGTTTTTCTTTTACTATGGTCTTCCTTTTATAGGGATAGAATTAATACCATTTACAGCGGCTATTTTAAGTTTAAGTTTAAATTGTGGTGCATATATGGCTGAAATTATAAGAGGTGGAATTCAATCAGTAGATAAAGGACAGTTTGAAGCTTCCAAAACCTTAGGACTTTCATATAAAGATACAATGTTTAAGGTAATATTGCCTCAAACATTTAAACTTATAATTCCTCCAGTAGGAAATGAATTTATAGCTATATTAAAAGATACATCTTTAGTATCAACTATTTCTATGGTTGAGCTTATGAGAACAGCTCAGCAAATGTATTCTACAACTTTTAAACCTATAGAAATATTTATGTTAGCAGGTATATTATATCTTTTACTTACTACAATATTTACATCTGCATTTTCTATATTTGAAAAAAGATTAGCAGTATATGATTAAATTTTGTAGATATTAAAAAATGATTTGACACTTTAGCATGATAAAGTTACAATATATATATATTAATATTGTATGTTATTCCTATTTGGAGAGGAGAATTTTTATGGAAAGTTGTTGTAAAGCTCAAGAATATTCTAATGCAAACTATGAGAATGTTCCTGTTATGATAGAAACTAAAGATATATCTAAAAAATTTGGAGATTTAGAAGTATTTAATGATTTAAGTGTAAAAGTTAAAAAAGGAGAAGTTCTTGTAATTATAGGACCTTCAGGATCTGGTAAAAGTACTTTTTTAAGATGCTTAAATAATTTAGAACAAATAAATAGTGGTGAAATAATAATAGAAGATGAAAAATTTAATTTAAAAGATAAAAAACTTATGAAAAGAATAACTACAAAAATGGGGATGGTTTTTCAAAACTTTAATTTGTTTCCTCATATGACAGTTATGAATAATGTTATGATAGGACCTACTATTTCTAAAAAAGAAAATAAAGGGGAAGTTAAAGAAAGAGCAAAAAAGCTGCTTAAAAAAGTAGGATTAGAAGATAAAATGGATTACTATCCTTCAAAGCTATCAGGAGGCCAAAAACAAAGGGTTGCTATTGCTAGAGCTCTTGCTATGAATCCAGATATAATGTTATTTGATGAACCTACATCTGCACTAGATCCAGAACTTGTAGGAGAAGTTTTAGGAGTAATGAAAGATTTAGCAAAAGAAGGAATGACAATGGTTGTAGTTACTCATGAAATGGGATTTGCAAAGGAAGTTGCAGATAGAGTTATATTTATGGATGGCGGAAAAATTGTAGAAGAAGGGCATCCTAGTGAAGTATTTAACTCTCCTAAAGAAGAAAGGACAAAAGCTTTTTTAAATAAAGTAGTTTAGATTCTTTCTCTTGACTAATTATTATATAGATATTATAATGAATTAAAAGTGAATAATAAAGGATAGAGGAGCAACATTAATAAGTACTTTTATGGAGGTAAGCACTTAGAAGTTAAAGGAAAGGTAATGCTGCCGAAGGATTCAGTGGACGCTTTAAAGCTGTATGCCTGGATTTGCATAGAATATATGCAAAACTGTCACAATGTATTTTGTGGAGAGCTATCATTCAAAAAAACATATTTTAGTATTTAAATGCTATTTATTATGCCTTGAGTGAGTAAGCTTAAGGCTTTTTTGTTTTGATGATGGTTTTCCTCCTGGGATTCACTTAGTTTTAAGATAATGAAAGAGGAGGAAAAAAATGAAAAGAAGAAGAACTTATATTTTAATATTATCGTTAATGCTTGTCTTAATAGCATCTACTACGGCTTTAGCCGCAGATCTTGATCCTAAAGTAGTGCAAGCTAATGCAAATAGACTAGGTGTGTGGACTATTTTACCACCAGTTATTGCAATAGTACTTGCTTTTATAACTAAAAATGTAGTTATCTCATTAACTATAGGGGTAATTTCTGGATCGTTTTTAATTCAAATTGGTGGAACTAACATATTTATGGCAATATTTAATTCTTTCTTAGATTTAGTAAGTAGAATACTTGGATCTTTAGCAGACCCATGGAATGCAGGTATAATACTTCAATGTATGGTTATTGGAGGACTTATAGCATTAGTTTCCAAAATGGGAGGGGCTAAGGCTGTTGCTGAATCTTTAGCTAAAAAAGCTAAAACACCAAGAAGTACTCAAATAATTACTTGGCTTTTAGGGTTATTTGTATTCTTTGATGATTATGCTAACTCACTTATAGTAGGACCTATAATGAGACCAGTTGCTGATAAGATGAAAATATCAAGAGAAAAATTATCTTTCATAGTAGATGCTACAGCAGCTCCAATAGCAGGTATAGCCCTTGTATCTACTTGGGTTGGTTATGAAATAAGCTTAATTAAAGATGCTTATACTAGTATAGGTGAAAGTACAAATGCATATGGATTATTTTTATCAACAATTCCATATAGATTTTATAATATATTAATATTAGTATTCATAGTTGCAATAGCTTATTTTGGAAAAGATTTTGGACCAATGCTTAAAGCAGAAAGAAGAGCAAGACTTACAGGAAAATTAATGGATGATACAGCAAAACCTATGGCATCTACTGAAAGTACAGAACTTGAACCTAAAGAAGGAATGAAACTAAGTGTTTGGAATGCTATAATACCTATAGGAATATTGATTATAGCTGCATTCGCAGGATTTTATTATAATGGATACAATGCAATAATGGGTGGGGAAGATAAGGCATTAATAGCATTACTTCAAAGTTCACCTTACTCACTTGCCTCTATAAGAGAAACCTTTGGAGCTTCAGATGCCAGTGTAGTTTTATTCCAAGCAGCATTACTTGCTAGTATAGTAGCTATGATAATGGGAGTATCTAAAGGAGCTTTCAAAGTAAATGAAGCTATAGATACTTGGGTTACAGGAATGAAATCATTAGTTATAACAGGTGTTATTCTTTTACTTGCATGGTCTTTAAGTGGAGTTATAAAAGAACTTGGAACAGCTAAATTCTTAGTATCTATTTTATCAAATTCTATACCTCAGTTTTTACTTCCAAGTATAATATTTATCTTTGGTGCAGTAATATCTTTTGCTACAGGTACATCTTATGGAACAATGGGTATATTGATGCCACTTACAATACCTCTTGCACATGCTATATCACCAGAGTATTCTTATGTTGTTATGAATGCCAGTGCTGTTTTAACAGGAGCTATATTTGGAGATCACTGTTCACCTATATCAGACACTACTATAATGTCATCTATGGGATCTGCTTGTGATCATTTGCATCATGTATCTACACAAATGGTATATGCTTTAACTGTTGCAGGATGTGCAATACTATTTGGATATATACCAGTAGGTTTAGGATTACCTATATATATAGTTCTTCCAGTATCTATCGTTTTACTAATTTGTGTTGTTAATTTTGTAGGAAAAAGAAACGATGTAGAAGAAAATCAAACAGAATCTAAAATAGAAGCTGCTAGTTAAAATATTTTAGATACAAAATTTTCGCCTAAAAATACTCCAAGAAAACTTAGAGATAAATTTAAAGCTATATTAATAAGAGTAAGTTTATAGGAGCCTTTTTCCATCAAAGTTATAGTTTCTAAACTGAAAGTGGAAAATGTTGTTAAACCTCCCATAAGACCAGTAGTTAAAAATAGCTTTAGATTATAAGATATATTATGATTTCTTATGCTTAAAGATATTATAAATCCTATAAAAAATCCACCTAAAATATTTGAGATTAGTGTACCTAAAGGAATAGGATTAGATAAATTTTTAGAAGTTAAGTAAGTTAATAAATATCTTATAATAGCACCAAGAAATCCACCTAATCCAACATAAAGTATTTTGGACATTTTAAGACTTCCTTCCTTATATTGGTATAATATTATTATATCACTAAGATTCAAGTCTTTGAGTCTAAAATTTTATTAATAAATTATTATTAAAATAATGGTATATAAATAACAAAAGCAGTGCTAAAAGGCACTGCTTTTATTATTATCTATCAGTTTCACGTGGTTCTCTATCTCTACCAAAGAAAGAGAATGCATATAAACCAGCTATTCCAACAAGGGCATATACAACTCTTGAGAATGCTGACATGTCTCCAAATAAACTTGCAACTAAATCAAATCTAAAGAATCCGATAAGACCCCAATTTATAGCACCAATAACTACTAATATGAGGGCAATAATATCTAATGTTTTCATATTTACATCTCCTTTTATAATAGTGTACATTTTTATTATTTACAAAAATCCATAAAATATAAGTGTAAAATGAAAACATATTGGTAAATAAGAAAAAATTGCAATTATTTTACTTCTCCATGTCTCTCATAATGAGTTATTTCTTTAATTTTATTTGATTCATCTACAAATAAAACTACTGGATTATATTTTTTAGCTTCTTCTTTTGTCATTTGGCAATAGCACATAATTATTATTTTATCATTAGGTTGTACTAAACGAGCGGCAGCACCATTTAAACAGATAGTTCCACTATTTTTATCACCAGCTATAACGTAAGTTTCTAATCTATTTCCGTTATCTATATCAACTATTTGGACTTTTTCATATTCCATTATATTAGCTTTTTCCATAAGATTTCTATCTATTGTAATACTACCTACATAATTTAATTTAGCTTCAGTTATTGTAGCTCTATGAATTTTAGATTTTAACATATTTAATTCCATATAAATTACCTCCAGAATTGCAAAATTTATTTTAGCATACTGATTAATTATTTCACTTGTTTTATTTTAAATGTAAAATTATCTATTAATCTAACTTTATTATTTATATATACTGCAATAGCAACTAGAATTGGGTCTTCTATTTTATACACAGGTTGAAGTGTTAAACTATCAACAATTTCTATATAATCAATTGTAGCTAAAGGTTCTTTTTCTATATTGTTTTTTATTAATTTCTTTACTTTAGATAGATCTTTTTCACCAGATTCTAATAGATTATGAGCGGATTTTAAGCTTTTATTTAAAACTAAAGCAGCTTGTCTTCCTTTATTATCTAAATAGGTATTTCTTGAACTTTTAGCAAGACCATCTTTTTCTCTTATAATAGGACATCCTATTATTTCTATATCAAAATTTAAATCTTTTACCATTCTTTTAATCACTGCTAGTTGTTGAGCATCTTTTTCACCAAAATAAGCTTTATCAGGACTTAATATATTAAAAAATTTTGTTATTACAGTACAAACACCTTGAAAATGTCCTGGTCTAGAAAATCCACAAAGCTTATTAGTTAATGTATCTACATTTACATGAGTGTAATTTTTATCACCATACATAGTCTTAGGGCTTGGATTAAATATTAAAGAAGCTCCATTTTCCCTGCAAATTTTAGAGTCATGATCTATATCTCTTGGATAGTCAGAATAATCTTCTGTAGGACCAAATTGAAGAGGATTTACAAATACAGAAACAATTACTTTGTCATTTTCCTTTGATGCTGTTTTTATTAAAGAAGCATGTCCTTCATGTAAAAATCCCATAGTAGGAACAAAGCCTATAGATAATCCTTCTTTTTTCCATTTTTTAATTTGTTCTTTTATATCATATATTTCATGTATTATTTTCATATATATAGCCACCTTTTGTGATTTCATTAAGTTTATAAAATTCAATTATGGTAATCATTTATTGATATTTTATGATTTAAATAATTATAAAAATTAAGTATAGAATTTAAATCAAATTTCTTAACATATCTTATAAATGAATCATTTAATATAATTTTTCTATTATACTATCATCTATTTTAAAGGAATGTTTTTCTTCTGGAAAAGATGATTCCTTTACTTCCTTTATATAATCTTTAACACCTTTATTTATATCAGAACCTATATTAGCAAAAGATTTTACAAATTTGGGTTTAAAATCTGAGAACATAGAAAGCATATCTTGATATACTAGTATTTGGCCGTCACAATACTTACCAGCACCAATTCCTATAGTTGGAATAGATATAGATTCTGTTATTATTTTTGCTAATTTATAAGGTACACATTCAAGAACTATAGAAAATGCTCCAGCTTCTTCTAATTTTTTAGCATCTTCTATTAATTTTTTTGCTATTTCTTCACTTTTACCTTGAACTTTAAATCCACCAAACATATTTACTGATTGAGGAGTTAGACCTAAATGTCCCATTACAGGGATTTGAGCATCAACTATAGCTTTAACTTGTTTGCATACAGTAGCTCCTCCTTCTAATTTAACTGCATGAGCACCAGTTTCTTTTATAAGTCTTCCAGCATTTACTGTAGCATCATATATAGATGTTTGATAAGACATAAAAGGCATATCAGAAACTACTAATGCATTCTTAGCTCCTTTAGTTACGGCTTTAGTATGATGAATCATATCTTCCATAGTTACACTTAAAGTATTTTCATAGCCTAGACAAACCATTCCTAAAGAATCCCCAACTAGTATTCCATTAACTCCTGAAGAGTCAATTAATTTTGCCATAGAATAGTCATAGGCTGTAAGCATAGAAATTTTTTCACCTTTGGATTTCATTTCTTTGAAAGTTGAAACGGTATTTTTCATTTTTACTCCTCCCTAAGATATAGATTTATTTTCTATTTTCATAGGATTAAATATAATAAATTTCATGTTACTAAAGATATTTAAATCAATTTATAATTTAAATAAATTTAAAAAGATACATATAAAATTTGATTTATTTAATAATGAAATTAGAATTAGGGTGAGTTATACCAAAGTGTTTCCGAATTGTTTTTATAATTTGCAAAGTGAAATGTTTTAGAAAAAGAAAAGGTATTATATTTTTGATTTGTTAATTTAAGACAAACTAGTTAAGCCCAATTTAGATATGAATTTAAAATTGAGTTTAAAAATACAAACAAACATAATAATTAGATTTTAAATATACTTGTCTCATTCCATAGGATATGAGCAGTTTATAATATTTGATAAAAACAATAAGGTGCAGTTCACTTAGGATACTACCCGAAAATAGTTTAGCACAAATAAATATCTATAACAACGTGTAATACATGTTATAAGAATTATTTTAAAAAGATTAATAATTTCTTTAAGGTAATTTCACCATTATTCTTATAAACTTATACATATTGACTTTACAAGGCACATTCAAATAAATAATTAGTCAGTATGCTAGTTTATTTATATATGTTTTAGAGATAAACTATAAAAGATTATTTTTATAAAGTTTGGTAGAATAGATAATATAATCTACTTAACAGATTTTATGAGGAGAGGATTTTATGAGCTTACGTTTTATATACGGAAGAGCTGGCACAGGAAAAACTAATTATTGCTTAAATGCAATAAAAAAAAGAATAGATGATGAAGTTGAAAGACCCTTAATATTTTTAGTTCCGGAACAATTTTCTTTTGGAGCAGAGAAAAATTTATTGAATATGGTAGGAGAAAAAGGAACTTTAAAAGCAGAAGTTTTAAGTTTTAAAAGAATGGCATATAGAGTATTCAATGAGGTTGGAGGATTAACTTTAACACATATGAATGATTCAGGTAAAAGTATGCTTATATATAATATTATGAAAGATAATACAAAAAAACTTAGAGTATTTAAAAAATCTTCTAAAATGCAAGGATTTGTAACTAAAGTATCTGACTTAATAAGTGAATTTAAAAGATATAATATTACTCCAAAGGAGTTATTTAGTAATATAGATAATATAGAAGAAGATAGTTTGAAAAATAAGATTTATGATTTAGCCCTTATATTTGAGGAGTTTGAAGATAGATTACATAAAAATTATATAGATAGTGATGATGATTTAACATTACTTTATGATAAATTAGATAAATCTAAGAGGTTTGATAATGCTGAAATATGGATAGATGAATTTACAAGTTTTACCCTTCAACAATATGGAATATTAGAAAAATTACTTTCAAAAGCTTATAGAATTAATATAACTTTATGTACAGATTATTTAAATAAAGGTCTTTCTGTAGATAGTACAGATGTTTTTGGAGCTATTAAAGGTACAGAGGATAAATTTATTAAAATAATAGAAGAAAACAATATAAAGTTAGATAAACCTATAGCTTTAAAATGTGATCCCTGTTTTAGATTTAAAGAAAATATTGAGCTTCAACATATGGAAAAAAATTTATTTTCTTATCCTTATAGTGAATTTAAAGGAGAAACTAAAGATATTTCAATCTTTAAATCTTCAAATAAATATACAGAGATAGAAAATACAGCTATAGATATAATAAGGCTTTGTAGAGAAAAAAATTGTAGGTTTAAAGAGATTGCAGTTATAACAGGGGATTTAGAAGGCTATGAAAGCATAGTTAAGGCTATATTTAAAGAGTATAATATACCACATTTTATAGATGAAAAAAGAGAAATTAATAACAATCCTTTAATATTGATTGTTATATCTGCTATAGAAATATTATCTAAAAATTGGAGTTATGAATCAGTCTTTAGATATTTAAAAACAGGTCTCTTAAATATAGATAAAGATTGTCTTAGTTTATTAGAAAATTATGTTTTATACAATGGTATAAGAGGATACAAGTGGATAGAGGATAAAGATTGGGAATATGACATTCCAGATAATTATAATGTAGAAGATGATAAAAAAGAGAAAATTATTAGTTTAATAAATGAGACAAGATATAAAATAGTAAATCCACTTTTAGAGTTTTATAAAGACCTTAAAAAAGATTCTAATGTAAAAGAAATGTGTGAAAGCTTATATAACTTTTTATGTCATATAAAACTTCCAGAAAAAATAGAAGAGTTAATAGAGAATTTTAATGAAAAAAAAGAAATAGAAAAAGTAAATGAATATAATCAGATATGGAATATAATAATAGATGTTTTAGATCAATTAGTAGAAGTTATAGGAGATAAAAAAATAAGTTTAAAAGAGTTTACTAAAATACTTCAAACAGGTTTTTCAGAATATGAGATCGGATTAATTCCTCCAACACTAGATCAAGTTATAGTAGGAAACATAAAAAGATTAAGAAGTCATAATATAAAGGTACTTTATATTGTAGGAGTTAATGATGGTATTTTCCCTCTTCCTGCATTAGATGATGGGATAATAAATGATTCTAATAGAGAATACTTAAGTGAAAAAGGAATGGAAATAGGAAAAGATAGTAAAAGTGTTATTTTTGAAGATCAGTATTTAGTATATTCTACCTTAACTACTCCTAATAAATATTTAAGGTTAAGTTATCCTATATCTACAATAGAAGGAAAGACCCTTAGACCTTCAATTATTATATCTAGATTAAAAAAGATATTTCCAAATATATGTGAAGAAAGTGATATAGTAAATATAAATAATGATAAGGAAGATTTAAAAAACATATCACTGCCAAAGCCTACTTTTGGGAAACTTATTTCTAGACTTAGAAAAGATGTAGATGATAGCAATGTTAATTCTTTATGGGCAGATGTTTATAAATGGTATCATAATAATGAAAAATGGGATAAAAAGTTAGATACTGTTATAAAAGGATTTGAGTATACTAATCAAAGTGAATACATAGATACTAAAAAAATAAGAAAACTTTATGGAAAACATCTTACTGTTAGTGTATCTAGAATTGAAAAATTTTCAAAATGCCCCTTTTCTTATTTTGTACAATATGGATTAAAGGCTAAAGATAGAAAAATATATAATCTTACCTATCCAGATATAGGAATACTTATGCATGGAGTATTAGAAGACTTTTCTAAAAAACTAGAAAATCAGAATCTAACTTGGGATAATTTAGATATGAATTGGGCTGAAAAAGAAATAGATAGATGTATAGAAACCCAATTAGATAAAAATTCTTTAAGTATATTAAATAGTTCTAAAAGATATAAATATATTACTGAAAGTGTAAAGAAAATACTTAGAAGGTCAGTATGGATTATAGGAAAACAAATAAAACAAGGTGAATTTAAACCTAAAAATTATGAAGTATCCTTTGACGTAGAAGGGGATTATCCTCCTATATCTATATCACTTCATTCTGGTGAAAATGTAAATTTAATAGGAAGAATAGATAGAGTAGATTTATTAGAAAAAGATGGAGTATCCTATCTTAGAATAATTGATTATAAGTCTGGTACTAAAGAATTTAAACTTTCAGAAGTTTATTATGGAATACAAATTCAATTGCTTATATATTTAGATGCTATACTTACAGAAATAGAAAATAGACTCCATAAAAAAGCAGAACCAGGGGCAATGCTTTATTTAAAATTAGATGATCCTTTAATCAAAAATTCTAAGGATATGTCAGATGAAGAAATAGAAAAAAATATTATTAAACATATGAAGATGAAAGGATTACTATTAAATGATCCTGATGTAATAAAGGATATGGATAAATTAATTACTGGAATATCTGATATTATACCAGCAATGATGAAAAAAGATGGTAGTATTTCTACTTCAAGGTCTTCAGTAGCAGATGAAAGAGAATTTTATATTTTAAGAAGATATGTAAGAAAAATTATAGTAGAAATCTGTGAGGAAATGTTAGAAGGAAATATAAAAATAAGTCCTTATAAAAATAAAGATGTATCTTCTTGTGATTATTGTATATACTCACCTATTTGTAAATTTGATACTGAAATAAAAGATAACAATTATAATATATTAAATGATAAAAAAGATGGGGAAATATGGACCTTAATGGAAGAAAAAATAAATAAAGATTAGTTCTTAACAATATATTAATTTATAAATTTATAGTAGAAAAATAAAAAAAATTGTGGTATAAATTATGTGATAGATATTTTAATTTTACAGGATACAATATTTAAAATAAAGGAGTTAAGTATGTTACAGCAACTTATATATGTAGCACTTTCGTCAGCAGTGCCATTAACAGAGCAAAGATTAGCTATACCAGTAGCCGTAGGAGCAGGCAGTTTAGATCCTATACATGTATGTATAGCAAGTTATTTAGGAAGTTTGCTTCCAGTTCCATTTGTACTTTTATTTTTTAATGCAATATTTAAATGGATGAAAAAATATAAAGCTTTTGATAAGATTAATATTTTTATAGAAAATAAAATAAGAAAAAATTCAGCAAAAATGGTAAAATACAAAGAATTAGGACTTATAGCTTTTATAGCAATACCACTTCCAACTACAGGAATATGGACAGGCAGTGTAGTAGCTGCAGTTTTAGGATTGGATATTAAAAAATCAATGCTTTGTGCAGCCATAGGTGGGCTTATTTCAGCTGTATTAATAACAGTAATTAGCGTGGTAGTAGGAGCAGCATTCTTTGGAGTTTAGAGTACTATAGTTAAATAATTATATTAAAAAATACAGTAAAATAAAAAATCAGTTTAACAAAAAAATTTATGCCACCCTTTAATGGTGGCATTTTTTTAATAATATCTTCTACGTCTTCTTCTTTTTCTGCGTCTTCTACGTCTTCTCCTTCTTCTAAATCTATCTAAGAGTAAAATTGTAGTTAAATCATATACAGCTCTGCGGCGTCCGTATCTTCTACGACGATAACCACATTTTTCATCATCATCGTCATCCATTTCTTCTAATTGAGATTTTAATTTTTTATAAGTTTCCTTGCATATGGAATCTATATCTTGTTTAGTAGGGCAATACATTTCTCCATGTTTTTTTTCAAGCTTTTCACATTCTGCGTCAACCATTGGACATAATTTAAAATACATTTTAGGATACATAGACTTTAAATCTTGATCATATTTACTTTCATCTTCCTCACGGTCATCATATGGCATAGGGCAAGGATATGGTGGATAAGTACAAGGCATGCAAGGTGGGTACATAGGGTAATAATACATTAAAAAATACCTCCTAGAATTAATAACCAATCTAGGATTATAGTATGCATGCATATTAAGTTTTGTTAATATAAGGTTTTTTCAAATAAACATGTAGTTAGTATGATATTTTTTTATCTAAAATATTAAAACAAATTTTACTTTTATAGGTTTTCTATAATGATATAATCATAAGTAAAAGAAAGAATTTAGAAATTAATTTTATAGTACATATTTTTTTAGGTAACTTAGGAATACTAAGTAAAACTAAGGAGGGTCTTTTAATGATAAAAGCAGTAATTTTTGACATGGATGGAGTAATAGTAAATAGTGAAAAACATCATGCAGATTTAGAAAATAGAATATTTAAAGAATTAGGATTAGAAATTTCAAAAGAAGAACATGAATCTTTTGTAGGTACAGGATCTTACTATATGTGGGGAACATTAAAAGAAAAATATTCTATACCTTTTAAAGTTGAAGAATTAATTAAAAAAAATAGAGATGAATTTTTAGAATATGTATCTAAAGATGGAATGATTGTTCCTATAAATGGGGTAGAGAATATTTTAAAATTTATAAAAGATAAAGGATTAAAAACAGCGGTAGCATCTTCTTCACCTTTAAATTTTATTGAAAAAGTAATGGATACTATAGAAGTTAGAGATTATTTTGAAGAATTAGTAACTGGTGATTACGTAAAAAGAAGTAAACCAGAGCCAGATATATTTTTATATGCAGCGGAGAAATTAGGGGTAAAACCAGAAGAATGTATAGTAATTGAAGATTCTAGAAATGGAGTAATAGCAGCTAAAAAAGCTAATATGAAAGCTATTGGATATAAAGATGAAAATTCTAGAGGACAAAATTTAGATAAAGCAGATATTGTAATAAAATCTTTTAATGATGATGAAATAAGAGATTTTATTATAGATTTAATATAAGGCACATTCAAATAAATAACTAGTCAGTATGCTAGGATATTTGATCTGTTATTTATTTTCATATGCCTAAAATGTAATTTAAAAGAGGGGAAAAGTATGTTTAGTACAAGTAAGAAAAATGTATATCAAGATGATGCAAATACAATAATAGGGGAATCGACAACTATAGAAGGCAATATAGCTTCAGATGAATCTATAAGAGTAGATGGTGATTTAACTGGTAATATAGATTGTAAATCTGATGTTACCATTGGAGAGTTAGGACATGTAACAGGAAATATAAATGGTTCAAATGTTATTGTATCAGGAAAAGTAGAAGGGAATATTGAGTCTTCTGCCTTGACAAAGGTTACAGAAACAGGAAAAGTATTAGGAGATATAGAGACTATAAATTTAGTAGTTGAAGATGGTGGAATTGTAAATGGCAATTGTGCTATGAAAGTAAATGATGTAAAAAGAATAATTGGTCCTATAGAAGAATAAAAATTTTAATATGTTTAAAGAAAATATATAAAAAACCACACACTTATATAATTGGTGTGTGGTTTTTTATATAAATAGATTAAGTATATAGAATCTATTTATAATATATTTTATTCAATAAAAGTAAAGGATATTGTAAATGGACTATGTTAATTAATATAAGTTATTAAGTTATAAAAATAAATTATAAATAGTAGGTACACTAGTTATTTATTAGGATTTTTCTTATGTTAAAATATAAGAAGCAAGGATTTAAGAGAAGTACAATTTTTGAAGATTTCAATGTTTCTTATGTTAAAATATAGGTAAGGTACATTAAAAAACAAATAATTTATTTTAATATAGCTAGCTAAGAGGTGAATATAATGGGAGACACTAAATGGACTAAAGAACAAAATGAGGCTATACATACTGATAACTGTAATCTACTTGTAGCAGCAGGGGCTGGAGCTGGAAAGACTGCTGTTTTAGTAGAAAGAATAATAGATAAAATTTTAAAAAAAGAAGAACCTGTAGATATAGATAAATTATTAATAGTAACTTTTACTAATGCAGCAGCGTCAGAAATGAGAGAAAGAATAGGGGATGCTGTATCTAAAAAATTAGAATTAAATCCAGAATCTAAAGTTTTAAGAAGGCAACTTACACTTTTAAACAAAGCTAATATAATGACAATACATGGCTTTTGTCTTCAAGTAATAAGAAATAATTTTCATAAAATAAATGTAGATCCTAATTTTAGAATAATAGATCAAACTGAAGAAGTTTTAATGAAGCAAGAAGCTATAGAGGATACCTTTGATGAATTATATGAAGAAGAACAGAAGGGTTTTTTAGAATTTGTAGATTCTTATGCTGGTAGAAGTGATATTAATTTACAAAATTTAGTTTTACAATTATATAGATTTGTAAAAAGTTCACCAACTCCTAATGAATGGCTTTTAAATAGTAGTGAAACTTTTAATGTAGAAGAAGATTTTCAGTTTGATAAATCTATTTTTGCAAAAATGGTTATGGATTCTTTAAAAATACAGTTAGAAGGTTTTAAAAATATACTTAAAACAGCTATAGAAAACATATTAAGTGCTAGTGGAATAGACTATTATTATGAACCTTTTAAAAATGATTTGAATTTTATAGAAGAGTTACTTAAACTAGAGAATTTTAAAGAGTTTAGAAATAAAATATTAGATTTTAAATTTGAAAAACTGCCTACTAAGAGAAATAAAGATGCTGATAAACAAATAAAAAAGAGAGTAAAAACTGAAAGAGATAACATAAAGAAAAAATTTACAGAAATAAAAAATAATATTATATCTTATGATAATAAATCAATAATAAATCAATTTAAAACAGTGTATCCTTCTATGAAAATTTTATCTAGTATAGTTATTTTATTTGATGAAAAATATGATGAAAAGAAAAAAGAAAGAGATGTAATTGACTTTAATGATATAGAACACTTAGCTTTAGAAATTTTAACAGACAAAGATTCAGAAAATAAAATAATACCTTCAGATGTTGCTAATTTATATAGGGAAAAATTTGAAGAAGTTTTAATAGATGAATATCAAGATAGTAATTTAGTACAAGAAGTTATAATGAATATGGTATCTAGAGTTAACTGTTATTTTAAGCTAGAAAAAGGGGAACTAGTTTATTTTGAAAATAAAATTGATTTTTCAAAACCTCAAAGGAATATAGATATACCAAATAGATTTATGGTTGGAGATGTAAAACAAAGTATATATAAGTTTAGGCAAGCTAAACCAGAAATATTTTTAGAAAAATATCATAATTATAGGGATAGTAAAGAAAGCAAAAATAGAAGAATAAAATTATTTAAAAATTTTAGAAGTAGAAAAGAAGTAATAGATGGTGTTAACTTTATATTTAAAGAAATAATGTCTAAGAATATAGGAGAATTAGATTATACAGAAGATGAAGAATTAAAAGTAGGAGCAAGTTATGGAGAAGAAATAAAAGGAGAAGCTATAGATATATGTTTAATGGATAAAAGTGAAAAATTAGAAAATAAAAATAGCTTTGATGATGAAAATGAAGTGTTAGACAATATACAATTAGAAGGAAGAATGGCTTCAAAAAAAATAAAAGAACTTTTAAATAGAGAAGTTCCTTTTAAAGTTTTTGATAAAAGATTAGATGCTTATAGAAATATAGAGTATAAGGATATAGTAATACTTTTAAGAACTACTTCAAATTGGGCACCTACCTTTATGGAAGAATTAAATGAAGAGGGGATACCTGTATTTGCAGATACTAATTCTGGATACTTTGAAAGTTCAGAGATAAAAACTATAGTATCATTACTTCAGATTATTGATAATCCAATACAAGATATACCACTACTTTCAGTTATGCGTTCACCTATAGCATCCTTTTCAGACGAAGAATTAATAGATATTAGAATGATAAATAAAAATATACCTTTTTATGAATGTATGAAACTTATATATATATACGTTAATAATGAAGAAATACATGGTTATTATTCTATATATGAAAAAGAAGATTTAGATAAACTTATAAAAAATATTAGTTATGAAACAAAGGAAAAGGTAATAAGATTTATTGATAGATTAAATCTTTTTAAAGATAAATCTTTAAGCATGAATATAGATGAATTTATATGGTATCTATATATAGATACTGGATATTACGGATATGTTGGAGCTCTTCCCGGAGGAGAACAAAGACAAGCAAATTTAAAAATCTTGTTTGAAAGAGCTAAACAGTATGAAAAAACTAGTTATAAAGGATTATTCAACTTTATAAATTTTATAAATAAATTAAAATTAACAAGTGGTGATATGGGAAGCGCTAAAATAATAGGAGAAAACGAAAATGTAGTAAGGATTATGAGTATTCATAAAAGTAAAGGACTTGAATTTCCTGTAGTTATATTAAGTGGAACAGGAAAAAACTTTAATATGACAGATACTAGTGGAAATATAATATTTCATAGAGATTTAGGATATGGTCCAGACTATGTAAATACTGATAGAAGAATATCTTATCCTACTATAATGAAAAACATAATAAAAAACAAAATGAAAATTGAAACTTTATCAGAAGAAATGAGAATATTATATGTAGCACTAACTAGAGCAAAAGAAAAATTAATAATAACTGGAATGACAGGTAACATAGAAAAAAAAGTTGAAAATTGGTGTTTAAGTGCATTAGAAGGTGAAAAGGTACAAGAACATATAATTTTAAATAGCAAATCTTATTTAGATTGGATAGGAGCGGCTGTTTTTAAGCATAAAGATAGTGTGAAAATTAGAGAAGTTTTAGAGTCACCTATAGAGTTATCTCCATTTATAGATGATGACTCTAAGTGGAACATAGAAATATGTAATAAAGATGCACTATTAAATAAAATAGAGAAAGAAGAAAGTGAAGATATAATAGATAAAATTAAATCAAGTATGGTGAATTCAAAAGAGAGTATTTATAAAAAGGATATATATGAAAAGTTGTCTTATGAATATAAATATAAAGATATATCTAAAATACCTGCTAAAATAACTGTTTCAGAAATAAAAAAACAATTTCAAACTATATCAGAAGAAGATTCTTCTACTCCATTTAGAATAGATTCATTAAAAAAACCTAAATTTTTAGAAGATACATCAAAGATAACAGCAGCAGAAAGAGGTACTATAATTCATTTAGTTATGCAACATTTAGATTTAAATAAAGTGGATAGTTATGAAAATATAAAAAATCAAATAGATGAGTTTATAAAAAAAGAATTTATAACAATAAAACAATCAGAAATTATAAGTGTAAGAAAAATATTTAATTTCTTTAAAAGTGATTTAGGTAAAAGAATATTAAAGTCTAATAAAGTTAAAAGAGAAGTACCTTTTTATATTGAAGTTTCAAGTGATGAAATATATGATCAACTTAAAGATAGTATACATGCTAAAGAAGGAGTAATTCTTCAAGGAACAATAGATTGCTATTTTTATGAAAATGGAAATGTCGTTTTATTAGATTATAAAACAGATTATGTAGATGATTTAGAAAAAATAAAAAATAGATATAAAGTTCAAATAAAATATTATGAAAAAGCACTAAAAAAACTTACTGGATGTAAGGTTATAGAAAAATATTTGTACTTATTTCATACAGAAGCAGCTATTGAAATATATTAGGCACATTCAAATAAATAATTAGTCAGTATGCTAGTTTTTTTGTGAACTACTTCTTCCTTGGAACCTACTGGTAGCACAACTATCAGCAGAACCCAAGTCATTGTATTTCACAAAATATAGGTCGCACCTTTGACTTGTTATTAATTTTCATATGCCTTAGTTGTGAAAATAGCAATATATTTCAATTATAGCAGGAAAAAAAATGCTTATTGTAGAAATATAATATAAATTACCATTTTAGTAAGGGATTGGAGGAATAGGCTTGAAACAGAAAATAATAAAAAATACTTTTTTATTGTTTGCAGTAATATTATTAGGCTTTAATACATTATTATTTTTTACAACTAAATCTATAATAAATAAGATAATGACTGCTAATTTATCTAATGATAAAGTAGAAATAATATTATCTAATTTTAATGGTCAATATTTAAAATTTATGGCTATAGTGTTTGTATTAATGCTTTTAGCATCTTTTATAATAGTAAAACTATTTGTTACAAATATGTATAATTCTATAGACAATATGGTAGTACAATTGCAAAAAGTATCAGAAGGAGAGTTTGCTACTAGACTTTCAGAAGAAGGACCTTTAGGGGATATAGGTAACAAAATAAATAAAGTAGTTAAAAGTACTAAAAAGATACTAT
The DNA here is from genome assembly GCF_039521385.1 of Clostridium oceanicum. NCBI lineage: Bacteria > Bacillati > Bacillota > Clostridia > Eubacteriales > Clostridiaceae > Clostridium > Clostridium oceanicum. The sequence continues at coordinate 731,998 of NZ_BAAACG010000008.1, read as the reverse complement.
CAGATTTACTCCAAACATCCCAGAAAAATAAATCAATATCAGATACACTAAGTGAGAATTCTTTAGATACAGAAAAAGCATCACAAAATATAGCATCTTCAGTATCCTCTGTTGCAGATACTACTACAACTCAAGCGGATTCTGCAGTATCTACAAGGGAAATCACAACAGATTTAGCTAAAAATACAGAGGAAATAGCTAATTATGCTAAAGATAGTAAAAATATTGCCGGAGAAATGATAGATATTATAAAAGAAAATAAACAAATATTTGATACTATGATAGACAAAATTAAATTAACAGGTAAAGTTAGTATTGACCTAGCTAAAAATGTAAATATACTTGAAAAAGAAGCAGAAGAAATAAGTAAAATTACAGATGCTGTTACAGATATAAGTGAAAGAACAAATTTATTAGCTTTAAATGCAGCTATAGAAGCTGCAAGGGCTGGAGAGCAAGGTAAAGGTTTTTCTGTAGTTGCAGATGAAGTAAGAAAACTTGCAGAACAATCATCACAGTCAGCAGGAGAAATAAGAAATTTAATAGAAACTATTACAGGTCAAATATCTAATATAACAAAAGAAGCAGATAAACAAAGTAGTGAAGTTAATGAAGATATAATTTATGCTGATAAATCTAAGGAATCTTTTGAAAGTATAATACGTTCAACTAATTCCACTTATAAAGCAGTAGAAGAAATATATAAATTAGCTCAAAAGAGTTCTGAAATGTCAAACAATGTAGACGATTTAATGGATACAATAGTATCTGGAAGTCAAGAATGTGCTTCTATGACAGAAGAAATAACAGCATCTTCTGAAGAACAATCTGCTCTTGTAACAGAAGTTGCTACCTTAGTTGAAAAAATGAATGAATCAACTCATGAAATAGATGATGAGCTTAAAAGATATATAACTAATGTATCTATAGGAGATAAAGAACAAAAATGTATAGATGAAGGATTTAAAGTTCTTCAAAATGTAAGAGAAGATATAATATCTAAAAAGTTAGCTAAAGATAATTGTTCTGGTTTATGTAAAAAATATGTAGATGATAATTTTGAGTTTGAATATATTGGCGTAATAGATGAAGAAGGAATTATGAAATCAGCTAATGTAGCTATAACAAAAGGAAATGATAGTTTTGCACACAGGCCATATTTTAAAGAAGCTATAAATGGAAAAGTTTATACTAGTACACCATATATATCAAGTGTAAGTTATAATTATTGTGTAGCTATAGCAATACCATTAGAGTATGATGATGGAAGTATAAAAGGTGTATTAATGGGAGACGTTTGTATAGAAAATAGCTAAAATTAAGATCTATAGATTTTAAAAGTTTCTAAATTTCATGTTAAAGCAATTTAGTTTTAACATGAAATTTAGAATTCTCTTTATGTAAAATAACATATAAAATATCAGAGGGGGAGCATTTAAAATGAATAATTTAGTAGAAAGATTTTTAGGTTATGTAACCATTGATTCTCAGTCAGATGAAGAAAGTAGTACAGTTCCTACTACAGAAAAACAATTAGTTTTTGCTAAAAAACTATATGAAGAATTAAAAGGATTAGGGTTAAGTGATGTATCTTTAGATGAAAAGGGATATGTTACAGCTACTTTAGAAAGCAATATAGAAAAAGATGTTCCAGTTATAGGATTTATATCTCATATGGATACAAGCCCAGACATGAGTGGTAAAGATGTAAAACCTAGAATTGTAGAAAATTATGATGGAGAAAACATAACACTAAATAAGGAAAAAAACATAATAATAGATACAAAAGAATTTCCAGAAATAAAAGATTATAAAGGATTAGATATTATAGTTACCGATGGAAATACGCTTCTTGGAGCAGACGACAAAGCAGGTATAGCAGAAATAATTACAGCGGTAGAATATTTAATCAAAAATCCAGATATAAAACATGGTACTGTAAAAATTGGATTTACTCCAGACGAAGAAGTTGGAAAAGGTGCAGAGCATTTTCCGGTAGAAAAATTTGGAGCAAAAGTTGCATATACAGTAGATGGAGGAACTATTGGAGAACTAGAATATGAAAACTTTAATGCTGCTAAAGCAAAAGTTACAATAGAGGGAAGAAATGTTCATCCAGGTTCTGCTAAAAATAAAATGATTAATTCAATAAATGTTTCAAAAGAATTTATGAGTATGATACCAGAAAAGGAAGTTCCTGAAAAAACAGAAGGATATGAAGGTTTTTATCATTTAGTTGGTATAAAAGGTGGAGTAGAACAAACAGAACTTAACTATATTATTAGAGATTTTGATAAAGAAAATTTTGAAAATAGAAAAGCGTTCTTTAAAAACATAGGAGATAAAATAAATAAAGATTATGGAAAAGATATTGTAACTGTAGATATTAGTGACCAATATTATAATATGAAAGAAAAAGTAGAAAAAGTAAAATATGTAGTAGATGTAGCATATGAAGCTATGAAAGAAGCAGGGGTAGAGCCAAATGTAGTTCCAATAAGAGGAGGTACTGATGGTGCTATGCTATCTTACATGGGGCTTCCAACACCAAACTTATTTACAGGAGCTCATAACTTCCATGGGAGATATGAATATATTCCAATTCAATGCATGGAAAAAGCAAACAAAGTTATATTAAAAATAATAGAACTTTATGCTAGAAAAGATTTTAAGTAAGAGTGTATTTAATATAAATTGAATTATAAATAAAAAACCAGATTCCTAAATTGGAATCTGGTTTTTTTAGCTTAAATAATATCTTTATTTTTATGTCTATATTTTTGTAAGTAGTCTTGAAAATCCCAAGAATCATTAAATTTCATAGCTGATTTATATCCACTTTTAAATAGTTTTATAATTTTATTTTTTGATATATCAAAATCAGTTGAAGATATTCCATCTGTAGGAATAAGTATACTTCTAGATAAATTTTCATCATTAATCCAGCTATTTTCATTTTTATAGTTCATAGTATCGGCTATATCAAATAAAAAAGATAGTGGATCTGTTTTGCCAAGTTTTGTATTAGTCACATTAGGATTATCAAATTTGAATCCTATAGTAGGCCATTTAGGATCAGCTTTTGAATCAAATATTGATATAGGATAAGAACAACAAACACTTCCATCAACTACATAGCTCAATCCATTTCCATGAATAAATTCTACTGGTTTAAAATAAAAGGGAATACTAATACTCATTCTTATAGCTCTAGAAACTTTAAAAGTACTAGGAGATAACCCATAGAGATAAAGATCATCAGGAAATGTTATCATTTTTTTTCTAGTTATGTCTCCAGCTATTATTTTTAGTCTACATTCACCATTTTTATATAAATCTTTGAAAGTCTTTATTCCTTTTACTTTTAGCATGTCATCTATCCAAGATTCTATATATTCCCCAGAATATATACCTTTATCAACGAAAAATCCTAATGCTTTACCAACTAAAGGTATCTTTTGAACACCTTCTTTATCTAAAAAGTTTATAAGATTTATATTTGTTACTATGTTTTTTAAATCTTTAGAATTATATCCAGCAGCTACAAAAGCAGCAATTAAAGCTCCTACAGAACTACCAGCAGTACGTTGCCATTCAAATCCTTTTGATTCCATGTAACTTAAAGCACCAATAATTCCAATACCTTTTATACCTCCACTGTCAAAAACAGCATCAGCTTTCAATAGATCACCTTCTTTAAATATTTGATTAGGTTTAATATTAATATTTTTATCTAACGTATATTTAAATTTATTGATACATAATACTTATATATTGAAAGTATTTTAAGTCAAATTATAACAAATGGTAAATTAAGTTAATATATTATTATTATATTAATTATATGAGAGTTATACAATAGAATTTATATTAAATAAGATTTTTAGTTGATTTTAGTTCTAAAAAAGTTTTTGAATCATATATTTGTATAATGAAAAATAGTACCTTATATCATAATTATAAAAATTATTTAATATAGATTATTTTTTAATTTATAAAGATATCTAAATTATTATTTTTTAATAAATATAATCATTATAATATATAAAAATATAGGAGGTACAGAGGAGAATATGAGAAAAAAATTAATAAGTATTACTTTTGTCCTAGCTTTATGCTGTGCTATGTTTTTTACATCTAATGTTGTAAAAGCAGAAACATCACAAGAAAGGTTATGTGGAAATAATAGATATGAAACTAATTCTAAAATTGTAGAGAAAGGGTGGTCAGAATCAAAGTATGCAGTAATAGCAAGTGGACAAGGCTTTGCAGATGCGTTGTGTGCTAGTCCTTTAGCTAAACAATATAAGGCGCCCATACTTTTAACTAATAAAAATACTTTAAATAAGGAAAGTAAAGAACAATTATCAAGACTTAAAGTAAAGAAAGTATTTATTATTGGAGCAACTGGAGTTATAGATAATAGTGTAAAAAGAGAAATAGAAAAGATGGGCATTGAAACTAAAAGAATATATGGAAAAGATAGATTCGAAACATCTATAGAAGTTGCTAAAAATCTAAAAAATTTAAAAGGAGTAGTAGTAACTAATGCTTATGGTTTCGCAGATGCTTTATCAATAGCACCAGTTGCAGCCCAAAGGGAAATGGCAATATTATTTACTAAAAAAAATGAATTACCTAAAGTAAATAAAGATTTTTTATCAAATAAAACATTTACTGAAAACTATGTAGTTGGATCAACTGGAGTTGTAAGTGATAAAGTTGCTTCAAAGTTAAATAATAGTGTAAGACTTGGAGGAAAAAATAGATATTCTACAAATTCAAAGATATTAAATTATTTTTCTGACAAATTCAATTATGGCAAAGTTTATGTTGCTTCAGGTAAAGATTATCCAGACGCATTATGTGGAAGTGCATTAGCATCATTAACTAAATCACCATTAATTTTAGTAGGAGATTCTGTTGATGAATCAGTAATGTCTTCAGTGAAAGCTAATCATAATAAATATAAAGATGTAATAGCTTTAGGTGGTACTTTTGTAGTTTCAGATATAGCTTATAATAGTATTTCAGAAGGTATTAGATACTTAAATGATAGTGAAGCATTGAAGCTTATATATAATGCTAATAAACTAGCATACCCAGTAGTAGAAACTAATGGAACAATGCCTTCAATGCATATTGGAGATAAGTATTATGAAAAATTTGAAGATAAATTTAATAGTAAGGAAAAGTTATTTTCTTATTTAAATAAATATTATACAAAGAGTGCTATTAATAGATTCATGAGTATACTTGAAGTAAAAAAAATAAATGGTCAATATTGTAAAAAAGTTGGCCAATTAGGTGATTATAATCCAGATATATTAAATGCTAAAATTATAAACAAATCAATTTCTAAAAATAAGGTAGATTTAGTTATGAAAATTAGAGATTCATCAGAGGAATGTAGTATGAGATATAAAGCTAGATTAATTTATGAAGATGGTAAATGGCGTGTAGATTTCTGGGATGGTTTAATGGATATATAAAATAAGTAAAAAGGACTTTTAGATGAAAAATCTAAAAGTCCTTTTTATTTAATAAACACAAAGTTTTTTTTCTAGTTGTCTAAATGCAATAACTATTACTGCAGTCATTAACAAATACAATAAGGCTGCTATAAAGAAAGGAGTGATTGTAAATTCTCTTGTTACAATTTCTTTTGCTGCTCTTAGCATATCCCCTATACCAATAGCTGCTACCAAAGCGGAATCTTTAATAAGGTTTATATTCTCATTACATACAGCAGGAACTACATTTCTTACAGCTTGAGGAATTATAACTTTAAACATAGTTTGAAAGTGGTTTAGTCCTATAACTTTAGAAGCTTCATATTGACCTTTGTCTATAGATTCTATACCACCTCTAAATATTTCAGCTAGATAGGCGCTATAGTTTATTATAAATGTTATAGAAGCTGCAGTTAGTGGACTTAATCTTATACCTATTACTGGTAGTCCAAAATAAGCAAAGAATAATTGTAGCATAAGAGGAGTTCCTCTAAATATCCATGTATATGCACCAAGAATAATTTTAAGAATTTTTGATTTTGAAATTTTCCCCATAGCTATTAACATACCTAGTGGTATAGAAAAAATCATAGTTATGAAAAATAATTTTAAAGATATAACGCTTCCTTTAAGTATAAATATTGTAACATCTGAGAAATTAACCATTTAAATCACTTCCTAGTATAATCTATTTTTGTTTTATAGTTTCACCAAACCATTTTTTTGAAATTTTATCATAAGTTCCATCTTTTTTAAGAGCATCTAATTCTTTATCTATAGCTTCTTTAAAAGATTTATCTTCTTTTCTTATTCCTATTCCATAAGATTCTCTACCAAAGTCTTCATCTAAAACTTTATATAGGTCTGGTTTTTTACTTATATAATATCTTCCAACAACTTCATCAACTACAACGGCTTCTAGACGCTTAGCCTGAAGATCCATAAGTGCTTCTGTATTGTTAGAGTATTTTTTCATTTCTTTTAGTGAAGCAGATATATCTTTTGCATCTGTTAGAGCGGTTTCACTACTACTTCCTAATTGAACACCAACAGTTTTATCTTTTAAGTCAGCTTTCTTTTTAATGTTAGAATCTTTTCTAACAACTACTATTTGCTTATTTTGAAGGTATGGAGTTGAAAATCCTATTTGTTCTTTTCTTTTATCAGTTATAGTTAATCCGTTCCATATAACATCAATATCTTTATTTTTTAAGCTTAATACTACGCCGTCCCAGTCTACAGGTTTAAATTCTACTTTTACACCTAATTTTTTCCCAACTTCTTTAGCTAAATCTATATCAAATCCTACGATATTTCCTTTGTCGTCTTTAAATCCCATAGGAGGAAAACTATCATCTAATCCTACTATAAATTTACCTTTAGATTTTATGTCTTCTAAAGAAGTATCAGATTTAGAATCTTTTTTACCACAACCGGTTAATAAAAATATTAATGAGAAAGTTAATATAAGAACAGAAATAATTCTTTTTTTCATAATTTAAAGCCCCCTTTTTATCTATAGTAGTATTATACTTTACTATGCTAAATTTGTAAAGTAATAAAATTAAAATTTTATTCAAAACTTTGTAAAATGCATAAACTATAGTATACTTATAGTATAGAGTAGTTTAATAAAAATTTATCAATCTTTTATTATATAAATAAAATTAATAATTAATTTTACAAGGAAATAGATTGTTGTATTCAAAAAAAGAACGGAGGTATGACATATGATGAAAAATTACACTAAACCTTATTATGGTGTTAATAAAACAAAGGTAATAATTAATTCTTTTTCTATAGGTCTGTTATGTTTATTAGTATCTATGTTTTTATTTAAATATACTGAATCAATAGCAATTGGGTATATATTTTTAGTAGTAGGGGTTATAGGAGTATTAAATGGCCTTAGAATGATTAACTATGTTATATGGGGAAAATTTAAGCATAGAGATAGAATTGTAGATTCTGTAGACTGGAAAGGTAATGAAAAGGTATTAGATGTTGGAATTGGTAGAGGATTAGTTGCTATAAAAGCTGCTAAAAAACTTACTACAGGTAAGCTTATAGGAATTGATATATGGAAAGGTAAAGGAGATATATTAGATAACACTAAGTTTTATATTAATAAAAATATGAAGATAGAGGGAGTAGAAGATAAAATAAAGATTAAAACTCAAAATGCTTCTGCGCTATCTTTTAAAGATGAATCTTTTGATGTAGTTTTATCTAATTTATGTATTCATAATATACATGATAAAGATGAAAGAATAAAAGCTATATGTGAAATGGCAAGAGTTGTTAAAAAAGATGGTACACTTGTTTTATCAGATTTTAGGCATACTATAGAGCACAAAAAATTACTTTGTGACATGGGATTTAAAGTAAAAGTATCAAAACCATATATATTTGATACCTATCCTTCATTAAAAATAATAGTTGCAAAAAAATAAATTATACTTTACATTATCTTAAAAGAAAATATTTAGTTTTAAAGAGAGTATATGATAAATATGCTCTCTTTTTATTATTTAAATAATACTTGTATTAAAAAAACTAATAAATGAATGAATTATATAATTAATTATTCAAAACATTGTTTTATTATTGTCAAAGTAAGGCGATTTTTTGAAAAAATAGTAATGTATAGTATTTTAATATATATAAATTGTGTATCTACACTATAAAAGTTTTATATTTTAAGTAAATAAATTTAAAAAAGAAAGGTAAGTATATTTATAAAGTAGTATTTATTACATTTAATATAGTAATATTTTATATTGACAAAATAAATATATAAATGATAGTATATGAGTATAATCAAATATAGTAATATAAGAGGTGATTTAAATGGTAGAACTTTTTAAAGCATTAAGTGATGAAAACAGGCTTAGAATGGTAAATTTACTTATGAATGATGAACTTTGTGTTTGTGAAATTGAGGTTATACTTGAAATGACACAATCTAATGCTTCTAGACATCTTGTAAAACTTAAAGGCTCTGGAGTTATAGATTCATCAAAGGATGCTCAATGGGTACATTATAAAGTAAGTGATGAATTTAAGAAAAATAATATAGAGCTTATAAAATATTTACAGAATAGTTTTTCTAGAAAATCTATTTTTAAAAGGGATTCAGAAAGATACTTGAGATATAAAAAACATGAATTAAATTGTAAATGTATTAAAGAAAACAAAGACCAAGTCTTGAATTTAATAAAATAGATTATTTATTTAAATGTGACTTATATAAGGAGGATTTAAAATGAACAAAAGAAAAGAAGAAGTAAAAACTTCAGATGAGATGGGTATATTTGGACGTTACTTAACAGTATGGGTTACATTATGTATAGTAGTTGGAGTTTTAATTGGAAAATACGTACCTGTAATACCTGAAACTTTAAGTAGATTTGAATATTCAAAAGTATCTATTCCAGTAGCAATCCTTATTTGGCTTATGATATATCCAATGATGCTTAAAATTGATTTTTCTAGTATGGTAAAAGCTACTAAGAATCCTAAAGGACTTACAGTTACTTGTGTAATAAATTGGCTTATAAAGCCATTTACTATGTATATTATAGCTGCTTTCTTTTTAAAAGTAGTTTTTAAGGGATTAATTGATTCTAATCTAGCTAATGAATATTTAGCCGGTGCAGTACTTTTAGGTGCAGCACCTTGTACAGCAATGGTGTTTGTATGGAGTCATCTTACAAAAGGAAATCCAGCCTATACTTTAGTTCAAGTAGCAGTTAATGATTTAATACTTTTATTTGCTTTTACCCCAATAGTTGCTTTTTTATTAGGAGTAAGTAATGTTGTAGTTCCTTATGATACTTTAATTTTATCTGTAATATTATTTGTTGTAATACCACTATTAGGAGGATATTTATCAAGAAAATATATAGTTAAAAATAAAGGCATAGAATATTTTGAAAAAGTATTTTTGAAAAAATTTGATAATACCACTATTTTAGGATTACTTTTGACATTAATCATTATATTTTCATTTCAAGGAGAAATTATTTTAAATAATCCATTTCACATTATACTTATAGCTATTCCTTTAATAGTACAGACATTTTTAATTTTCTTTATAGCATATTTTTGGTCAAAGGTTTGGAAACTTAAGCATAATATTGCAGCTCCAGCAGCTATGATTGGAGCAAGTAATTTCTTTGAACTTGCAGTTGCAGTAGCTATTTCATTATTTGGTTTAAAATCAGGAGCAGCATTAGCAACAGTAGTAGGAGTATTAGTTGAAGTTCCTGTAATGCTTACCTTAGTTAAAATAGCAAATAAAACTAGAAAATGGTTTTAAAAATTATATATAAATAAACCATTAAGATAATAAGTTATTTAACATTTAAGTTGTTAAAAGTAAATTTTAATATATATTGTGTGTTTAGTCTATAAGTTATATAACTAGGAGGAATTAAAATGAAATATAAAGTTGCTTTTGTATGTGTTCATAATTCATGTAGAAGTCAGATGGCAGAGGGATATTTAAAAAAATTAGGCAGTGATATTTTTGAAGTTTACTCAGCAGGAACTGAAAAGTATGATAAAGTAAAACCATTAGCAGTTGAAGTTATGGAAGAAGAAGGAATAGACATGACCTCTCATAAACCTAAATTATTAGAAGATATTCCAAGTGAATTAGATATTTTAATAACTATGGGGTGTAATGTAGTTTGTCCATATATTCCTAATAAGCATATGGAAGATTGGGGACTTACTGATCCTTCTGGAGGAACAATAGAAGAGTTTAGAAAAACTAGAGATTTAATTAAAGATAAAGTAGAAGATTTAATTAATAGGGTTAAAAATAGAGAAATTTCATTATAATAAAATATAATCATAAAAATCCCACAGTTGTATGTGGGATTTTTAAATGGTTATAGTTATAACTTATAATAACATCTTAATAAAATTTTTATATCCCTTAATTATTTTAAAAGAAGATTTTTAGAAGCGGTTTTTATGTCATCTTCCCCTAAAATAGCAGAAATAACTGAAATTCCATTAACACCTGTGGATAAAACATCTTTAAAATTAGATTTATTTATACCGCCAATAGCTACAGAAGGAATAGTTACATTATTTTGTATTTCTTTTAATCCATCTAATCTTAAAATACTAGATACATCTTTTTTACTTCCAGTAGGGAAAATAGCTCCTATTCCTAAATAGTCAGCTCCTCCATTTTGAGCATCTATAGCTTCTTTTATAGAACCTGCAGATATTCCTATTATTTTGTTTTTTCCTAATATTTTTCTTGCTATGCTAAGTTCCATATCACTTTGACCTAGATGTACTCCAGTAGTATCAAGAGCCTGAGCAATGTCAATTCTATCGTTTATAATTAGAGGAATTTTATAATAATCAGTAACTTCTTGAACTTCTTTTGCTATATTAAAAAATTTTCTTGTGGATACATCTTTTTCTCTAACTTGAACCATTGTTACTCCGCCTAAAATTGAATCTTCTACTACTTTTTTTAAGCTTCTTCCTTTTAAAAATCTTCTGTCTGTTACTAAATAAAGACTATAATCTATTTCCATGTTACATTACCTTCTTTCCAAATTTCTTCATCAGATAAAGTATATATACTATCTATTAAAGCTACCTTAAAACTTCCAGGAAGTTTAGCAGTTTTATAAGCTTTTTCTCCTGCTATGTTCATAGATAATATAGCAGAAACGGTAGCTACAAATTTATCTTCAAACGCTCCACAAGTAGCAGAACATAAAGCTCCAAGCATACAACCGGCGCCTGTTACTTTAGTAAGTAATTCACTGCCATTTTCGATAATACAGTTTTTAGTACCATTAGAGATATAATCTTTTTCTCCAGTAGCTGCAACGGTGCAGTTAAAATCTTTAGCAAGTTTTTGGCAGGCTTCTAGAGCGTCCTCTCCATTATCTAAAGAGTCTACTCCACGAGTTTCTGAATTCATTCCGGCTAAGAATTTAATTTCTCCTATATTACCTTTTATTACGTCTATTCTTCCCACTTCTTTTATTCTGTTTATAACTTCTACTTTTCTTTTCATAGCAGGACAGCCAACGGGATCTAATACTACAGGAACGTTGTTATTTTTAGCAGATGTGCTAGCTAAAACAGCAGCAGTTTCTTGTTCTTTAGTTAGTGTACCTAAATTTATATATAAAGCAGAAGATAGTTTAACAAAATCATATACTTCATCATAAGCTTCACACATAGCAGGGGATGCACCAAAAGATAAAAGAATATTAGCACAGTCATTTATTGTTACATAATTAGTTATAGCATGAACTAAAGGGGTTTTTTCTTGAACTTCTTTTAACACATTAAATACTTGCTTGTCCATTTTTTACACCTCTTATATTAAATATTTTTATTAAACTTATATATATAATTGATATACATAGAATAGTTAGCAAAGTTGGTATTCCAAAAGAAATTTTATTGAAATAGTTAAATAAGCCTATTCCTATTAAAGCTGAAATTATTCCTATAGTATGAAATTTTGGAGATTTAACTTTTCTTAATAAATAATTTAAAAATACTACACTATAAACTGGAACGAATACGCTTCCTATAATTAAGAGAAAATTTTCATAGTTTTCCATAGGAAATATGAAAGCTACAATCGAAGCTAATATAGAATAAAGAATTATATATTTATTTTCAGTTTTAATTTCAAATATTTGTTTGGAAGAAATAACTGCAGAGTATATATCTATAAAGGTTGTAGTTACAGTTGAAAGAAGTATAACTAAACCACCTAGTATTCCAATGGAAGATATAAATTCAACAATATCTTTTCCAGTAAATATGGTTACAAAAAAACCAAACATAAACATTGCAGTACTGCCTATAAAGTAACCTAAAAAGCTAGAAAAAAGCACTCCTTTTTTACTAGTTCCATTCTTAGTAAAATCACCAATTACAGGTAACCAAGAAACAGGCATTGCAATTGAAAGTTCTAAAGCTGTAGTGAAATTTAAGTTTCCCCTAAGCTCTATAGATTTAGATAAATCTATTTTAGAAAACATAAATATACATAAAATTATTAATGAAATAACACAAATATCATTAACTTTTTTAGAATAATTAAAAAATGAGTAAGACCATATTATAACTATTACAGAAACAATCAGTAGGGATGTTTTGTAAGATATAGATAAAATAGGGCCAATAGCTCGTCCTCCTTGAATTATCATTATGGCAGACCAACCAAGAAGTTGCATTACATTTATAATAGAGACTATTTTTGCACCTAAAGAACCTAGGGAATTATGTATTGATTCCATAGCAGTACATTTATTAGAAAATGATATATATCCACCAAAAGACAATAATAATGTTCCTAATATGTGTCCAAGTATTATAGCTAAAAGTCCTTTAGAAATACCTAAAGGGGCTATAACAGAGCCTGTATATATTTCTGCTATAGAGATAGATGCTCCAATCCAAAGTAAAAACATAGATGGATTTTTTATTTTATTTGAGTTATTCAAAATCTACACCAGCTTCTTTATAAAGTTCAACTAAATGACCTACAGGGCCAACGCCTTTTCCTATTGAAAAAGAATTTTCTATAGCTTTTGTAATATAATCTTTTGATTTTTTAACAGCAGTTTCAATACTGTGATTTTTTGCTAAATATGAAGCTATAGATGAAGAAAGTGTACATCCTGTTCCATGAGTATTTTTTGTTTGGATTCTACTACCTTCTATTTTTATAAAATCTTTTCCAGTATATAAAATATCATTAGCATCATTACATCTGTGACCGCCTTTTATAAGAACATATTTTGGTCCCATCTTAGATATTTCTAAGGCAGCTTTTTTCATATCTTCTTCATCTTTTATTTTCATATCAGTTAATGTTTCTGCTTCTGGAATATTAGGGGTTACTACATCAGCTATAGAAATAAGTTCTTTTATTTTTTCTACAGCTTCAGGTTTTAATAAAAAGTAGCCACTTTTGGATATCATAACAGGGTCTACAACTATATTTTTAGCTTTGTATTCTTTAAGTAGGTTTGTTATAGTTTCAATTATTTCACTGTTTGAAACCATTCCTATTTTTACTGCATCTACATTTATATCATCAAAAATACATTTTATTTGAGCTTCTACAATTTTTTTATCAATGTCTTGTACATCAACCACTCCTAAAGTATTTTGAGCTGTTACTGCAGTTATTACACTCATACCAAATACGCCTAACGCGCTCATAGTTTTTAAATCCGCTTGTATACCTGCACCACCTGAGCTATCTGATCCAGCTATTGTTAAAACATTTTTCATATTAAGTACCTCCTAGTTTATGATTAAGTTTGAATTTTAGTTTATATCTTAAATTAAATCTTGTTATTTTTAATAAAAAAATGCCACTTGTAAGAAAAGCAGCATGGTTTTATTATATATAATATGTAGATATTATACTACTTCCCTTCGCCAGTATTATCTGGTATCAGGTTCAAAGGGTTAGAACTTATGCTCTTCTCAGCCAAATAGGCACCCCCGTAACAAAGGTATTTAATTTTACAATTATATTGTATACTTAAAAGATAACATTTTCAATATTTTAAGATTTATATGAAATATGAATTTAAACCACATTTGTACAAAAAAAGTTTAGTAGTGGTACTTTATTATATTTTATAAATGTATAAAATGAATTAAGAGGGTAATTAAATACCAGAGAGTATTGGAGGAGTATATATGAAAATAGGAGTAGTAATGGGAGGTATATCTTCAGAAAGAGAAATATCTTTAAATTCAGGTAAAGAGATAATGAAATATATAGATTCTGATAAATATGATGTAGTTCCTGTAGTTATAGATAAAAAAGAAGATATTGTAGAAAAATCAAAAGGTTTAGATTTTGCTTTTATAGCTCTTCATGGGAAATTTGGGGAAGATGGAGAAGTGCAATCAGTCCTTCAAACTTTAGACATACCTTATTCAGGATGTGGACCATTAACAAGTGGTATTTGTATGGATAAAGATGTTACAAAAAGAATGCTTAAAAGTGCAGATATTAATACAGCAGATTGGATTAATGTAACTAAAATAGATGAAATAGATTATGAAGCAGTAGAAAAAATGGGCTATCCAGTTTTTGTTAAACCTAATAGTGGAGGTTCTAGTGTAGCTACTAATTTAATAAAATCAAAAGAAGGTTTAAAAGAAGCTGTAGAGTTAGCATTAAAATATGATAAAGAAGTTATGATAGAACAATATATAAAAGGCGAAGAAATAACTTGTTGTATGTTAAATGAAAAGATGCTTCCAGTTATAGCTATAAAACCTAATGGAGAGTTCTTTGATTTAAAATGTAAATATGATGGAAGTTCAGAAGAAGTTATAGTAGATTTAGAGGAAAAACTTCATAAACAAGTAGAAAAAATGGCATTAGGTTGCTGGAAAGTATTAAAATGTGATGTTTATGTTAGAGTAGATATGATAGTTAAAGATTCTATTCCTTATGTACTAGAATTAAATACATTACCAGGAATGACTAAAAATAGTTTATTTCCTAAGAGTGCAAATGCAGTGAATATGTCTTTTTCAGATTTATTAGATGTTATGATACAAGATTCTTTAAAAGTAGAAAGATAATTTTTATGTAAAAATATATAGATATATAACTTTGAAAGGATTCTCTAAAAAATTAGAGAATCTTTTTTTATTGCACTAGTTTTTTATTTATGTGAAAATTAAAGAGAGGTGATTTAATGTTATTTGATATAAAACTGGACAAAAACTCCCCTGTTTATATACAAATAGGGAATTACATAAAATCTATGATATTAAATGGGATGATAAGAAAAGAAGAAAAATTACCTTCAACAAGAGAGCTATCTAATATGTTAAAGGTTAGTAGAAATACAATTATATATGCATATGAGTATCTTCAAGATGAAGGTCTTATATATACAAAAAGAGGAAAGGGGGCTTTTGTATGCGATGTAAGTATAAATTTGAAAAAAGATAACTGGAATATAAAATGGGATAGACTTATAAATGATTATGGTAAGTCTGCTGAAAAACTAGATATAATAAAGCATGAAGTTCCTTGGAAAAAAGGAATGATATCTTTTAAAAGTATATCTCCTGATGAAAATTTATTTGACGTAGAAGAATTTAAAAAATCTTTTTTAAATATAATGTCTTTGGAAAGAGAAAAAATATTAAATTATGGATATGCTATAGGCTATAAGTATTTAATAGAATATTTAATTGATTATATGAAAAATAAAGGTATAGATACTTCTAATAAAAAGATACTAATAACAAATGGATTTACAGAAGCTTTTGATATAATTTTAGATTGCTTAGTAAATAAGGGTGATAAAATTTTATGTGAAAATCCAACTCATAATACTGCTATAAAAATAATGAAGCTTCACGGTATTAATCCAATTGGCATTGATTTAGATAAAGATGGAGTTAATATTGATAGCCTTAAAAAAGTTTTAGAAGATAATCAAAACATAAAGCTTATGTATCTTATACCTTCTTACCATAATCCTACAGGTATTGTTATGTCTCCAAAGAAAAGAATAGAAGTATATAATATATTAAAATCACATAATATACCTATAATAGAGGATGGGTTTAATGAGGAATTAAGATATTCTGGAGATCATGTATCTCCAATAGCTGCACTTGCAGGTAAAAGTAATGGAATAGTTTATTTAGGTAGCTTTTCAAAGATACTTTTCCCAGGAATTAGGATTGGTTGGATATTAGGAGATAGTGACCTTATAAATTACTTAGAAAGTGTAAAAAGAAGTAAAAACATTCATACTTCATTTTTAGATCAGGCTATATTGTACCAATATTTAAAAGAAGGCAATTTTGAGAAATATATAAAAAAAGCTAGAAAAATATATAAAAATAAATATGAAATAGCACTTAAATATGCAAGAGAATATATTGAAGCTGAAGATATATTAGGAGAAGGTGGTCTTCATATATTCATAAAATTAAAAGATATAAAATCTAGGGATGTATTAGATAGGTGCTATAAAAAAGGAGTTGTATTTACTCCAGGAGATATATTTTATGTAGATAATAAAGGAGATAACTCCTTTAGACTTGGAATTTCAAGATTAAGTATAGAAGACATAAAAAAAGGAATAAAAATAATAGGAGAGAGTATAAAGGAAATTAAAAAATAATATTATTTGTAAAAAATTTGTTTGGAGGGAGCTTATATGAAAAAAGGATTAAGAAATACAATAATAGTTATAGGTGTTATATTGCTATTATTTTTACCTTTAATAGGTACTTATAATAAATTGGTATCTTTGGATCAAACAGTTACTCAAGCAGAATCAAATATTGATACAAATCTTCAAAGAAGATCTGACTTAATAGGAAATTTAGTAGAAACTGTTAAGGGATATGCAAAACAAGAAAAAGAAATTTATACAGATATTGCTAATGCTAGATCTAAACTTGCAGGAGCACAAAATATTTCACAAAAATCAGATGCTAATAATCAGTTGTCTTCTGCACTTTCAAGATTATTAGTTGTAGTAGAAAGATATCCAAATTTAAAATCTAATCAAAACTTTAGAGATTTATCTGTAGCTTTAGAGGGTACAGAAAATAGAATAGCAATAGCAAGACAGGATTATAATAAAGAGGTAAATAGTTATAATACATCTATAAAGAAATTTCCAAATTCTATAGTTGCTTCAATATTTAGATTTGAAACTAAAACTTATTTTAAAGCGGATGAAGCTGCTAAAAAAGTTCCAAAAGTAGATTTTTCAAAGTAGGTAGATCAATATGAAAAAATTTTTAAAAAGATTTTCTATCCTGTTTATTGTTTTTATATTTTCATCCTTTTTAAATTGCTTTACTGTTAGAGCAGAAAATAGTTTTCCAAAACCTACTAATTTAAAATATGTTAATGATTATGTAGGTGCAATTGATAGTGAAACAAAAGAATTTATAGTATCTGTAGGAAAGGAATTAGAAGAAAAAACTACAGCAGAAGTTACAGTGGTAGTTATAAATTCTTTAGAAGGACAAAATTTAGAATCTTATTCTAATAAGTTATTTAGAGAATGGGGAATAGGTAAAAAAGATAAAAATAATGGATTAATGATGCTTATTTCTATGAAAGATAAAAAATGGAGAATAGAAGTAGGCAAAGGACTTGAAGGTAGAATTACTGATATATATTCGGCTAGAGTTATGGATAGTGTATTAACTCCTTTATTTAAAAAAGGAAATTATAGTGAAGGTATAAAAAAATCATATTCTGTATTTGCAGATGAAGTAGCAAAAGAATATAATGTAACGTTAAATAAAAATGAGAAAGTTAACCTTCCAAATACAAATAATAAACAATCTAAAAGTTCACCAATACCACTATATATAGGATTAGGACTTTTTATGCTAGATCTTATATTTAATAGAGGTAGAGTTAGTAGATTTTTATTGAATATAATCTTTTTTAATAGTTTATTTGGTAGACATAGAAGAAATGATGATGATGACCACTTTGGAGGTGGTGGAGGATTCGGAGGCTTTGGCGGAGGATCTTCCGGAGGCGGTGGATTTGGAGGCTTCGGAGGAGGTTCTTCTGGCGGAGGCGGATCTTCAGGCGGCTGGTAAAAAAAATAAAAATTTAATTTATGAAAATATGAAAAGAGGCTAATTCTCAAAATAAATTTTTTAGTTATTTTGAGATAGCTTCTTTTATTTTTGATTTATTTTTTATTTTCAAGTGTTTAATATATCTTAATATGCTTAATATATTTTTTTAGAACTAAATATATTAAATTTTCGTACAAAATTTTATTACAAAAATTGATAATTAAAATAGACATAAAGTTTTAAAAGTTGTTAATTTATATATGAAAAATATATTTTATAGTAATAAAAAGGTTGTGTAAATATGTAAATAAATAAAATTTACTTAGAGGTATTATATAAAATATAACATAATTGGGATAATATTAATAAAGTTAAAAATTACAATAATGAATTTACATAAAAAGGAAATTAATTACATTAATAGAATTAGTTTAAAATACAAGGAACAAAAGAATTTTATTAATTTTGTTTGTGGTAAAAATGTCATAAGGAGGTTTGGGCATGAATCTTTTTAAAATTATATTATTAATATTAGCTTTTATAACTTTTTTAGCTTGGTGTGTTCTTACATTAATTAATTTATGGTATAAGAGTAAAATAGGCGGTAGAGTTGTTGTTAATATTAGAAGAGGATTAGAAAAAAAGATTATGATATTTATGGGAGTATCAATACTAATATGCTCTCTTATGAATAATAGTGCATATGAAATAATAGAAGTATTTGTTGCTATAGTAATATTTTATAATGGTGCTGAAAGATTTGAAATAATGGAAAATGGAATTTTTATAGAAGGTAATTTTAAAAAATGGGAAGATATACAATCTTGTGGTTGGCACGAAAGATTAAAAAGTACACTTATAATAAAGGGTAAAGAAGATATAGATTTTTTTAGAAGATTTAATACTATAAAGCTAAAATTAAAAAAAGATGAACAAGATAAAGTATTTTATGTTATAAATAAAAATATAGAAAACTTTTAAATTTATGATTTATTAGTTAAGCAAAATATTTTTTAATAGCATATAAATTTATGATTTATTAATGAAATTAACTTATAAATAGTTAGTATATATAAAATTCTCTCCCTAAAGCCTTTCCGTATGGAAGGGCTATTTTTTATAGTGATATTAGCTACTTAATATTAATTGTTATATAATGTTATATAGTTATTATATATAAAATTAGTACTACAATTAGAGTCTTATATATATATTTTTTTATAATAAAAGAAAATTAGTATATTTTATATATTAAAATTACAATTTTAAATATGGTAAAAATTTTTAAAAGATAAATATTCCTAGATCTTTGACCTATTATTTATTTTAATAGATCTAATAGATAAAATATACTTTGCAAAGGGTGATGAAATGAGAATATTACACACTTCTGATTGGCATTTAGGTAAAAATTTAGAAGGATTTACAAGAATGGATGAACAAGAAAAATTTATAGATGATTTCATACATATAGTAGAAGAAAATAAAGTAGATTTAGTTATAATAGCGGGAGATATTTATGATAATAGCAATCCTCCTGCAAGAGCGGAAAAAATGTTTTATAATTGTATAAAAAAACTTTCAGGAAATGGAGAAAGGGTTGTACTTATAATAGCTGGAAATCATGATAATCCACAGAGATTAGTAGCAGCAAATTCTTTAGCTTATGATGATGGGATTTTAATTATAGGTACTTTAAACAGCATTGTTCCTAAAGGGAATTTTAGTAATTTTAAAATTATAGATTCTGGAGTAGGATATCTAGAATTAGAAATAAGAAAAGAAAAAGCAGTAATAATAACCATGCCCTATCCTAGTGAGAAAAGATTAGATGAAATTATATATGATGATATTGAAAATGATGAGAAAAGAAGAAAAAATTATTCAGACAGAATAGGTGAAATATTAAATAAGTTATCTAAAAAATATAAAGATGATACTGTAAATTTAATGGTATCACATATATTTGTTAATGGATCAGAAGAGAGTGATTCTGAAAGACCAATACAACTTGGAGGTAGTCTTGCAGTAGATACAAAAGCACTACCTTCTAATGCTCAATATATAGCATTAGGACATTTACATAAAATGCAAAAAGTTAAAAATTGTGATAACGCTTTTTATACAGGATCCCCAATACCCTATAGCAAAAGTGAAATAGGATATAGTAAAGGTTGTAAAATAATTGATATTTCCCCTAAATCTGAAGCTAAAATACAAGATGTTTACTTTAATAATTATAAACCTATAGAAATCTGGAAATGTAATGGAATAGAAGAGGCAATAGAAAAATGTGAAGAGAATAAAGATAGGGATATGTGGGTTTATCTTAAAATTAAAACTGATAAGTATATAACTCAAGAAGAAATAAAAAAATTAAAAGAAATAAAAAAAGATATTGTAGAGATTGTGCCAGATATAGAAAGTAAAGATAATGAAGAGGAATTTGAAGATATAAAAGAAAAATCTATGAAAGAATTATTTGAAGAATTCTATGTAAATGAGAGAGGGGTAGAGCCTACAGGAGAATTACTTGATTTATTTTTGAGTATAGCTCAAAAGGAGGAAGAAGATGAAGCCTAAAAAGTTACAAATTAAGGGGTTGAATAGTTTTTTAGAAAAACAAACTATAGACTTTGAAAGATTAACAGAGAGAGGGCTATTTGGAATATTTGGTCCTACAGGTAGTGGGAAGTCTACAATATTAGATGCTATTACAATGGCTTTATACGGTAATATTGCTAGAGATAGTTCAGAATTTATAAATATTTCTACAGATAGTTTAAATATTAGCTATGAATTTGAAATAGGAGTAGAAAATAAAAGACAAGATTTTATAGTAGATAGAACTATAAAAAGAGATAAAAATGGAAGATATAAAACTAAAGCTTCTAGGTTAGTAAAAAAAGATGGAGACTTAGAAACTGTAGTAGCAGATAAAGCAAGAGATATACAAAAGAATATAGAAAATATTATAGGACTTACCTCTCAAGATTTTACTCGTTCTGTAGTTCTTCCTCAAGGAAAATTTAGTGAGTTTTTAAAACTTAGTGGAAAAGCTAGAAGAGATATGCTTGAGAGAATTTTTGGATTAGAGGATTTTGGTAAAAAATTATTAGATAAAATAAGAAAAGCAAAAAACAAAGAATTAAGTTCTATGACATTATTGTCTGGAAAATTAGAGCAATATGAAGGAATATCAAAAGATAGCTTAAAGGAGTTAGAAGAAGATTTAGAAGAGATAAAAAAAGAGTATGATGCATTAAAAATAAAAAATAAAGATATTAAATGTAGATATGATAAGTATAAAGATGTATGGAATTTACAAAAAGATTTAAATAATCATTTGGCTATATTAAAAGAGCTAGAAAATAGTAAAAATGATATTGATAATAAAAGAAATATAGCTTTAAAAGCTAGAAATGCTTTGATTGTTAAACCTTATGTAGATGATGTTAAAAAAACAGAAAATAATATTAAAGTAAATAAAGAAGAATTAGATAAAATACAAAGTTTGATGGATGATATAGTTTTAAAAGTTAGTGAAATTGAAAAAGAGTATAATAAAGCTTTTATAGATAAAGAAGAATTAATACCAACTCTTATAGAAAAAGAAAATAATACAAAACAAGCTATAGAAAAAAAAGAAAGTATAGCTGGTATTAAAAAAGAAAGAGAAAAGTTAAAAATTAAATATACTAAAGTAAAAAAAGAAGTAGAAAAATTAGAAAATGATTCAATAAAATTTATTGATGGTATAGAAGAGTTAGATAAAAATTTAAAAGAAAAAGAAAATGAAATTGGGAATTTGGCTATAGATTATGAACTTAGAGATAGTATACAAGAGTTATTAAATTTAAAAAGAGAAATTGATGATATAAATGATAATATTAATACTTTAAATGTAAAGATAAAAGATAAAAATTCTATAATTTCTAATAATAAAAATAAATATAATAATATTTTAGAAAAACAAAAAAAATTAGAAAAAAATATTTTTAAATTAAGTAATGAAGAAAATGATTTAAATAGTAAAAAACCAGGAGATAGTTCCATTTTATTAGATATACAAAAAAATATAAATACTTTAGAAGAAAAAATAAATTATTATAATAAAATTCTTTTAG
This sequence comes from Clostridium oceanicum, assembly GCF_039521385.1. NCBI lineage: Bacteria > Bacillati > Bacillota > Clostridia > Eubacteriales > Clostridiaceae > Clostridium > Clostridium oceanicum. The sequence goes on along the minus strand of NZ_BAAACG010000008.1, from coordinate 709,743 downwards.
AAAAAAATAAAAATGAAAAAAATTTAAATTTAGTATTAATTAAAAAGAAGCCTATAAAAGAAAAATTTCTCAATATATCTAAAGATATTAAAGATAAAAATGAGAAGTTATGTAGTTTAAAAAATAACCTAGAAGACTTAGAGAAGGAAAGCATGGCTTCTATTTTAGCTTCTAATTTAAAAGAAAATAATCCTTGTCCTGTTTGTGGATCAACAAATCATGTTAATTTAGCTTCTAAAATTGATATAGAAAAGTTAGGAAAAATTAAATCTATTGTAAAAGAATTGGAGTTAGAATTAGAAAGTTTAAGAGAAAACCAAAACAGTTTAAATATAAAGTTAGTTTCTTTTGAAAAAGAAGAAGATATAATTAATGATAAATTAAAAAATATAAATGAAGAATTGAAAGAATATAATATAGATTTATTAGAAAAAAATAAAAATGACAGTATAAAAAAGTTTAGTAAAGTTCAAAAGAGTATAAGTGATTTTGAAAAATCTAAATCTCATATGGAAGAAAGAAAAGATAAATTAAAAGAAGAAAAAAATAAAATAGACAAAGAAGAAATAACCTGCACGGAAAGATTACTTAAAGAAAAAGAAATATTAAATTCATTAATAAAAGATAGGGATAATTATAAAGTTTTGCTAAAAGAAAAAAATAATTCTTTTAACAAAATAAAAAATGACAAAAATATTGAAAATCCAGAAATAGAATTGAAAGAGATAAAAATTAATGAAAAGAAAATAATTAATTTTCAAAATCAATGTAAAAAAATAAGAGAACAATTAGAAAAATATAAATTGAAGAATCAACATATTATAGATAGAAAAAATAAATTGGAAATAACAAAAGCTAAAATTGTTGAAGTTGGAAAAGAAAAAAAGAATATAATAGACAAAGAAGAAAAAGAAATAAAGAAACTTATAGGAGAAAATATAGAAGGTAAGTTAGAGAGTTATTTATTAGATATAAAAGAAAAAATAAAATTTATAAAATCTAATGAGGAAAATTTAAAGTTAAAGTTATCAAAGAAAACAAAGGAAAAAGAATGTTTAAAAGAAAAAGAAATAATAAAAAAACAAAATAAATTAAATTTTGAGGAAAATATTTTAATTCAAAGAGAAAAACTTAAAAAGAGTTTGAAAAATAATAAATTTTCATCTATAGATGAGGTAGAGAATGCTTATTTAAAAGAAGAGTGTATAATAGATATTGAAAAAGATATTGCTGATTTTGAAAATAAACTAAACAACGAAAACACTAATATAAAAATAATTAATAGAAAATTAAATGGTAATCATATTGAAAAAAAACAGTGGGAAGAATTGTTAAAAGAAAAAGAAAATACAGAGGAAGAATTTAATGAGATAGTTAAGAAAGTTGCAGTGCAAGAAGAAAGTATAAAAAATATGAAACTTAAATTAAAAGAGTTTGGAGATTTATTAGAAAAAAAGAAAAATATAGAACATAAAAAGAGTTTATTAGAGGATATAGATAAATTGGTTCAAGGAAATAAATTTGTAGAGTTTGTAGCCACAAGTCAATTAAAGTATATTGCATTTGAAGCATCAAAGCGTCTTAAGGATATAACAAGAGGAAGATATGCTTTAGAACTTGATTCTAGTAGTAATTTTACAATAAGAGATGATTTTAGTGGTGGAGCAGTAAGACCTACTAATACTTTATCCGGTGGAGAAACATTTTTAACTTCTTTAGCATTAGCATTAGCTCTTTCTTCTCAAATTCAACTTAAAGGTAATTCTCCTTTAGAGTTTTTCTTTTTAGATGAAGGATTTGGAAGTTTGGATAACGATCTTTTAGATATTGTTATGAATTCATTAGAAAAAATTCATACAGATAAATTAAGTATAGGAATTATAAGTCATGTAGAAGAGCTAAAAGATAGAGTGCCTGTAAAATTAATATTAGAGCCTGCAATGCCAGGAGAAGGGGGAAGTAAAACAAGAATAGAATATAGTTAAATTAAATATGTGGAGGTATATTAAATATGAAGAAACTTTCAGAAAAAAATTTGTATAAGGCTAAATGGTTAAGTTTAAAAGAAATAGAGTATGTAAATGATGATGGAGAAAAATTAAAATGGGAAATGATAGAAAGAACAAATACTACTAAAACTGTTGTAATAGTAGCAAAACTTGTTCCTTCACAAAGATATATATTTATAAAACAATATAGAGCAGCTATAGATAACTATGTTATAGGATTTCCTGCAGGATTAGTAGAAGCTTCCGATATAAAGGAAGAAGCTAAAAGAGAACTTTTAGAAGAGACAGGATATGTAGGTGAGGTTACAGATGTTAGTCCAGAGATAAAAAGTAATCCAGCACTTTTAACAGATTCTACAAGACTTGTAAAAGTAGAAATAGATGAAGAAAAGTATGAAAATAAAAATCCAAAACAAAATTTAGAGCCATCAGAGGATATAGAAGTTATTTTGGTTAATAAAGATAAAGCTAAAGAATTTTTGTTAGAACAAAATAAAAAAGGGTTAGAAATTGGGATAGGACCTTGGTATATATTTGGATTTAATCTATAAGCTTTAATAATATGTTACAAAATTTATTTTGTAACATATTATTATTATTAAGGAGTAATTTTATTAAGGAGATTCAAATGGCTATAAAACCAAATAGACTACTTCCAGGAGATACTATAGGAATAGTAACTTTAGGTAGTCCTTTAAATAAAACTTCCATTGATACTGGAATAGAAATGCTTAAAAATATGGGGTTTAATGTTGTTGTTGGTAAACATGTTTATTCATATGATGGATATTTAGCTAGTAGCGATGAAGATAGAGCAGAAGATTTAATGGATATGTTTGAAAATAAAGATGTGAAAGCCATAATTCCCACTAGAGGAGGGGTAGGAGTAGCTGGTGTATTGCCTTACTTAGATTACGATATAATAAGGCAAAATCCTAAAATATTAACAGGGTATAGTGATATTACTATACTTTTAAATGTCATATATAAGCTGTCGAATTTAATGACATACCATAGTTTATTACTTATAGATTTTAGACCGAACACCCCAAAATATAACTATGATCAGTTTTTTTCATTAACTTCTGGAGTTAACGCCCCAAGGCCTTTAAAAAATCCTAAAAATATACCTTTATACGGTAATAATATGGGAACCGTATCAGGAATTGTAGTTGGAGGAAATTTAGCTTCTTTTGTAGATAATTTAGGTACTGAATATGAAATAGATACTGAAGGTAAAATACTATTTTTAGAGGAAATACATGAACCTATAAATACTGTCTATAGGTATATGAATCACTTAAAATTGGCAGGTAAATTTGATCAGTGTATAGGAATAATTATGGGTCAGTGTAGTGGATGTATAGAAGCTTATGGGAAAACTTATAATGATTTATTAAATGAATTTGTATTGCCTTTAGGAAAACCTACAATAACTAATTTACAAAGCGGCCATGGATATTATAAAGCAGGTGTGCCTATAGGATGTAATCTTAGTATTGATACTAATGCTGCTACTATAACTATATTAGAGCCAACGGTAATATGATTAAGTATCATTTACTGTTTATACAGCTGTATATAAAATGAACTATCTGTAAAGTATATTTGCACAATACAGAATAAAGAAAGATAGTATTGTGTTTAATTCAAATATATTTATTGATAGTTCTATTTATTTTTAGTTTTCTTTTTTATGATGTACAAACTATAGAATAAAATTTTAGGATAGCTGTACAAATAATAAAAATTTAAATCTATATAAATTTTGCAGGATTTATATTAAATAATAAATGAAATAAAAATTTCATTATTACATAGTTAATTATAATTGATTATAATGTTACATTGATAATATAGAAAAAAAAGATATGTTATCAAGTGTTGACACTGGCATATAATACTTATATATTAATTGAAAAGAAGGATTTCATTCATTATATCAGTATATAAAGAGATTAATTTATGAAATAATTAAAAAATATGTTCCATATTGAAAGAAATGAAAGCAAAGTTGCAAAAATGAATTTAACAGTACTTCTTGCTTAAAATAAATTTAATTGTAACTATGGAGGAATATTAATGTTTGATAGTGGGTAGTTAACCAATGAAATTTCCATTAAATTAATTTAAAAAAGTTTAAATGTATTTCAAATGTAAAACAAGTATTCTTAAATTTAAAGTAACTTTTATGTTGCTAAGTTTTGGAGGGCGTCATGATTTTTCAAAAAGAAAATTTAAAAAGATTAGTATTAGTATTAATGGGAAGTTTAACTTATGCTATAGGAGTAAACATGTTCCTTATTCCTCATAAATTGTTGAGTGGAGGAGTAGCTGGTATTGCTATAATGCTTCAATATATAACAGGACTTCAGTCAGGATATTTTGTATTACTAATAAATATACCAATATTTTTAATAGCTATTAAAAGTGTAGATTTAGATTTTGGTGTGTTTAGTTTTATAGGAATGATAAGTATGTCAACTTTCCTATTGTTAACAAAAAATATTACTCAGTTTTATTTAATGGATGATGTACTTTTATCTTGTATATGCGGTGGAGTTTTAAGTGGAGCAGGTATGGGAGTAATATTTAAAAATAGAGCATCACAGGGTGGTACAGATATTTTTTCAGTATTGGCAAAAAGAAAATTTGGAATAAAATTATCTACAATAGATTTTATAATAAATTGTATAATTGTTACTATTGGTGTTGTTATAGGAAGTTTTGAAATAGGAGTTTATACTATAATTTCAATGTTTGTGAAATCTCAAGTTATGAGTAAGGTTATTGAAGGTGTAGAAGGTAAAAAAATATTATTTGTAGTAACAAGTAATCATTCTAGAATAAAAGAAAGTTTGATTGATAAATTAGGTATAGGTGGAACTATTATGTACGGGGAAGGTGCTTATACAGGAGATCAAAAAAGAATAATATATTGTGTTATGACAACTCAGCAAATAGTAAAGGCTAAGAAGATAATAGAAGATTTAGATAAAAATGCTGTTATATCAGTATCAAATGCCACAGAATGTCAAGGTGGAGGCTTTAAAGCTGCAGCTTTATAAATATAAAAAGAAGCTATTTTAAAATTTTATTTTAAAATAGCTTCTTTTTATTTTTAATTTTTGAATTTTAATATATATTATTTATAATATATATTAGCATTTACACTCAAAACTTGAACAATCAGTACATTCAGCGCAATTAGCTTGATTTGTGTGTTTAGTTACTTCTATTTTATTTAGAGTGCAATAGTTACTATTTTGAGCGTGGTGTTTACATTCTGTAACAGTACATCCAATATTATTATTTTGATTCATCATCATTATAAAGACCTCCTTTAATTTATCATTATTATTATTTGAAATATAATATTTTTTATAAGTATAAAATAAAGGAAATAAAATAAATTTGTTATGTAGTTGTTTAAATGTGCCTTATTTATAAATTAAGGTAAATTTATAAATTTTTTAATTTTAAACTATTAAAAAATAAAAGTTTTATTTTTATAATATAAAATCTATAATTTAGAAAAAATAATTTTTTATATAAAATTTAAAATAGTGCCATAGATATTATAAAAAAAATTTGATAATAATATTGACTAATATAGTAAAATGTACTATAATTACCCTTGTTGTTAATATTTATGGCCACTTGGTCAAGCGGTGAAGACACCACCCTCTCAAGGTGGAATCAGGGGTTCGACTCCCCTAGTGGCTACCAAAAAAGCACTCAATGCTAAAGCATTGAGTGCTTTTTTTATTTTGAAAATTATGAATTTTTCCCATAATAATTAGTTTAAAAATTAATCATTTTACTAATATTTTATAAAATTAATAAATATATTATTTTTGATGAATATACTAATAATAACAGGGAGAGGAGGAATCAGTTTGAAGATAACTTATGTATTAGATACTAATGTTATTTTGTATTCGCCAGGAGCTATATATTCATTTGAGGATAATGATGTAGTTATACCAGAAGTGGTTTTAGAAGAATTAGATACTTTTAAAAAAAATAAAGGAGATTTAGGAGCAAATGCAAGGTATTCAGCTAGGATACTAGATGGATTAAGAAAAAAAGGAAAATTAAATGAAGGAGTAGAACTACCTGGTGGCGGTAAAGTCAGAGTAGAAATGAATCATCATGATGCAAAATTACCTCCTAGTTGGGATAAAAGCAAGCCAGATAATAGGATTATACAAGTTTGTAAGGGTTTAAAAGAAAAAGGAGAAGAGGTATGTTTGATAACTAAAGATACCTTTGAGAGAATAAAAGCTGATACTATAGATATAAAAGTAGAGGATTTTTATGAAAAGGTAGTTCCAGAATATGAGAGTCAATATACAGGTAGAAATGAAGTTTATGCCTATTCAGAGAATTTAACAAAATTTTATAAATATAAAAATATAAATATAGAAGATTTATATTTTTATTCAGATTCAAATGATGAATATCTAAAAGTTGAATTAAATGTTAATGAATTTGTTATAATACATTGTTTTGAGAATCCTAAGCAGACGGCTTTAGGTAGATTTGATGGAGAAAAGGTTGTGCCATTATATTATAAAGAAGTAAAGCCTATAGGAATTAGTCCTAGAAATGTAGGTCAAAGATTTATGTTAGAAGCGCTTTTAACAAGTTCTAAAAGTGCTCCATTAGTTATTATAAAGGGTCCAGCTGGTACTGCTAAAACATTATTTTCATTAGCTACAGGCTTATATAAAGTTATGGAAAATCAAGAAGACAAATATAGAAAACTTTTAATTTGTAGACCAAATGTAACTATGGATGAAGAAATAGGATTTTTGCCAGGTACAGAAGAAGAAAAAATATTTCCTTTTATGAGACCTATATTTGATAACTTAGAAATACTAGTAGACTCTGATGAAAAGGAACGATACAAAAATGAAAAAGAGTTATATGATAAAATAAAGGAACTATTTGATAGAAGAATAATAACTGCAGAAGCAGTAGCTTATTTAAGAGGAAGATCTATAGTTAAAAATTGGGTAATAATAGATGAAGCTCAAAATCTTACCCCTAAACAAGTGAAAGCTATAATAACAAGAGTAGGAAAAGGAACTAAACTTATATTAATAGGGGATCCAGATCAAATAGATCAGCCATTTTTAGATTCAAGATCTAACGGCCTTTGTTATGCTTCAGAAAAAATGAAGGGAAGTAAGCTATGTTATCAGGTTACCCTTAAATATGATGAGTGTGAAAGATCACCATTAGCATATGAAGGATCTAAAAGATTATAATATCTAAGGTAAAAGTGTATAATATTAACTTTAAAAATGAAAGAGAATTACAAGATATATAGTGATTTATGGAGTATATATTAACATTATATTAATTTTAATGTATACTCTATAAATTTGTCGAAAATAAAGGGATCAATTAACAAAAATTATCATATTTTTAAAACCTTTCTATTTAAATATTTTTTCATATAGTGTACAATATTGAAGGGTACACAAATTAGAAAGGAAAGGTTTTTTGAATGGAAAAAAAGCTAAAAAGGAAGAAAAAAAGAAAAATTTCTTATAAAATAATTGTATGTTTTATTATTTTCGAGCTAATATTTACAGGCATTACTGGGCCTTTAATAGTGTTTTATGGTCCTTTTAAAAAAGTAAAACAAACTATTGTAGGGGCAGCTATGACTACATTAAGTCATCAATATATAGCAAAAATATTTTTATCAGATAAAGAAATAGAAAAAATACTAAGCGAGAATACCATTCAAACTGTAAAGCAAGACAAAAATTCTGTATTAAAATTTGAAAATAAACATGATAATACTGTTGAAAGATATGATATAAGTTCAGGCAAATTTAAAGGATATCTTCTTATTATACATGATCCAAGTAGAGTTAAAGTAGGTTATAGTGAAAAACTAGGCCGCCAAGGAGAATTAACTAGTCATATAGGAAGAAGAAAAAATGCAGTAGCTGCAATAAATGCAGGAGGATTTACAGATAAATCTGCAGGAACTAAGTGGACAGGTACTGGAGGAAATGTACAAGGTATAGTTATGAATAAAGGTGAAATTAAGTATAATAGTAGTCAAAGTCAAAAATATAGTGGAGAAGTAGCAGGAATTACTAAAGATGGAGCTTTAGTTGTAGGAAAACATAGCTTAGAGGAATTAAAAAAATTAAATGTACAAGAAGCAGTAACTTTTGGACCTCCTTTAATAGTTAATGGAAAAGGAACAGTTTCTGGAGATGGAGGATGGGGAATAGCCCCTAGAACTGCCATAGGACAAAGGAAAGATGGAGCTATCTTATTTTTAGCTATAGATGGGAGAACAGTTTCAAGTCCTGGGGCTACTCTAAAAGATGTAGAAGATATAATGCTTCAATATGATGCGTATACTGCTACTAATTTAGATGGTGGATCTTCAACTACTATGTATTATGAAGGAGAAGTAATAAATAATCCAACAAATTCTTTAGGAGAAAGAGCGGTTCCAACAGTTTTTTATGTAGAACCTTAGGAGGGTATATAAAGTGAAGATAGCAAAAAGATTAATTATTTGGATTATCATATCATTGTTATTACAATTTGCAGGATTATTTTATATAGATAGATACTATCTAGGTTCTGGTAATACTAAAATAAAAGCTCGTAAGGTAACCGAGGAGTCTAAAGAGGAAAAAAAAGTTGATATTAGTATACCAGAAGATGTTGAAGAGCTTAAAGTTTCTTTTGATGGTAAATATATATCTTATTTTAAAGAAAATAATCTTAATATAATAAATACTAAAACTGGAAAAGAAAAACAATTAAGTTTTGATGATATAAAAGATGTTTCAACTTATACTTGGTTATCAGATAGAAATAGATTATTATACGCAGAAAAAAAAGATGGAACAATGGTATTAAATTCATATGACGTTGAAAGAGAACAAAATGATAAAATAAAAAAATTTGATTCATATGGACAAGGAGATAAAATAGAAGATATACAAGCAGCACCTCTTACTAGTGTTATTTATGTTAAAATAAAAAGAGGATCTGGAATCCATTCAGTTTATAATTTAAATATAATGAAAGAAAAAACTAAAAAAGATTTAATGTGTGATGCAGTAGGAAACATTAGAATAGTTCCACATGAAGATACTTTAGTTTATGAAAATAATTATAGTGGAAAAGTATATGCTACTAATTTAGATCATTCTATAAATTTGCCTAATGTAGAAAAAGCTAAATTGTTATCAATAGACGATAATGATAATGTGTATATAGGAAATTTAAAAGATAAGAAAATAACAAAAATATATTATGGTAGTTTAAATGATAGTGCTTCAACATGGAAATCACTAGATGTGCCTAACGGTGCAGAGATTAAAGATATATATGTATCTCCAATGGGAAAAATATATTTAAATGACAATTTAAAAGGTATAGTTACAGAGTTAGAAACAGGTAAAACTACTAAATATACAGGGGTAATGGGAGAAATGTATATAGATGGTATTACTTCAATACTAGATAGAAAACTTATAAAAACTAAATTTAACTAAAATAATTTAAAGATAATATTAAATATAAAATACTAGGTTTAAAATATTTAAATCTAGTATTTTTATATAGTGAGTTAAATATTTATGGTGAATTATTATAAATTAATTTATATGCTAAAGTTAATAACTATTTTCTAAAAATATCTAGTAACATAAATTTAAAATATATTTAAAAATTGGGAAAGTGTATTTCATTGTTAATTAAATATACTTTTGTTATAATTATTTTGAGTTTCTAATAATAAGAGAGGATGAGTTTTTTGGACTTAAATTATAGAATTTTAACTAAAGTATTAATTATACCAGCTATTTTGATAGGACTTACTGTTCATGAATATGCCCATGCATTTGTAGCAGATAGATTAGGAGATAAAACACCAAGGTTTCAAGGAAGATTAACATTAAATCCATTTTCACATATAGATGTAGTTGGATTTATTATGATTTTACTAGTTGGATTTGGTTGGGCTAAGCCAGTACAAACTAATCCTAGCGCATTAAAAAGAGGATATAAAGATGAGATAAAAGTTTCTGTAGCAGGAGTTTTGGCTAATTTAATAGTAGCTTTTTTATTTTCACTTTTAACAATTTTTCTTCTAAAATACAATGTGATAACATTTGGAGATACTACTTCAGTTAGAGGAATATTATATTTTATATTATCTGCAATTATAAGTATAAATTGTATGTTAGCAGTATTTAATATAATACCTATACCTGGATTAGATGGTTTTAATATATTAAAGAGTATATCACCAAAAACTTTTTATAAAGTTTCTAATATAATGTATACTTATCAACTTCTTATATTAATAATATTCATAATGACACCAATATCTAATATTATAGTTGGAAAACCAGCTAACTACTTATATAGCCTATTCATTAAAATTGCTATAGCAATATTTTAAATATAGTAATTTAAGTTAGTAATATATTAAAAATTTTAATTATTTATATAAATAAAAGTGATTTCTTATATTTAAGAGATCACTTTCATTTTCTAATATTATTTAGTATAAACTATTTCATTGTTGGCTGATATTTCTTCAAGTTTCTTTTTTATATTTAATACATTGCTTTGAATTTCTTGTAAATCATACTTTGATATATTATAGTGAAGATATAAATCTTCAAAAGATTTTACTATGTTAGAAAATTCTTTGTTAGTGTCTATAAATTTTTTGAATTTGTTACTATTAGTAGCATTTTTAAATTTATCTATTTCAATTTTTATAGCATTTACTACAGCTTCTTCGTTGTCAAATTCATTTATAGCCACATTGTATGGAGATATTCTTTCTAAAAAATATTTATTGTTTTTATCTATGTGATACATATATTTTATTTTTGTGGAATTTATATCAAAGTCTACATAACATATTATACCATTAGCATTATGGATTTTTCCGCCTAATTGTTCAAGTTCAAATGAAAGCATTGAGTTTTTTACCTTTATATAATTATCCATAAAATACCTCCTGTCTTATTTGCTTACATTATACTACAAAAAATAATTTTAATATAGTATTAATTTTAACAAAGTATTCTATAGTTTTATATAAAACTATATTCTTAAACTATAACTAGTTGCTATGAAAATATAATCATGAGTTATAATTTAAGAATATAATATAAAGATACTATTTTAAATTTACCTTAAAAAGAATATGTATAAATATATAGATGCTAAAATTATTGATAGTATCATTACAGGAAAACCTAATTTGAAATACTTTTTAAAAGATATTTTATAACCACTTTTTTCAGCTATACCTATAACTACTAAATTAGCGGAAGCTCCAATTATTGTTCCATTTCCTCCTAAGCAAGCTCCTAAGGATAAGCACCACCATAGAGGTGTTACGTTCATATGACCTATAGTTCCCATTGCTTTTATTAAGGGGATCATTGTAGCTACAAAAGGTATATTATCTATAAAAGCAGAAGCTAATGCAGATATCCAAACAATAAATATTCCTGTTAAAACCAAATGTCCTTTTGTAAAGGAAAGTGCAGTTTCAGCTAATATATTCATTAATCCTACATCTTCTAAAACTCCAGTCATTATAAAAAGGCCGATGAAAAAGAAAATAGTTCCCCATTCCACTTCTTGTAATATTTCTTCTGGATCAACTTTACTTATTCCCATTAAAAGTGCAGATCCTACTATAGCAATAGTTGCAGATTCAAAACCTATGAAATCATGAATTAAGAATCCTACTAAAGTTAAAAACAAAACTATTAATGATTTTTTCATTAAAGGAATATCTTTTATAGCCTTTTTTTCATCTAAAGACATAATTTCTTTTTTAGCTTCTTCACTACAATCTATAGATTTTATATATATAGATTTTACAAAGAAAATAATACATATAAATATTATGATTATTATAGGACCAAGATTTTTAACAAAGTCTAAAAAACTTAAATTTGCAGCACTTCCTATCATTAAGTTAGGTGGATCACCTATTAAAGTTGCAGTACCACCTATATTTGAGGAAAAAATTTCACACATTAGAAAAGGTACTGGATCAATTTTTAATGTTTTAGTAACTACAAGTGTTACTGGAACAATTAATAGAACAGTAGTAACGTTATCTAAAAGTCCAGATAATATTGCTGTAATTAAACAAAACATAATTAGAATTTTTATAGGGTTTCCTTTTGAAAACTTGGATGCTTTTATAGCTATGTATTCAAAAATTCCAGTTCGTTTTGTTATACTTACAATTATCATCATTCCAATTAATAATCCTATAGTATTAAAATCTATTTTTAAAAAAGCTTTAGGCTGAGTAATCAGTTTTAAAATAAGCATTAAAGAAGCACCACCTAAAGAAGCAACAACCCTGTTAACCTTTTCAGAAATAATTAATCCATAAGCTATTAAAAATATTATTGTAGGAATTAGTATGTGTAAATTAGTAAAAATTTTGACCATCTCCCTTGTTGAAGTATTTTCTAAGTATTTGTATATAATTTAGTTGGTTAGGTATGCTTTAAAAGCTTGTACAATATAAAAATATATAGAATATCCTCTATATATTTTTGAAAATCCATATTAGATTTTAAATAATATTACAAATTTCTATAATAACCAATAGTTATTATACCATAGTTTTGAAAAATTTAAATTATTAGTTATTGTATATTTGTATTTTTGTTATTATATTTGAGATTAATTTATTTATAACTATGATATAATAATCATTAGTTTATGTTAAAGTATGCAAATATAGTGATTTTATATTTATATAAATGATAAGATAAAAAGATAATTAATTATAAAGGTTTTAGAATTTCATTTAAAACAAAAGTTTTTTAATATTTGAGATACCTTTATATAGAACAAAAGAATTTTGGAGGTTGTATAAATGAGACTTAGAAAAAAATGGTGGGCTAGACCTGAAATAGAAAAAAGTAATATTTTTGTAGAAAACCCTAGTGATTCAAAAGGAGATTGGAATAATGTATTTAAGAATAATAATGAAATACATTTAGAACTAGGATGTGGAAGGGGACAATTTGTTACTAATTTAGCAACAAAGAATCGAAATATTAATTATATAGGTGTAGATTTAAAAGATGAGGTTATAGTATATGCTATAAGAAAAGTTGAAAAAGCTGAAAGAGAAGATAAAAGTAACATAGATAATGCAAGATTTATCACTATGAATATAATGGGTATAGCTGATGTTTTTGATGAAAATGAGGTAGGAAAAATATACATAAATTTCTGTAATCCTTGGCCTAAAGCTAGGCATAATAAAAGGAGGCTTACACATAATAATTTTCTAAAAGAGTATAAAAAGTTTTTAAAACCAGAGGCTGAAATATGGTTTAAAACAGATGATAAAGGTTTATTTGAAGATTCTTTGGAGTATTTTAAAGAATCTGGTTTTAAAGTAACTTATTCTACTTATGATTTACATAATAGTGATTTTAGAGAAAATGTTAAAACAGAATATGAAGAAAAATTTTCAAAAATGGGAATGAATATAATGTTTTTAACTGCTAAACTTTTATAATATACATTTTATTTACATAGGAAACATATATTGTATAGAAGAGATTTATTAATTCTATATAATATATGTTTATTTTTATGTAATTTTTAGTTTATCAGTAAATTTTATTCTTGCCATAAAATAATTATTAATATATAATATTTAGAAATAATATTTATTAAATAGGAGGAGATGATATGAAATATAAATTTGCAACTAGTATTAATTGTATGGATGGTAGAGTTCAAATTCCTGTAATTGAGTATATGAAACATAAGTTTAAAGTTAAATATGTAGATATGATAACAGAACCAGGACCTAATAAAATATTGTGTGAAAACTGTGATGAATGTTTAATAAATTCTATAAAAAGTAGGGTAGATATATCAGTAAATAACCATGGGTCTAAAGTAATATCTGTTGTTGGACACTATGATTGTGCAGGTAATCCTGTTGATAGGGAAAAACAAATAGAAGATATAAAATGTGCAGTAGATAATGTTAAAAATTGGTGTGAAGATATAGAGGTTATAGGATTGTATGTAGATGATAAATGGAAAATTAAAAAAATTTGTTAGAATAAAATTTTTAAAAATATAATTGTACAAAAATTAAATTTAATATATAAAAATAAAAAATTAATATTTAATAATAAGTTAGTATTTTGCTAACTTATTTTTATTTTATAAAATTATAAATATTTTTATAAATTCATTAGAGTAAACATAAGTAAATTTAATTAATATATTTTTATGACTTTTATTAGTAATTAAATAATCTATATATAATCCTAAATATTTACTACATTTAATTAGAGTAAATACTTTTAATTTGGGAAATATAATATTAAAAGTGTCTTAAAAGGAGGAATTATAGTGTCGTATAGTGGATATAATTATCAAAAAGATGTTGTTGCATTAATAAAGGACAAAAATGAAGCAGTAATAGGATATAAACTCAGCGATGGAGAAATTCTTTCAAAAGAAGAGGCAATAAAAAGGGCGGCAGAAGGAGAAATTAATGATGTAGTAATAGGTACATCTAAAAATGGAGATCAGTATTTACATGGTATACCAGAGGCAACAGGAGGAATTGATTTAGAAAGTCTTCCTATAATAGATGATAATAGTTTAAGGTAGAAAACTAATTTACAGTAATAAAGTTTTATGATTTTGAATACTAGGTATTAATAAATTTTTAAAATAGTAGTAAAGTTGAAATTTTATGTTTTAATTTTACTACTATTTTTTATTTGATAAATTATAATTAAATATTATGATATGTTACAATTATTTTTAAATTATATTAATTTTTACAAGTATAATTTAATAGGATAAGTAGAAATTTGTAATTTGTTAAGAAATCATTATATAAATGGTATAATATGTTTGTAATTAAAATTAAGTTTTAATATATAGGGTATATTTCTAAGATATGTCTAAAGAATATTTGATTTTAATAGATAATTAAGAAGGAGAGAATAATATGAGTACTTTAACTGGGAAAGTAGCATTGATTACTGGAGCTTCAAGAGGAATAGGTAAAAGTATAGCTTTAGAACTTACTAAATGTGGAGCTAGTGTTATTATAAATTATAAAAAAGATGAAAAAGGTGCATTAGAAACATTAGAAAAAGTAGAAAAGCTAGGGGGATATGGAGAAATACATAAATCAGATATTTCAAAATATAATGAAGCAAAAGAACTAATAGAATATATTGTTAAAAAATTTGGGAAAATAGACATTTTAGTTAATAATGCAGGAATATCTAAAATAGGATTATTTATAGATATGGAAGAGGATGATTGGGATAACATGATGTCAGTAAATTTAAAAGGTGTATTTAATTGTACTCATAATGTAGTAAAACATATGATAAAAAATAAATCAGGAAGAATTATTAATATATCTTCTATGTGGGGAAATATTGGGGCTTCTTGTGAAGTTATATATTCTGCATCTAAAGGAGGTATTAATTCCTTTACTAGAGCATTAGCTAAGGAGTTAGGACCTAGTAATATAACAGTTAATGCTATTGCTCCAGGAGTTATAGATACTGATATGAATAAAAGTTTAACTGAAGATGCTATAAAAGATTTAAAATCAGAAATTCCAGCTATGAGATTAGGAAAAGGTAAAGATGTAGCAAAGGTTGTAACTTTTTTGTGCAATGATGAAATTGATTATGTAACAGGACAAATTATAACTGTAGATGGCGGTATGTGTTAAAATTCATAGTTAAGTTATTAGATTGAAGTGTTAATTAAAAAATAATATATTAAATTTAAAGGATTATGAGAGTGGTGACCATGGAGAATATTATAATATTAGATGATATGAGCTACGTAAGATATAGAGTAAAAGAAGTTCTTGAAGAGAAGGATATAAAAGTTTATGAGGCATCAACTTCTTTTGAATTTTTTAACAAACTATCAGAAAAAAAAGACAATATAGATCTTATAATATTAGAAATTGGTTTAATTAGAGAAGATGGGATAGAAGTTATTGAAAAAATAAAAGAAAAAAACATAGATATCCCAGTAATGATTTTGACTAAAATGAATACTAGAGAATCCTTTGCTAAAGCAGTGAAAAACGGAGCAAGTGATTATGTATTAAAGCCTTTTGATAATAGAACTTTACTAGATAGAATATTGAAGCTCATAAAAACTAATGAAACTAAAAAGACTACTACCAATGATTTAGTTAATGAAAAAAATGAACTGAAAAAACAAAATACAAGTAAAGAAGTTGAAGAAGAAGAAAGTACACAAATAGAAAATAGTAGTAATTTACCTGAAGATTTTATGTACTATTTTATGGAACAATTAGCTATAGCACAAGAAAATGACGGCTATTTATCTGCTATTATATTTACACTTATAAAAAATACTAATGAAAAAGAAAAAATAGATGTAAAACAAAGCTATTTAATACTTACAGATATAGTATATAAAGGTATAAAGGATATATTTAAAGACCCTTGTCTTTTAGTAAAACA
Source organism: Clostridium oceanicum (assembly GCF_039521385.1). Classification (NCBI taxonomy): domain Bacteria; kingdom Bacillati; phylum Bacillota; class Clostridia; order Eubacteriales; family Clostridiaceae; genus Clostridium; species Clostridium oceanicum. The sequence continues at coordinate 693,176 of NZ_BAAACG010000008.1, read as the reverse complement.
TGGGTTCATGACATTTTTAGGGGTTATGCCAAGCTATAGAGATATAGATTTAGTTAAATTAAAAGAAAAAATTAATGAAAAGTATGATGTGCTTTCTACTATTCATTCTAAATTATCAGATTACCATATAGAAATGTCTTTTGTAAGTTATCCACAAGATGGTGAAGATTCACAAGAACTTATGGATGATCTTATAAATTCAATGAAATATAAAATAGAAAATAATAAAAATAGTAAGGAAGAAAAACAATAGAAATTTATAGTTATATATTTAAAATGTAATAGTTTCAAAGAAAAAGCATACGTATAATAAAAATATTATTAAATTAATATTTTTTTAATACGTATGTTTTTTCATAGCTAATATTAATTATAAATTTTTTCTAAAAAATTATGGCAATATTTTAAAATTGACAATATAAAAATGATATAATATAATTTTTATATACCTATAGGGGGTATATAAAAGGAGGGTATTATGAAAAATTTTTTAAAAAATTATGGATTTATTATATTTTTTGTTTTTGTACTAGTTGGATTATTAGATTTTAGAATAGCATTAATAGCTACAATATGTATGATTGGTCCAATTATATTTGCTATATTAGGTAAAGGTAGATTTTGGTGTGGAAATATATGTCCTAGAGGAAATTTTTATGATAAAATTGTATCTAAAATAAGTAATAAAAAAAGTACACCTAAATTTTTAAAGTCTAAAATATTTAGATTAGTAGTTATATTATTTATGTTTTATATGTTTGGAATAGGCATATACAGCAATTTCAATAGCTTAAAAGGTATAGGTATGGTTTTTTATAGAATGATAGTAATTACTAGTTTAATTGGAATAGTCTTATCTATAGTTTATAATAAAAGAATTTGGTGTAATTTTTGCCCTATGGGAAGCATAGCAGCTTTTATAAGCTATTTTAGAAAAGATAGAAAAAAATTATATTTACAAAACACTTGTGTAGGCTGTAAGGTATGCGAAAAAAGTTGTCCTATGAATATTGATATAACAAGTTATAAAAATGATTTTATAAATGATGTTGATTGCATACAATGTGGCGTTTGTATTAATAAATGTCCTAAAAATGCTATTAACCAATAAAAATTATAAGTAATTTAAAAATAATAAAAAAAACTCTAGAATTAATTCTAGAGTTTTTTATTATTTTTTATTTACCATAGTAGCCCATAACTTTTTGCACATAATTTCTAGTTTCATAAGGTAGCTTAGATATTTCAGCTACAGTATCTACTCCCCTGGTTCTTAAAGTACCAGGACCAGCGTTATAAGCTGCTAATGCTAGTCTAGTATTATTACCATGTGAATTTAACATTTGCATTAAGTATTTAGTTCCACCATTAATATTTTGCTGTATATTATAAGGATCAGATACGCCTAACCAAGATGCTGTTGATGGCATAAGTTGCATAAGTCCTATTGCCCCTGCACTAGAAACAGCTCTAGGATTAAAACCAGATTCTTGTTTTATAACAGCACGTATTAAAGCTTCATCTACTCCATATTTTCTTGAAGCATTTGATATTGCTTCATCTATACTAACATTTCCACTAGTTATACTAGTTCCACGAGAATTACTAGTATTGTTAACACTTTGATTTGGACTAGATTGTTTTATATAAGAAGAATAAACATATCCAGTTATATTGCCATACTTAATTTTATACCAACTTCCATAAGAGGCAAGAATATTTACTTTAGTTCCTTGAGCTAAAGATTGAACAACTCTATTGTTTATAGAAGCGCCACTTCTTACATTAAGTGTAGAATATTTGCTTGAAAGTGTAACATATCCTATTTTGCTCTCTGAACTGTTAGAAGTATTAGAACTATTTCCTAAAGAAACATATTTATTATATATATAGCCAGTAGATGAACCGTATTTTATTTTATACCAATCTCCACTTTTACCTGTTATATTAACATTAGATCCATGCTTTAATGAACCTAGGACTTTAGAAGATGTACTAGCACTAGATCTTACATTAAGATAGGAGCTTGTACTACTTAAAATTACCCTACCAGTAGAAGATAAAGATGTAGTATTGTTTTTAGGAATACTATGTGAAGAAGTAGAGCCTAGTGACACATACTGTGAACTAACAAAAGCAGTAGATGAACCATATTTAATTTTATACCATCCACCAGCTTGTCCAATAATAGTTATATTAGATCCGTTCTTTAAAGAACCTATTACTTTTGAAGAAGTATTAGCACTAGATCTTACATTTAAAGTAGAACTATTGCTAGATAATTTTACATTACCAGATTTTAAACTAGTATTATTTTTAGTTGAACTATTGTTACTATTATTAGAGCTAGAAGAGGATAAGTATTTTGTACTAACATATCCTACGCCGCTACCATGTTTAATTTTAGCCCAGCCGTTACTTTCACTTATTACAGAAACAGAAGCATTGTTTCTTAAAGATCCTATAACAGAAGAAGAAGTACTAGAGCTAGATCTTACATTTAAAGAAGAACTATTAGAGCTTAAACGTACTTTAGCAGTTCTTTTTGCAGTAACAGAGTTATTATTCTTAGAATTACTGCTTGAACTATTATTAGAGGTAGAAGAAGATAAGTATTTTGTACTAACATATCCTACGCCGCTACCATGTTTAATTTTAGCCCAACCGTTACTTTCACTTATTACAGAAACAGAAGCATTGTTTCTTAAAGATCCTATAACAGAAGAAGAAGTACTAGAGCTAGATCTTACATTTAAAAGAGAACTATTAGAGTTCAAATGTACTTTAGCAGTTCTTTTTACAGTAACGTTATTATTACTATTGTTAGAATTACTATTTGAACTATTATTAGAGGTAGAAGAAGATAAGTATTTTGTACTTATATATCCTACGCCGCTACCATGTTTAATTTTAGCCCAGCCGTTACTTTCACTTATTACAGAAACAGAAGCATTGTTTCTTAAAGATCCTATAACAGAAGAAGAAGTACTAGAGCTAGATCTTACATTTAAAAGAGAACTATTAGAGCTCAAATGTACTTTAGCAGTTCTTTTCACAGTAACGTTATTATTACTATTGTTAGAATTACTATTTGAACTATTATTAGAGGTAGAAGAGGATAAGTATTTTGTACTTATATATCCTATGCCGCTACCATGTTTAATTTTAGCCCAACCATTACTTTCATTTATTATAGAAACAGAATCATTATTACTTAAAGAACCTATAACAGATGAAGATAAAGAAGGATTAGATCTTACATTTAAAGAGGAGCTATTAGAACTTAAGTGTATTTTAGCAGTTCTTTTTATGGTAACAGTATTGTTGTTACTATTATTACTAGAATTATTATTTGAACTGCTGCTATTACCAGATCCCCCTACATAAATATAACCTTTTAAGAATATATTTCCTCTATTTTTGATTGCTTCTTTTGATAGAGTTTTAACTCTGCCTTCATAATGACCTCTATTGGAGAAATTACCTTCATTAAAATATACAGTATCTCCAACTACTTTTTCTACAAAGCCGACATGACCATATCCTTTTGGACCACCACTCCAAACAATTACAGAATTAGCTCTAGGTTCTGATCCATAAGAATAAACTTTACTTCGTGCATTACTGTACCACCAGTCTACAGCATTTCCATAAAACTGACTTGGAAGATGTGTTCCAAGTTTTTCTATAACTCTACCATATGTGAACCAGGTACATTGCCCTTTAAAGCCACATTGAGTAAAAATATTATCACTGTTATATGCACTACTATTCATATTAGGAATGATGCCAGAAGCCATAACTGGACTTGCAGCAAGAGCATTCATACCTAATATGCCAGAAGACAAACATATGGTAAAGGCTGCTTTTTGTGCTTTCTTCATAAAACTCCTCCCATGTTAATATATATTTATATACTTCATCAAAACATTTATCGTTTTAAAAAATAAATAGTTAATAATTTTATTTTAAAGGTATTTTATGGTAAAATGTTTACAATGCTATAATATCATAATATTGGGAGGAATAAAATGTTAAATACAGCATTTACTTTTCAAGGGCAAGAGAATAAAAATATATATGTTTATAAGTGGGATACTGATAAAGATGTAAAAGGAATAGTTCAAATAGCTCATGGTATGGCAGAAACAGCAGCTAGATATGAAAGGTTTGCAAAATATCTTAATAAAAATGGTTATATAGTTTATGCAAATGATCATAGAGGTCATGGAAAGAGTGTAAATAATATAAAAGAGTTAGGATATTTAGGAGAAAATAATGGTTTTGCCTCAATGGTAGAAGATATGAATACTTTGAATAATATTATAAAAGAAAAAGAACATAATAAGTTGCCAATATATTTATTTGGACATAGTATGGGATCCTTTTTAAGTCAAAAATATATTGAAGTATATGGAGAGGATTTAAAAGGAGTTATACTGTCAGGAACTAATGGAAAGCAAGGGAGTATTATAAACTTAGGAATACTTGTAGCTAAACTTGAAATGAAAATCAAAGGAAGAAAGCATAAAAGTAAAATGTTAGATAACTTATCCTTTGGCGGTTATAATAAAACCTTTAAACCTAATAGAACAAATTTTGATTGGTTAAGTAGAGATGAAAAAGAAGTAGATAAATATGTAGACAACAAATATTGTGGTACTGTTTTTACTAGTTCTTATTTTTATGATTTTTTAAAGGGATTAAAATCTATATGGAGAGAGGAAAATATTAATAAAATAAATAAAACGTTACCTATATTTATTTTAGCAGGAGATAAAGATCCAGTAGGGGATAGTGGAAAAGGAATAATAAATTTATATAATTTATATAAAAACATAGGTATAGAGGATGTAGAGTATAAATTATATAAAGGTGGAAGACATGAAATGTTAAATGAAATAAATAGAGATGAGGTTTTTGAAGATATAAATAAGTGGCTTAGTGTTCACTAAAATTTTACTAAGGTTATAATAGGTTAAATATAAATATCAGTATTGATTTTTAAATCAATACTGATATTTATATTTTGAAAACTTTTTTACTAAAGAACTATTAAGTTTAATATACATAAAAAATTAATATATAATTGCAGTATGTTTATTCTTCTATAGGGCCATATTTATCTTTATCATATTTCATAAGAACTATAGTTAATTCTTCTACATGTTCTTTTTCATCTGCTATTACTTCTAAATAAACATTTATAACATCTTTATAAGGTACATGTAGTATGTTATCTTCGTATAATACTATAGCTTCTAATTCTCCTTTTATATCATCTCTTATATTATTTAATATAAGTTGATTATTATATTTAGCAGAGTATTGAGGAAATTTTGGATTTTTACTACTTAATTTCACATGTTCTTTTGCTTCATTATATCTTTTATATTGTACAGGGTCATATTTTCTTAAGAGTTCTAAAAACATGCCGTAATGTCTTTTTTCATCTTCCATTATGTGATGCCAAACTTCATTTAGCTCTGAAATGTTAGAATTGGCAATATGTTTAGCGTATTCATTTATTGCAACAAGTTCTGCTATTGCAGCTTCACGTATTACATTTGTAAAGCAATAAGGTTTACCTTGAGGTTGTTTTGAGGTAGTATAACTCATAAATACATCTCCATTGAAGTAATATACTATCATTATATATATTCATTAATATAAGTGTGATAAATTATGGGTATGATATAATATTGTTGAAATTATTTATTAATATAAAGGTTGATTTTATGGAAAATATAAAGGAAGTAAGTATATCAGTTAGGGCACTTATAGAGTTTATATTAAGGTCTGGTGATATTGATATAGGGAGAATAGGAACTAATAAAACTTTAGAAGGAATAAAAGGACATAAAAAAGTTCAAAAAATGAGAAAAGAAAAAGCAACACCTCTCCTTATGACTGAGTATGAATCAGAAGTAACTTTAAAACATAAAGAAGAATATAAAGAGTTTATATTTAGAATTGAAGGAAGAGTAGATGGAATAATAAAAGAAAAAGGTAAAAATATAGTAATAGAAGAAATAAAAACTACTAGTAGAGATTTAAATTTAATAAAAGAAAACAAACTTCATCTAGCTCAAGCTAAATGTTATGCCTATATATATTCTATTCAAAATAAACTAAATGAAATAGATATAAAAATTACATATTTTAATTTAGATACAGAAAAAATGAAATTTATAGATAAAAGTTTTTTTATAGATGAGCTTGAAATTTTTTTTAAAGATCTAATAAAAAGATACTATGTATGGGTACATAATGGAGAAAAATTAAGAAAAGAAAGAAATGAGTCTATAAAAAAAACTAATTTTCCTTTTGAAAATTATAGAGATGGCCAAAGAAAATTAGCAGTTTGCGTTTATAATACTATAGCTCATAATAAAAATATATTTATACAAGCGCCTACAGGAATAGGTAAAACAATATCAACTATTTTTCCATCAGTAAAAGCTATGGGAGAAGAAAAAGCATCAAAGTTATTTTATTTGACAGCTAAAACAGTAACTAGAGAATTTGTAATGGAAGCTTTTAATAATATGATAAAAGATGGACTTAAGTTTAAGGTTGTAAGTATAACTGCAAAGGATAAAATTTGTTTTAAAGAAGAAACAAATTGTAATGGTAAAGATTGTGAGTATGCAAAAGGTCATTTTGATAGAGTAAATGAAGCTATATTTAATATTATAAATAATGAATATCTAATAACAGAAGATGTGATAAAAAAATATGCATTAAAGTATAAAGTTTGTCCCTTTGAACTAGTATTAGATTTAAGTTTGTGGTGTGATTGTGTAGTATGTGATTATAATTATGTATTTGATCCCAAAGTTTATTTAAGAAGATATTTTGGTGAAAATAATAAGGAGAATTTTATTTTTCTTGTTGATGAGGCTCATAATTTAGTCCATAGATCTAGAAATATGTATTCCTCATCTATAAATAAAAAATCTTTTTTACAGGCTAAAAAAAAGATTAGTGATAAAAAAGTAAAAAAAGCATTAAATAAAATAAATAGTTATTTTATAGGTATTAGAAAACTTTGTTCTGTGGGAAATTATTATATACAAAAGGAGGCTCCTAAAGATTTATATATTTACATAAACAAGTTGATTTTAGAACTTGAGATATTTTTAAATAAAAATCAATCAAAAGTAGTGGAAGAGATAGTAGAGTTGTATTTTGATTGTTTGCATTTTGTTAGAATATATGAACTATACAATAGTGAATATATTACTTATGCTAAAAAAAATAATGATGAAGTTGTTTTAACATTGTACTCTGTAGATACTTCTCAGTTATTAAAAGATACGATAAAAAAATCTGTTTCTACAATATTTTTTTCAGCTACACTTTCTCCTGTAAAATATTTCAGAAAAATATTAGGAGGCAGTGAAGAAGATTATATTTTAAAGCTACCATCACCTTTTCCAAAAGATAATAAATGTGTTCTAATATCAAATAATATATCAACTAAATATAAAGATAGAGAGAAAAGTTATGAAAGAATATGTGATTATATAAAGACTGTATGTAAAAATAAAAAAGGAAATTATATGGTGTTTTTTCCATCTTATAAATATATGAATGATGTATATAGTATATATAAAGATAGATATAATGATAAAATTATGATTCAATCTTCATCTATGAGTGAGGAAAGTAGAAGAGGATTTTTAGATGAATTTATTCCCCATACTAAAGAAACTAACATAGGATTTTGTGTTTTAGGAGGAGTGTTTTCAGAAGGTATAGATTTAAAAAATGATAGAATGATTGGAACTATAATTGTTGGAGTTGGTCTTCCTAAAATATGTTTAGAAAATGATATAGTAAGAGAATATTTCGAAGAAAAATATAACAAAGGTTTTGAATATGCTTATATGTATCCAGGAATGACAAAAGTTCTTCAGGCAGCAGGAAGAGTTATAAGATCAGAAAAAGATAGAGGCGTAATAGTTTTAATAGATGAAAGATTTGATAATTATTTTTATAAAGGGTTAATACCAGAGGAATGGAAACCTATTTCTAGGGTTAGAAATATAGAAGATATTAATAGTAAATTAAATGAATTTTGGAACAAGTTTAATAGATAAGGAAATAAATATTATATTAATTATAAAAATAAGGCTCTAGAGTAAAGAGCCTTATTTTTAATGAGAATCGTAAGAGTCTAATAATTGTCTTAATTTTTGAGCTTGCTTAGCTTCTGTTTCTGCGAACTCTGCAAAAGTGTTAGAAACTTCACTGTCATTAATTTTATGAGAATACATTTGATAATCGCGTATACTTTCTTGAGCATCAAGTATTTTCTTTTTTATAATGTCTTTTGTAGTTAAATCCATATAAATCTCCTCCTCTTTTTTATATCTTTTGTATTCAAATATCTAATTATTCATTTGAAAAACATAATTTAAAAAGAGAAAGGAAATAAAATTATTCTTCGTACAAAAATTCGTAAACTTTTTTATAAACGTTACTGCTTCCAATAACTACTATAATATCTCCTTCTGTAAATATATACTCAGGGCCAGGAGATATAATTATATTACTTTTGCGTCTGTAAGCTAGTATAGTAGCTCTAGTTCTTTGCCAAAATTTAAGTTCATTTACTTTTTTACCAAGAACTAGACAATTGTTATCTATAGATACTTCAATTAAAGTAAAAGGAGATATGTTTTCAAATCGTTCAACTAAATCCATTATTTTATTGAAGTTATCTTCTAACTCTTCATCTAATTTTTTCTTTTTCTTTAGTATATCAAATATATTTTCTTTTACTGTGCTTAAGTAGACGTTGTTTTTATTTCTTTCTATAAATTTTTCAGCAGCTGATATAGACAGAATTTCTATTCCACTGCCTTTAGTTGAATTAACAACATCCATATCTTCAAGTAATGCAATAGCTCTTCTTATAGTTTCAGGAGATACATTATACATGCTAGCTAGGGTAGATCTACCACTTATTTTTTCATCACACTTTAGTTTTCCTCTCACTATTCGATTTGCTATATCCAATGCAATATTTTTATATAAAGGTCCATTACTGTTTTTCATTTATAATCCTCCCCCAAATAATAATTATAAACTTTATCGGTCATATTCATAGTACTATATTTTAGGAAGTAATACTACCATTTACTATTATAAACAAAATTTAATATAAAATTTAAATTATATTTTAATTTTTTTTACTGATATAAGTAATTTTTGACATGTAAAAACTTATATTGTATAATAGAATTGGTGACTTTTCAAATAGATTAAGCGGTTAATAAATGTAATTATGTTACATTTATTCTAAAATGCGTAAAAATAAAGGAGGTAATATATGAAATTAGGTTTTATTATTCCAAATCACCCAAAAGAAAACAGAGTTGCTTTACTACCGGAGCATGTTAAAAATTTTGAAAATGAAATTGTTATAGAAGAAGGCTTCGGAAATAATCTAGGCATATCAGATTTCGAGTACATTCAAGCAGGATGTAGTATAGCTTCTAGAGAAGATGTATTTAAAAATTGCGAGGCTATATTTTCACTAAAAGTTATTAAACCTTCAGATTATCATCATATAAGAGAAGGACAAATAATTGTTGGTTGGACTCATCCAGAAGGGTCAGGAAAAGCGTTTATGGAAGATCAAGCTATTCCTAAAAATCTAGTTATCGTAGATTTAGATAACATTCATCCATCTGTATATTATAAAAATGAAATCATACCAATAGATTGGATTCCATCTAATTTTGTTAGAAAAAACAGTTTTATAGCAGGATATTCTTCAACTATGCATGCTATATTAAGCTATGGAAGTATTCCTACTTCTGAAACTAAAGTAGCAATATTAGGATCAGGAAATGTATCTCAAGGCGCATTTGCAGCTATGAATAAATTTAATTCAGACGTAAGAATGTTTTATAGAAAAACTATGTGTGAGTTAAAAGATGAATTACAAGAATATGATGTTGTTATAAATGGAATTGAGATGGACAAACCAAATTGTCATATACTAACATTACAAGATCAAGCTAAATTAAAAAGTAATTGTTTAGTAATTGATGCTGCAGCTAATGCTGGAAAAGCTATAGAAGGATCAAGACATACTTTTATAAATGATCCTATATATAAAGAAAATGGTAAATATTATTATGCAGTTAATAATTCTCCATCAATTTTTTATAGACAATCTAGCAAAGCTATAAGTGAAGCTTTTAGCAAACATGTTTATTCTAAAGATATAGAAGTTTATTTGGATATGATTAAGGATATGGATGAAATGATAGGCTAGATAAAAAATAAAAAGGAAGGTAATGACTTATTAGTTATTTACGGTTGTATATAATATAAGAACCTCTTATTTAAAAGTATAAATAAGTGGTTCTTATATTTTTTATATAAAATTACATAATTTTAAAATTAATGTTAATATAGTAAGTTGATCCTATGACTTTATATTAATATGAATATTATTTTTTGATTAATCCTTTTCTGTAAGCCACTAAAAGCATTTTTAAATCATTAATTTGACTTTTAATTTCTTTTCCTATATCAGTATCTATAACTCTTTTTCTTTTAGAAACATGTTCTAATATTACTGTTGAAGATAAAATATCATTACCTTCTTCTATGGCTTTTTGAGTAGATTCAAAAGGACCATGAGAAGTTAAAAGAAGCCCATAAGAGTTGTATATAAGAGTATATCCAGCTATTCCCGTTTGAGGTTGATAAGCTTTGCAGAACCCCCCATCTATAACTAAAAGTTTACCCTTAGCTTTTATAGGACTTTCTCCATTTTTAGTTTTAACAGGAATATGACCATTAATTATGTGGGAAGTTTCTGGATCTAAATTAAATTCTTTGAAAATACGAATACACATATTTTCATCATCTCTAAAATTATAGTAATTATCTTTTATTTCTTTGTGAGTAGATTTATCATTTATAAAGTATCTTTCAAAGGTTGCCATTTTAGCTTTTCCAAATACAGGAGAGTTAGGTCCGCACCATAAGTACCATAACATATCCATACCATATAATTTAGATTTAGCATCTTTTTTAAAAAAGTAGGCTTCTCTAGCGCATTCAGTTAATTTATCTAATAAGGCTTTTCCTTTTAATTTTTCATTACAAATTAAAACTTCTTTGAAACTTCCATCTTTATTTAAAGGTATACATCCGTGAAATAGTAAATTAGAATTATAAAGTAAATACATATTTCCTTTATTATATAAAAATCTAACATGTCTTTGAAGTTTTTCACTATTTAAAAAAGAATTTCTTAACTTTTTAATTAAACATTCTTCTCTTTCTGTTAATTTATAAGGATTTTCTTTGGATAAGGTTGGAAAGTTAGTATCCCTTAGTTTATAACTTTTACCATTAAGTTTTATAGTTTTATCTTCTAGATTCATTTTATCCAATAATAATCTATTATCCATTTCAAATTCAGATCTTCTTTTAATTAATTGACCTTCTAATTTGAATTGTATAATTGATATAGCTTTATGCATTTTAGACAATAGATTAAAATCTGTATCACTTAATGTTTTTTCTATAGTTCTAGGGGCAAAGTTAGTGCAAGGATCATCTCCGTAAAAATCCATTGCAAAAGTAGCTAGTGGTAGTAAATTAATACCATATCCATCTTCAAGGGTAGCTAAATTAGCGTAACGAAGAGATATTCTTATAACGTTAGCTATGCAAGCTTCTGAACCTGCTGCAGCTCCCATCCAAACAATATCATGATTTCCCCATTGTATATCTATAGAATGATGTTTAGATAGAGCATCTATTATTATATCAGCACCAGGGCCTCTGTCGTATATATCACCTACAATATGAAGTCTATCTACTACTAATCTTTGAATTACCTTTGATATAGATATAATAAATTCAGATGCTCTGTCTATGTCTATAATTGTTTGAATTATACTATTATAATATTCTTGTTTATCAACTCTATCAGCTTGTTCATTTAATAATTCTTCTATAATATAAGAAAAATCATTAGGAAGAGCTTTTCTAACTTTTGATCTTGTATATTTAGATGAAACTATTTGACATAGTTTTATTAGTTTATATAAAGTTATTTTATACCAATCATCTAAATTAGTTTCACTTTGTTTTATCAAATCTAGTTTTTGTTCTGGATAATATATTAGTGTAGCTAATTTTTTTTTCTCTTCTTCTCTTAAAGAATTACCAAAAATATCATTAATTTTACGTTTTATAACACCAGAAGCATTTTTCAAAACATGGGTAAAAGATTCATATTCACCATGTACATCGCTTATGAAATGCTCTGTAGATTTAGGCAGATTTAATATACCTTGTAGATTTACTATTTCTGTACTTGCACTAGATATTGTAGGATATTGTTTAGACAATAATTTCAGATATCTTAAATTATCTGAAACTATATGTAAATTATTTTCATCATATATAGTCATAATTTTACTCCTTTTAATTTTAGTGGTACTAATATATATTATATATTTTATTTCTATATACGTGATTAATATATAATACATTAATAAATAGTATATACTTTATATTATAAGAAAGAAGAAGTTTGTACAAGGACTAAAAAATAAAGAAAACATTTACAAAAGGTAATATTAATGAATTATTAATAGATAATTAGATATATAGTCGAATTACTTCAGTATATAAGTATTAACTGGTGTTGACAATATACATAAATAGTAATAAATACAATATTTGTATTTGTGGTATAATAATAATAAGATTAGTAATATACATCATAACCTAATAGTATATACTAAAAATATAAAAGTGATATACTAATTTAAATATAAAACAATTTTATTAAGGGTGATATTAATGAAAAAAATAGGAGATATGATTAAAATAACAGGAGATGTATTGGGAGATACTGTGGAAAAAGGAGTATCCGGTACTTCTAATTTACTTTCTCATATAGCAAAGAAAAAAGATCATGGTGATTTGAGCAAAGGAATAAAAAAAGGTGGAAAAATTATAGGAAAAGGAGCTTCATTAACTACAAAATTAACTTTTAGTTTGACAGGTGAAGCTGTGAATAAAGGAGTAGAGGTAGGGAAAAAAACAGCTAAATATGTTAAAAAAAATATAGTTAAAGAAGAGACTAAACTATATGGTAATTCAAAGAATTTTTATAAAAACAAGTATGTAGATGCAGATTATAAAATTATAGATAAATAATATATTTATAAAGACCCTAGGTTAAATGAAAAACAGCTACTGTTAACATAACATTAGCTGTTTTTTTATATTAAATTAAAGTCTTTATTAATATCTATTAGGAGGCATATTAGGATTAATATTAGGATTGTTAGGGTTGAAGTTAGGGTTCATATTAGGTGGCATCATAGGACCTCTCATAGGATTCATATTAGTATTAGAATTATGGAAGAAAAGTAGATATAAGGACAGTGCTATAAATAATTTATCAAAAGTTTTATTTTGATTGCTTTTAGTTTCTTTTGAAGAATCTTTATCCTTTTTTTCTTCACTATTATTTGAATTAGTAGTTTCATTACTATTTAAAGAATCCTTTGAAGTATTATTTGAATCAGTATCCTCCTTAGGAATATCATTTTCTTGGTTGTTTTTATTTTCATCTAGATTTTCAAAAGTATTTAAGGGAGAATTTTCATCATTATTTTTAGCAGTATATTCATTATTATCTATAACTTGAAATTTTTCACTAGGGATTTCAGATATTCTAGATATTTTTAAGTTATCTATAGCTATATATTCTGCAAAGTTTTCAATTTTTAATTTTTTTATTGTATCGTTATTTTGCCTTAGTGTTAGTTCATTAAATTGAGAGTATCCAGATTCATTAGACCAATTTTTACTACCTTCAATTGTAGCTAGAAGTTTATTGTTAGAGTCATAGGCACATATTTTTATAGGAAAGTAAGATGAATAATGTAAAGATACAGAACATACTGGATATTCAAATAGTATATTTCTTATGTTATCTTGCTCTCCTTCACATTTTATCCAAGATGCTATTGTATTTGATGAGGGTATGTTTTCTTTATTAGAAGATTGTTCTTTATTCTTTTGTATTAAGGATATCCAATTTGGAAATTTAACAGTAGTTATATTTGTTTTTATGTTAGGTATATTACAAAAATCTTTTCCTCCTTCAAAAGTTATGAGAGAAAATTTTTCTTTTCCAGAATTTTTTTCTATAACTTCAAAAGAATTGTTTTCCTCCTCTTTAGGTTTACTAGTTTTTATCTTCTCTTTGTCATATATTTTTTTTGAGGGGTGATCGGTGTAGTTAGAAGATTTTTGAGGAATTGCCATTTTATCTCCTCCATAGAATAAAGTTATCATATATAGATTATGAATTGAAAGTGATTTGTGTGAATTTATATAACATATATTAATATAAATAATTAAAGTCCTGGTTTAAACCAGGACTATTATTTACTAGAAGAAGCATCCGCAAAATGGGAAACAACAATATATAGCGATTAAGAATAATATGATTAAAAAAAAGCAATAAAAGGAATAACAACAAAGCATATGATCCCTTCTTTTTTAGTTTATTTATTATTTTGTTTTATAACCTTGTCATTATATAATATTCAAAACATGTTAAAAAGTTTACTGATTATTTAGATAAATATTTATATGTAATATATATAGTTTTTTTATAGAAATAAAAGTTCCTATTAATTAAATAATTAGTTAAATAGGAACCTTTAAGGTTAAATGTAAAACTATATAATTTTTTATAGAATATTTTTATTAAAAATTTATAAAAGAATTAGAAAAACTTAAATATTCTTGTTGACGTTCAAATAAATTATTTTGAAGCAAATTGAAATATTTTTTTAAGCGGAGGTTAACCTTATTCCAATTAACATTTTTGAAAAACTCATCCATATAAGCTTTTTTATTTGTTCCAAAGTCTATAAAGTAGGCATGCTCATAAACATCCATTATAAGTAGAGGGTAACATAACCACATAGCTCCAGTATCATGAGTGTCAGAGCCATATATATGAAGTTTGTTATCTATTGGATCTATGCATAGTATAGCCCAGCCTCTAACAGAAGAACCTACTTCTTTAAAGTACTCAATAAAATTTTCTAAAGATTCAAAGTCAGTTACAATTTTTTTTAATATTAATCCTTTTGGTGCTGAAGGTGTGGATGTTATGTTATTAAAATATAGTTGGTGAAGTTTAACTCCATTTAAAGCATAGCTTTCTCCTAGCTTTACAGATCTCATTTTGCTATAGGTAGGATTGCTATTTTTAAAGTCTTGAGAATCATTAGAGAGCGTTAATAGTTCATTTACTTTGTTTACATAACCCTTATATAGTTTGTAATGTTCTTTTAATTGATATTCGCTTATTCCAATTACATTTGAAAAATCGTATTTTTTAGGTTTGATTATTTTTTCCAAGGTAATTCTCCTAATACATTATTTTATATTATTATATTATTTAATGATAAATATGTTTAATAATTAATAAGAGAAATTGAAATAAATAATTAGATAGTATTTTAGTTTGTTTTGAGAACTATTTTTCTTAAGACTACTAATACTAAAGCTATTAGTAATTTTTAAGTAATTATATTTTATGAAATATAAGGGGAAACTTTGATTTTTTATTTATTTAATAATTTGTTAATTGAAATTTAAAAAAATTATATAGGGTAGTACTTATAAGTATGATATAATTTAATTTAACAAATTTAGTATATTAGAAAAGGAGTTAAAAGTAGATGGCTTCTAAAAATAGTTCTTCAAAAATATTGATGGTGGGTATAATTTTATTAGGAATGTATTTGTTTTTGAAATTGATACCTATACTAATAGGAGCAATAGCTATTTTTGCAATATATAGCTTTATAAAAATAAAATATAAACAAGCTACTAAAAGTAAAAAAGATAGTGTTAGAACAAATAATTCTAATAATAATTCAAATGAGTATGAAACAAATAATTTGAATGGAAAAGTAATTGATGTAGATTATGAAGAAATAAATAAAAAATAGTAGGGAAACCTACTATTTTTTATTTTAAATAAAGCATAAAAACATAAGTTTTAATTAGATTTCAATATTTCTGTCTATTAATTGGGATAAAGAAATAAAAGTATCCGTTCTTTGAACACCGGTAACAAGTTGAATTTTATTCATTAATAAATCCTGAAGATGGGATATGCTTTGACAAATTACTTTAACAAAAATAGAATATTGACCGGTTGTATAATGAAGTTCTACGATTTCTTTGATTTCTTTTAGTTGATTTAGAACATCAGTAAAACAAGAAGCTTTATCAAGATATATTCCTATAAAACAACACACATCATATCCCAGTTTTGAATTATCTATAATTAATTTTGTTCCTTTTATTATCCCCATATCTTGCATCTTTTTCATTCTAACATGTATAGTTCCTCCACTAACATGGCATTGCCTTGCAATTTCTAAAAAGGGGGTTCTGGAATCCTTTATTAGTATTTCAAGTATCTGTAGATCTAAGTCGTCTAACTCCTCCATTTTTAAGTTCATATGTAACACCTCCATAGGTATTGAAAAATCTAATATAGAAATTAGATAAATTATTAACTAACCAATATTATAACAAAAAAAATTATTAAATTGTTAAAAAAAGTATTATATATAATAATATAATTAATAAATTGATTATTAAAGGTGCTATAAATTATTAATATTACAAAAATAATAAAAAAACATTAATAATGTTGCAAAAAAACATAAAAAGTATTATTATATTAATATAAATTACAAAGAGCGATTTAAAAAATAAAAATAATAGTTTATTAAATTCATTAAGAAATAAAGTATAAATTTTAATATTAAAAAATATTTCCTAGTTAATTTAAGAAATCTATACTAATAAATAATGAAAGTTACATGAGGAGGATTAATTATGGAAGTTTGTTCATTAAAAGAAAAGATGATTGAAAAAGAAAGAGAATTAGAATTATTAAATGAGGCAGTAGATAAAATTAAAAATCCTAAGTTACCATATATATTAAGAGTACAACAATCTATATTAAGAGCAGTAGATGATTATATGTATAAAAATAAAATAACAAGAATGATGCCGTTAATGATGGCACCAATTACAGATACTTTAAACCATAGTGTAGAGGAAAGTGCTTTGTTTTATCAAGGTCAAGAGTTTGATGTTATGAAATCAATGATATTTCACAAACAAGCAACTCTTATGAATAAAGGACTAGAAAAAATATATATAGTTTCACCTAATATAAGACTTGAAAGTTCAGAAAGAGGAGATAAAAGACATTTATTTGAATTTACTCAAGTAGACTTTGAATTTAAAGAAGGAACTATGGAAATGGTATTTGAATTCATGGAAAGTTTAGTAAGATATGTCTTTGAATTTATAAAAAAAGAATGTACAGAAGAGTTTAAAGCTTTAGGATTAACTACAGATCACTTAGAATTAAAGGATACTTTTAAAAAATATAGAACAGAAGAATTAGAAGAAAAATATGGAGAAGATTTTGAAAGAATTGCTTCAGAAAAAGCTACAGAACCATTCTGGATTATAAACCATAAAAGAGAATTTTATGATGCAGAAGATTTGGATAACAAAGGAACTTACAAAAACTATGATTTAATATGGCCTAAAGGATATGTAGAAGGTTTAAGCGGTGGAGAAAGAGAATATAAATATGATAGAATAATAACTAGAATGAGAGAAATAAATCAAGATGAAGAAAGATTTAAAGATTATATAGAATTAGCTAAAAGGGGAGAACTAGTTAAAACTGCTGGAGCAGGATTTGGGGTTGAAAGAATGACAAGATTCATATGTCAATTAAATCAAATTGATGATGCAACAGTGTTTACTAGAAAACCAGGAAAAGAAAAATATATATTCTAGTTTTATAAAATTAAAATTAATAAAAAAATTCTTAGTTTCAAGTAGCTTTTATTCTACTTGGAATTTAGGATTTTTTATTTGTATATTAAATTTTCCTTTATATTTTTAAAGATGCTTAAAAGGGAATCTTTATAATTGATTGTAATAAGATAGGTAATATATATTCATAAATAAAAAGGAATTGTAGCAGAGGGGGAATGGTTACAATTCCTTTTTATGTTGAAAAAACTATTTATAATATACTATGTAGAAACTGTTAATATTGTTACAGAAAATTTGGATATATATAGTTTTTGTGATAATATAAAAACTATATTATAGTAGGTGTTGTATCTATAAATTAGAGAGGAGAAATTTACATGCCACCATGGTTAAGTTTAGTATTAGAAATCTTACTTTTTTCAGTTATAATAATTGTTGTTTATAACGCTTTGAAAATTTTCGTTTTAGAAAAAATAAATATAAATAAATGGATAGTATTAGCTATTGCAATAATAATATTTGTACTACCATCCGTATTTAGATTAAATATAAAAGATAGTATATGGATGTTTGTTCATTCATCTATAGTTATAATATTCATATTGTGGTTTATGGATTTAGTTAGATTTGGTAAAAACGGATCTTCTAAAAAAGAAAAAATAGTAATAAAGCCTAAAGCAAAGCCAAATAGAGTGAAAAACATAAAGCAAAATAATACAAAAAAAGATAGTACTAAAAAGAATAAAAAGAAAAATAAAAAATAAAATTAAAATACCTTTAAGAATAATTTCTTAAAGGTATTTTTATAAGATTTTAAATTTTAGCTACAGCCAGTAGTAGAGCCACAGTCCATACAAACTTTGCATGTTCCGTTTTTAACCATATTGTTTCCTGAACAAAAAGGACAACTTTCTCCGTAAAGTTTTTCTCCATTACTAGAGGGGTTTAAATTTTTAGAGTAGTCTTTAAGTTGTTCTTTATTATGAGTAGTATTAATTTTATTATTATAAGTTTTTGAGTTTAAATCATTTTTATTATAACCTTTAGGTTTAATTTGACATCTAGAAAAGTCACCTAATTCTATATCAATTATTTTACTTACAAGATCAGATATAGAAGAAACATGTTTTATATAAGGGTGTTTTTGTACAAATCCATGAGGTTCATAATTTTGTCCTCTTAACATCTTTGATATATTAAAAGGAGGTACATGGTATTGGAGCATAACTGATAGAGTTTTTGATAGAGAATTTAAAAGGCCTGTTATTGTGGTTCCTTCTCTGTCAGTAGTTATATATATTTCGCATATTTCATTATCTTCGTTTCTATTTACAGTTGTATATATTTTTACGTCTTCTATTTGAGCTGGGTGTGTAGTGCCATTTCTAATTCCTATAGGTTTATCTCTGTGAGATTTGCAATTTTTATTTGAATCTTTTGCTATTTTTAGTAGTTCTTTATAAGATAAATCTTCTAAGTTAAATGATTTACTATCTGAAAGTGTAGTATTTAAAGGTTGACTAGCTTTGCAGCCGTCTCTATATAAAGTTATCCCTTTTATACCTAATTTCCAAGATTTTAAAGTTACATATTTAAAATTATCAATAGTTGCGTTATTAGGTAAATTTACTGTTTTAGATATAGCGCCAGATATTAAAGGGGTAATAGATGCTACCATCAAAACGTGACCCATTGGAGCAATGTACCTTTTACCAGAGCCACACTTGTTTGCAGTGTCAAATATTTTTAAATGCTTTTCTTTAATATGAGGAGCATCTTCTATTTTACCATCTATTATTTTTTCATAAGAATACCCATTTTCTTCAATTGATTCTTTTCTTAAAACATAATTTAGAATATCTTTTATTTGAGAACTAGAATAACCTAAATTTTCTAATGATAATTTTATAACTGGATTTACCATAGTTAAATGTCCACCACCAGCCAATTTTTTATAGACTATATGGCTGAAAAAAGGTTCTATAGAAGTAGAGCCGCAATCCATAGCAAAAGAAATAGTTCCTGTAGGGGCAATTACTGAAACTTGAGCATTTCTATAACCATATTGATAGCCATATTCTAAAGCATTATTCCAGGATTTTTTTAGTTTAGAAGAAATATAATCTAAGTTTTCTTTTTTTAGTAAATCATGGTCTATTTTTAAAGGAGTGTAATTTAACCCTTCGAAACTTTCTTTAAGTTCATCTTGTGATAGCTTAGATGAAAGCTTAGAATTATTTTTAAAGTATTTTAATGAATCAGAAACCCTAGCATGATTTCTTATAACTTTTAACATATATTTTTTGTTAATATCATATTTTGAAAAGGTACCAATTTCTTTTGCCATTAAAGAGGATACAAAGTAAGAATGACCTGTTAAAATTCCAATTAAAGAAGATGCTATAGTCCTCCCTTCATGAGAATCATAAGGGTATCCCATTACCATAAGTAAAGAAGCAAGATTTGATATTCCTAAACCGGTTGTTCTAAATAAATGAGTTTTTCTAGCTATGTCTTCAGTAGGAAATTGTCCCCAATTAATAGAGGATTCTAATACTAATTGTATTAACCCTATGGAATGGATGTATCCTTCTACATCAAATATTTTATTTTTTACATCATAAAATTTAAACACATTCATAGAAGCCAAGTTGCAGGATGAATCATCAAGGAATGCATATTCTCCACAAGGATTTGTGGAATTTATTCTATTATGTTTTTCTCCCAAAAGGCCATCTTCACCAGCAGGACAAGTGTGCCAAGCATTAAATGTATCAGAAAATTGAGGCGCTGGGTCAGCACATTTAAATGCAGATTCATTAAAGCTTTCCCATATATCAGATACATTTACAATCTTATCTACAGAAGAATCTACTCTTCCTTTTAATCTTATAGTTTCATCAGGTTTTTGATGTAGAGTTTCAACTTTTTTCATAAATTCATCAGAGAATTGAATTGAATTATTTGCATTTTGTCCTGATACAGTTTCGTAGGCTTCACCTTCAAAATCCGTACTATAGCCCATTTTACCTAAAGCTCTAACTTTATCTTCTTCTTTGGATTTCCA
Source organism: Clostridium oceanicum (assembly GCF_039521385.1). Classification (NCBI taxonomy): domain Bacteria; kingdom Bacillati; phylum Bacillota; class Clostridia; order Eubacteriales; family Clostridiaceae; genus Clostridium; species Clostridium oceanicum. The sequence continues at coordinate 672,208 of NZ_BAAACG010000008.1, read as the reverse complement.
TGTTATAAAATCTAAAATTTCAGGGTGATCTACATCTAAGCAAACCATTTTTGCAGCACGCCTTGTAGTTCCACCAGATTTTATTGCTCCAGCGTTTCTATCTAAAGCTTTTAGAAAACTCATGAGCCCAGAAGATTCGCCACCGCCAGATAGTTTTTCACCAATAGCCCTTATAGATGAATAGTTACTACCAGTACCGGAACCACCTTTAAATAATTTTGTTTCGGTTATAAATTGTTCAGAAATTGAATGAGAACCTAGTAGCTTATCTTTTATTGAAACTATGAAACATGCAGAAGCTTGAGTTCTTGTATAGGTATCGCTACTTTCCACAATTTTATTTAGATTTTTATCAAAATAGTATAAGCCTTGCTTATTGCCTTTTATTCCATAAGAGAGAGCAAGACCTGTATTAAACCATTGTGGTGAATTAGGTGCAAACATTTGATTTAAAAGAATATACATAACTTCATCGTAGAAAATTTTTTCTTCTTCTTTAGTAGTTATTAAATTTTCATCTATTAATGATTTAGTCCAAAAGTTAACCATTCTGTGAGCTACCATCTTAAGGCTAGTTTCATATCCGTATTTGGTAGGTACTCCTGCTTTTCTAAAATATTTAGAAGCTATAATATCACAAGCAGTTTGAGAATAGCTAGATGGGAACTCTAAATTTTTCATATAGACTAAAGTTTTATTTGTTTTAAAATCTTTCATTAGTACATCAACTTTTTTCCATTTAAATAGGTCATATACATTTTTGTTAGGATTGTTTTCAAGAGATTTAGTATAATATCTCTTAAATAAATTTTTAACATTAATCACATTTATTCCTCCCGAGCTGATAATTAGATATCACAACATATAGTGCGTGTTTAATAAAAGTATACCATATATTGTGGTGATAAGAAATATATAAATAATAATATTATGTTAAAAATAATAATTATTATTTAATAAAGGGGAGTGATAATCTTATATATGCATTGATATGGTATATATATTCAAGAAAAGATTTATTAGTTTGAAAAATGATGAATAAAAATATTTTATAAATTCATATACAAAATTTCTTTCAAATTCAATATATGTAAAATTAAGGTATGAGAGTAGATGCTATCCTATGATATGGTATAGAATACTCAATAATGCTGTTATATATATTTAAAAATAATACTAATAAGGTAATTTTTAATGTAAATAAAAAACATTTATATAGATATAAATAAAACAAAAAAATGAAAAACATAATATATATAATTCTATATTCTTAATATTCTGAAAAATATATATGAATGAAAAACCTACAAATACAGTATGACAAACATTGACAAAATAATAACATCATGTTAAATTACATATATAGACAAAAAATGATAACGTTCAAATGAAAGGAATGGATATTATGGAAAATAATCCACATCTGAAGAAACAAATAGGACTTTTTGCTGCTACTTTTATAGTTGCCGGTAATATGATAGGAGCAGGTATTTTTATGTTACCAGCAAGTTTAGCTCAAGTAGCAGGTCCCGGATCTACAATGATTGCTTGGATTATAACAGGATTAGGCACTATGTTTTTAGCTTTATCTTGTGCTAAACTAGGAACTAGAATACCAAAAACAGGAGGTCCTTATGAATATGCCAAATTAGCTTTTGGAGATTTTATAGGATTTACTAATGCGTGGCTTTATTGGACAGCCTCTTGGATTTCCAATGCCGCTATTATAACCGCCATAGGAAGTTATTCAGCATCTCTAATACCAGCGTTAAAAACTAATGGATTATACGCATTTCTATATACTTCAGCCATATTATGGATATTTACAATATTAAATATAAGAGGAGTAAAAGAAGCAGCTACATTTGAAACTGCTATAACTATATTTAAATTAATATTATTTATATTGTTTATTGGGGTGGCAGCTTATTATTTTAATCCTAAATTTATAACTCCAATGTTTCCAAAAGGGAAAGGAATGAATACGGTTCCTTTAGCTGCAGCTATAACTTTATGGGCTTTTTCAGGATTTGAATCTTCTGCAGTTGCTGCAGGTGAATTAAAAAATCCAGAGAAAAACATAAAAAGAAGTACAATTTTAGGACTATTAATAGCAATAGGTTTTTATTGTGTTTTAAGTTTTGTTGCTATGGGAGCCTTACCACAAAATATTTTAGCTAAAAGTAATTCACCAATGAGTGATATTTTAGCAGTAAATCTTGGAAGTGGAGTTGTAAAAATATTTTTAGTAAGTGTAGTAATTACTATATTTGGAACTATAGTAGGATGGATAATGCTAACTGCACGTATGGCTTATGCTGTAGGTAAAGACGGATTATTTCCATCAGTTCTTGCAAAAGTACATCCTAAGTATGGTACTCCTTATGCAGCTCTTATAATTAATGGTATACTAACTAATTTAGTATTACTTATGAATTATACAGGATCTATGGTATCAGCATATAATTTTATGATACTTTTATCAGCTTTGGCTTATTTGCCTGTATATGCAACAATGAGTGCAGCTGATATAATGCTTCTTGTAAAAAGAGAAAAGAAATTTACTCTTTGGAGTTTTATAAAAAATTCTATAGTACCTTTAATAGGACTTACATATGCTATATGGGCTATATATGGATCAGGAGCAGAAACAGTATTATATGGATTCTTAATGATATTACTAGGAGTTCCTTTTTACTTGTTTATGAAATTAAAAGATGAAAAAGGTATAGCCGCAATAAGAGAATTTGATTAGTACTTACTTTAATTAATAATAAAAAGCTGATAATTTAAACTTAGATAGTTTAGAATATCAGCTTTTTTTATTATTAAGTAAATTATAAATTTTTTTAAATAATATATCCTGTTGTTCTTTATAGTTATTAATGTAATAATTATAACTATTGTTTCAAAACATAATATATATTAATATTATGGTGTAAAATATAATTAATTTAATAATATTTTCTTTAACTATAAGATAAATTTAAGGAGAGAAGCAATAGTGATTTATAAATTTAAAGGTAAAAAACCTAATATTCATGAAAAAGCTTTTGTAGCACAAAGTGCAGATTTGATTGGAAATGTTATTTTAGAAGAAGATAGTAATGTATGGTTTGGAGCAGTTTTAAGAGCAGATGTAAATTCTATTTATATAGGTAAAGGTTCTAATATTCAAGATAATTCTGTTGTTCATGTAGATGATGAGAAAAAAACTAATGTGGAAATAGGAAATTATGTTACAGTAGGACATGGTGTTATTTTACATGGATGTAAAATAGATGATTTTTCTTTAATAGGAATGGGAACTACTATATTAAATGGTGCAGAAATAGGAAGCTTTACTATAATTGGAGCAAATAGTCTTGTAACATCTAATAAAAAGATACCATCAGGAGTATTATGTATGGGATCTCCTGCAAAAGTTATAAGAAAACTTACGGAAAAAGAAATTGAACATATAAAGAAAGCTTCTAGAGAATATATAAAATTAAGTAAAGAATTAGAATAGCTTATATAAAGAAAATAAAATTGAATACTTATCATTAAAGAATCAGAGAGGTTTTTGTACTGGTTCTTTTTGTTATTTATAAGATTATAAATTTTTTTAGTGAATTATTTATTATAAAAATAATATTATTGCAGAAAATAACATAATAAGGAGGAATATATGAAATTTAAACCTATTAATTGGATTATATGTGCAATAAGTATTATTTTGATTATAAGCATTCTTAATACTATTGATACAAGTAATATGAATGCTTTTACAAATAGTAATGGTATAGAAGTTAATTTTTTAGATGTAGGTCAAAGTGATTGTACATTGATAAAATCTAATGATAAAAATTATATGATAGATAGTGGCAGAGAAGAGTATTCTGATAAAATAATAAATTATACTCAATTAAGTAGAGTAAAAAAAATAGATGAATTTATATTAACTCATTATCATGATGATCATTATGGAGGATTAGAAGAGTTATTAAAGAACAATAAAATAAAAAAGATATTATTACCAGATTATGATAGTAAAGAAAAAAATAAAGTATTAAGTATTATTAAAAAATATAATGTAGAAATAAAATTTATTAAAAGAGGATGGAAAGAAAAGTCGAAAAAAATATATTTAGAGGCAATAGGTCCTTTAAAAAAATATGATAATGAAAATGATAATTCCATTGTTTTATATGGAAAGATAGATTCTGTAAGATATATCTTTTCTGGTGATTGTGAAAAAAGAGCTGAGAAAGACATGATAAATAATAAAGTTTTAAAAAAATGTGATATATTAAAAGTGCCCCATCATGGACTTAATACTAGTACGACTGAAGAATTTTTAAAGATAACAAAGCCTAAAATAGCTATAATTAATTGTGATGGAATATATACACCGCAAAATAAGGTTATAGATAGATTAAAAAATAAAGGGGTTAATATAATACAAACTAGTGAATGTGGAGATATAGTTATAAAGAATAGAAAGATTAAGTTTATAAAATAATTTTATAATTAACTTTTTATAGAATATAAAATACAATTAAAACAGTGCTGAGGTTTCCATAGGTTTAAATGAAAAACTGATATATTGAAGTTTGATATTATTTCAATATATCAGTTTTTTATTTGAAAATGTTTTACTTAAGAAATTATATATTAACATTTCTTACTTATGTTTAGTAATTTTTTTAAGAATATAAGATTTAATTTTTTAGTTTTAATTATTTTTGTTTTTTAATCTTAAAAAGAACTTAACTATTTCATTTAATATTAGAGGAATTATAGATAGAATAGCTACAAATATCCAATCATTAGAAGTTAAATCAAAGGCTTTAAATATAGAGGATAGGAAAGGTACTGTAACTACTACATTTTGAAGAAAAATTCCAAATAATATTGAAGCAATTAAATATTTATTTGTAAATAAGCCTACTTGAAAAATTGACTTAGTTGTATTTCGCATATTTAGTGAATGAAATAATTGGGATATACTAAGAACTACAAAGGCCATGGTTTGAGCGTGTATTATAGAATCTGAGTATCTTATTCTAGCAGTTTCAAATGCTATAAGTGTTAAAGCACCGATTAATAATCCATTTAATATTATTGATATACCAGAGTTACCAGCAAATAGGTTTTCTTTAGGATTTCTAGGCTTTTCCTTCATAACGTCTGGATCTCCAGGATCTATTCCAAGAGAAAGAGCAGGAAGGCTATCAGTTATTAAATTAACCCATAAAAGATGTATAGGTCTTAAAGGTGCAGGCCATCCAAGGAGTATTCCTATAAACAATGCTAATAATTCACCCATGTTACAAGATAATAAAAATACTATTGATTTTTTTATATTATTGAATATATTTCTTCCTTCTTCTATTGCAGATACGATAGTAGAAAAATTATCATCTGTTAAAACCATATCAGATGCACCTTTAGCTACATCTGTTCCGGTTATTCCCATAGCAACACCGATATCTGCAGCTTTTAAAGAAGGGGCGTCATTTACTCCATCACCAGTCATGGAGACTATATTTCCTTTTTTCTTTAATGCTTTAACTATTTTTACTTTATGCTCTGGAGAAACTCTAGCAAATACTTTTAAAGTATCTATTTTGTTAGAGAGTTCTTCATCAGACATCTCATCTATTTCATATCCAAATATAGCTTCAGATTCATCTTCAGCTATTCCTAAATTTTTTGCTATAGCTAAAGCAGTAATTTTATGATCACCCGTTATCATTATAGGTTTAATACTAGATTGTTTACATTGTTCTATAGATTTTTTTACAGATTCTCTAGGAGGATCTATCATTCCAACTAGACCTATAAAGGTTAAATCTTTTTCTAAAGAATCTTTATGGATTTTATCAGAGTCTAAAGTTTTAAAAGCAGAGCCTAATACTCTAAGAGCATCTTCAGACATAGAACTTGCGTATTTTAGTATGTTTTCCTTTATTTCTTTTGTAAAAGGAACTATTTTTCCGTCTATATAAATATTAGAACAAATATTTATTAGGTTATCAGTAGCTCCTTTTGTCATTACATAGTATTTAGAATCATATTTGTTTACTGTAGTCATAAGTTTTCTGTCAGATTCAAAAGGGATTTCAAATATTCTTTTATGAGCATTTTCTAACTCAGATTTGTCTAGAGCGTTATTAAATCCTACTTCTACTAAAGCTATTTCAGTTGGATCACCGGTACTGTTATCTTTAGAATAGGTTGAGTCATTACATAATACTATATTTTCTAATAATAGTTTATGAGCAGAATCTTGCAAATTTATTTTATCTATATCTTGGAGTTTATTATTTACTAAAAATCTAGTTACTGTCATTTTATTTTGGGTTAAAGTACCTGTTTTATCTGAACATATTATATTTACTGCACCTAAAGTTTCAACGGCAGGAAGCTTTCTTATTATAGCATTTTCTTTAATCATCTTTTGAACTCCCATAGCTAAAACAATAGTTACAATAGCAGGAAGACCTTCAGGAATAGCAGCTACTGCAAGACTTATTGATGTTAAAAACATTTCTAACAGATTTCTTTTTTGTATTAATGCTACTAAAAACATTAATGCGCAAATTATTAGGGTAGCTATTCCAAGTAATTTACCTAATTCATTTAATTTTTTTTGTAGGGGAGTAAGTTCTTTTCCTTCTTTTTCTAACATAGAAGCTATTTTACCTATTTCTGTATCCATTCCTGTAGCAACAGCAATTCCAATACCTCTTCCATAAGTAGATAAAGTAGACATAAAAGCCATATTTTTTTGATCCCCTAGTGCTGTTTTTTTATCTTGTGTGATTAAATCACTGTTTTTTTCAATAGGAACAGATTCTCCTGTTAAAGCAGATTCTTCTATTTTTAGGTTAGCTGTTTCTACAAGTCTTAAATCACAAGGAATATATCTTCCTGCATCAATTAGTACTATATCACCAGGAACTACTTCTTCTGAAGGTATTTCAATAATTTTACCATCTCTTTTAACTAAAGCTTTAGGAGTAGATAACTGTTTTAAAGCGTCTAGAGCTTTTTCAGCTTTAAATTCTTGAATTACTCCTATTACTGCATTTAATATTAATACAATTCCTATTATGATAGCATCGCTTATTTCTCCAAGAAGTCCAGAAACTATGGCTGCTCCAAGAAGTATGTATATTAAAATGTCATTTAGTTGCTCTATAAATAGTTTTATTATAGATTTTTTTTCAGCGGATTTAAGGGTGTTATAACCATATTTTTCTCTACGATTTTCTACTTCTTTTAATGTTAGCCCTGTTTCTAAGTTTGTATTTAATTTTTCAAAGATTTGTTCAGAAGTTTTATTAAACCACATATGTTTCACCTCGATACTATTATTAGTAATTTTTAAAATATTTATATATTATTTGATACTAATTTATAAAATATATGAGTTTTAAAAAAATTTTTAATTATAAATAAGTAGGACAATAAATGTAGTATTACCTTATATATTAAATTTATTTTATGTTGCATAAAAAACGGCGTAATTCATAATATTATAAAGAGGGGTGGCAATTATAAATACTTATAATGGTATAAAAATTTTATTTCTTTTTCAAATTTTGGTATTATAGATATTATAGGGGGAAAGTGTGATGAAGAACTTAAATGAAATGAACAATGAGGAATTAGGAAAATACATATATGATACAAACAGGCAGATACATAAATTATTAGATGAATACAAAAATAAAATTAATATAAGAATAGATGGAAATAACAAAAAGAAAACGCTAAAACAAAAGTCATATGGTATAGGAAAGTTATATAAATATGTTGAGTGGGTAAATAATGGTATAGAAATGAATGATAATGTTAAGAATAGAATAAGAATAGTTCCTAAAAGAGGAGAAGTGTGGACTTGCGAATTAGGTCAAAATATAGGTTCAGAAGAAAACAAAATTAGACCAGTTATAGTAATACAAAATAATACAGGAAATCAAAATGCCCCTACAACAATTGTGGTTCCTATATCTAATAGGCCTAAAAAAATAGCAGTACATATTTCTATAAGAAATGGTGACTTTCATCTTGTGGAAGGAGAAAAAATGGAGATAACCGGTACAGTTTTAGCAGAACAAATAAGAGTAGTTTCTAAAGCAAGATTAGGAAGGCATGTAGCTACCCTTAACAATAAATTTATGAAACTTTTGGATTCTAAGATAAAAATTTCGCTAGATTTGTAGTTTAAAGAGGTTTTATATAGAAAAAAATAAGGAAATATTAATTTTTTTTTAAAATTATGTTGTATAAGTATAATATTAATGATATAATTACAATTGTTTGAGAAACATACCTAGCAGAGGTTAGGAGATTATATCTCATATATCCTTTCTAATTTTGAATAACATACTCGGCATAGGTCGGGAGATTATATAACATAGTAGGAGACTGATAGGATCAGTCTTTTATTTATTTTTTGTATTATTAAGTAATATTAAATAATTCCATGAATTTAAATCAATGGAGGTTACATATTTATTAAATTAATCTTGCCTTTTTAAAAATTCGTCAAAATATTTTAATTTTTATAATATTTATCACTTAACATATAATATTTTTTAAAGATTTTATTTTTATTATAGATTATAATAGTAGAGGTAGTATTATATAAGGAGTGGTTTTTTGGAAATAAAAAGAGTAGGGAATAATTCACCAATACATTCTGAGAATATTAGAACTGTAGATACTAAAAAAGATTTTTCTCAAAGTTTTAATTTTGCTAGACAACAAAAATCAGAACAAGAACTTAAGGAAATGTTAGATAGTATAAAGAAAAAAGGAAATAGATTAGTTATAACTAAATGTTATGCTGATGTTAAAGCATATAAAAAGATGATAAAAGAATATTTGCAATCTGTTTTAGAGCATATGTATAAAGTAAAGAAGGATATAAGCTTTTGGCAGACTCAATACTTTATAACTATAGAAACAATAGATGAAAAACTAGAAGAACTTACTCAAGCATTATTAAATTCAGAAAAAGATAATATAGATGTAGCAAAAACTATAGATGATATTACAGGCCTTGTAGTTGATATATATAAGTAAGATCATATATTTACATATATGATCTTACTTTGTTTATAAAAATAATAAATTTTAATCTAAATAACTTTTCCATAAATTAAAGCTAGCGTCAGAAGGCATTCTAAAATCTCCTCTAGGGGATAAACTTATAGTTCCTACCTTTGGACCATCAGGCATAGCAGATCTTTTAAATTGTTGAGAGAAAAATCTTTTTACAAAGTATTTGAACCATTTTTCTATAGTTTCGCTAGTATAACAATCTTTAAAGGCTACCTTAGCTAACTGTATTATTTTATCAGGATTAGATCCTTGTCTTATGAAATAATATAAGAAGAAATCATGTAATTCATAAGGACCAACTATATCTTCAGTTTTTTGAGCTATTTTACCTTCTTTATCTTTAGGTAAAAGTTCTGGACTTACAGGTGTATCTAGAATATCCATAAGAATATCAGTAACTTTTTTAGAAACTTGTGTTGATGCAACGTAATTAACTAAGTATCTAACTAAAGTTTTAGGAATTGATGAGTTTACGCTATACATTGACATATGGTCTCCATTATATGTACACCAACCTAATGCTAATTCTGATAAATCACCAGTTCCTATAACAAGACCACCTTCTTTATTTGCTATATCCATAAGTATTTGAGTTCGTTCTCTTGCTTGAACATTTTCATAAGTAACATCATGAATTTTAGCATCGTGACTTATATCTTTAAAATGTTGTAGACAAGCATCTACTATGTTTATTTCTCGTAAATCTGTACCTAGGTTTTTACAAAGATTTACTGCATTATTATAAGTTCTATCTGTAGTTCCAAAGCCTGGCATAGTAATTGTTGTTATGTTTTTTCTAGGTATATCTAACATATCGAAAGTTTTAGAAGCTATAAGTAATGCTAAAGTTGAATCAAGTCCACCGGAAATTCCTATAACAGCTTTTTTTATTCCAGTATGAGTTAGACGTTTTGCTAAAGCTGATGTTTGAATATTAAATATTTCTTTACAACGGTCTTCTCTTTCAGATTCATTAGAAGGAACAAAAGGATGTTTGCTAACAAATCTATTAAAATTATCATTTTCTATATTATTATTAGAAAATTTAAAGTCTATTTCTAAAGATTCAAAAGGGGTAGCTTTAATATTATCTCTAAAACTAATATTTCTAAGTCTTTCATTATTTAATTTATCTACATCTATAATATGATCAATTACTTCATTTTCTCTTTGAAATCTATTATTTTCTTTTAATATAGATCCATTTTCAGATATTAGTAGATGACCACTAAAAACTAAATCTGTAGAAGATTCATATACACCAGAAGAAGCATATATATATGAAGACATACATCTTGCACTTTGAGAAGAAATTAAGCTTCTTCTATAATCTGCTTTGCTAACAATTTCATTAGAGGCAGATAAATTGCATATGATATTAGCTCCCATAAGAGAAAGATAGCTGCTAGGAGGAATTGTAACCCATAAATCTTCACATATTTCAAAAGCAAATTTAAATATCCCACTTTTAAATATCAAATTAGTTCCAAAAGGTATGTTTTCTTGAAATGGAAGATTAATTTTTTTATTAATTATTCCTATACCTTCAGAAAACCATCTTTTTTCATAGAATTCTGTGTAATTTGGAAGATAACTTTTTGGTACTATTCCTAAAACTTTCCCATTAAATATAACAAAAGCACAATTGTATAAAGAACTATTATATGTAAGTGGAGCTCCTACAGAAATTAATATGTCTTTATTTATAGAATAATCACATATTGATTTTATACCTTCAATAGATTTCTCTATTAGTAAATTTTGATTAAATAATTCTCCACAAGTATATGAAGTTATACATAATTCAGGAAAAACTATAGCTTTTGATTTATTATTTATAGCTTTATCTATGCATATTTTTATATTTTTTAAATTAAAATCTATGTCTGCAATGTTAGTTAAAGGACATGCAGCAGATACTCTTATATAATATTGGTTGCTTTCCATTAAATTTTCCTCCATTTTAAATTAGTTGTTTATTTTAACAATATTATTATCATGTATTAGAAATTTATTGTCAATAAATATAGTTATATGTAGTTGCACAATATAATTGTATATAGTTTAAAATACATTAAGAAAAAATTTCATTAATTAATAAAAATATCTATTTTATTAATGTTATCTTAAGATTATTTACAGTTTAAATAAAGTCTATAGATTTATAATAAAAATATATTAGATTAAATAAATATAGTTATTATAAAAAAGAGAAAAGCTTTTAGTAAAATAATTTCGATTTAAATTTTCTTTAGGCATATAAAAATAAATAATAAGTCAAAGATGCGACGGATATTTTGTGAAATACAATGACTTGAGTTCTGCTAATAGCTCTGCTATTAGTAGGTTTCAAGGAAGAAGTAGTTCACAAAATAAACTAACATACTGACTAGTTATTTATTTGAATACGACTTAATATATACTAAAAACTATATTCAATTATATTAATAGTGTATAATTGTAGTAATATAATGACAGATAACTAATAATAATATTTAAAGGTGAGGAGTTATAGATGGAAAATGGATTAGATTTACTTGTTAAAAATCCTATTTATATTAATATCTTTTGGATTGTAATAGGTACAATAGCATTAATAGTCGATTTACAAACTAGTTCGTTTATGTTTATATGGTTTACTATAGGAGCTATAATTGCTTTGATAGCTCAAGTGTTAGGTTTATCTTTTATAACTCAGTGTATATTATTTGCTATTGTTAGTATAGTTTTGCTTATAGTAGGATATCCTTTAGTAAAAAAATTGATACTAAATAATGTAGAAAATATAGAAGTTACAGAAAAAAAGTATATAGGTAAAATTTTTACAATAGACAAAGATGTGGATGAAAAAGAGTATATAAAATTTAGAGGAATCTATTGGTATGTAAATAATAAGGGGGAGATGATAAAGAAGGGGGATAAAGTTAAAATTATAGATGTAAAAAGGAACAGGCTTATAATAGAAAAAGTTAAGGAGTGATATAAATGAATATAATTTTAATAGTTTTATTTGTACTAATTATAGTTAGTTTAATATTTTCCATAAAAATAGTAAATACAGGATATGTTTATGTAATTGAGAGGCTTGGTAAATATCATAGAACTTTAGAAGCAGGATGGCATTTTATAATACCTTTTGTTGATTTTGTTAGAAAGAAAATATCTAAAAAACAACAAATATTAGATATTGAACCACAGGGTGTTATTACAGAGGATAATGTTAATATATCAATAGATAATGTTATATTTTATAGAATAATGAATTCTAAAGATGCAACTTATAATATAGAAGATTATAAATCAGGTATAGTGTATTCAACTATAACTAATATGAGAAATATAGTGGGTAATATGTCTTTAGATGAAGTATTATCTGGTAGAGATAGAATTAATGCTAAATTACTTGAACAAATAGATGAGATAACAGATGATTACGGAATAAAAATATTATCTGTAGAAATAAAAAATATAAATCCACCAAGAGAAATACAAGATGCTATGGAAAAACAAATGAAAGCAGAAAGAGATAAGAGAGCTGCAATACTTCAAGCTGAGGGAGAAAAACAATCTCAAATTGCAAGAGCAGAAGGACAAAAACAATCTAAAATATTACAAGCTGAAGCGGAAAAAGAAGCTAATATAAGAAGAGCAGAAGGACTTAGAGAATCTCAACTTTTAGAAGCAGAAGGTAAAGCTAAGGCTATAGAAAAAATAGCAGAAGCAGATTCTAAAGCTATAGATAAAGTTAATAGATCTATAATAGAATCTGGTACTGATGAAACAGTAATAGCTTTAAAACAAGTAGAAGCATTAAAAGAAATGGCAAATAATCCTGCAAATAAGCTTATATTACCTAATGAAACTTTATCATCTTTAGGAAGTATAGCAGCTATAGGAGATTTATTAAAAAAAGATAAAAAAGAAAAATAATTTTAATTTATTGTTAAAATAAAGCATTTGTTAATATAATTTGATTTTTGTTTTAATGTTAATAATATATTTTATGTACCTGAGGCATTATTGCTTCAGGTATTTTGCTTGGAGGTAAAGACTGTGTTTAGTGTTGTTTTTATTTTTATTATAATTGTAATAATTTGTGGTTATATTGGTTTTAAATTTTCTAATATAGTATTATATCCTAATACTAGAACTATAAAAGAAACATATGATAAAGAAGTTCAGTGTGGAAGAATAATTGAAAAAGATTTTAATAATTTAAAAAAAGAGGAAATAAAAATAAAGTCCCCCTATGGATATGAGTTATATGGATTATATATTCCAGCAAAAGAAAAATCTTTTAAGACAATAATAATATGTCATGGTATTAAATGTACATTATATAACTCTGTTAAGTATATGGATTTATTTATTAATAGAGGTTTTAATATATTATTATATGAACATAGAAATCATGGGAGAAGTGGAGGAACTAATACTACTTTTGGATATTATGAAAAGCATGATTTAAAAGCTTGGACAGATTGGATTTATGAAAAAAATGGAGAAGATTCTATTGTAGGTACTTTTGGAGAATCAATGGGAGCATCTATTGTGCTTCAAAATTTAGATATAGATAAAAGAGTTAAATTCTGTATAGAAGACTGTGGATATTCTGATATGGAAGAAATATTAAAGGTAAGATTAAAGGAAGATCTTAAACTTCCTGTATTTCCTTTTTTAATTTTAGCTAGGATAGTTAGTAAAATAAGAACAGGTATTAGTTTTAAAGAAGTATCTCCTATAAATAGTGTTAAGAATTCAAAGGTTCCTATACTTTTTATACATGGTAAAAAAGATGGATATGTTCCTAGTAGTATGGCTGTAGATATGTATAACAAAAAAAGTAAGGGGATAAGGAAGATATATATGCCTATTAATGCTGATCATGCACAATCTTATAGCAAAAATAGACATGAATATGATAAAGTAGTAAAAGAATTTTTAGAAGATATATACTTATATTAAAGATTATATGTGGATATAATACAATATTTAACAATTTATAATAATAATTGTTAAAAAAATATGAACTAAAAATTAATACTAGTAAAATGTTTAATTCAAAACCTTAAAAAATAATAAAATTAATAATAAATTAGCTTTAAATTTAATATTGTATTAAATTTAAAGCTAATTTATTATTAAAATGATTTTACAGAAAATTGACTAAATTTTTTCTCGGTGTTATTATAGAGAAAACAGGGGGTATATAAAATGATGAATCCAGAAGATTACATTGAAAAAGTAGAGAATTCTTATAAAACACATTTTCAAATTAAAAAAGATTTAAATTTTTCTAGAGAAAACTTAGATTTATTTGCTAAATGTAAAATTGTTAATATAAGAAGTATGATTACAGAAAAAGACATAATAGATTCTTTTGAAACTAATGAATATTGTTTTGTTAAAGATGTTGAATCTGTTTCAGAAGAATTTTTGCAAAGGTTTTCTAATATGCTTGTAAAAGCAGAGGATGAATATGTTGTACCTCACAAAGATCATAAAAGTTCTTATATAACTGGAATTATAGTTTCTAAAACTCCCGTAGATGAAAAAATGAAGAATTATGTTAAAAAGTTTAAATTTGCTAAAGCTTATAAATTTTATTGGTACGGGTGGTGTGACATCCGTTTAGTGCTAGTAGACCTAGCAAATGAGCAAGTTGTAACTAATAAAGCAGGTAAAATTGTTAGAAAAGTGTATCAAAAACACTTTAATAAAAATTAAGGAGGGGTTGTTTTGAACTCATTAGTCTTACTTTTAACAGGTATTATTTTATTTTTTATAGCTTACCTAACTTATGGCAGATGGTTAGCCAAACACTGGGGTGTAGATGTTAATAAAAAAACTCCAGCACATACAAAGTTTGACAACGTGGATTATTGTCCAGCAGATGCTAAGGTATTACTTGGTCATCACTTTTCATCGATAGCAGGGGCAGGACCTATAGCAGGACCAATACAAGCAGCTATATTTGGTTGGGTGCCTGTAATGCTTTGGATCTTAATTGGTAGTATATTTATAGGAGGAGTTCATGATTTTGGATCATTATTTGCATCTATAAGACATGGAGGAAATTCTATAGGTGAAATTATTCATGCTAATATAGGACAAAAGGGTAAAAAATTATTTAATGTTTTTGCATGGGTTACTTTAGTTTTAGTTGTTGCTGCATTTACGGATATATGTGCTTCCACATTTGCTTTTGATCCTTCAAAACCAAACGTATTAGTAGGAGCTCAAGCAGGAACTGCATCAATACTTTTTATATTACTTGCTATGGTTTTTGGATTTCTTGTATATAGAAGAAATGCACCTTTAAGTATAGCTACAGTATTTGGCGTTGCTTTACTTTTCTTATGTATATACTTAGGATATACATTCCCAGTATTAAAATTAAGTAAACTTCAATGGCAAATAATATTATTAATATATATCACAGTAGCATCTACTATGCCAGTGTGGTTATTATTACAGCCTAGAGATTATTTATGTTCATTCTTACTTTATGCAATGCTTATAGGATCATTTATAGGTATATTAGTACTTCATCCTACAATGAAGTTAGCTCCAGTAACATCTTTTAATGTTAAAGGGCAAACCTTATTCCCATTCTTATTTGTTACTGTTGCTTGCGGTGCTGTATCAGGTTTCCATTCACTTGTAAGTTCAGGAACTTCATCTAAACAATTAAACTCTGAAAAAGATGCTCAATTAATAGGATATGGTTCAATGCTTATAGAAGGTATAGTTGCTATTATAGCATTAATTTCTGTTGGATATGTAATGAAAGCAGAAGGAACACCAGCGGCTATATTTGCTAGTGGAACAGCAACTTTTATGAATAGTTTTGGATTACCACTTGAAGTTGGTAAAGTATTTGTAATATTGTCTTTCTCAGCATTTGCTTTAACAAGTTTAGATACTGCAACTAGAATAGGAAGATATATATTCCAAGAGTTCTTTGAAGTAAAAGAAGATGGAACAAGATCTCCACTTGCTAATATGTATGTATCTACAATAATTACAGTGTTATGTTCACTTGGATTGATATTATATGGATACAAGAAAATATGGCCAATATTTGGATCAGCAAACCAATTATTAGCAGGACTTGCATTATTGTCATTAACAGCATGGCTTGCAAGAAGAGGAAAGAAGACAATAATGATAGTAATACCAATGGTATTTATGTTTGCAGTTACTCTTTCAGCATTATTCTTAATTATAAAATCTTATCTATTTGGAGCAAAACCAAATTATATATTAGGAGTAATGGCCATAATTTTATTCATCCTTGCATTAGTTCTTATTGGTGAAGCTTATAAAACATTAAAAGGATTAGGAAAAGATGGTAACAAAAGTATAAAAGCTTAAAATAATAAATAAGCAGTTTCAAATAAATTTTGAAACTGCTTATTATTTATTTAAATGTATTTAAATATAGTATTAATGTTAAACTTATACTTATTGAAATATTTATTTATATATTTAGTTATTTATATATAGCTAGATTTTAAAATTTAAATTTTAAATTAAAATATTTTTTATGAATTTTTATGAAATAGTATGCTTTTTATTAAAATACACAAATAGAGGCATTTTAATTAGTATTATTTATTTTAGTTATTATTATATTTTATGGTAAGTTAGGAAATAAAAATAGTAATAATAAGTTATACAAAGGTTAAAATAATAGTGTAGAAAAATTAATGATTTAAGATTAAATGTTTATTAAAATCAAAGCATTCTTAATGATAATAATATTTTCTCATTGTAGATTCATATTATATTAGAGGAGTATGTTAAGATTTTAATCTAGCGGATAGTTAAAAATAAAATGTTAACTAGATGAAGCTTATTATTATGTTTAATCTAATTATTAATATTTTTTACAAATTCTATATATAGAACAATGACAGGTGCAGATCACACCTGTCCATTTATTTTTACAATTAAGTTATAAATAAGTTGTAGATATCTTATTGCAAAAATTTTTCATATAATATAAATAAATATAAAGTTTATATATTTATTTAATTAAATTTTTAGATTTTAAAAATTCTTTTGCAACATTTTCAGGAGTTTGATTTAATTTATCTACTTTGTAATTCATTTCTATCATTTCTTCATTTGAAATATTATTACCTAATTTATTTAAAAGTTCTTTTAATTCAGGGTGTTTTTTTAGAGTATCGTTTCTTATTATAGGAGCAGCATAATAAGGTGGAAACAATTTTTTATCATCTTCTAATACTTTTAAATTAAATGCTTTTAAAAGTCCTTCTGTAGAAAAAGCATTTGTAACATCTATTTTTCTATTATTTAAAGAGGCATATCTTAAACCACCATCAATAGCCTTAACACTTTTAAATTTAATATTATATATAGACTCAAGTCCTTTTAATCCATCTTTTCTCCCTGTAAACTCCATGTTACATCCTAAATCTAAGTTTTCACTAATTTTAGCTAACTGAGATATAGTATTAAGATTATATTTTTTAGCAGTATCTTGTCTTACTGCCATAGCATAAGTATTGTTAAAACCTAAAGGTTTAAGCCAAGAAATATCAAAAGTTTTGTTATAATAATCTTTTACAAGGTTATAAACTTTATCTGGATCACTTATAGTAGTTTTTTTCATTATACTTATGAGACCAGTACCTGTATATTCTGGATATATATCAAGTTCTCCGGATTTTAATGCAGTAAAGGCTACTTTTGTTCCACCAAGATTTAATTTTTTTTCTACTTTTATATTTGTATTACTTTCTATGAGAAGAGCAAACATATTACCTAAAACTAATTGTTCATTATAGTTTTTAGATCCTATAACTATAGTATCTTTTTTTGTAGCAAAATATCCTATAGTACCACCTATTATACATATTGTTAGAATACTAGCTACTATTTTAGGCGTTTTACTAGGGTTGAATATTGTGTGCCTTTTTCGTTTTATGTTACTACCATTAGTTTTTATTCCAGTAGGAATTACAGAGTTTTCTATTTTACCTATAATAAAGTCCATAAGTAAAGCTAAGATACAAGCAGGAATAGCTCCAGCTAAAATCATATTATTATCAACAGTTTGTACCCCTGTAAAAACTAAATATCCAAGTCCACCAGCGCCTATAAATGCAGCAATAGTCATAAGACCAACAGCTGTAACAGCTGAAATTCTGATACCGGCCATTATTATAGGTAAGGCCAGAGGAATTTGTACTATTTTTAAAATTTGATTGTTAGTCATTCCCATTCCTTTAGCAGCTTCTACTATATCTGGATTTATATTGTTAAGAGCAGTATAGGTATTTTTTAATATAGGAAGAAGAGCATATATAACTACCATAACTATAGATGGTTTACTGCCTATTCCTAAAAATGGTATCAAAAACCCTAATAAAGCAAGACTAGGTACTGCCTGAGCAATGTTTGCTAATCCTATTATAGGGCTACTTAAACTTTTCTTTTTAAATATTATTATTCCAAGAGGGACACCTATAAGCACAGCTATTAAAATGGCAATTATAGAAAGTTGTATATGCTGAAATGTTAGTTTTAATATTTGATCTTTTCTTTCAGAGATAAATTGAAAAAAATTCATATTAGTTATTCACCTCCTGATCTAAAAATTGAGTGCTTAATACTGCAAGTAAGCTTGTCTTTGTTATTAGACCTAAGAGATGAGAGCTTTTATCCACAATTGGTATATAACTTTTGTTATGTTTTTTTACTAATTCTAAAATATCAAGAATACAAGTATCATAAGTAGCTGTAATTATGTCTTCACTCATAATATCTTTTAATTTTAAGGATTTATCTGTTTCTCCATGTATGCTTTTTAAAGTGGAGATACCTTTTAAATTATTTTCTTCATCTACAATGAGAAGACTATCTACTTTATTTTTTTTCATGATTTGAATACCTTGCATTATAGTTCGATTAGGTGATGCTTTTACAGGTGATTCTATCATAATATCTTTTGCTTTAATAAATTCAGGTTGGCTCCAAATTCTATTTTTTCCTATGAATTCTTCTACAAATCCATGAGAAGGATTTTTAAGTATATTTTCAGGAGTATCATATTGAATTATTTGTCCAGATTTCATTATACAAATTCTATCACCTAGTTTTAAAGCTTCATCCATATCGTGGGTAACAAATACAATTGTTTTTTTCATTTTTTGTTGAAGTTCAAATAATTCATCTTGAAGTTGATTTCTGGTGATTGGATCTAATGCGCTGAAAGGTTCGTCCATAAGTATGATTTCTGGATTTGTAGCAAAGGCTCTTGCAACTCCGATTCTTTGCTGTTGACCTCCACTTAGTTCTTTTGGAAATCTATCCATATAAGTTTTAGGTTTTAAACTAACTAGTTGTAACAGTTCAATAATTTTTTTTTCTATTTTTTCATAAGGCCATTTTTCAAGGTGTGGTATTAAACCTATATTTTCACTTACAGTTAGATGTGGCATTAATCCTGTTTGTTGTATCACGTACCCCATTTGTCTTCTTAATTTTATTGAATTTTCCTTTGTTATATTTTTTCCATCAACAAAAATTCTTCCGGAAGTTGGTTCTATTAATTTATTAATCATTTTTAGGGTAGTGGTTTTCCCACAGCCGCTAGGTCCTATAAGAACTACTAATTCTCCTTTGTTTATAGATAGGTTAATATCTTTTAATATTTTTTTGTTTTTAAAACTTTTTGTTATGTTTTTAAACTCTATAATTTTCTTCATATGTTTATAAAAATACCTCCTTTTAGTAACTGAAATAAAAAAATGACTAATAATATATATGATATATTAAAGAAAAAGAAATAAAATTAGTAGAATAACTAAATTAAATGATAAAAGATAAGTTTAATAATGACTGATGGATGTATTAATAATTATTATTAATAGTGAATATTTATTAGAATAACATATTAAAGTTTTATTGTAAAATTTAAATGTTATATAATATTTAATAAATTCTTAATATTCTTAAAATTTAAAGTTGCATTCAGGATATATGGGTAAAAATATAGAAATTTATATGAATTTATTTTCAAAATATATATTAATTTACATAGATAAGTAAAATGAAGATTTTAGAGGATTATGAAAGTATAGCTAAGATAAATATAATATAATACTAATATGCATACTAGGAAAAGAAATTTGTAAATTAACATTAATATTAACAAAAAATTAATTAACTAATAAAAGCAGATTAAAATAAATCTGCTTTTATTAGTTGAGTTTTTATAAATATTTATAGTATATATGAATTATCGGAATGGATTTTTTTATTAAATAAGCTTTTTAGATTTTAAGAACTCTTTTGCAACGCTTTCAGGAGATTTACCTAATTTATCTACTTGATAGTTCATTTCTCTCATTTCTTCATCAGAAATTTTGCCATCTAGTTTGTTTATAACTTTTTTTAATTCAGGATATTTTTTTAAGGTATCATTTCTTATTATTGGAGCTGCATAATAAGGTGGAAATAATTTTTTATCATCTTCTAATACTTTTAAATTAAATGCCTTTAAAAGTCCTTCTGTGGAAAAAGCATCTGTAACATCTGTTTTTTTGTTTTTTAATGAGGTATATCTTAAACCGCCATCAATAGCTTTAACACTTTTAAATTTTATATTATATAAGGATTCAAGACCTTTTAATCCATCTTTTCTGCCTGTAAATTCCATGTTACATCCTAAATTTAAGTTACTACTTACTTTAGATAAATCAGATATTGTTTTAAGGTCATATTTTTTTGCAGTATCGGATCTAACTGCCATAGCATAAGTATTATTAAACCCTAGAGGCTTAAGCCAAGAAATATTAAAGGTTTTATTATAGTAATCCTTCACAATATTATATACTTTATCTGGATCGTTTATAGCAGGTCTTTTCATTATGCTTATCAGTGCAGTTCCTGTATATTCAGCATACATATCAAGTTCTCCAGATTTTAAAGCAGTAAAGGCTACACTGGTTCCGCCGAGATTTAATTTTTTTTCAACTTTTAAATTTGTATTATTCTCTATTAAATATGCAAACATATTACCTAAAATTAATTGTTCGTTATAGTTTTTAGATCCTATAACTATAGTATCTTTTTTTGTAGCAAAGTAGCCTATAGTAGTACCTAATATGGATATTGCTAATATAGCAGCTACTATTTTAGGTGTTTTACTAGGATTAAATATTGTGTGTCTCTTTCGTTTTATGTTACTAGTATTAGTTTTGATTCCAGCAGGAGTTACAGAATTTTCTATTTTACCTATTATAAAGTCCATAAGTAAAGCTAAGATACAAGCAGGAATAGCTCCAGCTAAAATCATATTATTATCTACAGTTTGAACTCCTGTAAAAACTAAATATCCAAGACCGCCAGCACCTATAAATGCAGCTATAGTCATAAGACCAACAGCTGTAACAGCTGAAATTCTAATACCAGCCATTATTATAGGTAAAGCTAAAGGGAGTTGTACTATTTTTAAGATTTGATTATTAGTCATTCCCATTCCTTTAGCAGCTTCTACTGTATCAGGATTTATATTATTAAGGGCAGTATAGGTATTTTTTAATATAGGAAGAAGAGCATATATAACTACCATAACAATAGATGGTTTACTTCCTATTCCTAGAAGAGGTATTAAAAATCCCAATAAGGCAAGGCTAGGTACTGCCTGAGCAATATTTGCTAAGCCTATTATAAGCTTGCTTAAATTTTTTCTTTTAAATATTAATATTCCAAGAGGTACACCTATAAGGATAGCTATTAAAATGGCAATTATAGAAAGTTGTATATGCTGAAATGTTAGTTTCAACATTTGATCTTTTCTTTCAAATATAAATTGGAAAAAATTCATACTAATTATTTACCTCCTGATCTAAAAATTGAGTGCTTAATACTGCAAGCAAACTTGTTTTGGTTATTAGACCTAAGAGATGGGAGTTTTTATCTACAATAGGTATATAACTTTTATTATGCTTCTTTACCAATTCTAAAATATCAAGAATACAAGTATCATCAGTAGCTGTAATTATATCTTCACTCATAATATCTTTTAATTTTAAGGATTTATCTGTTTCTCCATGTATGCTTTTTAAAGTAGAGATACCTTTTAAGTTATTTTCTTCATCTACAATAAGAAGACTATCTACTTTATTTTTTTTCATGATTTGAATCCCCTGCATTATAGTTCTGTTAGGGGATGCTTTTACAGGTGATTCTATCATAATATCTTTAGCTTTAATAAATTCAGGTTGGCTCCAAATTCTATTTTTACCTATGAATTCTTCTACAAATCCGTGAGAAGGATTTTTAAGTATATTTTCAGGAGTATCATACTGAATTATTTGTCCATCCTTCATTATACATATTCTATCTGCTAATTTTAAAGCTTCATCCATATCGTGGGTAACAAAGACAATTGTTCTTTTCATTTTTTGTTGAAGTTCAAATAATTCATCTTGAAGTTGATTTCTAGTGATTGGATCTAATGCGCTGAAAGGTTCGTCCATAAGTATGATTTCTGGATCTGTAGCAAAGGCTCTTGCAACTCCGATTCTTTGCTGTTGACCTCCACTTAGTTCTTTTGGAAATCTGTCCATGTAAGTTTTAGGTTTTAAACTAACTAGTTGTAACAGTTCAATAATTTTTTTTTCTATTTTTTCATAGGGTAATTTTTCAAGGTGTGGTATTAAACCTATATTTTCACTTACAGTTAGGTGAGGCATTAAGCCAGTTTGTTGTATTACGTACCCCATTTGTCTTCTTAATTTTATTGTATTTTCCTTTGTTATATTTTTTC
Organism: Clostridium oceanicum; assembly: GCF_039521385.1. Lineage (NCBI taxonomy): Bacteria > Bacillati > Bacillota > Clostridia > Eubacteriales > Clostridiaceae > Clostridium > Clostridium oceanicum. The sequence continues at coordinate 649,278 of NZ_BAAACG010000008.1, read as the reverse complement.
CATCAACAAATATTTTTCCACTAGTAGGTTCTATTAATTTATTTATCATTTTTAGGGTAGTGGTTTTTCCACAGCCACTAGGACCTATAAGTACTACTAATTCTCCTTTGTTTATAGATAGGTTTATATCTTTTAATATTTTTTTGTTTTTAAAACTTTTTGTTATGTTTTTAAACTCTATAATTTTCTTCATAAGTTTATAAAAATACCTCCTTTGGTAAGTTGAGTAAAAGAAAATGACTAAATTTTATTATTTTTATTTTGAAAAAAATAGACATAAACTAATAGAATCATTGATATTAATGATATTAGATAAGGAAAAATGACTAATTAGCATACTAATAATTATTATTAGTAGTGAATATTTATTAGAATAACATATAAATTTTATATTGTAAAATATTAATAGTATATATTATTTAATGAATTTTTAATATTCTTTAAATTGCGAATACTATTAAAGGTATAATTGTAAAAAATATATATTTAAATGTTTATATTTGAATTAAATGAAATACATTACATATAATAGGATGATTAAGGTGCTAGAAGATTTGGAAAGATATAATGATTTTATTACAATATAGAATTAATATACATAATATGTAAAAATAATAAGAATATAATTAATATTAACAAAAAATTAACTAAAAAATAAAAACAGATTAAAATAAATCTGATTTATTTTAATCTGCTTTTATTTTTTTATTTAATTAAATTCTTAGATTTTAAAAACTGACTAGCAACATTTTCAGGAGACTTACCTAACTTGTCTACTTTATAATTCATATTTCTCATTTCTTTTTCTGATATTTTACCAGATAGCTTATTTATCAAAGGTTTTAATTCAGGATGTTTTTTTAAGGTTTCATTTCTTATTATAGGAGCAGGATAATATGGTGGAAAGATATGTTTATCATCTTTTAATACTTTTAAATTAAAAGCTTTTAAAAGTCCTTCTGTGGAAAAAGCATCTGCAACATCTGTTTTTTTATTTTTTAATGAAGTATATCTTAAACCACCATCAATAGCTTTAACCTTATTAAATTTTGTATTATATACAGATTCAAGTCCTTTTAACCCATCTTTTCTTCCTGTAAATTCCATATTGCATCCTAAATTTAAATTACTACTTACTTTAGATAAGTCTGATATAGTTTTAAGGTTATATTTTTTAGCTGTACTTTGTGTTATAGCTAGAGTATAGGTGTTGTTAAATCCTAAGGGTTTAAGCCAAGAAATATTAAAGTTTTTATTATAATAATCTTTTACAACATTATAAACTTTAGATGGATTATTTATAATAGGTTTTTTCATTATACTTATTAAAGCGGTTCCAGTATATTCTGGATACATATCAAGTTCTCCAGATTTTAAAGCAGTAAAGGCTACACTAGTTCCACCAAGATTTAACTTTTTTTCAACTTTTAAATTGGTGTTATTTTCTATAAGTTCAGCTAGCATATTACCTAAAATTAATTGTTCGTTATAGTTTTTAGAGCCTATAACTATTTTATCTTTTTTTGTTATAAAATAACCAATAGTTCCAATTATTATAGCTATTATTAATATAGCTGATATTATTTTAGGGGCTTTGCTAGGATTAAATAAAGTATGTTTTTTACGTTTTATCCCTTTTAAGTTTGTAGTTGTTATCCCTGCTGGCGTTACAGAATTTTCTATCTTACCTATTATAAAATCCATAAGTAGTGCTAAGATACAAGCAGGAATAGCCCCTGCTAATATCATGTTATTATCTACAGTTTGAACTCCTGTAAAAACTAAATAACCTAAACCTCCGGCACCTATAAAAGCAGCTATAGTCATAAGACCGATAGCTGTAACTGCTGAAATCCTAATACCTGCCATTATTATAGGTAAAGATAGGGGGAGTTGTACTATTCTTAAAATTTGATTGTTAGTCATACCCATTCCTCTTGCTGCTTCAACTGTATCAGGATTTATACTGTTAAGTGCAGTATATGTGTTTTTTAGTATAGGTAAAAGAGAATATATAACAACCATAATAATGGAAGGCTTACTACCTATACCTAGAAATGGGATTAAAAATCCTAATAAAGCTATACTAGGTATTGCTTGAGCAACATTTGCCATTCCCATAATAGGTTTAGTGAGTTTCTTTCTCTTAAATATTAATATGCCAAGAGGTATTCCTATAATAACTGCTATTATTATTGCTATAAGTGAAAGTCCTATATGCTCAAGAGTTAAATTAAGCAGTTGGGATTTTCTTTTTACTATAAAATCTAAAAAACTTATTTTATTCATATTATTTAGCCACCTCTTCATCTAAAAATTGAGTACTCAATATAGATAGAAGGCTACTTTTAGTTATTAATCCTATAATAGTATTAGTTTTATTTAATACTGGAATATAGCTAGTATTATATTTTTTTACAAACTCTAATATATCCAGTATACAAGTATTTTCATCTATTGTAATTATGTTTTCATTCATAATATCTTTTAATTTTATAAATTTATTATCTTCTAATTGCAAATTTTTGAAACTACAAATGCCTTTGAAGTTGTTACTTTTATCTATAAGAAGTAAATGGTCTATTTTATTTTTTCTCATAATCTGAATTCCTTGAATTATAGTTTTGTTATAAGAAACTTTTAATGGATTTTCTATCATTATATCTTTAGCTTTAATAAACTCAGGTTGATTCCAAATTCTATCTTTTCCTATGAACTCTTCTACAAATCCATGAGCAGGGTTTTTTAATATATTTTCAGGGGTATCATACTGAACGATTTTGCCATCTTTCATTATACAAATTCTATCAGCTAGTTTTAAAGCCTCGTCCATATCATGAGTAACAAAAACTATGGTTTTTTTCATTTTCTGTTGTAATTCAAATAATTCATCTTGAAGTTGATTTCTAGTTATAGGATCTAGTGCACTGAAGGGCTCATCCATTAGTATAATTTCAGGATTTGTGGCAAAGGCTCTAGCTACACCGATTCTTTGTTGTTGTCCTCCACTTAATTCTTTTGGAAATCTATCTTTATAAATATTAGAATCTAAATTAATCATATTTAATAGTTCTGAAACCTTACTTTTTATCTTTTTATAGGGCCATTTTTCAAGATAAGGTATCAACCCTATATTTTCTCCTATAGTTAAATGAGGCATTAATCCAGTTTGTTGGATTACATAACCTATATTTCTTCTTAGCTTTATGGTATTTTCTTTTAATATGTCTTTTCCATGAATTAATATTTTACCTTCACTAGGTTTTATTAGTTTGTTTATCATTTTTAAGGTGGTAGTTTTACCACAACCACTAGGACCTATTAATACTACCATTTCTCCTTTTTTTATAGATAAACTTATGTTGTTTAATACTTTTTTATTTTTAAATTTTTTAGTTATATTTTTGAACTCTATCATAGAGTTTAAATCGACCTCCTTTTGCTTAGAAAACCATATTAAAAATGACTGAATTTAAAATGCTAATATTAAAAAAAAATAAGAATTTAGTGGTAAATTACTGAGTTAAAAAACGAAAATAGATGATAAATTATAACTGGTATAATTATCAAAAGATATTAATTATTAGAATCGAACACTTATTAGTATAGCATATTAAGTATTTAATGTAAAATTTTACTACATATATAAGGTAGAAAAACTATGATATTAAATAGTTTTATAAAACAAAATACTGATCAAAAGTTATAATTAACTTTTAATCAGCATTAAAGCTATATTAATTATTTAATGTTTTGTTTTAGCTATTAGTATCTACAAAAAGAAGCTAAAAGCAATAGATATATTAAAAGGCCGTTACCGCCATATCCACAATTTGAACCACTGTTATATCCACAGTTACAGTTATTACAACAGCTATTGCAAGAATTGCATGGTTTACAACAATAATACTTATCATGTTTGTGTCCCATAGTATCCCTCCTTATATAGGGGATAAGAGTAATAACTTGTCCAAGAACCAATTTTAAAATAAATATCTATTGGTTAATAATATTATATGTACATACAGAGATAATGGTTACAAAAAAACTGTGGTAAATTATAATTCTTGAAAAACATGAATTATTTATATACAATTAGTAATGGAAAAGATTTAAATATATAACTAGAATAGGAGAATGGTTGTGAGTTGTAGTTTGAAAGAAAAAGCAGAAGTCAAAGTAAAAAAAAGTAAATGTAAATTTCCTTCATTAAATGATGAAAAATGTTTATTAAGTGAAATGTTAAGTTGTTATAGTAAGGACGATTTAACAGAAATAAGAAGATCTCTTAAAATTAAAGGGGTAAGTAAGTTAAGTAAAAAAGATTTAATAACTTTTTTAGATGAATATATAGAGACAAATTTTGATGGTATATTAGAAAATCTAGATTTTAATCAATATCTTTTTCTAAATAGATATTTTGAAGAAAAAGAGTACTTAATAAATAATAAAGAATTTTATAATGATGTTGTACAATCTTTAAAAAACTATGGAATAGTATTTCCAGTAATGGTTGATAACAAATTTAACTTAGTAATACCAATAAATATTACTAAATTATTAGAGGACAAGCTTATAAATAATCATGAATTAAATTTAGGATTCTCTCTTTCAAAAGATATTTTAAAAGTAATATCAGAAATAATATATTATTATGGAGTTTTAAAATTTGATGATTTATATAATGTAGTATCTGAAGTTACTAAAAAGTTAACATATATTGATAGTCAAAAATTAGAAGTTGAATTTGATAAAGAGTATTTAGAAAATTTACTTCAAGAAAGTAATTGTATGTACTATGGTATAAAAAAACAAGATGATTTGATATTCAATGAAAATGTATATGATGCAAACTATATTGTAATGGCACATGAGAAATTAAACCATATAGAGTATTATGATATTCAATCTTATGAAAAAGGATATAAAGGTGTATTAGAAGAAGATATATCCATGATAGAAGAATTAAAAGAGTGTTTAAGTAAAGACATACTTTTATCAAAAGAAAAAATAGATACAATTTCAAATAACTCTTTATTCTTTTTAAAGAATGGATTAAATATAGATTATATAATGGAAAATTTAAAAGATGCTATTAATCTAAAGAATGGGTCTATAGAAGAAGACTTTAAAAATAAATTATATGATATAAATTTTAGAATTAGAAAATGGTGTTTAAAAGGATACAATGAAAAAGAAATAAGAAACGTAAATAATACAAATGTACATATAAAAAATCCTAGTGAAAAAGTTAAAGTAGGAAGAAATGATCCTTGTCCTTGTGGTAGTGGAAAAAAATACAAGAAATGTTGTATGAAAAGGCTAAAAGCAGATAGATAGTTTTAGGCACTAAAATTTTAAATTTTAGTGCTTTGTTTTTTATATAAATATATGGATATGTTAGTATTTGGTAAGGATTATTGATCTTAAAGGACAATTATTGACGTTAAATAAGAATAAGGTTACTATTATAACATGAGATTAGTATACATTATATAATATAAAAAAAGAGGTATGTATATGGAAAAATTTTTTTCGTGTTCAAATTTGAAAAAAAGTTATTTTCAAAGAGACATATTAAAAGGCATAAGAATGGAAGTAGATAAAGGCAAAATAGTAGGATTATTAGGACCTAGTGGTAGTGGTAAGACTACACTTTTAAAAATAATAGCAGGAATTTCAAAATGTTCATCAGGAGAAGTTTTAATAGATGGAGTAAAACCAGGAATTGAAACAAAATCTAAAGTATCTTATCTTCCAGATAGAAATTTCCTTTATAAATGGATGCGTGTTAAAGATTCAATTGAATTTTTTAAGGATTTTTATAAGGATTTTGATGAAGAAAGATGTAATAAACTTATTAAATTTATGGATTTAAATATAAAAAGTAAAATTACATCTTTACCTAAAGGTGAATTAGAAAAATTACTATTAACATTAGTTTTTTGTAGAAAATCTAAATTATATTTGTTAGATGAGCCTTTATCTAGAGTAGATTTAATAACAAGAGATAAGATATTAGATATAATAATGAACAATTATACAGTAGAAAGTTCAATAATAATAGCTACAAATTTGGTAGAAAATACAGAAAGAGTTTTTGATCAAGTATTTTTTATAGATAAAGGGAAGATAATTTTAAGTGGAAATGTAGAAGATCTTAAAATGAAAAAGGGTAAGAGTATAGCTGATATATATAGGGAGTTGTTTAATAATGAAAAATCTTATTAAATATGAACTTAAAGGTTGCTATAAAGAATTTATAATATTAATGATATTGCAAATAATTATTAATAATTTTATTCTTAGTAAAGCAAGTAAACTTGGAATGAATACTTATATTGTTCTTATTATAGTTAACTTAATTTTTGTTGCTATAGTTTTTATTTTTAATATAAAAATATTTGTAAGAGATTTATATAAAGATACAGCATATCTTATATTTTCTATACCTAAAAAAAGTAACCATATATTAAAAAGTAAAGTTATAGTATCCCTTATTCAAATTATTATAGTTGAATTAATACAATTTATATATATATATTTAATTGGAATTATAATATTAAATAATAAAACCATAATACACTATACTCAAATTTATAGCATAATAACTGATATTCCTAAGTTTGTAGTTATAGCAGGTCCTTTCTTTGTTCTTTCTTATGCAAAAGTTCTTTTAATAGTATATTTTTCTATATGCTTGTCTAAGGTTACTAAAAGAAAAAAGAAATTTGGCAAACTTCATTCTGTTGCAATATTTATAATAATAAACATATTAATAGAAAGATTTAACTCTGTTATAAATAATATATTTAGAGATAGTTTAACTTTAAACAGTGTTATTTTTAGATATGTTAATAATAATATGAATTTTTATTTAGACAAAACAATAAATATAGCTTCACAAGCTGTTAATTTAGTTTTGTTAATATTATTTTGGAAATTAGTATGTCATATGCTTGATAACATAGTAGAAATATAAAATATATTTAATTACATATAAAAGACTTCTAAATTTTATATAGTTTAAAATTTAGAAGTCTTTTTATATAGTTTAATCTTATTTTTATTAATTTTATAATTTAATCTATTATGTATTAAGGGAGCATTATAAATCTTATAATAAATAATATTGCTAGTATGTATATTATTGGATGTACTTCTTTATATTTTTTAGTGAATATTTTCATTATAGGATAAAATATTATTCCTGCAGCAATTCCATTAGCAATACTATAACTAAAAGGCATTATAGCAATGGTAAAGAATGCTGGTAATGCTTCTGTAAAGTCATCAAAATTAACTTTCTTTATAGAACCTGTCATTAGTACTCCAACTATAACTAAAGCAGGGGCAGTAGCTTCAGCAGGAACTATTCCTACTACAGAAGTAAAGAATAAACATAATATAAATAGTATACCTGTAACAAGAGAAGTTAATCCTGTTCTACCTCCTTCTGCAATGCCCGCAGTAGATTCTATATAAGTAGCAGTAGTTGTTGTACCAAAGAAAGAACTTATTGTTGTAGCAATAGCATCTGATAAAAGGGCTTGATTCATATTTTTTATTTTACCATCTTTTTCAATCATATTAGCTTTCTCAGCAGTTCCAACTAAAGTTCCTATAGTATCAAATAAATCTACTAAACTAAAGGTTAGTATTACAATTAATATGCTAGATATAGCTCCTATAAAACCACTACCGTTATGAGTTATAAGTCCTTTAAAATCGAAAGCCATAAAAGTAGGAGCAGGAGATGCAGGTATGCTTAAAAATTGTAGATTAGAAATATTGGTTATTCCCATAGGTATACCTATAATAGTTGTAATAATTATAGAAATTAATATAGCACCTTTTATATTGTTAGCTATTAGTATTCCCATAACTGTTATGCCTATCAGTGTTAATAAGGTTCTTGGATCGGAAAAATTACCAAATCCTATTAAAGTATCAGGATTAGATACTACAATATGTCCACTTTTTAACCCTATAAGAGCTATAAATAAGCCTATACCACCTGTAATAGCTATTTTTAAGTTTTCAGGTATAGCTTCAACTATTTTTTGTCTTATAGATGTAACGGTAATAAGTATAAAAATAATACCAGAAATAAATACAGCAGTTAATGCTTGTTGCCATGTGTATCCTAAAGTTAAACATACACTATATGTAAAGAAAGCGGTAAGTCCTATTCCAGGAGCTACTGCAAAAGGTAAATTTCCATAGAAAGCCATTATTATAGTTCCTATACCAGAAGTTATACACATTCCTGTAAATATTGAGCCTACTACAGGGTCATTTAAAGTTGAAAGTTTTGAGGCCGCATCCCCTCTTATTCCTAAAGAATTCATACCAGAAAATTTTAATATGTTTGGAATTACTAAAAGAGCGTAAGCCATTGTTATAAAGGTAGTAAATCCAGCTAAAATTTCTGTTTTAGTATTAGTTTTGTTTTTAGATAACTTAAATAGTTTTTCAAGTAAAGAATGGTTTGTTAAATTTTCTTTAGTGTTTGATGATTTCATAGTCTCCTCCTATTAATTAAATATAAAATAAAAAACCTACATATCAATGGAAGATATGTAGGTTTTTTTATTTCATAAGAAATATATATTTTATATCATCCCATAGTGAGCTATTTACGGTATCTCGTAGAAACTTCTGAACCTTATTATCAGAAATATATGGATATATTCTATTAAATTTTACTTTAATTTACACAATATCATTTTATTTTACATCAGTCAACTATATTTGTAAATGTTTTTAAACTCTAAAAATTAAAAATATTTAAATATATAGGAAAGTATTATATAATTATTGTATGAGAGGTATATCATAGAATAATATGAGAAAAATAATAATATCAGCTAATTTATATGAAAATGTTTATTAACAGATTATTTAAATTTATATAGTAATCCTATTGCTATGTAATATTAAAATGTTATAATTATTCTATATGTTGTAGATTTAGGAGGAATATCAGTTGGAAAAGATTGCTTTAATTACAGATACTACTTGTGATTTATCTCAAGATATTTTAGACAAGTATAATATAAAACAATTAGCGTTTAGAATTATATATAAAGATAGAGAATTTAGAGACAAATTAGAAATAACTTCAGAAAAAGTATACAATGATTTGAATGTAGAAATACCTACTTCATCTATGCCATCTATGGATGATATGGAAGAAATATTTACTTCTTTAGAAAAAGAAGGATATACTCATGTGATAGCAATTGTTTTATCAAGTGGGTTATCAGGTATATATAATGGAATAAAAATTGTTGGAGAAAATCACCCTAAACTAAATACTCATATTTTTGATTCTAGAAATATTTCTTTAGGAGAAGGAATTATGGTTTTAGAGTGTGCTAGGATGATAGAAGAAGGGAAAAATTTTGATTATATAGTAGAATCACTTCCTAGTCTAAGACAAAAGATAGGTACTTATTTTGTAGTTGGAACTTTAGAATATTTAAAAAAAGGTGGACGTATAGGTAAAGTTGCTGGTACTTTAGGAGAACTTTTAAATATAAAGCCTATAATTGCTATAGATCATGAAGATGGGAAGTATTATACATATTGTAAAGTTAGAGGAAGAAAACAATCATTAAATAAGCTTGTAGACACAATGAAAGAAATTTTAGAAAAAAGTAAATGTAAAATATATGTTATGCACGGTAATGCAGAGAAAGATGCAAAATATGTATTTGAAAAAATAAAAGATATGAAAAACGTTACTAGTTCCTTTTTAGGGGGATGTATAAGTCCTGTATCTGGAGTTCATAGTGGACCGGGATTGGTAGGAGTTGCTTATCTTTTAGAAGAATAAGAATAGGATAAAGAGCTAATTTAATTTATGTAATATAGTATTGCAATATATAATTTATATGTATTTTTATAATACATAATGCTTATATATTGCAATATTTTATTTTGCTATTTAAAGCATAAAAAAATATAATCAATTACCAGTGATTTTTATCTTATAAATTTGCTAATTTCTATTAACATAATTGGTTTTTATATATATAATATGTATGGTTGTTGATATTTTAATTATGACTTCTATAAGTCTTATGGATGGGGGGAATTAAATTGTTTTTTTATGCTTTTATTTTTATTGCAAAAATAGCAGAAGTTGCACTTATGACTGTTAGAACAGTTATGATTACAAGAGGAGAAAAATTATACGGGTCTATTATAGGGTTTATGGAAGTTACGATATGGCTGTATGTAACAAGTTCTGTTTTATCAGGAATAAAAGAGGATCCTATAAGAATGGTAGCTTATGCTCTAGGGTTTGCATCAGGAAATTATGTAGGGTGCATATTAGAGGAAAAATTAGCAATAGGATTACTTACAATAAATATTATAGCTTCAGAGGAAGATGGCATAAAGTTAGCAGAAATATTAAGAGAAAAAAATGTTGGAGTTACAGTTATGAATGGTGAAGGAAAAATAGATCAAAAGAAGATACTTATAATACATGCAAAAAGAAGAAGAAGAGAAGAAATAATAAGAGTAATAGAAAGTACTGATATAAAGGCTATGATATCAATTAATGATATTAAAACTGTTTATGGAGGATATGGAATAAAAAAGTAAAACTTTCATATTAATATTAATGTAAATAAAATTATGGTGGTGATATTACGAAAAGAGTTTTTAAAGTATATAACCTCAAAGACATTTTAACATTAATATTATCAATACTAATAACTGAGGGAGTAGGTTTTTTATCAGCAATTATTTCTGGAAATATAGGAAGTAATAATGATTTTTATAATACTTTAAATAAACCTTCTTTCTCTCCTCCAGCAGGAGTTTTTAGAATAGTTTGGCCTATATTATATTTACTTATGGGTATAGCATTTTATAGAATAATAAAACTAAGAGAAGAAAATATTGATATAAAATTACCAGTAACTTTATATATAATTCAACTAATTTTAAATTTTTTGTGGAGTATAATTTTCTTTAGATTTAATTCTATTAAGTGTGCTTTTATTGAAATTATAATTTTATTTATTTTTATAATCTTAACTATATTAGAATTTAGAAAATATGATAGAAAAGCAGCTTTATTGATGATTCCTTATGCTATATGGGTAGCTTTTGCAATTTACTTAAATTATTCTATATTAATGTTAAATATGTAGAAAACTGTTAAACAAAACCTTATTTTCATGTAAGGTTTTGTTTTTAAATTTGTACTTTATGTGTTAAGATATAATAAAATTCAAGTTAAGTATAAGTTAAAAGAAATTTTACTACTTATTTAAACTTAATGAATAAATTTATATTAATATATATGTGTGTGTATTATAGGGGGAAAGGAAGAAAAAAATGTATAAATTTAATGATAGTACTAATATAGTTCACAAAATTATACATAGCTTTGTGAAAAATTTGGATATATTATTTTTTGTAATTTTAGTAACTTTAAAAGTACTTTTTTATGGTAAGCAAATAGCTACTAACTTTTTTAGCTATAAGTATATAATGAGTCCTGTTATTGCTTCAGTTTTAATTATTGTAGGAATTTCACTTTTGTTTAAAAACAAAAGAAGAACCAGATTTTTATATATACTTAATATTATAATAAGTATTTTCATAATAGCTGATTTAGCTTATTTTAGATATTATAAAGATATTATATCTATAGGAGCTATAAGAAATGCCTTTTTACTTGGAGGGGTTGCATCTAGTATAGGAAGTCTTTTTAAGGCTACAGATATATTATATGTTATAGATATAATTTTATTTATACCACTTATGAGATTTTATAAGAAAGCTAATAGAAAAGAAAATAAGCTTGTTACAAGAGTGGTTTTAGCTGCAGTTATAATATTTGGTGCAGGAGCATTAAATAATATAAGTATATCAAAATTAGCTAAAGATCAACCAGGACTTTTGCATACTATGAGTAACAGAATATATATAACTAAAGTTCTAGGAAGTATAAATTTTCATGCTATAGATGCATATCAGTTTACTAAAAATACTATTAATAATATGAAGCCTTTGCCAAAAGAAAAGGAAAATCAAATAAAATCAGTATTTAATGATAATTTGAAATCTGAAACTAATAATTTAAAAGGAAAAGCAAAAGGAAAAAATTTAATAGTTATTCAAGTAGAAGCACTTCAGCAATTTGTTATAAATGCTAAAGTTGAAGGAAAAGAAGTTACACCAAATTTAAATAGATGGTTAAAAAGAAGTCGCTATTTTGATAACTATTTTTATCAAGTAGCAGCGGGAAATACTTCAGATGCAGAATTTTTATCAAATAATTCAGTATATCCAGCAGCTTCTGGCGCAGCATATTATTTGTATAGTGGAAATAAATTTAATTCCTTACCAAAAACTTTAGGAGATGAAGGATATTATACAGCAGCAATGCATGGGTATAAAAATGGATTTTGGAATAGAAACGTTATGTATAAAGCTCAAAAATTTGATGATTTTTATGGTGAAACAAATTATAAAATAGATGATAAAGTAGGTCTTGGACTTAGCGATAAATCTTTCTTAAATCAATCTTTAGAAAAAATGAAGTCATTTAAAAAGCCTTTTTATTCATTTGTTGTAACTTTAAGTAGTCATTTCCCATATGACGATGTTGAAGGATATGAAAAAGATGAAAAATTTAATGTAGGAAAATATGAAGGAACATTTATGGGTAATTACTTAAAAGGCATTCATTATGCAGATACACAATTAGGAATGTTTTTAGATAAGCTTGAAAAAGAAGGGTACATGGATGACTCTTTAATAGTACTCTACGGAGACCATAATGCTATTTCTAAGAATTATATTCAACAATTATATGATTTTGTAGGAGAAAAAGAACCTAATGATATGAAATGGTATCAGCTTCAAAAGGTTCCTATGTTTATTCATTTTCCAAAAGATGAACATAAAGGTGTAGATCATACTTATTCAGGCCAAATAGATTTATATCCTACTTTAGCAAATTTATATGATTTGCCAAAAGAATATATGTTAGGTAATGATTTGTTTAATTCTAAAAATACAAAAGTTACTTTCAGAAATGGATCATATACAGATGGAAAAGTATTTTATGTGTCTTGGACTGGAGATTATTATGATATAAAAACAGGTAAAAAAATACCGGAAAATGAAAAAGTTAAATTGGAAAAAGAAAAATCATTAAAAGATCTTCAAGCATCAGATGACTTTTTGAATCATAATTTAATTAAAAAATTAAATATTGGTAAATAAAAAAATGCTGTCTTAATTTTAAGACAGCATTTTTTACTTACTTTCTAATAATGAATTTACATCTATATTATATTTATTTATTTTTCTGTATATAGTAGCTCTACTTATACCTAAAAGTTCTGCAGATTTAATTATATTACCATTACAATAAATCAAAGATTTTTTTATAGCCTCATGCTCTAGAATTGATAAAGGTTTAATTTTTATATCATTTTCATAGGTTTCAGTAGAATTAGTTTTAATTTTTTTATTAAGCTTGTTATTTAAATATTTTTCAGTTATAGTATCATCTTCACATATATAGTAACAACGTTCTACTACATTTCTAAGTTCACGTACATTACCATTCCAATCATAATTTTCGATTTTTTCAATGAATTTTTCTCCTAATTTTTTTGAGGTAGTATTATTTTTCATGTTAAGTTTTTTTATAAAATAGCTAGCTAATAGATAAATATCTTCTCGTCTATCTTTAAGATCTAGAAGTTTTATATTTATTACGTTTAATCTATAATATAAGTCTTCTCTAAAATTCTTATTTAATACTTCATCGCTTAAGTTTCTATTTGTAGCAGCTATAACCCTAACATCTATTTTCTTTTCATAGGTCCCTCCTACTCTAATTATTTTAAGATTGTCCAAGACTCTAAGTAATTTTGATTGTATATCTAATGGAAGTTCTCCAATTTCATCTAGAAAAATAGTTCCTCCGTCTGCTAACTCAAATTTACCAGGATAACCTCCTTTAGAGGCTCCAGTAAAAGCACCTTTTTCATATCCAAATAGTTCACTTTCTACTAGCTCTCTAGGTATAGCTGCACAGTTTATAGCAACAAAAGGGCCATTAGTTCTATTGCTATGAGAGTGTATTGCTTGAGCAAAGAGTTCTTTGCCAGTACCGCTATTTCCTTCAATTAATATATTACAATCAGATTCAGAAGCTTTTTTTGCAAGTTCTATAATGCTTTTCATTTTTTGATTTTTTGTTATTATATCTTCAAAAGAGTAAGAAGCTTTATAGCCAACAACGTTACTAACTAATTTATGTATGTGTTTTGTATTTCTTAAAGATAAAGTAGCTCCTATAATTTTATTTTCTAGTATTATAGGCATTATATTTACTATAGATCGTATGTGTGAATTATTAATATTAAATGTACAATCTTGACTGAAAGTATTTTTTCCGTTTTTTATACAGTCTTCTAAAAAACTATTTTTAGGAAGGATAGTTTTAATATTCATATTTAATAAATTATCTTCTGATAGGGTTAAAATTTTTAAAGTTGTATTATTTACTTTTAATATTTTAAAGTTGTCATCTATTATTATAAGGCCTTCATAAGTTACATCAAATGTAGATTTTATAATAGAATCACTTAAAGATGCAGTGTCTTTATCTCTTAAGTTATTTTCTAAGGTAGAATTTAGCGTTGAATTTTTATTAGTATTTTCCAAAGAAATCACCTCGGGAATTTTGTTTTAATTTAATAAGTATATAAATTTGTTATAAAGTTAAAATAATTAATATTAAAATAATTACTTTAAGTATAATATTTATATTTTAACATTAAAATATAAGTAATGGCTAATTTGTTTATAAAAAGTTATATTTATAGTTAAATAGTATGAAAAGATAGAAAGTTTGCATGTATATTTAAATAAGTTAAATAAAAGGTTTTTAATCTATAAACTATTGTGTTGACATATAATGTTATAGATATTATAATTTTAAGATAAAGTGTATAATTAAATATAAATATAAACTGTGAAGAGAAAAAGTAAGTATAATAAATATTTTATAGCGAGTGGATTACGGTGAAAGTTCCATAAATAAATTATACCGAAAAACATCTTGGAGTTTCTAGTTGAAAAATAGAGTAAGCTAAGAGGTTTTCAAAGCCTTAATTTGATTGTAGAGTTTTAAGTTATATTAAAATATTATTTAGTATTTGTTATTTAATATTTGATACTTAAAAAGGCCATTAGGCAATTGGGGTGGCACCGCGGAATATAATAACCTTTCGTCCCTACTTATTTAGGGAGGTAAGGTTTTTTGTTATATAATAAAATACTCATAGGAGGATTTAGAATGGATAAACTAACAATTAAGTCTTTGTACAGAAAAACAGAAGAATATTCTGGAAAAGAAGTAGTTATAAGTGGTTGGGTAAGAACAGTAAGAGCATCTAAGGCTTTTGGATTTGTAGAAATTAATGATGGAAGCTTTTTTAAAAACCTTCAAGTTGTAATTGAAGATTCTTTAGAAAATTTTAAAGAAGTTTCTAAAATGGCTATAAGTACAACTATAAAAGTGGAAGGAATTTTAGAGATTACACCAAATTCAAAGCAACCTTTTGAAATAAAAGCTAAAAAAGTAGTTATAGAAGGTAAATCAAATTCTGATTATCCACTTCAAAAGAAAAGACATACTCTTGAATATTTAAGAAGTATAGCTCATTTAAGACCAAGAAGTAATACATTTTCAGCAGTATTTAGAGTACGTTCTTTAGCTGCATATGCTGTACATAAATTTTTTCAAGATAGAGGATTTGTTTATGTTAATACTCCAATAATAACAGGTAGTGATTGTGAAGGTGCAGGAGAGATGTTTCAACTTACTACTATGGATTTAAACAATATTCCTAAAACTAATGAAGGAAAAGTAGATTTTTCAAAAGATTTCTTTGGAAGACCTACAAATCTTACTGTAAGTGGACAGCTATCAGCAGAAACATATGCTTTAGCTTTTAGAGATGTGTATACTTTTGGACCTACATTTAGAGCAGAAAATTCAAATACAGGAAGACACGCATCAGAATTTTGGATGATAGAACCTGAAATGGCATTTGCAGATCTTACAGATTATTTAGATGTTGCAGAAGATATGGTTAAATACATAATTAATTATGTTATGGAAAATGCTCCAGAAGAAATGGAATTTTTCAATAGATTCATAGACAAAGGATTATTTGATAGATTAAATAATGTAGTAAACTCAGATTTCAAGAGAATATCTTATACAGAAGCTGTAGAAGTACTACAAAAATCTGGTGCTAAATTTGATTATGATGTTGAATGGGGAATAGATCTTCAAACAGAGCATGAAAGATATTTAACAGAAAAAATATACAAGAAACCAGTTTTTGTAACTGATTATCCAAAAGATATAAAAGCATTTTATATGAGAATGAACGAAGATGGAAAAACTGTAGCAGCAGCAGATTTACTTGTTCCAGGCGTTGGAGAAATAATAGGTGGAAGCCAAAGAGAAGAAAGATTAGATGTTTTAGAGAAAAGAATGGAAGAATTAAACTTAAACAAAGAAGATTACTGGTGGTATTTAGAACTTAGAAAATATGGAGAAACTAAACACTCAGGATTTGGACTTGGATTTGAAAGAATATTAATGTACATGACAGGAATGGCTAATATAAGAGATGTGATACCATTCCCAAGAACACCAGGTTCAGCTGAATTTTAAAATATAATTTTAAAAAATTTAAAGTAACAGAGTAGGTAGTTATGCGTTAAGGATTAGGAGACGGGAAGTTGCTTCTAATGGAAAAGCTTATGCTTGCGACGTAACACCGCATTCCGCTGTTGCATTAAGGGCTATTTATATAGATTATTAAAAGATTTCCCTCTTAGTGTAACTTAGAGGGAAGTCTTATTTTTATGGGGGTAAAAAAATGTCAAGAAAAATTGGATTAAAAGCGTTAGTTGTAACTAGTTTGTTTGTAGCTTTAGCAGTTGTTTTAAGGTTTTTTAGTATTATGGTTCCAATAGGCGGTGCTGGAGCTATGAGGGTTAGTTTAGATGGGATTCCGATGAAAATGCCATCTATAATATTTGGACCTTTTATAGGAGGAATCTCTGGTGCAATGACAGATTTATTAGCTTATATAGTTAAGCCTATGGGTGGATATATACCACTTTTAACTGTAACTAGTGTGTTAGGATGTATTTTTACAGGATTCATATGGAATAAAATAGGTGATATATCTGTACATAAAGTAGAAAAATTATATTTTATTTTTTCTATATCATTAGGGGGAATAGGTTTTATAAGTCATTTATTCTTAAAAGTGTTTACTAATACATATATTTATCAATTATTAAGTATGCTAGGTAAAAAAGCTTTATTTGTGGCAGTTGCTCTAGAAACTATATCTATCTTAAGTTTAATTATATTAAGTATAAATAAGATTTTAAAAAATAAGAATTTTAAAGGGCATATTTATGATAACTATATAAAAATGTTATTATCAGTTGGAATACCATCTTTGATAGTTACTACACTAAATACTTATATACTCATAATGTTTATACCTGCATTAGCAGGAAAGGGATTTATGATTTTTTGGATACCTAGAATAACTGAAGCTTTTATGATGATAGTGATTCAATCTTATATGATGTCTAGTATATTATGTTTATATAAAGAGTTTCAGTATAGATTTAATAACTGATATTTATGAAATTTAACTTATTATTTATTTTCATAGGCCTTATGTTATAATTTAAAGGTATTTGAATCTAACTTTTAAACTTATATCATTTATAAAAGAGGGGGGATATGAATGAGAAATATTATAGTTATTGGTCCAAAGGGAAAAATGGGAAGGCTTGTAGTTAAATCTTGTTATGAAAATAAAAATATTAATATTGTTGGTGCATTGGCTCCAAAAGAAAGAGAATATATAGGACAGGATATAGGACAAGTTTCTAACTTAGGAGTTCATATTAACGAAGTAGTTTCAGATGATTTAGAAAAAATAATACATAAATGTGATTGTATAATAGATTTTACCACTCCTAAAGTATCTATGGAAGTTTTTGAAGTGGCATTTAAGAATAAAAAATCAGTAGTTTGTGGTACTACAGGATTTTCACAAGATGAGATAAAAAGGATAAAAGAAATTTCAAAAGAAATACCAATTGTTTTAGCTGCTAATACTTCTATGGTAGTGAATTTAATGTATAACTTAGTTGAGATAGCATCAAAAGCTATAGGAAATATGTCTGATATAGAAATACTAGAAATGCATGATAAAAATAAAAAAGATGCTCCAAGTGGAACCTCTCTTGAAATAGGTAATATACTTGCAGAAAGTTTAAATAAAAAACTTAATGATATAGCTGTATTTGGAAGACATGGAGAAAAAGAAAGAGAAGAAGGAACTATAGGGTATCATTCTTTAAGGGCAGGAGATATTTCAAGTAGTCATACTGTTATGTTTGGACTTATGGGAGAAAGATTAGAAATAACACATCATGCGTATAACTTTCAATGTTTTGCTAATGGGGCTTCTATAGCTTCAGTATATTTAAAAGATAAAAAACCAGGAGTTTATAGCATGAAGGAAGTTATAGGTTTAAAATAAAATAATATTATTAAATAAAAATCCATCTACAATAAAAAGTAGATGGATTTTTATAAGAATAATCTATATATAATTTTATAAGGATAGATTATTATAATTTCTATTTAAATTATAAAAAAAATAGTGTTAAAAAAATAGTTAATTTATATAAATTGAAATGTAAACGTTACATTTTAACAAAAAAATTATTTGGAGTGAATTTTAATGATATTTATTAAAAATGCTAATATACATACAATGGCTGGCAAAAAGTATAAAAAAGGCTGTATACTAATTAACAATGATACAATAAATGAAGTTGGTGAAAATATAAAAATACCAAAAGATACTAAAGTTGATATTATAGATGCAAAAGGAGCTTTTGTGTTACCAGGTATGATAGATGCCCATTGTCATATAGGATTAAAAGAACAAGGAGAAGGGAAAGAAGGGATGGATTTAAATGAAACATCTAATCCAATAACACCATATATAAGAGCCATAGATGGAATAAATCCCTTTGATGAAGCTTTTAAAGCAGCTATAAAGACTGGAATTACTACAGTTATGACTGGACCTGGAAGTTCCAATCCAATAGGAGGACAATTTACTATAATGAAAACATATGGAAAGTGTGTAGATAATATGATAGTTAAAAAATGTGCTGCTATAAAGGCTTCTTTAGGAGAAAATCCTAAAAGAATATATGGTAATAAATCTAATATGCCTATAACTAGAATGGGTACAGCAGCTTTAATAAGGCAAACTTTATTTGAAACAAAGAATTATATTATGAAAAAAGAAAATTCAATTAAAGAGAAAAAAACCTTTGAAGAAAATTTTAAATTAGAACCACTTATTCCTCTTTTGAAAAGAGAAATACCGATGAAATTCCATGTTCATAGAGCAGATGATATAATTACGGCTATTAGAATTGCTAAAGAATTTAATATATTAATAACTTTAGATCATTGTACAGAAGGAAATAAGGTTTTAGAATATATAAAACAATATGATATTCCCATAATTTTAGGTCCTAACATTAGTTTTAGTGGAAAAGTTGAAACTAGAAATAAAAATCATGAAACCCCAAAAATATTAAAAGATAACAATATGGATTTTGCTATAATTACAGACCATCCAGTTATATCTATAGAATATTTACCTCTATGTGCTGGAATTGCTGTAAAGTATGGACTTGATAAAGAAGAAGCATTGAAATCAATAACTATTAATGCAGCTAAAATATTAGGGTTAGCAGATATTTTAGGAAGTATAGAAAGAGGAAAGAAAGCAGATATACTGATTTATAGTGGGAATCCTATAGATATAAGTTCTAAAAATTTATGTACTATATTAAATGGTGAAATAGTTTATAAATGTATTTAAATATACAATTATATAGATAAAAGAAATATTTCATTCATTTTAGTAGTGGCTTTTTAAGATGAGAATGTTTAAATTTTAACAAAGTACAGGAAGTGGTTAACGGATGGTGTGATTTTAGAATGAATTATTGAAATATTTTGAAAATTTTCAATTGATAAAAAATACTTCCAAAACATTGACATATGTGTAACAAAGTACCTTATTATGCAAAGCATATATCAGAAATTCGGAATTATATTGAATATGTGTATTCTATTGTTATTTAATTAAGGGATAAGACGAAAATTTCTGAATATATTAAATTTTGAATTTAGAGATAATGTGATATAATTACAATACCGAAATTGACATACATTTACAAAAATTGAGGGGGGCTAAAATGAAAAAATCATCAACGAAAGACTTTGTAGTTATCGGTTTTGCTTTGTTTGCAATGTTCTTTGGGGCAGGGAACATGATTTTTCCACCGTATATTGGAAGAGCGGTAGGAGATCAAAGTATTAAAGCATTGCTAGGTTTTTTACTTACAGGGGTAGGACTTCCACTAAGTGGAATTATAGCTTGTGCAAAAATTAATGGTACTTTTGCAGACATTTCAGGTAGAGTAGGGAAAATATTTTCAATCATTGTGACATCAGCTCTTATAATTGCAATAGGACCTATGTTAGCAGTTCCAAGAACAGCAGCAACTACTTTTGAACTTACAATACATCCATTATTTCCGTCAGTTAGTCCGGTTATTGTTTCAATAGTTTATTTTATAATAGCATTATCTTTTATATTAAGACCATCAGGTATAGTTGATAGCATAGGTAAGATACTAACACCTGGTCTTTTAATTATGTTATCTATAATTATTGTAAAGGGTTTAATAGATCCAATTGGAACAATTGAGACTACTAATTTTCAAGGAGCCTTTTCAAAATCTATTTTGGAAGGATATCAAACTATGGATGCCATGACATCTGTAATGTTTGCCACTATAATTATAGCTGCAGTAAGAGCTAAAGGATATACAAATAAAAAAGATATTATTAGCTTAACAACAAAGGCAGGAGTTATTGCAGCAGTTGGATTAGCTTTTGTTTATGGTGGACTTATGGTTTTAGGTAGTCAAACATCAGGTATGGCACTTGGAAACATTGGAAGATCAGAATTAGTTATAGAAATAGTAAAAAGAGATTTAGGACATATGGGAACTATTATACTTGGAATTGCAGTAGCTTTAGCATGTCTTACAACTGCAATAGGTATAATATCAACTGGTGCTAAATATTTTAGTGGAATTTGTAAAGATAAGATTTCATATAATAAATTTGCTATTTTAATAAGTGTAATAAGTGCAGCTTTAGCAACTGGGGGAGTTGAAAAAATAGTAGGACTTGCAGAACCAATACTTCAAGTTTTATATCCTATAATTATAGTTTTAATCTTGCTTACACTTATGGGCAGTCTAGTTAAAAATGATAAAATAGTTAAAGTTACAGTATATGTTACTTTAGCAATAAGTATTTTAGATACAGTAAATACGATTTCGGGACAAAGTATATCAGTTATAAAATCAATAATGGCAGCTATACCATTAAGTGATGTTGGTTTTTGCTGGATAGTACCATCAATGATTACATTTTTATTAACATCAGTATTTTACACTTATAAAGAAAAGAATTCACAAAATATTACAGAAGAAAATGCAATGTAATAAAAATTTTATAAAAAAGATGAAATGTATAAAAGTAAAATATGAATATATTGAATTATAATTGAATATACATGATATAAATAATTCAATATATAGAAAATATCATAAATTTTTAGTAAACGGTTTCAAAGGATAAGTTAGGTTTTAAGTGGATTAAAGTTAAGTTAGAGTTAAAAATATAAAGAAAATGTGAATAATTGAAATGTAATTCAATTCATTTTAGAGATAATATAGGAATTTCAGAAAATATAAAATTAAAAATTTTTACAAATTATGATATAATCATAAAAAGTGTTAAATATAAATAAGCTTATCATCTAAATTATCCCAAGAAACGACTTTAAAATTTGACTTTTTAGTTATTTTGATTTAATGTTTTTTAATACTTAAATTTTAATTATTTAGTATTTCAAATCATTGTTTTTTTCAGTATTTTATAAATTATAAATAAAAAGGAATTATAAATTTTATTTAATTTTTTAATAGCAATTATAAGTTTAATAAAGATTATTTGTTTACTGATTGAAAAGAATAGTGGTTATAACAATTTAATATATGAGAGTAATTTAAGGGGGAAAAATAATGGAAAAAAAATCATCAAAGGATTTTATCATCATTGGTTTTGCGCTATTTGCTATGTTCTTTGGTGCAGGTAATTTAATATTCCCGCCGTATCTTGGAAATATGGTTGGAACAAAGACGCCGGCATCAATGATAGGATTTCTAATTACAGGAGTTGGATTACCACTTAGTGGAATTATAGCCTGTGCAAAAATTAATGGTACTTTTACAGATATTTCAAACAGAGTAGGAAAGGTATTTTCTGTAATATCTACTACAGCTTTAATCATAGCAATAGGACCTATGTTAGCAGTTCCAAGAACAGCTGCAACAACATATGAATTAGCTGTACATCCTATTTTCCCATCTGTTAGTCCCGTTGTAGCTGTAATAATATATTTTGCTATTGCTTTAGCATTTATATTAAGACCTTCAGGAATTGTAGACAATATAGGAAAAATTTTAACTCCAGCACTTTTAGTCATGCTTGCTATAATTATAATAAAAGGTATAGTAAGTCCTATAGGACCTATAATAAATACTAACTTTGAAGGAGCTTTTTCAAAGGCATTATTAGAAGGATATCAAACAATGGATGCTATGGCATCAGTTATATTTGCATCTATAATTTTAGCTTCAGTAAGAGCTAAAGGGTATAAAAAGGATTCGGAAGTTATCGGTGTTACAATAAAATCTGGAATAGTTGCAATACTTGGTTTAGGGTTTGTATACGGTGGACTTATGGTTTTAGGTGCTCAAACATCTGGAATAATAACTAAAGATATTGGAAGATCTGCTTTAGTTGTTGAAATAGTAAATAGAGATTTAGGAAGTATGGGAACAATAATATTAGGTGTAGCTGTTGGACTTGCATGTTTAACAACAGCAATAGGTCTTATATCAACAGGAGCTCAATACTTTAGCAAGTTATCAAAGGGAAAGATTTCTTACAATGCTTTTGCAATAGTAATAAGTGTAATAAGTGCAGCCCTTGGAACTGGTGGAGTTGAAAAAATAGTAGTTCTTGCAGCTCCAATACTTCAAATATTATATCCTATAGTTATTGTATTGATAGCTATAACTTTAGCAGGAAAATTCGTTAAAAATAATAAGATAGTTAAAATAACTGTTTATGTTACTCTAATTATTAGTATATTAGATACTATAAATAGTTTAACTGGTGGAAGTGTAGCTGTTTTAAAATCAGCAATTGGTTTTATACCATTAGCTAGTGCAGGATTTTCATGGCTTGTACCAGCAGTTATAGCATTTATAATTTCTTCAATTGTATGTAGTAAACAAACTGAAGAAGAATTAGAAACAAACAGTATATAATAATTAGTTCTAGTTAACGTTATTGAATGTATGTAGAAATAGCTATAGTAATTAATACTATAGCTATTTTTTTATAATAATAGCGTTAAAGTTTATTTAAATAATTAATTAAATACACTTAATAATCTTTTATTAGTTTTTATATAAAATGTAGAATTAATAGGTGTTATATTATAATGCTGTATTATTCTTAAAAAATATATTAAATAACATTCAGTATTATAAAAGAAAACATTCATAAAGATTATAACTTATAGTTTAACTTTCATTATTCTGAAAATATAAAAGCGGGACTGAAAATGCTTAAATACTTGATATAATGGTAAAAATAAGGAATTTATAAAAATAAAAATAGTAGCAATTTATATTATTATTGAATAATAATGAAGTATAGAAAGTTAATTTTGGTATTTTATAGAAAATTCAGAAATAACTTCAGATTAATTTAACTTTGCTGTGATATAATTACATTATTATAAATATGTTCCTTAATAAAAGGAGGCGAATATATGGAAAAAAGGTCAGCATCTAAAGATTATGTTATTATTGGTTTTGCTTTGTTTGCAATGTTTTTTGGTGCAGGAAATTTAATATTTCCACCTTACCTTGGTAAAATGGCAGGTTCTAAAGTATTTCCTGCTATGTTAGGATTTTTGATTAGTGGAGTTGGATTACCTCTTGCTGGAATTATAGCCTGTGCAAAAATTAATGGTACTTTTACAGACATTGCAGGAAGGGTAGGAAAGAAATTTGCTATATTTGCAAATACTGCAATTATAATATGTATAGGGCCTATGTTAGCTGTTCCAAGAACTGCAGCAACTACCCATGAACTTGCTATACAACCTAATCTTCCAAATGTTAGTCCAGTAATTACAGTAGTAATATTTTTTGTTATCGCTTTGTCTTTTGTTTTAAGACCCTCTAGAATAGTTGATTATATAGGTAAATTCTTGACACCGGCATTATTAATATTATTATGTATAATTATAGTAAAAGGTATTATAAGTCCTTTAGGACCTATAATACACACTAATATAGAAGGGGCATTTTCAAAATCTTTATTAGAAGGATATCAAACTATGGATGGAATGGGATCAGCAGTTATGGCTACTATTGTAATAATGGATGTAAGATCTAGAGGGTATAAAAGTAATAAGGCAGTTGTGAAAGTTGCATCAAAAGCTGCAATAATTGCTGCTCTTGGTTTAGGTCTTGTATATGGAGGACTTATGTTTTTAGGAAGCCAAACAGCAGCTATACTACCAAAGGATATGCCTAGAACAGCATTGGTTATTGAAATAGTAAGAAGAGATTTAGGAAATATAGGACCAATAATATTAGGTATAGCTGTTGGCCTTGCATGTTTAACAACAGCAATAGCTCTAATAACAACTGCTGCTAACTATTTTTCAGATTTATCAGAAGGAAAGGTATCTTATAATGCTGTAGCAATCATAGTAACTGTAATTAGTGCTGTCTTTGGAACCTTCGGAGTTGAAAAGATAATACAAATAGCAGTACCAATACTTCAAATATTATATCCTATATCTATAATACTAGTAGTGATAACTTTAGCTGGAAAAGTTGTTAAAAGTAACAAAGTTGTTAGAGTTACAATATATGCAACATTAATTGTTAGTATATTGGATACTATTAATAGTATAAGTTCTGGAAGTATAGAATTTATAAAATCAATTATAGAATTTATGCCATTAGCAAGTTCAGGATTTTCATGGCTTGTTCCTTCCGTTATAGTATTTTTAATTTCATCGATTATATATCGCAAAGATGTAACAGAATTAGAAGTTGAAAATATATAGTATTTTATTATAAATATAATTAAAATATATAGTATATAGAAAAATAATAGCTATCTTTAAAGTAGCTATTATTTTTCTTATATTAAAGTTTATTTTTTAATACATCTTCAAAAGCAAAAGATCCTAAAGGACTTATTTTAAAACCAAGTATATTTTTCTTATAAGCTAGGCCTACTTTAGGGTGATACAAAGGTACCCAAGGTATATCATTTACTATTATCTTTTGAATTTCTTTATACATAGTATATCTTTTTTTAGGGTTTATTGTTTTTTTAGCTAAAGAAAGTTTTTCATTTATTAAAGGATTATTATATCTTGAAATATTTGATACATTCTTTATATTAAATAATGGTTCAAGAAAATTATCAGGATCTCCAGAATCAGCAAACCATCTACTTATAGCTATATCACATTTTTCAATATTTTTAATATCAAGATATTTGTTAGGAGAAACTTTTACAATTGAATATTTTATTCCTATATCTTTTAAATCTTCTAATATGTACTCTGTAATCTTATTAAATAAATTGCTTGAATCATCTTCTCTTACAAGTATACTTAAAGTATTATTAGAATTAAAATAGTCATTTTGTTTTAACAGTTCTTTAGCCTTAGCTTTATTATGTGAAAATCCTTTTAAACTAGGATCTTTTATCATACTAGGAGGAAAGGGTCCAATAGCTTCTACTCCGAGACCTCCTAATAGATTAGTTATTATTTTATTTTTATCAATTCCTAAACTTATAGCTTTTCTTATATTTTTATTTTTAGATGATATAGAATTAGAATTCATATTAAAACTTAAATAATAAGTAGCCATAATATCTTTTAAATTAATCAAAACAGATTCATCTTTTTTGATTTTTTCAAAACCCTCTTTACTATCTATAAGTATAAAATCTAAATTACTCTTAGAAAAATTTGAATAAGGATCTTTACTGTTATATTTTATATTAACTTTGTTTATGTAAGGTTCTCCATTAAAGTGTTCCTTGAAGGCTTCAAGAGTACATTCACTATTACTATTATTTTTTACTTTATAAGAGCCACAGCCTACAATGTTTCCTTTTAACATTTCTTTTTTGTTTATTATAGAACAAAAATCTAATCCTAGATTTAATAAAAAACCACTATATTCGTAATAAAGTTTAATAGATACTCTATATCTGTCTAATATTTTTATACCTTTAACTTCTTTAGAGATACCTTCTTTAAACTCTTTTGAACCATAAACAGAATCTAGTACCCATGAATTAGGGGAATCTATTTTAGGATCTAATATTCTTTCTAAAGAATATTTAACATCTTCTGAAGTTATTTCATTGCCATTGTGAAATTTACAGCCTTTTCTTAAATTAAACACCCAAGTTAGATTATCCCCTTCAACATACCAGCTCTTAGCTATTCCAGGAGATATTTCTCCATATGAATTAATTAATAATAAAGAAGAGTTAATATTTTTAAGTAGTAGTCCATTAAAAAAATCATAGGATATAGCAGGATCTAAATTATTTATTATATTACATAAAGCTGTATTTAAAGTAATAGAGTTTTCTTCTTTTGAAGATATAGTTAACTCACCTAATAATTCTTTGTTTACAGTTTGTAAAGTATTAAAAACCTCAGAAAGAGATTTTAAAGAAGTTTTTGTATATTGAACATTTAAAGAAGCAAGTTCATTTACAAACATGAGTTTTTCAGAGTTAGAATTCATTTCATCAGTAGAGGATAAAACATTTTCTAAGTGTTTTATTTGATTATTTGTAGCTTCATTAATTTCTTCTACAACATTAGTACTAGTTTCTACAGAGGTTATAATATCATTAAATACTCCAAGGGTTACATTAGATGTATTTGCCCCTTCTTTTACTTTCTCCATAGTAGTATCTATGGAATTTGTAGTTTTATAAAGACTTTTATTAATTTCTTCTATAGTTTCAGATATGTAGTTTATTGATTCTATACTTCTTTGAGAAAGTTTTTTGATTTCTTGAGCTACAACTGAAAAACCTCTTCCAGATTCTCCAGCTCTTGCAGCTTCAATTGAAGCATTTAAAGATAAAAGATTTGTACTATTAGAAATTTCTTTTATAATAGTTATTAAATCATTTATTTTTGAACATTTATTACCCAAGTCTCCTACTATTTCCTTAGAATCATACATTGATTTTTCTATTTCTTTCATTGAATTTATAGAATCTTTAACAGCTATATTACCTTTTTTTGCTATATTCATAGTTTTTTCAGAAATTTGTTTAGAGTTCTCTGTACTAGAAAATACTTCTTCTGCAACAGCTGAGTAATTATTAAGTTCGTTCATAACTTTTTTTATAGACAGCATTTGAACTCCTACATAATTTGAAATATTCTCTGTTATGCTTATTAAAGTTTCAGTTACAGAGTCTGTTTCTCCTATTTTTTTATCAATTTTAGTTACTATTTTTTCTTGATTGCTAGTTAGTAAGGTAAGTCTATTATTTTCTTTTTCATTATATATAGATCCTTTATCTTTAGAAATATTTTTATCATAAGATAAAGGATCCTTTGTATTGTATTTTTTATTTTTTGACTTAAGATTAAAATTAAACATTAAACTAGTAACCTCCTTCCCAGATAATATCCATATTTCTACATAGCTACTTAAATATCCTTTTTAATAAATAAAATCATGATGTTTTATGTTTTCTTATAGAGAAAAATATCAAAATATATTTAAATAAGAAGCTAAAATCCTAATAGAGTTAATTATTTTTTTGTTTTAATGGAGAGAAATAAAGGAGTTAGTAGGTAACATAAGGAGATTTTTATTCATAACATAAAACATGAGAAAATTTATAAGGAGAGTTATAAATTGAAAAAAATAACAACATTAAATGAAGTGAAAGTAGGATGCAAATGTAAAGTACTAGGTATAAAAAGTGAAGGATTATTAAAACAAAGGTTATTAGATTTAGGAGTAGTTCCTAGTACTATTATATCAGTTTTAAGAAAGAGTCCCTTTGGAGATCCTACAGCATATTTTATTAGAGAAACTTGTATTGCTTTAAGAAAAGAAGAAGCTAAAGATATAATAGTATCTTTATTATGATATGTTACAAATTATTTAATATATAAGTTGTGTTTAAATTAAAATTTATAAAAGAAAATTATGTTATGAAAAACTACTAGAGAGTATAAGATACTTTAGAAGGAGTGAAAAATATGGGACTAACATATGAATCTACGCAAAAATCTTCATTAAAAGATTTATTTAATGTAGAAAAACAAAATGAAGAAGATTTTGTTATAGCCCTTGCAGGAAATCCTAATACTGGGAAGAGTACAGTGTTTAATTCTTTGACTGGACTACATCAACATACCGGTAATTGGCCTGGTAAAACTGTAACTAATGCACAAGGTTTTTATAATTATAAAAATAAGGGGTTTGTAGTTGTAGATTTACCAGGAACCTATTCATTGCTAGCAAGTTCAGCAGAAGAGATAGTTGCTAGAGACTTTATTTGTTTTGGCAGGCCAGATGCTGTAGTTGTTGTATTGGATGCTACTTGTATGGAAAGAAATTTAAATTTACTTCTTCAAATACAAGAAATCACAAGTAAAGTTATTGTATGTTTAAATCTTATGGATGAAGCAAAACGAAAAAATATAAAAATTGATACAAATAAACTTTCAAAATATTTAGGTGTACCAGTAATACCAGCAGTTGCAAGAGAGAATAAAGGTATAAAAAAATTAAAGGATGATATTTTAAAAATGTGTTTAAATTATATAGATACAAAGCAAATAGAAATAAAATATAGCCAAGATATAGAGGATATATTATCAAATATAGTACCTAAATTAGAAAAAATATTTAAAAATAAGATTCCAAGCAGGTGGCTTGCTTTAAGAATGTTAGATGGTGATAAATCTATAATAGAATCTATAAGTAAATATCTACATTATGATTTAGTGAATATGATGGAAGAAAAAAATAAAATAAGTTAGAAGGTGAGGTGATTAGATGAATATTTCAAAAGATTATAATATGGAGGAAATTATCAGTGAAATATCTGTTTTTAGAAAAGATAGTAAAGAAAAAATAAGAGATAAAATAGTATCAGATATTTACAAAAATGCAGAAGATATTGCTTCTAATTGTGTAAACAAAGATTCAAAAAAAATATTATATCAACAAAAATTGGATAATATAGTAACATCAAAAATAACTGGTATACCAATAATGCTTTTAATGCTTTGTATGGTTTTATGGATTACTATACAAGGAGCTAATGTACCCTCTGAAGCTATTGGAAAATTTTTATTTTGGATAGAAGATAAGCTAACAGCGTTTTTTGTATATATGAATGCACCAAAATGGCTTCATGGAATACTAATACTTGGAATGTATAGAACCTTAGCTTGGGTTGTATCTGTAATGCTTCCACCGATGGCAATATTCTTTCCTATATTTACTTTACTTGAAGATGCAGGATATCTTCCAAGAATAGCTTTCAATTTAGATCATGCTTTTAAAAAAGCAGGAGCTCATGGAAAACAAGCATTAACTATGTGTATGGGATTTGGATGTAATGCTGCAGGGGTTATAGCATCTAGAATAATAGAGTCTCCAAGAGAAAGACTTATAGCTATAATAACTAATAACTTTGTTCCCTGTAACGGAAGATTTCCAACACTTATAGCTTTATCTATGATTTTTATGGGTATGAAGTTTTCTGCTAAAAATAGTTTAGGAGCGGCCCTTTTGATAGTACTTTTAATTTTGATTGGTATAGTAGTGACTTTATTAGTTTCAAAAGGTCTTTCAAAGACTTTATTAAAAGGTGTACCATCTTCATTTACCTTAGAATTACCACCTTATAGGAAACCTCAAATAGGAAGAGTAATATATACATCCATTATAGATAGAACTATATTTGTTCTTATGAGAGCTATAGTAATTGCAGTCCCAGCAGGAGCTATAACTTATATACTAGGTAATTTAACTATAGGGGATACTACAGTTTTAAATCATATGGCTATGTTTTTAAATCCTTTTGCTCAGGCTATAGGTCTTGATGGATATATTCTATTAGCCTTTATATTAGGTCTTCCAGCAAATGAAATTGTTTTACCTATATTGATGATGGCATATTTATCTAAAGGGTATATGATAGATTTTCAAAGTTTAGATCAATTAAGAGATATATTAATTAGTAATGGATGGACATATATAACTTTATTAAATACTATGTTGTTTTCACTTTTACATTTTCCTTGTGCAACCACCATATTAACTATAAAAAAAGAGACAGGAAGTAGAAAATGGACTTTAATATCAGTATTACTTCCTACGGTTATAGCAATAGGGGTATGTTTTATTACTAAACAATTTTCCAATTTGATACAAGTTATTGTATAATATTTTATGTGAAGCTCAGTGATATAGTATAATCATTGAGCTTTGTTATTAAAAAAATTAAGACCCTTGTTTTAGTAAAATTAATTTAAATTTTACTAAAACAAAGGTCTTGTTCCAAGATACTTGTATAAAACCGGGTTTATAAAAACCAGTATGTCGATTTTATAGACAAAGCTATTAAAACTTTGTGAACTACTCCCCTTTATTTTAAAGATAGAAGTTATATATTAATATAGTATTATAGATAAAATAAAGTGTTACTATTATATTTAAAATTTATTTGATTATTTCTAAAGTTTGGTTTTTTATATATTGTCTTTACCTTTCAAATTATTTAATTAATTTATATGAGATTTTAGGAGGATGTTATGAACATATATTTATTACGCCATGGTGAGACGAAGGAGAATAAGGAAAAAAAATATTATGGAAAGCTTGATTCTAGGCTAAATAGTATAGGAATAAATCAAGCTAAAAAAGCAGGTAAATATTTAAAAAACATAAAATTTAGTAAAGTATATATTAGTGAAAGAGAAAGATGCAAAGAGACATTAAAAATAGCCTTTGAAAATAAAGGTAATGAAGAATTTGAAATAATAAAAGATGCTAGAATAAATGAGTTAGATTTTGGAGAATTTGAAGGCAAAAGTTATAAGGAAATAAAAAAAAGTTTTCCTAAAGAATGCACTCAGTGGGAAGATGATTGGAAAGGATTTACCCCTCCTAAAGGAGAAAGTGCTGTTAATTTTTTTAATAGAGTTAAAAGCTTTATGAAAGATATAGAAAAATTAGATGAGGAAAACATACTTATAGTAACTCATGGTGGAGTTATAAAAATGATATACTGTTATATGTTAGATAGAAATTTAGATTTGTATTGGAAATTCTCAACAAAAAACGGAAGGGTAAGTTTAATAAAATATGAATATAGTAATTGGTTTATTGATTATATTTCTTAATAAGACTAAGTATTTTTCTAGAAATATTTTCTTTATTATTTAAGCTTGAAAATAAAAATTATAATGTTATAACAGTTGTTTGGAGATGTATTTATGAAGACTATTTTAAATGATTTTTTATTAATGATTCAGTTTTTTACAAGAATACCTGTGAATTTAGAACTAAAATGTGAAAAAAGCAATTTTAAAAGGGCAGCATTCTTTCTTCCTATAGTAGGTATTTTAATAGGAGGAATACAATTTTTAGTTTCAATTATTTTTAAAGGTTATATACCAATAAGAGTCAATGTAGTAATAGTTTTAAGTTTAGGAATAATTATAACAGGAGCTTTGCATTTAGATGGATTTGCTGATGTTTTTGATGGCTTTTTTTCATTAAAAGACAAACTTAAAATTATAGAAGTAATGAAGGATAGCAGGGTAGGTACATTTGGTGCAGCAGCAATAATTTTAAATTTATTTTTAAAATTAGAAGGATTAAGTTATTTATTTAAATACGATTTTTATTTTCCATTAATTTTAATACCTATGCTTGGTAAAAATAGCATTCTTTTTTTATGTCTTTCTAATAAAACAGCTAAGAAAAATGGTTCTGGTAATATATTTATAGGAAATATGAGTAAAATTTTAGTGATTTTAAGTACAGCAATTAGTATTATCATATGTACATATTTTATAGGAATTATAAAGGCAATATCTTTAATAGGTATAATATTAATAGCAATGTATTTTTACTATTTACTTTGTGTAAAAAAAATAGATGGATTTACAGGAGATACTTTAGGAGCAGCAAATGAAATAACAGAATTAGTAGTTATAATTGCTCTTTGTGTAATGGTAAAATTAGCGGTATAAACTAGTGACATTTTTACTATAAAAGTTAGAGATTTAAGTAACTTATAATTAATATATTATTACAGGAAAAATTAGATCAGTTGATCCAATATAACTATCAGGATGAAGAGGTGTTAGAGATGAGTATAGAAAAAATAAGAGATTTAACTTTAGTTAGTTTAGATTCTGAAAAAAGTTTAGTTATTTCTTGTGATAGTTCAGGAAGTATAGGAATGAAAGAAAAAGATGTATTAAAAATACCACCATTTTATGTAGGAAAATTTACAGCTAGGGTAGCAATTATGGAAGTTATGTGTGCAGGAGGAAATATTGTTACTTTAACTAATGTACTTTCTTGTGAAATGAAGCCTACTGGTGTAGAGATTATAAAAGGAATTAAAGAAGAATTAAAATCTGCTAAAATAGATGATATTAGTCTTACAGGAAGTACAGAGGAAAACTTTAAAACTTATTCTACAGGAGTAGGGGTTACCGTTATAGGAGTAGGCAAAAGAAATGAATTAAAAATTAATAATATAAAAGATAAAGAGGGGTGTATTATTATATCTATAGGAATTCCTAAAGTAGGAGATGAAATAGATATAAAAAATGATAAAGAGATAGTTTCTTATGATTCTATAAAATGGATTTTAGAAAATGATTTATCATATGAAATGGTTCCAGTAGGTTCTAAAGGAATTTTATATGAAGCCAAACTTTTATGTAAAAATAACAATAGTAGATTAAAAACAAATAAGGATGTAAGGGTTGATATATATAAGTCATCTGGACCATCTACTTGTATAATAGCAGCTGTAAAAAAGAAAGATTTAAAAAGTATAACTTCTCATATAGATTATATAAATATCATAGGAGAGTTAGAAAATTTAAGGAAATAAAAATATATTTAATTTAAGTATATTGAAATAAATAACTAATTATATTGTAGTTTTTCTATAATTACTTTTTTATTAGAATTTACTAATATTAAAGTTATTAATAAAATATAAGTTATTGTATTTTATTAAATAAAACTAGAGTTTTTAACTAGTTATTTATTTCTATAGGTCTAATATGTTTTTTAAATATAGAATAGTTTTATTTATATCATTAATATATATAATTTTAATAAGTGATTTTAAAGTGGAAATTCTATAGTAAATATTGTACCTTTGTTAATTTTACTTTCAACTTTAATACTTCCATTATGGGCTTCAACTAATTTTTTAGTTATGGTAAGTCCTATACCAGATCCACCAGTTTTTTTATTACGGGAAAAATCACTTCTATAAAATCTTTCAAATATATAAGGCAAATCTTTTGAGGGTATTCCACAACCGTTATCTTTTATTTTTAATATTATTTTATTACACTCTTTTTTTAGTGATATATTAACTTCTCCATTTATAGGTAAATATTTATATGAATTAGAAAAAAGATTATAGACTATTTGATTAAATTTATCTTTATCCATAAAAACTATAATGTTTGAATCTATATTTTTTAAAATTTTAAAACCTTTTTTATGATATAAAGCTTCAAAAGAATTTGTTATTTTTATAGTTTCTTTAGAAATATTAAAGTTAGATTTATTTAAATTAAGTTCTGATTCATCTAGACGAGAAAGATTTCTTAAATTTTCTACTAGATTAATTAAACGTTCAATTTCTTCATAAAAGCTTTCAAGATTTTCTTCAGTAGGTTTTATTATTCCATCTAACAGTCCTTCTATATGAGTTTTTAAAATTGTTAAAGGAGTTCTAAGTTCATGAGCTATATCAGAAGTCATTCTTTTTCTTATGTTTTCTTGTTTTTCTAAAGTGACAGCTAAATAATTTATAGAATTACGGAGTTCGTAAACTTCTTTGGTAGAGGTTTTTAAATTAGCTCTAGCCTTTAGGTTTCCATTTCTTATTTTATTTGCAGCATTAGTTATTTTCAAAAGGGGGGAAGTTAATCCTTTAGACATAATTATTCCGATGATTAATCCTATAACTAAAGCTATAAAAGCAGATATTAAAAAAGAATTATTAAGTGCAGATTTGAATTTTAAAGAACCTTCATTTAAATAGGAATTACTAAAAAACCCTATAGTTATAGTTCCTACTTTTTTATTACCTTTAGATATTGGATAGTCCTTTTCTATATATTCGTAATTAGAAGAATATTTGTTAATCATATGATTATGCATCATAGATTTCATATTAGAATTCATCATTCCGTCTTTATGTGAATCTGATTCAGAGGAAGAAAAGACTACTTTGTCTTTTATATTTTTTACTTCAATAAATATGTTTTCAGATTTAGAATATCTTTTAAGCTGAGATTTAGCATTACTATCATAGCAAGAAGATGAATCTGAATAATTTTCATCATATAAATCTATAGCCGATTTCTTTACTTTTTCTATTTCATTTTTACGTTGAGCAATTAAGTATGTATCAAATTTTTTAGATACCATGTAGTTAGAAATTAGATTAGTTATAAGAATTGATCCTAAAACAGTTATTAAAAAAGCTAAAGATAGTTTTTTTAATAAAGAGATTTTCAAATTAATTACCTCCAAATTTATAACCTACCCCATAGACTGTTAGTATATATTGAGGTTTTCTAGGGTTATCTTCTATTTTATGTCTTAAATTTTTTATATGAGAATCTA
Organism: Clostridium oceanicum; assembly: GCF_039521385.1. NCBI lineage: Bacteria > Bacillati > Bacillota > Clostridia > Eubacteriales > Clostridiaceae > Clostridium > Clostridium oceanicum. The sequence goes on along the minus strand of NZ_BAAACG010000008.1, from coordinate 613,995 downwards.
TAGATCTATCAAATCCAGTATAATCTATACCAAAGGTTTTTTCTATTAATTGTTCTCTAGTAAAAACTTGGCCAGGATTTGTAAGAAAGGACAGAAGAATTTTAAATTCGTTATGTGTTAAGTTAACTTCAATATCTTTTTTTTTCACAACCATTTTGTTTATATCCACTTTTAAATCTCCCTCATTAAAAGTTAAATATTCAGCTAAAGTAGAGTTATTTCTATAACTTCTTCTTATAAGGACTTTAATTCTTGTAACTAGTTCTCTTATGCTAAAAGGTTTGGTTAAATAATCGTCAGCACCTATAGTTAAACCTTCTATTTTGTTATCTTCTTCTATTTTAGCCGTTAACATTATTATAGGTATATCAGATTTACTTCTTATTTTTTTACAAACATCTTCACCAGAAAGTTTAGGAAGCATCAAATCTAAGACAACTAAATGTATTTTTTTATTATTAAAAATTTCTAAAGCTTCTAAACCATTAAAAGCAGTAAATACATTGAAGTTATTTTTTAATAAGTAATCTTTTATTATACTTACTATTTTTTTTTCATCATCAACTATTAATATATTTTTCTTGTTTTCCAATTTTAAAGCTCCTTTAAATTTATTTTTAATGAATTTAAGTTTAAAAAAAAAGTAGAAATTGTTACTACTATCACTTATAATATATATCATTTATAATATATAATTCATAAAAATTATATGTTAACATATTTAAATAAGGTATATTTTTAAAATAGTATTAATCCCTCTTACTTTTATATTATATAGGAGTAAGAGGGATTGATTTAAATTTAATTTATATTATTTATTATTTTTTATAAAATCTTTTCTTCGTAAATATTCTTCTTCATCGATTTCACCATTTACATATTTATCATCTAAAGATTTTAATGAGAAATGATTGCTAAAGAAATATTTTTTAACTAATTTTGCAATAAAGAAAGCTATACCTATAAATATTAAGACTTTTATTATAAAAAAACCGAAAAACCATAGGTTTGACCCAGTTCCACCTGCAAAACTACTATAATTACCATATCCTCCACAAAACATTGTTTTTCCTCCTTTTGTTTTAGCTTTATCTTTGAGTTTATTATAAAAATAAATTGTGGAGAAATTATGAAGTTATAAAATTTAAATTTATAAGTACTAAAAATATAGAATATTTACTTCATTATAAAGAAAACTAAAAACTAGAAGTATAAAATAGAATTTAACTAGATTTAAAAAGAAATTTATTATATTATATATTATAAAGTTTTAAAATGAGGAGTTTTAAATATGATATTAATAAAAGAATTTGAATTTGATGCAGCACATAATTTAATTAATTACCATGGAAAATGCGAAAATCTTCATGGTCATACATATAAACTAGTAGTGAAACTTAAAGGTACTAGAGATAAGGAAGACATGATAATAGATTTTATTGAACTTAAAAATATAGTAAAAGAAAATGTAGTAAATGAATTAGACCACCATTATATAAATAATATTATAAAACAGCCTACAGCAGAAAATATAGCAGTTTGGATTTGGAATAAACTTTTTGATAAATTAAAAAGAGATAATTGTAAACTTTGTGAAATAGAAGTTTGGGAAACTAAAACTAGTGGAATTGTGTATCAAGGTGATTAGGAGGAATTATATAATGAAAGATGTACAAAAGGAAAAAGATTTAAGAAATATACCACTTAAAAATGTGGGGATAGAAGATTTGAAATGGCCTATAGTTGTTTCAGATAAAAAAAATGGAAATCAACATACAATAGCAGATATATCAGTATCTGTAGATTTACCACACCATACTAGAGGAACTCATATGAGTAGATTTGTTGAATGTCTTCAAGGACTTGATGTTATTAATTATAAAAATTTAGAAATTATATTGGATGAATTAAAAGAGAAACTTGAAGCTGAAACCTCTAATTTAAATATGAAATTTACTTATTTTATAAATAAAAAAGCACCAGTTAGTGAAATTGAAGCACCTATTAGTATGGAATGTAGTATAAAGGCTAAAAAATCAGAAAATTTAGATTTGAAATTAAAAGTTAAGGTACCTGTTCATACCTTGTGTCCTTGTTCTAAAGAAATTAGTGAAAATGGTGCTCATAATCAGAGAGCTATAATAACTATGGAAGTAGATGCTAATAAAAAAATATGGATAGAAGATTTAGTTTATATTGCAGAAAAAAGTTCTAGTGTTCCTATATATTCACTGCTTAAAAGAGTAGATGAAAAATGGGTAACTGAAAAAGCATATGAAAATCCAAGATTTGTTGAAGATGTTGCTAGAGAAGTGGCAGTAAGGCTTGAAAAAAACGATATGATAAATTGGTATAAAGTTCAAGTCAAAAGTATAGAAAGTATACATAATCATAATGCTTTCGCTACTGTAGAGAAAGGATGGTAATTTTGATTATAGGGTTGTCAAATAATAATTTATTATCAGAGCTTAATAATATAGGGGTTCATCCTTTAAGCATAAATATATTTTTAAATAAGAGTAGTATTGTTCCTATAAAAATATTTAATGTAAAATCACCTGCTTGTAATATAATAAAGCAAGAAATGTTAAGTTTAGGTGGTGATTGTGCAGTAAATAAATATTGTATAAATTGCAAAATAGATAAGTCAGATATAATACTTTTAGGAACTTATAAACAGTATAGTAGATTAATAAATAAATTAGCTATTATGGACTTCTTTGGTATAAAAGAAGTTTCAAAAGAAATAAAAAATTACATAGATAAAAAAGAAATAAAAACAGTTTTAAAAGATGGAAGATCTATTGATTATAAGACCATGAAAGTAATGGGGATAATAAATTGTACTCCAGATTCATTTTATGAAGGATCTAGAAAAAACACTGTAGAAGAGGCTTTGAAAACTGCTGAAAGAATGATTAAAGAGGGAGCTGAAATTTTAGATATTGGAGGAGAATCTACAAGACCAGGATCAGATCCAGTATCTTTAGAAGAAGAAATTAGTAGAGTAGTTCCTGTTATAGAAGCAATAAAAAATAAGTTTAAAGATATTATAATATCAATAGATACATATAGAGCTAAGACAGCAAAAATGGCTATAGAAGCTGGAGCGGATATTGTAAATGATATAAGTGGAATGACTTTCGATTCTAATATGGTGAAAGTTATAAAAGAATATAATGTGCCAGTTATAATAATGCATATAAAAGGTACACCTAAAAATATGCAAGCTAATCCAGAGTATGAAGATTTAATGAAAGAAGTTTCTTTATATTTTAAAGAAAGAATAGATTATGCTAAGGAAAATGGTATAGGGGAAGATAAAATAATACTAGATCCTGGTATAGGATTTGGAAAGACTATGGAGCATAATTTAACATTAATGAATAGAATAGAAGAGATTAAAAGCTTTAATATGCCTATACTTTTAGCAGCATCTAGAAAGTCAACTATAGGAAAAGTTTTAGGAGGACTTAAAACAGAAGATAGATTAGAAGGCACTATAGCAATATCTTGTTTGGCAGTAGAAAAAGGACTTCAAATGGTTAGAGTACATGATGTAAAAGAAAATGTTAGAGCGATTAAAATGCTGGAGGCGATTAAATGCATGTAGCTTATATTGCTTTTGGTACAAATATGGGAGATAAAAGAAGATATATAAGAGAGGCTTTAAAAAAGATAAAAGATAAAGGTATTAATATAATAAAAGTTTCTAGTATATACGAAACTGAGCCCTATGGAGTGTTAGAACAAGATAATTTTTTAAATGGTGTAGTTCAAGTGGAAACGGATTTATCTCCTGAAATGCTCTTAGAAAGTCTTATGAGTATAGAAAAAGAACTAGATAGAGTAAGAATAAAAAAATGGGGACCTAGAACTATAGATTTAGATATTATTTTTTATGAGGATTTTATAATAAATAAAGAAAATTTAGTAGTTCCACATAAAGATATGGAGAATAGAGATTTTGTTTTAAAACCTTTATGTGAATTAGATGAAAATTTTATTCATCCTACTTTAAAAAAATCTGTAAAAAAGTTGTACGAAGATTTACAGAATAAAAAGTTATAAAAAATATTTTTTGAAATTTATACTTAAATATATGACAAAAATCTTTAAATATAAGGGGGATTATGGTGAAAAAGATTATAAGACTTATTTTATTTTCCTTTGCTTTTATGTTTTTGTTTACTTTTAAGGTAAAGGCTGATGATGATATTATAATAAAAAATTGGAAAGTAAATTGTAGTGTACTTCAAAATGGAAGTTTATATATAGATGAAGATATTACTTTTGGATTTGATGATGATTTTAATGGAGTATATAGAAATATAAGTAAAAAAGGTATGGATAACATAAAAGATATTAAAATATCAGAGAAGGCTTATGGGAAAGACAAAAGATTTGAAAAAGTTTTAGAAGGAAAGAAAGGTCAGGATGGAGTATATGACATTAATGATTCTAAAGATAGTTTAGACATAAAAATATATTCTCCTTCTAGAGAAGATACTCAAAAAACTTTTAATATAAGATATACATTAAAAAATGTTTGTACTAAGTATAATGATATAGGAGAATTATTTTATAATTTAGTAGGTAAGGAAAATAAAACTAAGATAGATAACTTTGAAGCTAATATAAAGTTCCCCTATGCTTTTGATAAAGATGAGGTTAAAATATTTGCCCATGGACCTTTAAATGGTAAAATAAAGTTTTTAAATAGTGATACAGTAAATTTAAAAGCAAAGGATGTTTCCCAAAATAAATTTATAGCTGCAAGAATTTTATTTCCTAAGGAATATATAAAAGATTCTTATAAAGTTATAAATAAAGATGCTTATAAGAATATAATGAATGAAGAATTAAAATATAAAAAAGATACTGAAAACAAGATAAAAAGAAATGCAAAGCTAAAAGAAATAAGTAAATATGTATCTATAGTTATTATAGGTATTGCAGTTTTACTTATAATAATTATAGTTTTAAATTTAAAAACAAAGAAAAAGTTTAATGCTAAATATAGTATTTATCCAGATGAATGTACTCCAGCTGTATTAAGTTTAGTATATGGCTTAAATTTAACTTCTAGTGCTATAATAGCTACAATATTAGATTTAGATAGAAAAGGTTACTTTAAAATTAAAGAAAATGAGGATCTAAATTATAAAAATAAAAAAAGAAAAGATAAAGTATATACTATAGAAAAGTTAAAAGAGGCAGATGAAGTATTATTAAAGCATGAAAAGTTTTTTATAAATTGGCTTATTAATAAAATAGGAAATGGATTTAAAGTTACAACAGAAGAAATAAAAAAATATAGTAAATCTAATAGAACAGACTTTAATCATAGTTATAAAAAATGGAAAATACTAATACAACAGGAAGTTAAAAATAAAAAGTATTTTGATTTAGAAACTAAAAATAAATTTAAACCAGTTTTATTTTATAGCTTTCTTAGTGTGATTTTAACAATAGTAACTTTAATTTTTAATCCAACATATGGAGTACTAGCTTTTTTTACTAGCATATTATTAGTTATATTCTCTGCCTGTATTATGTACAAAAAAACATATTATGGTAAAGATCAAATGGATAAATGGAAAAAATTTAAGAAAACTATAGATAAAGAGGAAATAGTAGATATTGATAAAAGCTATTCTATAGATAAATATTTAGTTTATGCTATAGTGTTAGGCTTAACAAGCAAGACTGTTAAAAAATTAAAAAAATATATGGGCTTAAATGGTTATAATGATAAGAGATATTATGGTAGTTATGCATATTGGTATATTCATTCCTATGGTTCTAATAACAAAAACAGTTTTGCTAAAAGTATAGATTCTTCCTTTGTATCTGTAACACCATCATCTGGAGGAGGGGGAGGTTTTTCTTCTGGAGGTGCAGGTAGTTCTGGTGGCGGAGGCGCTGGAGGATTTTAAAATGTTTTTAAACTTATTTATATGTATATTACAGAATATATTTTATGGTTATTATATGTAAAAAAGTAAATAATAAATATTATAGTGCTATTTATTATTTATAGTTGATTTTTAATAGGTATAATTATGATAATAAAGGTTAAAAAATGAATAATTTTTTAACCTTTATAAAAACACTTGCACCTTACCTAACGTAATGGGATAAAATAATTTATGTAGAGGTGATAAAGTGAATAAACTTAAAAAAGATTTATTTACTATAGGTCAATTTGCAAAAAAAGCAGGAGTTACACTAAGAACATTAAGATATTATGATAAGATAGGACTTCTTAAACCAAGTGATCATAATGAATTAGGCCATAGGCTTTACACGTTAGAAGATTTTGGGAAATTGCAAAAGATATTAACCCTTAAATTTATAGGACTTTCTTTAGAAGATATAGACAATATAATTAAGTATGATTTTGATGATAAAGACTTAAAGAAATCCTTAGAAATTCAAAAGGATATAATAAAAGAGAAAGTAAAGCATATGAAAAGTGTAATAAAAGCTATAGAAGAAGCAGAAAACATGTTAGATTATAAAAATCAAATGAATTGGGATAAATTTTTAAATATAATTAATGTAATAAATTCAGATAAAAGCTGGATAGATCAATATGAAAATGCTTCAAATTTAAGAGCTAGAATAAAGATACATGAAAATTTTAGTACAAATAAAGAAGGATGGATGAATTGGTTCTTTAACAATTTACATATACCAAAAGAATGCAATATCTTAGAACTTGGATGTGGAGATGGAAGCCTTTGGGTGAAAAATTATAAAAAAATTCCAGATAAATGGAACATAACTTTAACTGATTTTTCAGAAGGAATGTTAAAGGATGCTAAAAGAAATCTAGGTAAAGATAGTGCTAGATTTAAATTTAAAATAGTAGATGCTCAAAATATTTCTTTTGAAGATTTTAAATTTGATGTAGTGATTGCAAATCATATGCTATATCACGTTAAAGATATAAAAAAAGCTTTAAAAGAAATAAAAAGAGTTTTAAAACCAAAAGGATATTTTTTTGCTTCTACAATAGGGAAAAACCATATGAAAGAAATGAGAAATATTATATCTAAATTTTCTAAGGATGGACTTACTTCTAAAAGCTGGAATAATACAGAAGGTTTCCAATTAGAAAATGGATTTAAAAAGGTTTCCAATTTATTTAAAGAAGTTCAGCTTAAAAGATATAATGATAATTTATTTGTTACAGATTCAGTAGCTATAATGGATTATATATTTTCTATGCCAGGAAATAATAGAAAAAAAGTATCAATCTCAAATTTAAGAGATATAAAAAACTATTTAGATTATGAAATTGAAAATAACAAAGGAATTTATATAACAAAAGATACTGGATTTTTTAAAGGAAGAAAGTAATAAATGTATTAGTAAATATAATAACCTGTTTAAATTTTAAATTAAAATCTTATTTGATTGAGATTTTTAAATTATTAAGCTTATACCTTATATGATTAAAATTTATCTATATTAATTTATTATTATAGAGATAAATTTATATCATATATTAAAAAATATATAAAGACCCTAATATTAATTTAATTTTGAATTGAAAGGATGAAAATAATGAAAAAAATACCTTTTTCACCACCGGATATAACTCAAGCAGAAATAGATGCAGTAGTAGAAGTTTTAAAATCTGGGTGGATAACATCTGGACCTAAGACTAAAGAATTTGAGGAGAAAATAGCAGATTTTTGTGAAACTGAAAAAGCTCTAACTCTTTCAAGTGCAACAGCAGGATTAGAACTTGTATTAAAAGCTTTTGACATAAAAGAAGGAGATGAAATAATAACAACTCCATACACTTATACAGCTACTTCAAGTGTTTCTTTACATAGAGGCATAAAACCTAAATATGTAGACGTAAAAAAAGATACTTTTTTAATAGATATAGATAAATTAAAAGAAGCAATTACACCAAAAACTAAAGCAATATATACTGTGGATTTTGCAGGAGTACCAGTTGACTATGATGCTGTACGTAAAGTTTTAAAAGACTTAAATCGTGAAGATATAATATTTGTATCAGATTCTGCTCATTCTTTTGGAGCAAAATACAAAGGAAGAAGAGTAGGAAGTCAAGCAGATTTTCATATATTCTCATTTCATGCAGTAAAAAATCTTACAACTGCTGAAGGTGGAGCTATAACTTTTAATGATAACAATTTTAAAGGAAGAGAAGATTTATATAAAAGTTTAAAATTAGAAACTTTACATGGTCAATCTAAAGATGCTTTATCAAAAATGAAAGCAGGAGCATGGAGATATGATGTAGTTACAGATGGAAACAAGTGTAATATGACAGATATAATGTCTGCAATGGGACTTGTTCAATTAGAGAGATATGAAGGAATGCTAAAAAAACGTGAAGAAATATTTGATACTTATACAGAAGCATTAAAAGAAAAAGATTGGGCTATAATACCATTTAAAAAAGAAGAAAATACAGAAACTTCATATCATTTATATCCACTTCGTATAAAAGGATTTACTGAAGATCAAAGAAATAAAGTTATTGAAATTTTAGCAGAAAAAGAGATTGCAACTAATGTTCATTTTATTCCATTACCACTTTTAAGTGTTTATAAAAATTTAGGATATAAAATAGAAGATTATCCAAATGCATATGCAGAGTATTCTAATGAAATATCTGTACCAGTATATTCTAAGTTATCCGTGGAAGATGCTAAATATGTAGTTTCAGAACTTATAAAAGCTGTAGAAAGTGTGATAAAATAATATAAGTATTAACAAACACTACTTATAGTTGATTACCTAGAATTATTTGGTTATAAAATAATATAAAATGTATAATGGAGGTTAATTAGATGAAAGTTGATTTTTATACATCTAAAAGAGAATATGCTGAAAAGCAAGCAGAAATTGATAAAGCCATATTAGAAGTAGCTAGAGGTGGAAAATTTATATTAGGACCTGAAGTTACTAAATTAGAAGAAGAAGTGAAAAAATATACAGGAGCTAAACATGCTATAGGAGTTGCTTCAGGAACAGATGCATTAGTTTTAACTTCTCATGTTTTAGGATTTGAAGATGGTGCAGAAGTTATAACTTCACCTTTTACTTTTTTAGCATCAACTTCATGTATAGCAAAACATAGAGCTAAACCAGTATTTGTAGATATTGATGAAAAAACATTTAATATAGATGCAAATAAAATTGAAGAAAAAATAACTGATAAAACTAAAGGAATACTTCCTATACATCTTTTTTCACAAATGGCAGACATGGATAAGATAATGGAAATAGCTAATAAACATGATTTAAGAGTTTTAGAAGATGCAGCAGAAGCTTTTGGAATGAAGTATAAAGGAAAAGGAGATACTTATAGACATTCAGGATCTATTGGAGATTTTGGAATATTTTCTTTCTTTCCAACAAAAACATTAGGAGCTTATGGTGATGCTGGTATGGTTATAACTAATGATGACGATCTAGCTAAAAAAGCTAAAATGTTTAGAGTACATGGTGCTTCTAGAAAATATCATTATGATTATATAGGATATAATTCAAGACTTGATACAATGCAAGCTGCTGTACTTTTAGTTAAATTAAAGTATATAGATGAAGCAATAGCTAAAAGAGCACAAGTTGCTAAATGGTACAAAGAAAGATTAGAAGATTGTAGAAATATAAGAATACCAGAAATAGTAGAAGATCAAAAACAAGTTTATTACGTATTTAATATATTAGCAGAAAAAAGAGATGAGCTTGCAGCTTATTTAAAAGAAAATGGTGTTGGAAACAGTATATACTATCCAGTTCCATTACATTTACAAAAATGTTTTAGTTATTTAGGACATAAAAAAGGTGATTTCCCAGTAGCAGAAAAGGTTGCAAACGAAATAATAGCTCTTCCTATTTATCCTGAAATAAAGGAAGAAGAAGTAGATTATGTATGTGAAACAATAAAGAAATTTTATACAAAATAATATAGTATAATTTATTTAAATTTATATGATAAAGGTATTCTAAAAATTAGGATGCCTTTTGAATTTTGTAATATATGAAAAAAATAAAAGTCACTAATTTATAAATTAGTGACTTTTATTTTTAAAGTTAGATGAAATTTAAAGAATATTATTCTTAACTTGTTTTAAATTCAATGCTTCAGATGGAATTTAAAGAATATTTTGAAATAAACTTAAATTGACATTGATTTAAAGTGATACATCATATTATATATTTTAATATATATACATATTAACAACAAGTAAATTTCACCTTTATTTTGTTAAAATTAAGTTAAATATGATGAGGAGTATTATTAATCTATGCTAAAGCAGCTTTTTGTTTTCTTCTTCTATTAAAATATTTCTTTAAACCTATTGAAATAAATGCTGTTACTACTGAACCAATTGCCATAGCAAGTAAAGCAAGTGCTGGTTTATTAATTGCTCCAAGAAGTACAACTATAGGACCTCCATGAGCAACACTATCTCTTATTCCAAATAAGAAACCTAATATACAAGCTACAGCACTACCTATCATGTTTGCAGGTATTATTGCTAATGGATCACTAGCTGCAAAGGGTATGGCACCTTCTGATATACCAACAAGACCCATGGCTAAAGCAGCCTTACCATTTGCTCTTTCTTCTTTAGTAAATAATTTAGTTTTTGAACCAATTAAAGTTGCAAGGCCCATTCCAAGAGGTGCAACTGGGATAGCACAAGCTTGAGCTCCCATAAATTGAGTTTGACCATTTGCTATAAGTCCAACACTAAACATAAATGCAACTTTTCCAAAAGGTCCACCCATATCAAAACCTTGCATTAAACCTATAACAAGACCTAATACTACTAAACTTCCAGAAGATAAAGATTGAAGTAAAGTAACCAATGATGCCATTAAAGATGATATTGGAGCACCAATTACAAATATAAATAAAAATGCTATGATTAAAGAACCTAATATAGGAATAATCATTATAGGAACTAAAGGTTGTAAAGCTTTTGGGAATTTCCAGGATTTAATCCATTTTACAATGTAACCAACTATAAATCCTGCTATAATTGCTCCTATAAATCCAGTTCCAGCTTTTGCACCATAAAATGAACCTTCATTTGCAATCCAACCACCTATCATACCAGGAGCTAATGCTGGTCTATCACCTATTGCATAAGCTATATAACCTGCTAGTATTGGAATCATAAGTTTAAAACCAACAGCACCTACTTCTAAAATTTTATTCCAGTAACTTCCTTCAGGAATTTGAAGACCAGCAGGAGTAGGCTTACCACCTATGGCTAATGATAGAGCAATTAAAATACCACCTATAACAACAAAAGGTATCATAAAGGATACACCATTCATTAGGTATTTATATAATCCTACTTTTTCTTTAGAAGAGTTACTTAAGTTTTCATTTCTATTTCCTTTAGATGAGTATACAGGAACGTCATCTTTAAGAGATCTTTCTATTAAGGATTTAGGACTATCTATAGCTTCTTTAGTACCAGTAATTATAACTTTTTTGCCGCTGAATCTGTCTAAATCAACTTGTTTATCACAAGCTACAATTATAGCATCAGCTTTTTTTATTTCTTCTTCTGTTGGAATGTTTTCTACACCTACAGAGCCATTAGTTTCAACTTTTATTCCTATACCCATTTCTTTAGCAGTTTTCTTTAGTGAACTTTCAGCTAAATATGTATGAGCTACACCAACAGGACATCCAGTAACACCTATTAAAAATTTACCTGTGCTACTAGGTATAGTTGACTCTTCCTCTTTTGAGTTATCATTCATAAGATCAAAGATTTCCTTTTCATTTTTAGCATTTAATAATCCTTTTTTAAAATCTTCATCTAGAAGTTTTGAAGTTAGTTTTGATAAAGTTTTTATATGAAGATCATTTGCGTTTTCAGGAGTTGCTATTAAAAAGAATATTTTAGTAGGTTTTCCATCCATTGCTCCGTAATCCATTCCTTCTTTGCTTATACCAATAGCTACAGATGGTTTTATTACTGAACTAGATTTTGCGTGGGGAATAGCTATACCATCTTCAAGTGCAGTAGATAATTCTTCTTCTCTTTTAAGTACATCTTTGATAAAAGAATCTTTATTGTTTATTCTTTTATCTTTAAATAATAATTCAGATAATTCTTTTATAATTCCTTCTTTGTTTTTAGATTTTAGGGACATATTAACTAAGTCTTTTGAAAAAAAGTTAGATAACGACAATTATTACACCTCCAAAACGTTTTCTTAAATAGATAATATCATAGCATTGTAAATTTGTAAATACAAATTTGTAATACTTAATTAGTTGTGATAAATTATAATATAGATAAAGTTATTTTAATTTTAATTTAACTATTTTAGTAACTATACAATTATATCTTTCCCATAAAAACTATTTTAATGATTTATCCATTGATAATTTTATATAAAACAAGTACCATAGTTCTTAGTAGCAAATATATATGGAAATATGGAGGTATAAAATTGAAGTATATTGACGTTTATAATGACATAAAAAGAAAAATAGAAGATAAAGTGTACCATCCTTGGACTACTCTTCAAGGAGAAGAATTTTTATGTGAAATGTATGGAATAAGTAGAACAACTATAAGAAAAGCCATATCAAAACTAAGACAAGAAGGATATATACATTCAAGACAAGGATCAGGTATATTTGTAAATCCACCAGAGTTTTATGAAGAAAAGAATTTAAAGACTTTATCAGAGAGAATGGAGAAAAAACAAAATATAGAAAATAATATATTAAAATTTAAAATAATTAAGGCAGGGAAAAAACTTGCTGATTTATTTAATATAGCTATAGAATCAGAACTTTATTATTATAAAAGATTAAGATCTATAGAAGATGAACCTAAAGTTTTAGAAGAGACTTATATGCCTAAATATTTATTTAAAGATTTTTCAGAAGAAAAAGCAAAGAGCTCTGTTCTTAAGTATATTGAAAAAGATTGTAAACATGTTATAAGTCATGATGTGAAAAATATAACTGCCATTAATATAACTAAAGAATTATCTGATTTATTGCAAATAAAAGAAGGAATTGCCACTCTTCAAATCGAACATAAAGTTTATCTTATTAAATCTGTTCTTGCCCAATATACAAAAGAAATACAAGTTAAAAACAATATAAAATTTGTATCAGTTAGATAATAACTATTAGAAAAAGTTTTATTTTATTTTTAATAAAAAGATTTAATAAATAAAAATTTTATAGTATTAGGAGGAATAAGATGATTAGAATTGGAATAATAGGAACAAATTTTATAACTGATCAATTTATAGAAGGATGTAAATTAGTAAAGGATATTAAAATAAGTGCAGTTTATTCTAGAACACTAAAAAAAGCAGAAGAATTTTCTAAAAAATATTCAATAGAAAATAGATTTACTAATTTAGAAGATATGGCTAAAAGTAATATTATAGACGCAGTATACATAGCAAGCCCTAATTCTCTTCATAAAAAGCAATCCTTATTATTTTTAAATAATAAAAAGCATGTGTTATGCGAAAAACCTAGTTGTTCTAATGTAAAAGAATTAAAGGAAATAATTGAGGTTTCTAAAAAAAATAAAGTTCTATTTATGGAAGCTATGAAATCTAGTTTTATGCCTAATTTTAAAACTATAAAAGAGAATTTATATAAAATAGGTAAAGTTAGAAGATATTTTGCAAGCTATTGTAAATATTCTTCTAGATATGACTTATATAAAGAAGGTAAAAACCCTAATACATTTAATCCTAAATTTTCAAATGGAAGTCTTATGGATCTAGGAGTTTATTGTATATACCCTGTAATAAACTTATTTGGAATTCCAAATAAGATAGATGCTAATGCCTTTAAATTAGAGTCAGGGGTAGATGGACAAGGAAGTGTTTCTTTAAGTTATGATTCAATGGATGCTATAATAATGCATTCAAAAATAGCTAATTCTTATATGTTAAATGAAATAGAAGGAGAAAAAGGAACTATAGTTATAGATCAAATAAGTACTCCAGAAAATGTGAAAATAATATATAAAGATGGAAAAAAAGAAGATATAACTAGAAAACAAATTAAAGAAAATATGTGTTATGAAATAGAAGAATTTGTGAATTTGATAAAAGAAGGGAAAATAGAATCTACCATAAATTCACATGAGTTATCATTTAATGTTATGAAAGTTTTAGAAACATCAAGAAAACAATTTGGATTGTTATATGATGCAGATAAAGAATAATAAAGAGTGATTTTATAAATATTATTTTTAAAAAATTAATTTATTATAAAAATAAGTTATATATTTAATATAATTATTAATCTAAAATTAAAAAAGCTATAATTTAAAATAACTAGGATGATTAATTGTTTATCATCCTAGTTATTTTTATTTTATATTAACAATGTATATTTATTTAAATTGTTTATCATTTTTTAAAGTAGTATATAATTTTTTTATATTATTTGAACATAATAAATTCATGTTTTCTCTTATTTTTTCTATTGATAAATTCCACCATTTGATTTCTAAAAGCATTTCTATTTCTTTATCAGAGAATCTTTTCCTTATAGGTTTAGCAGGGTTTCCTCCTACTATAGTATAAGGGTCTACATCTTTAGTAACTAAAGCTCTAGTTCCAATAATTGCTCCATCACCAACTTTAACTCCAGGCATTATTATAGCTTCAGTTCCTATCCATACATCATTTCCTATTATAGTATCAGAAGCTTTTTGAAATCCATCTATAGTATCTTTGCCAAATTCACCATTAGAATTCATATAGAAAAAAGGGTAAGAAGTTATAAAGTCATGTCTATGACCTTGGTTTCCTGCCATAATAAAAGAAGCACCAGAACCTATAGAACAAAATTTGCCTATTTTTAATTTATCTACATCATCTCTATCAGGAGATAAATATCTTACACAGTAATCTTCAAAATGTTTACCGTGGTAAAAACCAGAATAGTAAGAGTAATCTCCTACTTCTATATTTTTATTAGTTATGTGATCTTTTATTATATATCCTTTAGTCCAATTTTCAAATATGTTATTCATTATTTTATTGCCTCCTATGCAAAATAAATATTTATTATTTATTTTTGTTTATATATTTTATTTTATCCAAAGCATAGAAGGCATATTAAATTGTCATTACATTAGTAGACATAGGTTTAGATTCACTCCTTACTGTAATTTCATTTGATAGTAAATAAATTAAAATACTTAAAATATATTATAGTTTTTATATTTAAATAAAGCAAATAGTATATATTTAAAATTATTCATAATTTTAGTCTTGACTCTCCATTAAACGGAGGGTTTATTATATAATTGTAAATTAAATATGCGCGCATAGAGGTGGTTCAATGTTTAGAATAGGAGAATTTTCTAAACTTAATAAAATATCAATAAAAACATTAAGACATTATGATGAGATAGGATTATTTAAACCTGCCAAGGTAGATTATTTTACAGGTTATAGATACTATTCTTCAACTCAAATTAAAAAATTAAATAAAATAGTAGCATTAAAAAGTATGGGATTTTCATTAAAAGATATTAAAAAGATTGTAAATGATAAATTAAGTATTGAAATAATTACTCAAATGCTTGTTAAAAAGCAAGAAGAAATTAAAAGTAATATAAAAAAAGAAAATGACAAGTTTAGTAAGGTTAAATTCTTATTAGAAAGAATTAAAAGAGAGGATGATAAATATATGTTAAATTATGATGTTGTTATAAAAAAAGGAGAAAGTTTAAAAGTTGCATCAATAAGACGTACTATACTAAATTATAGTGCACAACATGATTTATGGGTAGAATTAATGGGATATTTAAATGAAAGTGAAATTAAAAAAGGCAAAATTTCTATGGCTATTAATTATGATAAAGACTATAAAGAGAAAGATGTAGATGTTGAAATTTGCCAAAGTATAATAGGAGATTTAAAAGAAAGTGAAAATATTAAAACTAGAAATATAAAATCAATAGATAAAATGGCATGCACTATACACAAAGGTAAGTATGAGGATTTATGCTATGCATATGAAGCTCTTCAGAAATGGATTGAAGCTAATAATTATAAAATTTCTGGAAATCATAGAGAGATATATATTAAAGGAGAGCGTTTTACAAAAAATCCAGAAGAGTATATAACAGAGGTACAAATTCCAGTTGAAAAAAATAATTAATTTAGAATGTATAAAAATTCAGATTAATTAAATTTTCAAAATATTAAGGATAAACCAATAAACTTATCCACAATGTGGATAAGTTTATTGGTTTGCTGT
Organism: Clostridium oceanicum; assembly: GCF_039521385.1. NCBI lineage: Bacteria > Bacillati > Bacillota > Clostridia > Eubacteriales > Clostridiaceae > Clostridium > Clostridium oceanicum. The sequence goes on along the minus strand of NZ_BAAACG010000008.1, from coordinate 597,710 downwards.
TTATAACAAACCATTTTTGTATTTTGTTCTTTGGGATAGATTTAAATTATAATATAAATATAGAAATAATACCAGTAAAAAAATTGAAATTTATAATTATTTTTTAGATACTAAAAATGTGGTAATAAGATTATAATTACTTTAATTTTTTATATAAAGTTTTTATGGTATAGAAATAAATCTAAATAAATGTTGTAAAGAATTTTCTGAAACATAATAGTTTCAATTTAGATTGAAGCTATGATTGTTAGTAGATTTTAATGAAAATATAGACTATAAAAAGTTAAAGGGCTCATAGTTACTATTCCTTAGTTATTTATATAAATATAATTATGTGTTATAAATAATTTGTTATAATTATAAATAAGTTAAAAAATAGTTTTTACTAATATATTTATAATTAATTATAGAATGAAGGATTTAGTTAATGGATTTAAAAGGAGAATTTGAAATGAGTGATAATAATTTTGGAAAAGTAGTTTTAATAACTGGTGGAGTTAGAAGTGGTAAAAGTGAATTTGCAGAAGAACTTTTAAATGATAAAGAAGATGTTTTATATATAGCAACAGCTAAAACATTAGATAAAGAAATGGAAGATAGAGTGTATATCCATAAAAAAAGAAGAAAAAATTCATGGAAAACTTATGAAGGATATAAAGACTTAAATTATAAATTAAAAGAGTATGATGAAAAATATATACTTTTAGATTGTGTCACTAATATGATAACTAATTTAATGTTTGATGAAAAAATAGATTATGATAAAGCTAAATTTGAAGAGTTAGAAGATATACTTAAAAATATAAAAAATGAATTTTATAATCTTATAAAAAAGGTAAGAGACTCAGGGAAAACAATAGTATTTGTTACTAATGAAGTAGGGTATGGAGTAGTTCCAGAATACAAACTTGGAAGAATCTTTAGAGATTTTTCTGGTAATATAAATAAATACATAGCATCATTAAGTGATGAAGTATTTTTAGTATCTTGTGGTATACCTTTAAAATTAAAATAAAAAATTATGTGAGGAGGATAAAAATTGGAAAATAAAAATGAGAAAGTAACTTTATGGACTTGTCAAAGAAATATTGTTCTTAATACTATTAAAGAAAAAGGAATATATCATGTTAAGAAAGAGTTTATTGAAAAAAAATATAGAGAAGTAGCAAAGATTTTTTTAGAACCCTATGGATGGTTTATAAATAAAGCAGAAAAGATATTACCTAAACCTAAAGGAGCTGAATATCCTATTTGGTTATCAGAGGATCCTAAGTATGTAGGATGTTATGAGGATTCTGTTATATTAAAAATTGAGGTGGATTCAGATAAAGTTATATTATTTGATAGAGAAAAATGGAATCGTATACTTAATCTTTCTTATGTACCTAAGGATAATAAGGATTTAGAAGAATATAAAAATAAATTAAAAGAGCAAGGTATATATGATGAAACAGAAGTATATATGAAAAATTTTTATCCATTTTTGAAAAGCAAAGTTAAAAAAAGCTGGGATAGATTATTTGATGATAAGATAGTTTTATCTCAATCTAGACAAGCAGCATTATGGGAAATACAAAAAGATTGGGTAGTAGAAGTTATTAATCCTAGATAGATAATAATTAAATAAATATTAATTTAGCAATTATTTTAAAGGGCTTAATATTAGAATTATGAAATCAATAAAATATTTGTAAAATTTTTAGAAAATTTCAACAATAACTATTATAGGAGGCATAATTATGATATATTGCCAAAATGTTAAAAATAATAAAATTAAGCTATGGACAAGACAACATAAAAATGTATTAAAAGAGATAGAAGAAAAAGGAGAATATATAGTAAAGAAAGATTATATTAAAGAAAAGAATGATACTATAGCTGATTATTATATTAAGTTATATGATTGGTATAGTTCAAAAGCAGATAAAATAGTTTCTAGACCAGAAGGGGTATCCTATCCTATATGGCTTTCAACTTCAAAAGAATTAAGTCTTCAACCTGTAGAAGGTACAGTTATTTTAGAGTTAGAAGTAGATATTAGAAATGTAGTATTAACTAATTTTGAAAAGTGGGGATATGTAGTAAACTATTGGTATGTACCTATAAATAAAGAAGACGAGATAAAACATAAAGAAGAATTAAAAAAATATAATATATATGATGAATCAGCTTTAATAATGAGTTCAAAAGGAAATTTTTATCCTTTGTTAAAAAATAAAATTATAAATAGTTGGGAAAGAATTTTTGAGGTGAATGATAAAAATCCAGGTATGACTCAAGCAACCATTTGGCAGATAAAAAAAGAATGGATTGTGGACATTTTATATAAGTAAAGGTTTTATTAATATTTTTGAAATATGTATATATAATGAGGTTTTATATAGGAAATAGGGGGTATTTGCAATTTTATTACTGTAAATAGCCTTTTTTTTGTTGGACATATTTTTTAGTAAGTATATAATGTATGAATGATAAAGATTCTTAATTAGAATAATAAATTGTAGTCACATATTTGACAGGAGTGGTAGTTTTGAATAATAAATCAAAAGCAGTATTTCTTATGCTATTATCAGCACTAGGATTTGCTTTTATGGCAGCAATGGTAAAGTTAGCAGGAGATATACCTTTAGCTGAAAAAGTTTTTTTTAGAAACTTAGTAAGTTTTATAGTGGTTTTTGTAGCAAGTAGAAATAGTGGAGAGAGTCTTATATGTAAGAAAGAAAATTTTAAATATGTATTAGCAAGATCATTACTAGGATTAACAGGTGTTTTCTTATATTTTTATTCTATAAATAATTTATATTTAGCAGATTCTTCTATGATTAACAAGCTTTCACCTATTTTTATAATTATATTTGCAGCTATATTTCTTAAAGAAAAACTTAATGCTGTTAAAATAATTTCTATGGTAGTTGCTTTTATTGGAGTTTTATTAGTAATAAAACCTCAGTGGGATTTGAGTATATTACCAGCGGCATCAGGCCTTTTGTCAGCAGCTTTTGCTGGAGGAGCTTACACAATGGTAAGATATTTGAAAGATAAAGAAAAACCTGCAACTATAGTTTTTTATTTTTCTCTTATATCAGTAGTTGGAACATTTCCTTTAGTTCTTTTAAATTTTAGTAAACCAACATTAAATCAGTTAATATATCTTATACTTATTGGTATATTTGCAGCTATAGCACAAATAGCGTTAACATATTCATATAAATATGCACCTGCTTCAGAAGTTGCTGTATATAATTATACTAATATAATTTTTTCTGCTATTTTAGGATTTATAATATGGCAAGAAACACCAGACGCCTTAAGTATTGTTGGTGGAATAATTATAATTTTAGTAGCATTAGTAGTATATTTATATAATAAAAAAAATGATAATTAGTAAATATAATTTAAAAACTTATAAAACAAATAGTATTATTTGTTTTATAAGTTTTGTTTTTGTACAAAAATTACTAATTATAAGTAAGTTTAAAAGAAATATTTAAATTCTTTTATATGGATATTTTAGAAAATCAATTAAAGTTATTTATCTCTATTTATTGATACAAGTTTATAATCTTTAGATAAAATGCCTTTATATAGTTTACTTAATATGTCTCCACCTTTAATAGAAAATAATATACCATTAGCACCATAGCCTAAGCAATACCATATATTTTTATTTTCAGGGTCAGGACCTATGTATGGAAGGTTATCTTTTGTTGTACCGAAAGCTCCATTGTATTTAAAGTCTATAGAATAGTTGAATTGAGGAAATAATTTATTAAACTTTTCTACTAAGGCATCATATTTTTTTTCAGCCATTTTATTTTCTAAAAGTTCAGGAATAAAACGAGTATCTTCACCGCCTATTATAATTCTATTATCTACTGTTGTTCTAAGATATGTATAAGGATCCTCACCATCTCTAATTAAACAATGATTATGCCATCCAGTTATTTCTTTTAAAGGTGAAGTTACTATATTATAAGTAGTATATATATCACAATACTTTTTATTTGTAAAAGTGTTTATGTCATATCCTGTTGCAACGATGACTTTTTCGCAGGTTATAGTGTTATCATTTTTAGTTTTTAAAATCACACTATTATTTGAATGGACAAAATCTACAATTTCAGTATCTTCATATATTTTACAGCCCATCTTTTGAATTTTTTCTATAAGTGCTCTTGTGAATTTTACTGGATCTATTTCAGAACCTCCTGATTTAGAATAAACTCCTGCCTTTATATCAAAAGAAAAATCATAGTTTGTAGAATTTTCATCTATAAAATCAACATCAAATCCATTTTCTATTCTTTTTTCATAATCATATTTTAGCTTATCAATTTTTTTAGGATCAGTTGTATATAAAAGACAATCTTTAATTTTATAATCGCATTCTATGTTAAGTTCATTTATGATATCTTTTAACATATGAAGAGCATCATCACCAAATTTATATCCTTCCATTATTTTGTTTAAACTATAATCTTTTTCAAGATCTATAATAAAATCATCTAGTTCATATTGAAGAAGGGAAGTAGTGATTGAAGTAGAACCTTGAGATATTTTATTTTTTTCAACTAAAATTGTTTCTATATTTTCTTTTGCAAAGAAATATGCACAAAGAGCACCGGTAATTCCACCGCCAACTATAACTATTTTTGAACTTATATTATTATTTAATTTTTCATAATTTGTATCAATATCATTTCTATCTAAAAAATATGAATTTCCTCTTACTAATTTCATATATATCCTCCTAAGGTAATTTTATAATAATAGTTTTATAATAATATTATTCCAAGAATCACATGATATATGTAATGTTAAAAATAATTCTTAATAAGTCATAGAAAATAATCAAATAGAGGATTTTAGTTTTTATAAAATTATGATTTTATAAAAGTTAATAGGATTTTGAATTTATTTAAATGAGGTGTTTATTTAGATAAGCCTATATAATTAAATTGACATAAAAGAGTATTTAATATAACATTAGTAGTTGTAAAACTTAATAAATTTTAGGTGCCTTTTTAACTGAAGGGTAAAAGGGAATGCAGTTTAAATCTGCAGCAGCCCCCGCTACTGTATTTAAGGACAAGCTCTTATTTAAAACCACTATAAACGGGAAGGTTAAGAGTAAGGAAGAATTATAAGTCAGGAAACCTGCCTAATTTGTATAATTGTAAAGCTTTCGGAGGGAAAGAATTTTATAACAATTTTAGTCCATTTTTATGGTGCTTTTTTGTGATGAAAGATAAGCAATATACTTTTGTATATTGCTTTTTAAATTGCTTATTTAAGGGAGAAATAATGGTTAAAGAAAAAAATTTTAAATTAGTAATCAGTTTATGTATAGTTATTCTTGTTTTGGTATTCTTAGTATCTTTAGCACTTGGAAAAGCTAATATTTTAAGTTTAAAACAAGATATAGGTAAGATTATATTAATTAATGTTAGACTTCCAAGAGTTATATTAGCTATGGTAGTTGGAATGGGGCTTTCAATTAGTGGAGTAGTTCTTCAAAGTCTTTTAAATAATCCATTAGCAGATTCTTATACTCTTGGAATTTCTTCTGGAGCAGCTCTTGGAGCTTGCATTGCAATATACATAAATATAGCAACATCTAAAGATATACCTATTCAGTTTATGGCAGTAATCTTTTCAATGCTTGTTTTCATAACTGTTTTAAAGATAGCTAAAGCAAAAGGAATTATAACTACTTCAAGTTTAGTTCTTGCAGGAATAATTGTTAGTTCTACCTGTCAAGCTGGAGTTAGTTTTATAAAAAGTATTTCTGATGAAGATTCAGTTTCAATAATTTATTGGCTAATGGGTAATTTAAGTTCTAAAAGCTTGAAACAAGCTTTTATTTTAACTGTTTTTGTGATGATTGGATTTTTCTTTTGCGTAAAATATTCTAGTGAACTTAATATTATGACTTTAGGAAGAAAAGAAGCTATTCTTTTAGGTGTTGACTATGATAGGGTATATAAAATATTCCTTGTGGTATGTTCTATAATTACTGCCCTTTGTGTTTCACTTTGTGGAATTATAGGATTTGTAGGATTGGTAGTTCCACATATAGCAAGACTTCTTTTAGGAGCTGACAATAAAAAAGTTATTCCAGCTAGTGCTCTTATGGGAGCAATATTACTTTTAGTTGCAGATACTGTAACAAGAAGTATGCTTAAAAATGAATTGCCAGTAGGGGTACTTACAACCCTTATAGGAGGACCATTTTTTTGTTACATATTTATTAATAGAAAAAATACAATGGAAAATTAGTAGGAGTTTTTTTATGGGGATACTTGAAATAAGAAATTTAAAGGCTTTTGTAGGTAAAAAAGAAATACTTAAAAATATAAATATTTCTTTTGAAAGAGGAAAGTTTTATGGAATAATAGGGCCTAATGGTACCGGTAAAAGCACTTTGTTTTCAGCTATAACTGGTATTATAAAAGATATAAAGGGAGATATATTCATAAAAGGAGATAATATTAAATACTATAGTATTGATGATTTATCAAGAGAAATATCTCTTATGTCACAAGAGTTTCAGATTAAATTTCCTTATACTATAGAAGAAATAGTAGCTATGGGTAGGTTCCCGTTTTGTGGTAGAAATTTAAAATCTAAAGATATAGATATAATTAATAGATCTTTAGAAGATACAGAACTTATAAAAATAAAAAAGAAAAAAATAACAGAGCTTAGCGGGGGAGAAACTCAAAGAGTATTTTTTGCTAAAACTATATGTAAAAATACAGATATAATTTTAATAGATGAAGGCTTTAGTAATGCAGATATTTATTATAAAATCAAGTTTTTAAAACTTATTAAAGAAAAAGCAAAAGAAGAAAACAAGACAATAATATTTATAATGCATGATTTACAGATAGCTAGAAAATATTGTGATGAATTAGTTATTTTAAATAAAGGATCCGTTTATAATTTTGGGAAAAGTAGTGAAGTTTTAAATAAGACTGCATTAAAAGATGTGTTTAATATTAAAGGGGAATTTATAAAAGATTCTTTAGAGGTTTATTAAAATATTACTGATATAGAAGGGAAGATAATAATGAGAAAGAAGTTACTAGTAGTTTTGAGTTTGATGTTTATACTTGTTTTTTCAGCTTGTGCTAAAACAACAACAACATCTACTAATGGAAAGGAAGAATCAATAAAAATTCAGGATGATTTAGGAAAAACAATAGAGTTAAAAGAACCAGCTAAAAAAATAATTTCACTTTATTCTGCACATACTGAAAATTTATTTTCACTCCAATTAGATAAAGAAATAATAGGAGTTAGTAAATCAGACAAATATCCTAAAGAAGTTTCAAAGAAAAAAGTTTATGATTATAAGGAAGATCCAGAAAATATAATAAAGGCTCAACCAGATGTTGTATTATTAAGAACTACTACTGCAAAAGCCCATAAAGATTTTGTGAAATCTTTAGAAAATGCTGGAATAAAAGTTATAAGTCTTTATCCTAAAAAACTAGAAGATTTTGATAAATACATAAAAACATTAGGAAAAATAACAGGAAAAGAAAAAGTAGCAGAAGAAAAATTAAATAGGTATCATAAAAATTTAAATGCTATAAAAACTAAAAGTAGTCAAATAAAAGATAAAAGAAAAGTATATTTTGAAAGTACTACTAATGATTTAAGAACAGTTACAAAGGATAGTTTTGCAGGTAAAGCTATAGAATATGCTGGTGGAATAAATGTAGCAAAAGATGCTACTAGTTTAAAGAAAAGTAGTATAGCAAGTTATGGAACTGAAAAAATACTTTCTAAAGCATCAGAAATCGAAGTATATGTAGCTCAAAAAGGAGTTATGAACCGTACAGTTTCTGTAGACAAAATAAAGAAAAGAGCTGGCTTTGATAAAATAAATGCTATTAAAAATGATAGAGTTTATATAATAAATGAAAAATTAATATCTTCTCCTACATTTAGATATGTAGAAGGAGTAAAGCAACTACAAAAATTTATGTATGACAAGCCAACTAAATAAGATACGTGCTAATATTTAAATAAGATATAATTAAATATTATATAAAATAAAACCTGAAATTAGAAATTTCTCTTTTCAGGTTTATTTATTGTTAAGGAAATTGTAATTTTACAAATATATGTTTTTGTTCATTTAAGAAGATAAATTAGGTTTTTATATTAATAGTTGATTTTATATTTATTAAATAAATATTATTTAATAAATATTATTATATTGACATAAGTAAATATTTCATATAATATAAAAAAGAAAATTGAATACGTAATTAGGTGCCTTCTTAGGGAAGGGTAAAAGGGAATGCAGTTGGAATCTGCAGCAGCCCCCGCTACTGTATTTAAAGACAAGCTCTTATTTAAGCCACTGGAAACGGGAAGGTTAAGAGTGAGGAAGAATTATAAGTCAGGAAACCTGCCTATATTAAGAAAATTAGACTTTCGGAGGGAAAGATATATTTAATATTTAATTATTTTATTTTATGATTGAGTTTATCTTAAATTTTAGTATTATACATATTTAATATATTAAAATAGTTTAAATTAACTATTTAATCTATAAGAATATTTTATTTATATCCTTAAATGATTTAGTATATTAATATTTTATTGTGTAAAATATTAAATTAGTTCGTTTAATCATAATATTAAAATATATAAGGAATTTGAACAAATAAGTTTGATATTAAGTATGGTGGTAAACTTCAAAGGTTACCACCTTTTTGTTATTTATTAAATTATAAATCTTTTTATAAATATTAAAAGATGGATTAAGATTTTTTAGTAAAGTGAAGCATCCCTTTGTTTCTATATAAATAATAAGCAAAAGATTACGGATATATTTTCCTAAATATAATGACTTTAATTGTTATAATAGTTATGATATTAGTAGAATAATAAAAATATAAAATATCAGTATATTAGTTGACTTTTTATTTAGATATTACTTATATAAATGATATAAAAAGGAGCATTTTTAATATGGCAAAAATAATGATACAAGGAACAGCTTCTTCAGTAGGAAAAAGTGTATTAGTTGCGGCGTTATGTAGAATATTTAAGCAAGACGGATATAAAGTTTGTCCCTTTAAATCACAGAATATGTCTTTAAATTCTTATATAACTTTAGATGGAAAAGAAATGGGAAGAGCTCAAGTAAGTCAAGCTTATGCAGCAGGATTAGAGCCACAAGTTTATATGAATCCTATACTTTTAAAACCATCCTCAGATAGAAAATGCCAAGTTATTCTTAATGGAAAAGTATACGGAAATAGATCAGCAATGGAATATGAAAATTTGAAAATTAAGTTTAAAGATATGCTTAAAAAGCAATTTGAGGAGCTTGAAAATAAATTCGATATTGTTGTTATGGAAGGGGCAGGAAGTCCTGCAGAGATAAATTTAAGAAAAAATGACATAGTTAATATGGGAATGGCAGAGCTTATAGATGCACCAGTACTTTTAGCAGGAGATATAGACAAAGGTGGAGTATTTGCCTCTCTTGCTGGAACTATGCTTCTTTTAAAAGATGATGAAAAGAAGAGAGTAAAAGGCACTATAATAAATAAATTTAGAGGAGACATAGAAATATTAAAACCAGGTATAGATATGATAGAAGATATAATAAAAATTCCTTGTTTTGGAGTAGTACCTTATAGAAAATTAGATTTAGAAGATGAAGATGGAGCTATAGAATTTAATAAAGAAGTTTACGACAAAATTGATATAGCTATAATAAAACTTCCCCACATATCAAACTTTACAGATATAGATGCTTTAAGAAATGAAGAAGATGTATCTATAAGATTCATAGAAAATATAAAAGAATTTAAAAATCCAGATTTATTAATAATACCAGGAAGTAAAAATACAATTGAAGATTTAATGTATTTAAGGAAATCAGGACTTTATAAAGCTATAAAAGATTATAGTAAAACTGGAAAAGTAATAGGTATTTGTGGCGGGTATCAAATGCTTGGAAAAACAATAAAAGATCCCTTTAAAGTTGAAACAGATAAGGGTGAAATAGAAGGACTTGGACTTTTAGATATTGAAACTACTTTTGAAAAAGAAAAAGTTACAACTAGAGTTAAAGCTTTAGAAAATGTAGAGAATGAAATAAAAGAAAACTATGTTTATGGATATGAAATACATATGGGAATAAGCAGTTATGGAAAAGAATCTAAACCTTTATTTAAGATAATAGAAGAAAATGGTGAAAAAGTTCAGATATTAGATGGAGCTATAAATGAAAAAGAAAACATAATGGGTACTTACATACATGGTGTATTTGATGCAGTATATTTTAGAGAAAAAATAATTAATCTTTTAAGAGAGAAAAAAGGAATAGATAAAAAGAAATCTAAAATATTCGAACACTTAAGAGAAAAAGAACTTGATAAATTAGCAGATATAGTAAGAAAAAGTTTAGACATAGATAAAATATATTCAATCATGGGTATGAAAGGACCTGAAAAATAACATTATATAGAAGATTTAATTAGAGGAGAATTACATGCTACAGTATTATATATTTCAAAATTTTATAGATATAATTATAGCAGTTTTTATAGATTTTTTAATAGGAGATCCCTATGGATTTCCTCATCCTATTATATATATAGGTAAACTTATAAGTTTTTTAGAAAAAAGATTTAGAAAGATATCTAAATCTAATAACTCTTTAAAATATTTTGGAGGAGCTATTGTACTTATAGTAGCTTTTGTAAGTTTTATGGTACCTTTTATTATACTTAAATTTTTAAGGATAAATTTTTACCTGTATCATGGAGTTAATATAATTATAATTTGGACAACTCTTTCAGCTAAATGTTTAGCAAAAGAAGCTTTAAAAGTTTATTATGCTTTAAAAGAAAATGATATAGAAAAAGCTAGATTAAAGCTTTCATATATAGTAGGTAGAGATACTACAAGTTTAAGAGAAGATGAAATAATAAGAGCAGATGTAGAAACTGTAGCTGAGAATACTTCAGATGGAATAATAGCACCGCTTTTTTATGCAATACTTGGAGGAGCACCTCTTGCTATGATGTATAAAGGTATTAATACTATGGATTCAATGCTTGGATATTTAACAGCTAAATATAAGTATATAGGATTTTTTCCAGCTAAAGTTGACGATGTTTTTAATTTTATTCCAGCTAGAATAACAGGAATACTTATGTGTTTAGTTTCTCCTATAACCTCTGGTAATATTTTTACAAGTTTTAAAATTATGATAAGAGATAGGAAAAATCATAAAAGTCCAAATTGTGCTTATCCAGAATCTGCAACTGCAGGAGCACTTAATATAGAGCTAGGTGGAACTAATGTATATTTTGGAGAAGTAATAGAAAAACCCACTATGGGTGATAGAAAAAAGGAATTAAATAAAATACATATAAAAGAAAGTATAAAAGTTCTTTATGCATCAGAAATTTTAATGCTTATATTTTATGGATTGTCAGTATTTGGATGCTATAGATTAATGAACTAAAAATAATAAAATAAAAGGTGATTTATATGCACGGTGGAGATATATATACAGAAGGAATATTAAAAGGAAAAAATCTTATAGATTTTAGTTCTAACATAAATCCTTTAGGAGTTCCAGAGAGTTTAAAAGAAAATATAAATGAAGTATTAGAAAATGTAAAAGTATATCCAGATATTAAGTATAGAAGTTTAAAAAACAATATAATAAATTATTTAGATAGTTTTTATAAATATTTTGGATTTAATAAAAAAGATGATCTAATAAAATTTGAAAATGAGGATATAGTTCTAGGAAATGGTGCTATAGAAATAATAGATTTATCTATAAGTTTGTTTAATAGTATAACTATTGTAGTTCCCTCTTTTGTAGAATATAAAGATTGTTCTAAAAAATGGGGATTAAATATAAATTATTCTAAATTAAATGGGGATATGACTTATAATTATGAAAATATAAAAGAAAGTTTAAAAAATAGTGATGCTCTTATAATAGCTAATCCTAATAATCCTAGTGGTAATGTTATAGATAAGGATAAGTTTAAAGCTGTATTAGAATTTGCTGAGAAAAATAATAAAACTATTATTATAGACGAAGCATTTGTAGAGTTTACAGGAAAGAAAAATATAAGTTTATTAAACTTATGTAGTAAATATAAATGCATTATTATAATTAGAGCTTTAACTAAGTTTTTTGCACTTCCAGGAGTAAGATTTGGATATGGAATAACTAAAAACAAAAATTTAATAAAGAAAATAAAAGAAAAGCAAAATCCATGGAATATAAACTCTCTTGCAGAAGTTGCAGTTAACTATGTGTTAAAAGATGAAAAATATATAAATAAATCTATAGAATATATAGAAAAAGAAAGAGAATTTATACTTAAAAACTTAAGAGAAATAAATATATTTGAAAAAGTATATAAAACTAATAGTAATTTTGTGCTATGTAAGCTTAAAAATTTAAAATCAGGTTATATAAAAGATGTTTTACTAAAGTCAGGAATAGTTATAAGGGAATGTTTTGATTTTGAAACTTTAGATGAAAATTATATTAGATTTGCTATAAAGAGTAGAGAAAATAATAATAAACTAATAAGTTTATTAAAAAATATATAACTGAAAATTAACTGTACAGATTAGTTTATATAATAAAAATATTATTGAAATAAAGTGTATAAAGGCCTAATATATTTTATTTTTTAAATTTTAAATGTAAATATAGGGGGAAATAAAATGAAGAAAAAGTATCTACCATTTTTAGTAATAGCTTTAGTTTTTACATTGACTCAGAATGTACATGCAATGCATATAGCAGAAGGATTTTTAGCACCAAAATGGTGTTTAGTTTATTTTGTAATTAGTATACCTTTTATAGTAGTAGGATTAAAACAAATTAGAAAAAAGACTTCCAAAAACAAAGATTTAAAAATGTTACTTGCAGTAGTAGCAGCATATTGTTTTATATTGTCAGCTATGAAAATACCATCAGTTACAGGTAGTTGTTCTCATCCAACAGGGACAGGACTTTCAGCAATAATTTTTGGACCTTTTGTATCTTCAGTAGTAGGTTTTATTGTACTTGTATTTCAAGCAGTGTTTTTAGCTCATGGTGGAATAACAACTCTTGGAGCAAATACATTTTCAATGGGAATTATGGGAGCTATAGTTTCTTATGTTATATTTAAAGGATTAAAAAATAAAAATAAAAAAGTAGCAGTATTTTTAGCAGCTATGATTGGAGATTTAACAACATATATTGTTACATCTATTCAACTTGGACTTGCATTTCCAGCAAATGATGGTGGAGTATTAATGTCTTCTTTTAAATTTTTAGGTGTGTTTTCAATAACACAAATACCACTTGCAATAGTAGAAGGTTTAATAACAATAATGATATTTGAATTTATAGAAAAACACTCTAAAGAAGAACTTAAAAGTTTAGGGGAGGTATAGAATATGAAAAAACAAAATATTATAATTAGTTTAATATGTGTAATAGTGATAACAGGATGTTTAGTTATTGGAAGTATTAAAGGTGGAGAATTTTCAGGTACAGATGACCAGGCAGAATCTGCAATAAGTGAGCTAAATAAAGATTATGAGCCTTGGTTTAGTCATATATGGGAACCACCATCTGGGGAAATAGAAAGCTTATTGTTTTCTCTTCAAGCAGCCCTTGGAGCAGGAGTTATAGGTTATTACATAGGAAGAAAAAGAAATGTTAAAGCTAATAAGTCTACTTGCAAAACAAAGTAAATTAGCTAGTATACATCCTTTAGAAAAAATGATTTTGAGTATAAGTCCTATAATTATTATAGGATTTACTCAAAATTATAATATTATTATTTTAAACATATTAGTTTTTATAATTCTTCATTTGCTAGCTTCTAATAATAAAAAAATTTTTACAAAAATAACTTTAGAAGTTACAGGATTTGCATTAATATCTTCAATAACTTTTGTATTTGATTATGGATTTTATTATGTATCTATTATTTTACTTAAAAGTGTAAGTGCAGGACTTTGTTTGTCATATTTTTCTTTAACAACTCCAATAGACGATGTTTTATATTTCTTTTCTAAGATAGATTTTCTAAAAGATATGTGCGATATTTCTAAAAGCATGGAAAGATTTTTAGTTTTAATTAATGATGAATATATTATTTTATATAATTCTATAAAATCTAGAGGTGGTTTTGAAAGTTTTTCATTAAAAGTAAAAAATACTGGTAAAATGGCAGGATTAATTTTCGTGAATACTATGAATAGGTGGAAAGTTATAAGAGAGGCATTACATAGTAGAGGATATAGAGGATATACTCCTTATTTAGATAAAAATTTCGATTTTTCTTTAAAAAGAGCTATTTTAGTAATAATATATATAGTGATGTTAGTATTACTAGTTTATTTAAATATATTTTTCTTTTAGATGTAGGAAAATAGGTTTTTCAGTTTTTTTAGTGTGTATTTTAAAAAATTAATTTATAAGTCTATAGTGTTATTTAATTTTATGATTTATGATAAAAATAATTTTAGAGGTGGATTGAAATGAAAGGTTACTATAATTTAATTGCTCTAAAATCTGATAAAATCAATATTTTAGTTGTAGGTGGAGGAAAAGCAGCTTTTATAAAAGTTTCTTCTTTTTTAAAAAGAGGATGTAAAGTAACAGTTTTGTCTCCCTCTATTTCGCCTAAATTACTAGAATTTAAAGATAAGATTAAAATAATAAAAGAAAAATATAAAAAAGATTATATATTAGATAAACACTTAGTAGTAATAGCAACAGATAACGAAAGTTTAAATAGTAAAATAAGAAAAGATTGTGATGATTTATATAAAATATACATAGATTCTTCAGAGAAAGAAAAAACTTTAGGATTTAATACTTGTCAAAGGGAAAGTGAAAATATGATATTTTCACTAAATACTAAAAAGGTATGTCCTAAAGCTACATCATATATAGCTAATAAAATAGAAAATAAATTATATATGTATGATGAATATGTAAATTATCTAACTAGATTGAGAGAATTTTTAATTGATAGTATCTACAAAAATGAAATTATGAATTTTACATGCAGTGATGATTTTTACTATTTTTACAAAAAGGGTTATGGAGATAAAGTATTAGAAATGTTTTACTATGAATTTAGAAAAATACATAATAAATCACACACAGATTAAAAATGGTTTACGGAGGTATATTTTGAACTTTAAAATAGCGACAAGAAAAAGCAAATTAGCACAAGTACAAACTAATATTGTTATAGATTTATTAAGAAAGAAATATAAAATAAACTGTGAAAAACTCCTTATAAAGACTTTAGGAGATAAGATATTAAATATGTCTTTGGATAAGATTGGTGGTAAGGGGTTATTTGTAAAAGATATAGAAAAAGCTATGGTAGCGGGAGAAGCTGAAGCTTCAGTTCATAGTATGAAAGATGTTCCTTGCGATATGCCAGAAGGTTTTGAAATAGTAGCTATGCCAGAGAGAGAAGATCCTAGAGATGTATTTATTTCTTTAGATGGTGTACACTTTAAAGATTTAAAGAATTATGCAAAGATAGGTACTAGTAGTAAAAGAAGGGCAGCTCAGTTGAAAATTTTAAGACCGGATATTGAAATAGTTCCTATAAGAGGAAATGTTCAAACTAGAATATCTAAAATAGAAACAGAAAATTTAGATGGAATTGTTTTAGCAGCAGCAGGACTAAAAAGAATTAAGTTAGAAAGATATATAACAGATTATTTTGATGTTAATCAAATGATTCCAGCTATTGGACAAGGAGCTTTGGGAATAGAAGTTTTAACTAACAGTGAAAATAAAAGTTTATTTAAAGCTTTAGATTGTTATGAAACTAGGATATGTGTAGAAGCTGAAAGAGCTTTTATGAGAAAACTTCAAGGTGATTGTCATTCAACTATAGGAGCTTATGCTTATTTAGAAGAAGACAATATAAATATGATTGGAATATTTGAAGTTGAAGGTAAGATAATAAAAAAAGAAATAAAAGGTCCAAAAGAAGATTATAAAATGTTAGGTATAAATTTAGCTTTAAATATTTTAAAAGACTAATCTAATATAGGAGAAATGTAATGGGTAAAGTTTATTTAATTGGTGCAGGTCCTGGTGATGAAGAACTAATAACATTAAAGGGAGTAAGAGCTTTAAAAAAATGTACAGCAGTTTTATATGATAGATTAGCAAACAGAGAACTGCTTAAATATCTAAAGGAAGATTGTAAGGTTTATTTTTGTGGAAAAATTCCAGGATGTCACTATAAGAATCAAGATGAAATAAATAATATGATAGTTAAATTAGCTAAAGAAGGCCATACAGTTGGAAGATTAAAAGGGGGAGACCCTTATGTATTTGGTAGAGGTGGAGAAGAAGTTTTAAAACTTTTAGAAAACAATATAAATTTTGAGGTAGTGCCAGGAATAACATCTTCTATAGCAGTTTTAAATTATGCAGGGATACCAGTTACGCATAGAGATTTAGCTAGAAGCTTTCATGTTTTTACAGGGAAGACTTGTAGAGATTTTAAAAGAGATTGGAAGTCTATAGCAAGTATTGGAGGAACATTAATATTTTTAATGGGAGTTTCAAATTTAGAAAATATATCAGATAATCTTTTGAAATATGGTATGGATAGAGAAACTAAAGTTTCTGTAATAATGAAAGGGACTACATCAGAGCAAAAAAAAGTAGTTGGAAATTTAGAAAATATAATTACAAAAGTTAAAGATGAAAAAATTTCATCTCCAGCAATTATTGTTGTAGGAGAAGTGGTTTCATTTCATGATAAATTTGATTGGCTTTCAAAGAAGCCTTTATCAGGAAAAAATATATGTATAACTCGTACAAAAGAGCAGGCTAAAGGTTTTAAAAAGAAGCTACTAGAACTTGGTGCAGAAGTTACAGAAATAAACTCTATAAAAATAAAAAAAACTCCTGAGAATTTAGATAAAAATATAAATAATCTAGAAGAGTATAATTATATATTATTTACAAGTGTTAATGCAGTAGAGATATTTTTTGAGTATATAAAAGAGAAAAAATATGATATTAGAAATATAAAAGCTAAGATAGGTGTTATAGGACCTAAAACCTCTGAAGCTGTAATGATGAGAGGAATAATTCCAGCTGTAGAGTCAGAGCATTTTGTAGCAGAAAGTCTATTTGAATCTATGAAAAAAGTTATAAAAAATAAAGATAAAATACTTATTCCAAGATCAAAACAAGCAAGACCATTTTTGCCAGATGCTTTAAGAGAAGAAGGTTGTATAGTAGATGAAATACATTTATACGAGGTTTTATGTGGAAAACTTCAAGATAAGAGTAGATTTGAAAAAGTAGATACAGTGATATTTACAAGTCCATCAACTGTTAGAAATATGATTTCTATGGTAGGACTTGAAAGAATAAAAAACAAAGAGATTATAGCAATAGGACCTATAACAGAAAAAGAATTGAATAAAAACAATATAGAATGCAAAGTAGCAAAAAAATATTCTATAGAAGGAATCATAGATTTGTTATTGGTGAAAAATTAATCTGCAATTTTATTTGTAAGGAAAATGGAGAGGTTGATAAAAAATGTTTACAAGACACAGAAGACTTAGAAAAGATTCAAGTATAAGAAGCATGGTAAGAGAAACTACTATAATGCCACAGGATTTTATATATCCTATATTTGTAGTAGAGGGAGAAAATATAAAAGAAGAGATAAGTTCACTTGAAGGTAATTATCATTATTCTATAGATAGATTAGAAGAGCTTGTAGAAGAAGTTAATAAAGCTAAAGTAAAAGGAATAATGGTATTTGGAGTACCAGATCATAAAGATGAATGTGCATCTGCTGCCTTTGATGAAAATGGAATAGTTCAAAGAGCTATAAAAAGAATAAAAGAATTAGATGAAAACTTATTTGTTATAGGTGATGTATGTATGTGTCAATATACAAGCCATGGCCATTGTGGAATAATAAAAGGGAATAAAGTAGATAATGATTCAACTTTAGAATATTTAGGAAAGATAGCACTTTCTTATGCAAAAAGTGGAGTAGATATGATAGCACCATCAGATATGATGGATGGCAGAGTTTTACATATAAGAAACGTACTTGATGAAAATGATTATAAAGATGTTTCAATAATGAGTTATAGTGCAAAATATTGTTCAGCATTTTATGGACCATTTAGAGAAGCAGCTCACTCTGCACCTAAATTTGGCGATAGAAAAACTTATCAAATGGACCCTTGTAACAGTAGAGAAGCTATGCTTGAAATAGAAGATGATATAAATGAAGGAGCAGATATAGTTATGGTAAAACCTGCTCTTCCATATTTAGATGTAATTAAAATGACAAGTGATAGGTTTGATTTTCCTATAGCTGCTTATAATGTAAGTGGAGAATATGCTATGGTAAAAGCTGCAGCTAAGCTTGGACTTATAGATGAAAAGAAAGTTGCTTTAGAAATGTTAACTTCTATAAAAAGAGCTGGAGCTGATATTATAATAACTTATTATGCTCTAGAAGCAAGTAAGTGGATAATTGAGGAAATTAATAAATAATAATTAATAAATAAAAAATAACAAATAAAGCATATAGGATTTTTTAGTGAAGTAAACAGCTTTTGAAGAAATAGATTCTGTATGCTTTGTTTTGAATTTTAGATAATATTTAGTATGTAATCTAAATTTAAGGAGGGATTTTTTTGAAAAGCATAATAATTTCTTCTAACAAAAGTGGCGGAGGAAAAACCACAGTGACACTTGGACTTATGAAGGCTTTAATGAAAAAAGGATATAAAATACAAGGATATAAAGTTGGACCAGATTACATAGATACTGCTTTTCATTCACATATAACTAAAAATCCTTCAAGAAATTTGGACTTGTATTTAATGAATGAAGATGGAGTTAAAGAATCTTTCAGTAGAGGACAAGGGGGTTTAGGAATAATCGAAGGGGTTATGGGATTATATGATGGAAAAGGAATTGATACTAGTTATTCAACAGCCCATGTATCAAAACTTTTAAATGTACCTGTAGTATTAGTTTTAAGTCCTAAAGCTCAGAGTGCAACTTTATGTGCAGAGATTAAAGGAATAATTGAATACGAAAATATTAATATAGCAGGAGTTATTTTTAATAATGTAAGTGAAGGGTATTATAAACTTTTGAAAATATTAGTAGAAGAAAATTGCTCATTACCTGTATTTGGGTACGTTCCCAAAGATGAAAGAATAAAAATAGGCAGTAGACATTTAGGATTAGTACAACAAAGTGAAATAGAAGACTTAGATAAAAAAATAGATATATGTAGTGAACTTATTTTAAGTTATGTAGATTTACAATTATTAGTAGAAAAATTTCAGAATGCAAATGAAATAAAAACAAATGATAAAAAGTTTAGTTTAAATGATGAAAAACTAAATATAGCTGTAGCTTATGATAAGGCTTTTAGTTTTTATTATAGAGAAAATATTGAGATTTTAAAAAGTTTAGGTAGAGTACAATATATAAGTCCTTTAAAAGATAAAAAACTTCCAGAAAATATAGATTTTCTATATTTAGGTGGAGGATATCCAGAAGTTTTTATAAAAGAGCTTACTAAAAATAAATCTATGATGGAAAGCATAAAAAAATCTTTAGATAATGGTCTTCATTGTTACGCAGAATGTGGTGGACTTATGTATTTAACAGAAGGTATAGAAGATTTAGAAGGAAACTTTTATGAAACTGTAGGATTTTTTAAAGGAAAATCTTATATGACTAAAAGACTTCAAAATTTTGGATATACCACTGTTTATGTAGAAGAAGAAAATAATATCCTTTCTAAAGGATTAAAAATAAATTGTCATGAATTTCATAAATCTTATGTAGATTTAGATGAAAAAACTATTTATAGATTAAAAAAAGATAGATACGATGGTATAGTGAAAGAGTGGAATGGCGGATATATAAAAAATAATACATTAGGAGCTTATGCTCATCTTCATTTCTTAGGAAATATGGAATTTGTAAAGAATTTAATTAGTAGAAAATAAGGTGAAATTAAAAATTAACATATAACAAATAACAATTGAAAAAAATCATAAATAAGCAATTAAAATAAAATTAGTATTATATGGTGATGTGGAAATGTTTGATTTAATATAAAAATCAATTTCATACTTTTTAATTGAATATAAATCAAACAGTTATTATTTATAAATTAAGAATAAGTTTATTTGAAATGTTATAAAAGAGGTGAAACTATGAAAGATTACATAAAAAAACCTATGGATATAGAAAAAGGAAGTTTTGAAATAATAGGTGAGGAGATGGGACCTCACAATTTTAATGAGGAAGAATTAAAAATAGTAAAAAGAGTTATACATACAACAGCAGATTTTGAATATAAAAATTTAATTCAAATAAAAAAAGGAGCCATAGATACTGCAAAAGAACTTTTAAAAAAGGGAGTAACTATATATACAGATACTAATATGGCTTTATCTGGAATAAATAAAACTGCTCTTAAAAAGTTAAATTGCAAAGTGGAATGTTTTGTATCACGAGAAGATATAAAAAAAGAAGCTAAAGAAAAAGGAATAACAAGATCTATGGCAGCTGTAGAAAAAGCTTGCGAAGAAAATATAGAATTTTTTGTGTTTGGTAACGCTCCTACAGCTTTATATAAACTTATGGAACTCATGAAAGAAAAAAAAGCAAATCCTAAATTTATAATAGGAGTGCCTGTAGGTTTTGTAGGTGCGGCAGATTCTAAAAAAAGATTAGAAGAAGATATAGATATTCCATTTATAACTATAAGAGGAAGAAAAGGTGGAAGTAATGTAGCAGCATCTATAGTCAATGCTTTAATGTATATGTTAGTTAAAAGATAGAAAGTTATAATATATGTTCATCTATAAAAGTGGAGGCTATTATGAAACAATTTTTTAAAATTATGATAATAACTCTAATTTCTTTATTGTTTTATGGTTGTGCTGGGTTAGGAGATTTTGAAATAAAATTATCTAAAGGATATGTATTGAGTAGAAGTTCTGCCAATATGGTTACAATAAATAAAAAAGAAGATGGAAATAGTTTAAGTCAAACTATAATTCCTGAAAAGGTTGATAAAGTTTCTTGGAATGATAAATACATACTTGTGAAGAGAATAAACGTAGAAAAAGAAAATACTTCTTCTAATAAGAAAAATAGAGATAAAGCATCTCATGAACCTGAATCAGACTACTGGATTATAAAAGTGGATAACGGAAATTTATATCCCTCTCCCACATATGAAGAATTTCTAGAAAAGAGAAAGGAACTATGTGTTCCTAATAATCTAAAATTAAAAAAAGTATCTGAACTAAAGCCGGTAAAATAATATATTTTAAAATTGCTAATGTTATATAATAAGGTAAAGGATGGTGAAATTATGGAATTTGAAGATTTATTAAAAAAAGCTACAGAATTATTAATAGATAAAGTAGAGCCTTTTATAATTTATTTATTTGGTTCTGGTGGTAAAAATGAATTAAGAGAAGATAGTGATATTGATATTGCTTTTATTAGTGATAATGAGGTGTCTTCATATAAAAGTTTCATGATTGCGCAAGAATTAGCGGATATATTTAAAAGAGATGTAGATTTAGTTAATTTAAGAGATTCTTCTACTGTTTTTAAGGTACAGGTAGTAGGAAATGGAAAAAAAATATATTGTAATGATGAAAAAAGAAGAATGTATTTTGAAATGAGAGTTTTTAAAGAGTATGCACTTTTAAATGAAGAAAGAGCAGAAATTTTAAAAAATATAAAAGAGAGGGGAAATATTTATGGGGACTGATGTTATATACAATAAGATAGAAATAATAGAAAGATGTATAAAAAGAATCAATGAAGTATATGAAGGTAACTTTGAAAATTTAAAAGATTATACTAAGCAAGATTCTATAATATTGAATATTCAAAGAGCTTGTGAAGCAGCTATAGATTTAGCTATGCACATTGTTTCAGAAAAAAAACTTGGAATACCTCAAAACAGTAGGGATGCTTTTGAAGTATTAAACAAAAATAAAATTTTAAGTAATAATATTACTAAGAATTTAAAAGCTATGGTAGGGTTTAGAAATATAGCAGTTCATAACTATCAAGCAGTAAACTTAGAGGTCGTAAGGGAGATTATTGAAAATCATATAGAAGATTTTAGAGAATTTATATATGAGATTAATAAGTTTGTATAAAGTAGGAGGCCGTTTATGTTAGATTTATTTAAAAAAAGAAGAAGCATAAGAAAATTCAAACAAAAACCAATAGAAAAAGAAAAAATAGAAGCTTTAAAGAAGGCATTGCTTTTAGCTCCTTCATCTAGAAACATAAAACCTTTAGAATTTATATTTTTAGATAATAAAGAAATTTTAAATGATATTTCAAAATGTAAGCCTCATGGAGCAATTTTTCTAAAAGAGGCAGCTTTAGCAGTAGTAGTATTAGGTGATGAAAATAAAAGTGATGTGTGGGTAGAGGATGCTTCTATAGCATCTATAATAGTTCAATTAGAAGCAGAAGCTTTAGAATTAGGATCTTGCTGGATACAAATAAGAAATAGAAACTATAATGAAAATAAAATGGCTGAAGATTATATAAAAGAAAAATTAAATATAAAAGAGAATTTTAAGGTAGAATCTATTATAGCTATAGGTTATAAAGATGAAAGTAAAAATCCTACAGATGAAGAAAATCTAGATTTTAGTAAAATTCATATTAATAAGTTTGATTAATATATTAAATTTTTTTTGATAAAAATATAAAAGAACTGATGGAACTTATAAAATGTAATTTGGAGGATTTATGCTGGATTTATATGTGAATTGCAATGGAAAAAAGTTAAGATGTGGATATACTACAGGATCTTGTGCAGCAGCTGCTGCTAAGGCTGCTTCTATAATGCTTTTTTATAATAAAAAATTAGATGAAGTTACTATAGATACTCCAAAGGGAATAGAAATTACTATACCAGTAAATAAAATTAATATTAAAGACGAAGCAACAGAATGCACTGTGTTAAAAGATGGTGGAGATGATATAGATATAACTCATGGTATTGAAATAGGTGCTAGAGTAGAAAAGTTACCATCAGGGTATGTTTTAAAAGGTGGAGAAGGTGTAGGAGTAGTTTTAGGGGAAGGACTATACGTAAAAAAAGGAGAACCTGCAATAAATCCTGTTCCAAGGTCTATGATAGAAAAAGAAGTTAAAGAAGTATTACCTAAAAATGTAGGAGTACTGGTTACTATATTTGTTCCAAAAGGAAGAGAGATAGCTAAAAAAACCTTTAACCCAAGGCTTAATATAAAGGGTGGAATATCAATACTAGGAACTTCTGGAATAGTAATGCCTATGAGTGAAGATGCATTAAAAGAATCTATAGAACTTGAAATTAATCAAAAGGTAGTAGGTGGAGCTAAAGAATTAGTTTTCATATTTGGAAATATGGGAAAAGATGTGGCTCTAAAACTTGGATTTAAGGATGAAAATATAGTTACAATTTCTAATTATGTAGGATTTTCTTTGGAGTGTTTAACTTTAAGAAAAATAAATAAACTAACAATAATAGGACATATAGGTAAGATGAGTAAAATTGCTTCAGGATGTTTTAATACTCATAGCAGAGTTTGTGATAGTAGACTAGAAACTATAGCTTTAGAACTGGCTTTAATGGGAAAAGATAATTTTTTAGTGGATAAAATATATAATCAAAAAACTACAGAAGGAGCTGTAGAGTTTTTAGGAGAAGGATACGAAGAATTATATAAAAGGATAGGTAACAAAATTAAAAAGAGAATAGAACAATATACATATGATTATGTGAAAGCGGATGTAGTTATGTATGCAATGAAAAAAGGAGTACTCTATTCTACTTTAAATGATGTTAAGTAGGTGAATTTTATGATTTATATAGTAGGTATAGGACCTGGAAATAAAAAGTATATGATTTATGAAGCAATAGATATTATAAAAAATTCAGATTATATATTAGGATTTAAAAGAGCCATGAGCACACTAGATTTTATAGATAAAGAAAAGAAAATTACAGTTAGTGCTTTAGCTGAAATATTAGATTTTATAAATAATAATAAAGGTAAAAATATTTCTTTAGTAGCATCGGGAGACCCTTGTTTTTATGGGATAAGCAACTATATAAATAAAAATTTTAATGGAGAAATAAAAATAATTCCAGGAATAAGTTCTTATCAGTATATGATGTGTAAATTAAATGTTTCTTGGCAAGAAAGTTATCTTGGAAGTTTACATGGAAGATATGAAGATTTTATAGAAAAAGTTTTACAGTATAAAAAATCTATATGGCTTACAGATAAAAATAATAGTCCATCGAATTTATGTTTAAGATTACATAAAGATAATATAAATGCTTTAGTTTATGTTGGGGAAAATCTTTCTTACCAAGATGAGAAAATAACAAAGGGTTATCCAAAAGATTTAAAAGATAAAAGCTTTTCTAACCTATCTGTAGTTTATATAGAAAATATTGATGGAATTTAGGAGGTGAAATTTTGAAATATATAAAAGATGAAGAATTTATAAGAGGAAACCCACCTATGACTAAAGAAAATATAAGAATTTTATCTATAGCTAAAATGTGTTTAGATACTGATTCAAAAGTATTAGATATTGGTGCAGGTACTGGTAGTATAAGTGTACAAGCATCTATAATTTCTAAAAAAGGAAAAGTTATAGCAATAGAAAAAGAAGAAGATGCTTTAGAAGTTTTAATAAAAAACAAAGAAAAATTTAATTGTAATAACTTAAGTGTAATAAAAGGAGAAGCTTTAGAAGTATCAGAAAATATAAATGAAACTTTTGATGCTATATTTATAGGTGGTAGTGGAGGAAATATAAAAGAAATAATAAATGTTTACAGTGAAAAGTTAAAAAAAGAAGGTAAGATGGTTTTAAATTTTATAACTATAGGTAATTTATATAAATCATTAGAAACTTTAAAAGAATTACATATGAAAACAGAATTTATTCAAGTTTCTATAAGTAATGGGAATAGAGCTAATATGCTTGTTTCAAATAATCCTATATTTATAGTTACAGCGGAAAAAATTTAGAAAAGATTTAAGGAGGAATATTTATGGAAAATTCTATGGATTTTATAAACAGAATGGATATTATATATTATTTTATAGCAATAATTCTTTTAGTACATGCTATCTGGAAGGAATACAAATATAGGAATTTTAAGAAAATGTATAGTAAAAAATCTCTTTTGATTTTAAATTGTAAGGATGGTTTCTTAAAGAAAATATTCTTGCCAGGCATATATGTTTTATTTATGGCTATGATTATATTTACAGAAGGATTAAATGATAATGTTTTATTAATCTTAATATTGACATCTGGGTTTATAACTCAACTATTTTTTGATCCTAAAATATATTTTACTGAAGAAGGAATAATAAATTTAAAACAGTATTCCTTTATACCATGGGTTTCTGTAAAGGGTTATAAAAAAAGTGATGATTTTAATGATCTTATAGAACTTAAATATATAGAAGATTTTAGAGAAGTAAAGGTTAAAAGTGAATTTGAAGAAGAACATATAGAAGAAGTTTTAAATGTAATGAAGGAAAAGCTAGGAGGTGAATTTTAGTAGCATTATAATATGCTACTAAAAGTATTTATATGAAAGGAATATTATACGGAGTAGGAGTTGGACCAGGAAGTGAAGAATTTTTAACTTTAAAAGCAGTTAAAGTTTTAAAAGAAGCTGATGTAGTTATAGCTCCAAAAGCTTTAAAGGATGGAGAAAGCATAGCTTTAGATACTGCTAAAAATTTTATAGGTGAAAATACTAAAATTTATAAAACTCATTTTCCTATGGGGAAAAAAGATAGAGAAGAAAAAATATATGATATTTTTAAGCTTATAGAAAAACTTATTGGTGAAGGGAAAAAAGTTGTCTTTTTAACTATAGGAGATCCTTTCTTATATAGTACATATATATATATATTAGATTACATAAAGAAAACTGATATAAAGTTTGAAACTGTGCCAGGAATAAATTCTTTTTCAGCTGCTGCAAGTGTAGCAGGGGAAACTTTAGTGATTGGAAATGAACCTCTTTTAATACTTCCAGCATCTAAGATTAATACTATAAAAGATGAGAAATTTATAGTATTGATGAAGTTTTATAAAAAAGAAAAAGAGGTTTTAGATATATTAGAAGAAAAAGAATTTAAATATGTATGTATTAGAAGAGCGTGTAGAGAAGGTGAATCAGTTTTATATACAAGAGAAGAAATATTAAATTCAAGAGATTATATGTCTCTTATAATTGCACATAGAGATTAAAAATTGGAGGGCATTATGGAAAGTAAAGTTTATTTTATTGGAGCAGGTCCTGGAGATGTAGATTTAATAACAGTAAAGGGAAGATACATTTTAGAAAAAGCAGATGTAGTAATTTATGCAGGATCTTTAGTAAATAGTGAGCACTTAGAATTTTGCAAAAAAGATGCAGCTATATATAATTCTGCATCAATGACTTTAAATGAAGTTTTAGATGTTATAAAAAAATACTATAAAGAAAATAAAACTATAGTTAGATTACATACAGGAGATCCATCTATATATGGTGCTATACAAGAACAAATGGATGAAATATCTAAATATAATATACCTTTTGAAGTTGTTCCAGGGGTTAGTTCTTTTACAGCAGCTGCTGCATCTATAAAAAGAGAATTTACACTTCCAAAGGTTAGTCAAACAGTAATACTGACAAGAGTAGAAGGAAGAACTCCAGTTCCTAAAAAAGAAGATTTGGAAATTTTATGTAAAGCACAAGCGTCTATGGCTTTATTTTTATCTGTAGGAATGATAGGAAAAGTAGCAGAAAAATTAAGGAAAGGTTATGGAAGAAATGTACCTATAGCTGTAATACAAAAAGCTACATGGAAAGATGAGAAAATTGTTATTGGAACTTTAGAGGATATAGAAGAAAAAGTTAAAAATGCAGGAATAACAAAAACAGCTCAAATATTAGTAGGAGATTTTATAGATACAGATTACGATAAAAGTTTGCTTTATGATGAAAATTTCACTCATGAATTTAGAAAGGCTAAAAATGAAACTTGCCATAATTAGTGTAACAAAATCTGGAGATAGAATAGCCTCTAATATAGGAAAACATTTTGATGTGGATTTATATTCAAAATATTCTATGGAAAGCTTCAATCTTAAAAAGGTTACGGAAAAATGTTTTAAAGCTTATAAAGCATTAGTATTTATAAGTTCTACTGGAATAGCTGTAAGGGCAATAGCCCCTTTTATAGAAAAAAAAGATAAAGATCCTGCAGTTGTAGTTATAGATAGCTTTGGAGAATTTGTTATAAGCCTTTTAAGTGGACATTTAGGTGGAGCAAATGCTCTATCAGAAAAATTAGCTAAAGTTATAAAGGCAAATCCTATAATTACAACAGCTACAGATAAATTAGGAATAAAAGCACCAGATATTATAGCAAAAGAAAATAATCTTATTATAGATGATTTAAAGATAGCAAAGGAAATGGCAAAAAGGCTCATAAACAAAGAAGATGTAGGATTTTTTGATGAAGATAGTTTAATAGATTTGAGATATGGATATGTAAAATCTAAAAATTCATCTCATATTGTGGCAGTTACAAATAAAGAAAATATTTTTAAGGGTAAAAAAGTTTTAAAACTTATAAGAAAAAATATAGTTATAGGAATTGGATGTAGAAAAAACTATGATTATTTAAAAATGCGAGACAATGTACTTACTATACTTAAAAAATATAACATAGATAAAAGAGCTGTAAAATCTATAGTAACAGTAGAAATAAAAAAAGATGAAGAAGCTATTTTAAAATTAAAAGAGTTTTTAAACTGTGATTTTAAAGTATTTAAACTTGAAGATATAAAATCTATACAAGATAAATTTAATGGTAGTGATTTTGTAGAAAAAGCTATAGGGGTTAGATGTGTATGTGAACCTTCTGTAGAACTTTTTAAAGCTAAGATAATTCATCCAAAAGAAAAGATGAATGGAATGACTATAGCTATAGGAAAAATGTAGAGAGGAGAATTTTATATGGGTAAACTTTATGTTATAGGAATAGGTCCAGGTAGTATAGAAAATATGACACTTAGAGCAAAAAAAGCTTTAGAAGAAAGTAATATTATAGTTGGATATAAAAGATATATAGATTTTATTAATCCAATAATTCATGAAAAAGAAATATATACTACAGGAATGAAAAAGGAAGAAGAAAGATGCAAAAAAGCCTTAGAGCTTTCAAAAGACAATATTGTATCTATTATAAGTACTGGAGATTCGGGAATATATGGTATGGCAGGACTTATATTAGAACTTAATTTAGATAAGGCTTTAGATATAGAAGTAATTCCAGGAATAACAGCATCTTCAGCAGCTGCATCAGTTTTAGGAGCTCCACTTATGCATGATAATTGTAATATTAGTTTAAGTGATTTAATGACTCCTTATAGTCTTATAAAAAAGAGAGTAGAACTTGCAGCAGAAGGAGATTTTGTAATATCTTTGTATAACCCTAAAAGTAAGGGGAGACCTTTTTATTTAAAAGAATCTATGGATATAATAAAAAAATATAGAAAAAAAGATACACCAGTTGCTATAGTTAAAAATGCTTTAAGAGAAGGACAAGAAATTCATATGTATACTTTAGAAAATTTTAAAGATGATTTAGCAGATATGCTTTCTATAGTTATTATTGGAAATAGCAGTAGTTATGTGAAAAAAGATAAGTTTATAACCAAAAGAGGATATAAGGTAGGAGAGTAATTATGATTGCATTAATACTTGGCACAAAGGAAGGTAGGGATATCCTTTCTTTATTAAATAAATTTACTGAGGATCTTTTTATATCTACTGCTACAAAGTATGGAGGAGAAATTTTAAAAGATTATAATTTTAAAATAATGAATGATAAACCTTTAAACAAAGATGAAATGATTAATGTATTAAAAAAAAATAAAATCAAAGCTTTAATAGATGCATCTCATCCTTACGCTTTAGAGGTTACAAAAACTTGTATGGAAGTTTCTAAAGAACTAGATATAGAATATATAAGATATGAAAGACCTTCAGTTTTAAAAGAATTTAAAGGTGAAGATAAAGTTATAACTTTAGAAAGTTATGAAGATTTAAAAGATGCAATATCAAAAATAAAAGGGAATATTTTAAATACTTCAGGAAGTCGTAATATAGAAAAAATACTAAATTTAAATTTAGAAAATAGGATAATTCATAGAATACTTCCATCGGTAAAAGTTCTTCAAAAGTGCTTAGATTTAAAAATTAAAGTTGAAGATATTATTGCTATAAAAGGACCTATAACTAAAGAGTTAAACGATGCTTTTATAAAAGATTATAATGGAAAAGCTTTAATACTCAAAGACAGCGGAAAAGAAGGCGGAACGAAAGAAAAAATATTAGCTTGTTTAGAAAATAATATATATGCATTAGTTATAAAAAGAAAAAAAGTTTATTATGAAAATGAATTTAATGATGTAGAAAATTTAGTTTCTTATATAAAAAGCAATTATTTTTAATATAATAAAAATGAGGGATGTACATGAAAACAAGAAAAATAGTAATTATAGCTTTGTTTATAGCTTTAAGTTTCATAGGAGCAAATATAAAAATAATGGGTACTGTAGCTTTTGATTCTATGCCAGGTTTCTTGGCAAGTTTACTAATAGGACCAGTTTATGGAGCAATTATAGGGGCAATGGGACATTTTTTAACGGCTCTTACAAGTGGCTTTCCTTTAAGTGTACCAATACATATAATAATTATGATTGCTATGGCACTTACAATGTTTTTATTTGGAGCATTTTATAAGACATTTAAAAATCGCAATATATATGTAGCTATAGCTTTATCAACTTTAGTAGCAGTTGTAGTTAATGGACCTTTAACTATCTTTGCAATAGTTCCAATAGCAGGAAAAGGAATGCTTGCTATGATACCAGTACTTTCTTTAGTTGCTTTAATAAACATAGTAGTTGCACTTTTAGTTTATAAATTTATACCTAAAAAGGTTGTTAAGTTAGAAAAATAAAATTATAGTTTATTTGTGATTTAAAAGATTAATTTTAAAGAAATTAAAACCCTAGTTTAGATGGTTAAACTAGGGCTTCTATTTTTGAGTTTCATTTTTACTTTTTTCATCTTTTAATATTAGATAAAAAATAAAGAACAGGAATATAATTGATAGAATTATAAATAAGTCTGATACTGTTTTACTAATATTATTTGATATAATAGGCAAATCAAATAACCTTGCTAAAGGTAGGTAGAATATTACTAATAATCTATAGAGTTTTTTATCTTTAATGTATTCAATAATAAGAATAATATCTAATATTGTACATAGGGTTATAGGAATAATATAATTCAAGGTTGGAACTCCTTCCATATATATGTTTAATGTAAAAAAACATACAATTATTATAACATAAGGAATATTGTGTTATAATAACTTTTGTTATCATTTTAAAACAGAGGTGATTATATGATAGAAGTAATGATTTGTGATGATAATACTATGTTTAGAAATAATATTAGAAGAATTATTGAAAATACTATATTAAGAGAAAATTTAGATTTGAAAATAACAGTATGTACAGAAAATCCTAAAGAAGTATTAGAATATGTTAAAGAAAATAATAATACAGGGATCTATTTTTTAGATGTAGATTTAAAAAGTGAGATAAATGGAATAAGGCTTGGAGAAAAAATAAGAGATTTAGATTCAAGAGGATTCATAATATTTACAACAGTACATATGGAGATGAGTTATCTTGTATTTAAATATAAAGTACAAGCTATGGATTATGTAATTAAAGATGAAGATGGATTTAAAGAAAGAGTAAATAGCTGCCTTTTAAAGGCTTATAATACTTACTTAAAATCAGATTCTAAAGATAAATATATATCTATAAAAGAAGATTTTAGAATAATTAATATAAGACTTAAAGATATTTTATTTATAGAAACTAGCAGTACAGCCCATAAGATAAGAGTTCATGAAGAAAATAGGCAAGTTGAGTTTTATGGAAATCTTAAAGAAATACAAAAAAAACTTACACCAAATTTTTATAGATGTCATAAATCTTATATTGTAAATAAAGATAAAATTGGAGAAATAGATTTAAAAAATAATAAAATCATTATGGCAAATAGTGAAGAGTGTTATGTTTCTTTTAGATATAAGAAAGGTTTGTTGTAACTATTATGTTTAATATATTTAATTTAGTTAGTTCTAATGCAGTTTATATAAAAGAATTTACTCTTAGAAAGCTTATAACAGAAGCGGTTTTAGATCCTTTATCAGTAACTATTATTTGTTTTTCTTTAATATGTATTTTATATAAAAATAAATTAAAAATAGTGGATTTAATTAGATATTTTTTTATTTCATTTATAATTATTTTTGTTGTTAAAATAGGATCTTATCTTATTACACTTCCTTTACTAGCTATTGTTATAATTTCTGAAACTAAAAAGAGAAAATATAATGATTATAATATATTAATAATTATTACTATATTTACTGTTTGCTTTTTAAATGTTATATATGAAATGTTTTTTGATGGAGTATTTTATAAAGAAAATAATATTATGGTAGTTAAAAGTTATATAGCTAAATTTATAGTTATGGTTTTATTTGTATTAGTTATATTTAAGATTATAGAAGTTCTTTTTAATGAAAATAATAAAAAACTATCTTCAAGTAATATAAGAAATAGAATGATTTTAAGTATAAGTGTACCAATAGGTATAACTATAGCCCTATTAAGTCCTTTTGTATCTTCAAGAAAAAATCCTAGAATAGATTTTATAGTAGGGGAGTTTATCCCTATGGTAATACCTTCAATTTCTATGATATTTATACTTATAGTAATTTATAATTATGATAAAAATTTAGAAAAAGAAGTTCGTTTTAAAAGAGAAGTTGAAGAGAAAAAAAGAATAGAAGAATATGCTAGTATGGTAGAAAGTATGTATAGTGAAACTAGAAAGTTTAAACATGATTATGCTAATATGCTTATTTCACTTAAAGGTTATATGGATACAGATAATATGGAAAATCTTAAAAATTTCTTTTATAAGAATGTTATTAATATGGATAAGAATGTTAAATGGAATAATAGTAATGTAGATAAGCTTAAATACATTAAAGAGTCATCATTAAAAGCAATATTATCAACAAAAGTTATAAAGGCTATATCTATGAAAATAGATATAAAAGTAGAAATAGTTGAAGATATTTATAAAGTAAATATTAATTCAGTAGATTTATGTAGGATAGTTGGAATACTTATGGATAATGCTATTGAAGCATGTTTAGAATGTGAATTTTCAAAACTTTATCTTTGTGTTTTTAATAAAGGGGATTATGTAGCTATAGTAATAAATAATAATTTTTCTGGTGAAAAACCTATGATTCATAAGATATATAAAGAAGGATTTTCAACTAAAGGTAAAGATAGAGGATTAGGACTTTCAACAGTGAAAAAACTTTTAGATGAAAAATATAAAAATGTTTTTATAAATACATCTGTAGAAAATAATTTATTTGTACAGGAGTTATGGATTAAAAATAATAAAAAGACATCTTAAATAAGGTGTCTTTTTTCTTTACCGCAAATTTTTTTATCCTAACCGTAATTTAAAATATGTCTTAAGTTCTTTAGGATATAGCTTTGGAGAGATAAGATAAAACTCTAAAAAAAACTGATATTATTTAATCAAGGAAAGGGAATGAAAGGAGATTAAATAATGAATACAATTTTAGAGGTAAAGAATTTAACTAAAAAATATAAGGATAAAAAAGTTTTAGACAATATAAATTTGAAAATTTTTAAAGGTGATATTTATGGATTTATAGGCCCTAATGGAGCAGGAAAAACAACTACTATAAAAACAATTTTAGGACTTTTAAAACCATCTAAAGGTGAGGTCTATATAGAAGGAAAAAATGTTTTAAAAGAAAAAGAAAATAATCCATCAAATATTGGAGCGATGATAGATTATCCAAGTTTTTATCAAAATTTAACTGGGTATAAAAACTTAATGTTATATGCAAATGTCTTAGGTTTAGATAGTAAAAGGATAAATGAAGTTTTAGAAATGGTAAGTCTTAAAGATGCCAAAAATAAAAAAGTAAGTAGTTATTCTATGGGAATGAAACAAAGACTTGCTGTAGCAAGAGCTTTTTTATCTAATCCTAAGATTGTTATATTAGACGAACCTACTAATGGTTTAGACCCAGAGGGTGTAAAAGATATGAGAAATTTAATTAAAAAATTAGCCCAAAATGGTGATATTACTTTTATATATTGTTCTCATATTTTAAATGAAGTTCAAAATTTATGTAATAGAGTTGCTATGATAAATAAAGGAAAAATAGTTAGGGAAGATTCAATGGACAATTTATTAAATAGTGATAAAGAGCAGTATAATATAACAACTTTCCAAAGAAATAAATTGAAAAAATTATTAAAAAATAAGGTCTTAAAAATGAAAGATATAGAAAAAGGATTATTTATTGAAATTAAAAAAGGTGATTTTAAAGTAGTTAATAAGATAATAGGAGAAGAAAATATTGAGATTATAGATATTTCTAAAAACAGTAATTCATTAGAAGATTATTTTATGAAGGAGGTAGGATTATAATATGATAAAAAGTGAACTTATAAAATTTTTCACTCCTTTTAAGATGATTATATATGGAGGAATTATACTAACTTTTATTTTAATAGCAGATGTTATATTTAAAGATTCAGGTGTTTTAAATCAAACATTGTATAGCTTTATTTTTGACAATGTAAAAACATTTATATTTGTAATTCCAATAATCTTAGCACCAATAGCTTCAGAAATTTTTACCCATGATTATGAATGTGGATGCATGAAATTCTTTGTTCTTTATAAAAAAAGAGAAAAAGTATTATTTTCTAAAATGCTTTCTTTATTTTTAATAACAACAGTATTAATAATTTTTACTTTTTTTCTTTTAACATTAACTTATATGTTCCTAAACTGGAGTACTTTTAATATTTCATTAGAAAACATATTAAAAGTATCAAGAATGGGAGGAACATTTTTAATTACACTAATTCCTATACTTCTTATATTTGTAATGATATCAATATTATTTAAAAATAGTTCCATTTTATCTTTGTTAGTATTTTTATTAGTAATAATGTCAGATTTTTTTCCGAAAGTTATAGGAAATATAACACCTAGAAGATTTTTATGGGAATTTGTATTACAAGAAGGACAAATAACTAAATTTTCTATTATATTATTTGTTTTATATATTATATTTTTTATGATTTTAGATATTAAACTATTTAGTAAAAAGGAGATGATACTTTGATGGCTAAGTTTTTAAAAAATGAGATTACTAAGTTAGTACATTCAAAGAAATTATATATATTAATCGGTTTTATTATATTTATGGCAATTTCAATATGTTTTATAATGAATTCTCAAGAAGCTAGATTAGAAAGTAATCCTAAAGAAGCACTAGAATATTCTAAAGAAATGCTTAATGATTTATTAAATATGAATAGCAGTATATTTTTAAAACAACTTGGTACTGAATTTATTTTCAGAACTGCAGCACCATATTTTGCATTCTTTATGATTGTATTTTCAATAGGAATATTTGGAGAAGATTTTTTTAGTGGAAACATGAAATTTTTTATAAGACTTCACAAAGATAATAGTAGTATTTTTAAAGCTAAAGTGTTAAGCCTGATTGTTTATTCTTTTTTAGTAGTAGTTTTAACTTTATTATTAGGATTTATAGTAGGTATTTTCTTCTTTGGGTTGAGTTTTAAAGGACTTTCACAAGTTATATTAATTTATTTATCAGCAATTATACCTATGGCATCTTGGGGACTTATATTTGGATTAGTATCTATGTATATAAAAAATAAAAATGTTAGTATAGCTCTTGGAATAGCAGTATCTATATTTTTAAGTATTTCAGATAAAACTACAATTACTAATAATTTTTCTCCCATTGGAGTTATAGGATATGTAGGAAGAGTTAGATTTGATGGAGTAGATTTTAAAACTCTAATTATTGGAAACTTAGTAGCTTTAATTTATTTTGTAGTAGCTTATTTTATAGGGAAAAATATATTTGAAAAGAGAGAATTTAGTTACTAATTTAAGTATGTTTCTAAAAAATTATTTTTTAGAAACATATTTTCTTCTATTATTTAATGAAAAAAATAATCTACTGATATATAATTTAAAAAGCTACATTTTATAATTAATCCTGAAACAATGGAGGAAGATTAATTATAAAAATGTAGCTTTAAATTAAGAGTTTATAAATATTAGTTTAGTAAGATATATTTTTATATTAATATATCTTTTTAATTAGAATAATTTTATTTTAAAATTTTTTCTTTTATTAATTTTGCATGTAATACTAGTCTAGCATCATCAAAATCATAAGCACAGGTGCTTAAAGTTATAATAAAATCATTATGGGTTAAACTTATATTTTTTTTAAGCAGAGAATTATTTTTTATTTTGTTTAAAAAGTTTTCATGCTGCTTTTCACTAACAAAGTTTATTTTTCTATAGTTTTCTGTACTTTTAGTTTTATATACAGAAAAAATTTCAAACTTTAAATTTTCAGTTCTAGTATTAAAAGTAATATATTTATTTTTCATAAAGAAATTTTTATTAGTAAATTTGTTTAACTCAGCAAACATGGTGTTAGATTTCATATTATGACCATAAAATATTATATTTTTATCTCTATTTTTAATGTTGTTAGTGATTTTATTTTTATAGTCCATAAATATAGAACCTGAATTGTTATTTTTTTTATAAAAATCTTTGTCTAAATAAAATTTATTATCTTTTCCCTGTACTACAGGAAAATTAATATTAGTATTATTGATTTTTAGCCAGCCCACAAAGTCAGGATTTTTTTTTACTAGTTCATCGAATTTATTTTTATGAGAATTTGTTGCATTTTTATAAGTTTTCTTAATATTTTTTAATAATTTATCATTAGAATAAATATTATAAAAATATTTAAAAATATATGAACTATTAATGATGACAATAGCAATAAAAATATACTTAATTAGTTTATATTTATTTTTCATAACTTTTTTTAATATTTAAAACTTTAATAAGGAATAAACCTATCAAACTTAAAGTTAACAGTACAATATTAACAAAAACACCTTTATCACCTGTTTTAGGATTATAATTTTTAATAGTTTTTACTATATTAGTTTTAGGTGTTGTTTTTTTAGGACTAGTAGTTACTTTTATTGGAATATCTTTTGTTTTAATAATTGGAATGTTATTTGTTGTTTTAGGTTTTAAAGTTACTAGTATAGGTTCAGTATTTTTCTTTTTTTTAGGTTTTAATATTTTTGATTTTATTATCGTTGGTATTGTAGGTACTTTTTGTGGCACTGGTATTTGTGTTTTTATTGTTTGTACTGGCAACATAGTAGGTACTGTTATAGCTGGTGGTAGAGGTTGTAATATTTGAGGCTTAGGAGTAACAAAAGTATCCGTCCAAGTTAATGGAGGAATTTCTTGAGGTTTAGGTAAAGGTTGTAGCATTTGAGGCTCAGGAGTAACAAAAGTATCCGTCCAAGTTAAAGGAGGAATTTCTTGAGGTTTAGGTAAAGGTTGTAGCATTTGAGGCTCAGGAGTAACAAAAGTATCAATCCAAGTTAAAGGAGGAACTTCTTGAGGTTTAGGTAAAGGTTGTAATATTTGAGGCTCAGGAGTAACAAAAGTATCCGTCCAAGTTAATGGAGGAATTTCTTGAGGTTTAGGTAAAGGTTGTAGCATTTGAGGCTCAGGAGTAACAAAAGTATCCGTCCAAGTTAAAGGAGGAACTTCTTGAGGTTTAGGTAAAGGTTGTAATATTTGAGGTTCAGGAGTAACAAAAGTATCCGTCCAAGTTAATGGAGGAATTTCTTGAGGGTTAGGTAAAGGTTGTAGCATTTGAGGCTCAGGAGTAACAAAAGTATCCGTCCAAGTTAATGGAGGAATTTCTTGAGGTTTAGGTAAAGGTTGTAGCATTTGAGGCTCAGGAGTAACAAAAGTATCCGTCCAAGTTAAAGGAGGAACTTCTTGAGGTTTAGGTAAAGGTTGTAGCATTTGAGGCTCAGGAGTAACAAAAGTATCCGTCCAAGTTAAAGGAGGAACTTCTTGAGGTTTAGGTAAAGGTTGTAGTACTTGAGGCTCAGGGGTAACAAAAGTATCAGTCCATTGTTTTGTTGCAGGAGTAAGTGTATACCATGGAATAGTATGTATTGCAGGTGTAAGTTCAGTCCAAGGTATAGATTCTTTTGCAGGGGTAAGTGGAATCCATGGTGTTGATTCTTCAGGTTGAGGCTCGATAACTTGTGGTTTAGGAGTAATTATTTCAGGCTGAGGTTCAACTACTTCTGGTTTAGAAAGTTGTAAGTTTTTAAATAAATTCCAATCAAATCTAAAACTATGCAGTTCAAATCCTTGACGTTGGTGTAAATTTTCAACTATTGCTTGACCATCTATAGCGTTACCTCTACCGGTCAAAGTAGCATTAGGAGCTAGAACGTTTCCTACTAATTCAGTAGATGAAAGATTAATTGTATCAGCATTAGGGAAAACCCATAATATTTTTTTAAATACTTGAGCAAGAGTATTCTTATTGTTTTTAATGAAGGTAGTGGTTAATCTATCTCCATTATATGTAAGTGTTCCAAAATTAAAGTTTACAGAGGATTGATTGGATTTTATTATTAAAAAATCTGAATTTTCCAAATTACCTAAGTCAATTGTATTGCCATTTTTAAGTTCATCAATATTATTTATATTTGCGATTTTAACCCTATCATTAGTAGGGGATTGAACTATTTTTTCATCAGTTGAGTTATTAGGAAAATTATCATATAATTTATTTACTTTTTGGATTGCAGAATTAATATCCCTTTTATACTCATCAAATGCATTTGTAATTGTTTGTTTAGGGAGTACTCTTATTGCTCTATGCATCCAATTAGGAAATATGTTTTTAAATTGTTCATTTGTTATTGTAACACTTTGAGCCATTAAATTTGAATTTCGGTTACTTGATTTAGAGAGAGTTCCACCAACTACTAATGCGCAATAATCATTTACAGGATATGGTATACCCATAACTGCTGATCTAGAGTCCATATACACAGAATAAGATTCTCCACTATTACTTGTTGGAGCATTTAAATTTCCTAATACTGCAACTGGACCTTCAGAGTCTGCATTTTCAGCTGACATGTTTCCAAAAACTATTCCATTGTAATGATTTATATCACCTAGTGTTGGGTGTGCAAATACTTTATTGTTAATTCCAAATGAAATCAAAATGTTTATTATTAATGAAATCAATAATATATTTGCTATGTTTTTTTTACTTTTGTTTTTCATGGTGTCATCTCCTTTTTTTAGAAATTAATATATTTATATAAAATAAACCCTATGCTTAAAATAAACATAAGGTAGGTTGCATCACTAACTCCATACATACAAGATGCCCAAATAAGTATGTATATCAAAGTTTCCCTGAAAGGATATATTATTTTTTACAAGTTAATATATTTATATAAAATAAACCCTATGCTTAAAATAAACATAGGGTAGGTTGCATCACTAACTCCATACATACAAGATGCCCAAAATAAGTACGTATATCAAAGTCTCCCGAGGTGTATATACACATTTTATAGATATTATAATAGCATGGTATTATTTTCTTTGCAAGGATTTTTTTATATCTGATAATAATATATTTATATACTAATAATGATATATTTATAAAATTATACTAGGAGGGTTAATTAGAATATTTTAAATAGGGTATAAATGAAAATGAAAGGATCCTATATAACTAGTATAAAAAAATATTTTTATATTTTTATATATGGTAAAATTATAATATAGGCTCATATTATAATATAAATATTTTAAACTTTAGGAGGAAAATATGAAAAATAAAAAAGCTATACTTGTAGTAAGTTTTGGAACAAGTTATAAAGACGCACTTAAAAACTCTATAGAAAGTACAGAGAATATTATAAAAGATAAATTTAATGATTATGATATAAAAAGAGCATTTACTTCAAATATGATAATAAGAAAAATTTTAAAAAGAGATAATATAAAAATAGATACTCCCAAAGAAGCCTTAGAAAAATTAAAAAAAGAACAATATGAAGAAATTATAGTACAGCCTTTACATATTATGTTTGGAGAAGAATATGAAAAAATAAAAACTGCAGTAAAAGAATATAAAGATAGTTTTAAATCTATAAAACTTGGAAGACCTTTATTATTTAAAACTAAAGACTATAAAATAGCTGTGGATGCATTGAAAAATCAAATGCCAAATAAAGTAGAAAATGATGAAGCAGTTATACTTATGGGACACGGAACAGAACATGAAGCTAATGCAGCCTATTTTCAATATGATTATTACTTAAAGGAATATCTAAATAGTAATATATACATAGCTAATGTAGAAGGAGTTCCTTCTTTAGATTCTGTAATACCAAAACTTAAGGGAAAAGATATAAAAAAAGTTTTATTAATGCCATTTATGCTTGTAGCAGGTGATCATGCAAAATGTGATATGGCAGGAGATGATGAAGACTCATTTAAAAATATATTAAAAAGTGAAGGCTTTGAAGTAGAGATATATCTTAAAGGATTAGGAGAAAATAAAGAATTTCAAAATATATATGTAAATCACATAAAAGATTCTATGGAAAATAATTAATGGTGACCGTTTATGGAATATAACAGTAAATATCCAGGGAGCTTTGGAGAAGTACTTCAAGGTAATTTTAAAGGAAAAGATATTTTAGTATCTTTTCCTATAAATTTATATACTAATGTTAAAATTTTTAAGAATGATTTAAAGAATCAAAATGTGAGAGTTAATAATTTAAATATAAATAATACTATAGAAACTAATAATATAAGAATTTTTAGAAAAAATTTTAAAAATAATAAGTTTAAAATTTTAAATAAAACTGAAGGCAAAATATATAGTAACATAAAGTATAGAAATAATTTTAAAGCTAGTATGTTTATGAAAAAAATCCTTGAAAATTGGGGATATAGTGATTTTTATAAAAAATTTCATATAGAAATTAAAAGTCAGATACCAAAAGGTAAGGGACTTGCTAGTAGTACAGCAGATATTTGTGCTACTTATAAAGTTTTAACTAAAATATTTAATAAGCCCTATTTAGAAGAAGAATTAACAAAATTTTCCCTAGAAATAGAACCTACAGATAGTATTATATTTGATAAATTTAATATATTTGATTATAAATATGGAAAATATAAAGAAGAAATAGGAGAATATATAAAATTTTACATACTTGCATTTGAAGGAAATAGAATAATTAATACTGTTAATTTTAATAAAAAAAATTTACCTTCTATGGAAAAAGTAGATGATTTAGTTCCCATTCTAAAAGAAGGAATTTTGAAAAAAGATATAGATAGAATATCTTATGTGTCTACTGAAAGTATAATTAGAAATTTACATAGAGTGACTTATAGTTATTTAGATTTTGTTATTGATTATAAAAATAGAACTTACGGATCAGGGATTATAGGAGCACATAGCGGAAATGCTTTAGGGATAATATATAAAGATAAAGAAACCTTAAATAAAGCATTGAAAGGGTATAAGCCCTATGGGGATTTGAGAGTATATCCTTTAGAAAGTGTTACTTTCAAATAACCTAATTTATATATAAGGTATATTTTTCACTTTTTATTTATTTGCAATTTACATATGAATAGTTAGATTATATTATTGGTTAAGTTAAGATTTTAATGGAAAAGAGGTAGATATGATGTCAGAGGAAAGAGGATATGTTCAAGTTTATACTGGAAATGGGAAAGGAAAAACTACAGCAGCACTAGGAATATCTCTAAGAGCTATATGTGCTGGCAAAAAAGTTTATTTTGGACAGTTTGTAAAAGGAATGAAATATAGTGAACTTAAAACTCCAGAACTTTTAGATAACTTTAAAATGCAGCAGTTTGGTCAAGATAAATTTATTTTTAATAACCCGGAAGAGGAAGATTATAGATTAGCAAAAGAAGCACTTTTAAAAATAAAAAATATTTTACAATCAGGAGAATATGATTTAGTTGTTTTAGATGAAGCAAATATTGCTATGTATTATAATTTATTTTCTCCTTGTGATTTAATAGATATATTAGAAAATAGAAATCCTAAAGTAGAAGTTATAATAACTGGAAGATATGCAAAGGATGAAATAATAGAATTTGCAGACCTAGTAACAGAAATGAAAGAAATTAAACATTACTATAAAAAAGGTGTCAAAGCTAGATGTGGAATAGAAAATTAAAAAATTATTACTTTAAAAGTAAGTAGAATTAATGTATAAGAATTTTACAAAATTTTATTATTAAAATTTAAAATTTTAAATGACTTACACTAAATGAATGATTTAGTGTAAATCATTTGTTCATCTAAAAGGATAAAAGTAGTTATTTACTAGATATTTAATAAAAAATATTTAATGAATTATGGAAATATATATTTTCTTACTTAAAGTCTTTTAGGTATTTTTTTAAATGTTCTTTTACTTTTGGAGAAGCAAAGGAAGCTTCTATAGAGTTTTCATAAATTTTTTTAAAATCCTCTAAAGTTAATCCTTGAACTTCATTCATGATATTATATTCTTTATTTAAGTCTGTATTTGATACTGTCATGTTATCTGTATTCATTGTAACTTTTATTCCGTCATCTAAGAATTTTTTAAAAGGATGAGAGGCGTAGTCAATAACTGCTTTAGTATCAATATTACTAGTTGGACACATTTCTAAAGGTATATTTAGTTTTTTTACTAAATTGTAAGCTTCATCACAGTCTTTTATATATACACCATGGCCTATTCTTTCTGCATGAAGTAATTTTATAGATTTAAGTACATTTTCACCAATGCCAGTTTCACCAGCATGTATTGTAATTCTGTAACCATAGTTTTTAGCTAAGTTTATTGCTCTTTCAAATTTTTCAGGAAAGTTCTCATTTTCACTAGCACAAAGGTCTACAGCTACAACTCCTTTATTTAAATATTTTTTTCCTTTTTCAATAACTTCAATTGCCTTTTCTTCAGATGAAATTCTCATACAGCAAAGTATAAGATTAGTTTCTATATCATATTTTCCTTCCGCTTCTTTCATTCCAGATAAAACACTTTCAACTATTTCTTCAAAAGTTAATCCTTTACTAGTATGAAGAAGAGGAGCAAATCTTATTTCTATATATTTTACATTAGATTTTGCAGCATCTTCTACTAATTCAAAAGATATTCTTTTTAAGTTTTTTGTTGTTTGCATAACTTCATTAGGTATTTGGAATTTTTCTAAGTATTCATCTAATGATTCACAGTTTTTTGATACGAAAAGGTGATTATTTATAGTATCTATTTTATTATAAAGATGTTCTAATTTATCTTCTTTTATTATATCTACTACAGTTTTTGCTCTAAGACATCCATCTAAATGACAGTGTAATTCTATTTTCGGTAATTTATTAAAGTTCATATTGTCCTCCTATATGTTTTGAATTTTACAATGTAAATATTTTGTATTGTAATTTTTTATGTGATAAGAAAAAATATTTTATATTCAAATCTTATAAAATATATAATATTTAAGATTTAATGTCAACTATTTTAAAAGAATATAATTAAAATTTTAAATAATGTGACATTTTACCTTTATATTTCATTGTATATATTAAGGAGAGGAATATTTAAATAAAGAACTAAGTATATATAAAGCCTTTCAGAGGTGAATGAAATGAAGAAATTTAAAATAAAAAATAAAAAATTTTGCACTATAATTTTGCTTTTTATAGCTGTTATTCCAACTTTCTGTACAAGCTTTTTATATAAAAAAATGAATAGTGATGAAGCTATAGATAAAATAATTAATTCTTTATATACTATAGGTAAGGATGAAGAAAAGAAAATTGTGAATAAATCCGATAGTATATTAAATAATTTAAACTTAATTTCTCATACAGAATGTGTTCAAACATTGGAACCAGAACATTTTGATGAATTGATTGAATTTGTAAAAGGAAAAAATAAAGAAGTATATGATGAAATACTGGTTATAGATAAAAATTATTCTATAGTTTATGGAAATAATTTTGATAGAGAAGTTATAAAAGAAAAAGAATGCGTTAAGTCTGCTATTAATGGACAGACAAAAATAACACCTTTAACTAAAAATGAAAAAGTTGAATATATA
Organism: Clostridium oceanicum; assembly: GCF_039521385.1. NCBI lineage: Bacteria > Bacillati > Bacillota > Clostridia > Eubacteriales > Clostridiaceae > Clostridium > Clostridium oceanicum. The sequence goes on along the minus strand of NZ_BAAACG010000008.1, from coordinate 554,280 downwards.
GAAATAGGAGTTCCTATTTTTAAGGAAGATAAAGTTATAGGATTGATATATTCTAAAGTTAATTTAAATTTTTTAAATGAATCAGTAATAAGTTCAAGATTTATTGATGAAACTACAGAAAGTTATATAGTTGATAAAAATGGGGTTCTTGTTACAGAATCTAGATTTGTACCAGATTCTGTAGGTAACTTAAGAGTTGATATAAAAAAAGTTAAAGCAAGTATAGATTATTCAAAACAAATACCCTATAAAGACTATCGGGGAAAAGATGTATATGGTGTATATTTTGATTTACCATTTAACGATTGGACTCTTATAGTAGAAGATGATCATGTTATTTCACAAAAAAATAATAAAGAGATAGTAAAAATAGGTGAAATAATGGCTATGGTAGAAGCTTTAATAATAGCAATAAGTAAAAAAGGATTAGATAGTTTAACTAAATCAATAGAAGAGGGAAATTATGATGAAAATCATAAGAAAGAATAATAATTTTAATTAAACAATTTAGTTAGTATTAAATTTATATATTTAAAAACTATGTTATAGCTTATAAAGATAATTAATAATTAAATTTAGTTATCTTTATTTTTTATTATTTGGTAAATTATAAATTTTTTAATAAATTCATTACTTTGTTTTTAGAAAAAACATATCATATTTTATTTATTATTTATTTTAATATCCCTAAAAGGTAAAATGAGTCTTACCTTACAAAAGTGTAACCCAAAATATTCAATTTATTATTAGAGAGTTATAGAGTAATTTTTTATTTAAAGGTATAATAAATATTGAAAAATACACAAGATAATTATAGACTAATACTTTAATTTATAAATGTTATTTTGGTAGGAGAATAAATAATGAATTTAGTTAAATTAATTATAAGAAATTTAAAGAAAAATATTTATAATTACTATTTGTATTTTATAGCTATTTTTACAAATGTAATGTTATACAATGTATTTCAATCTATAAGATTTAATAAGCAATTAAATGATTTTTTATATGTTCAGGATTCTGTTTTAGGAAATAAGAGTATATTTTTTGTGTTTTATTTTGCATCAATAATAATAACCTTATTTTCATTAATATTTATATGGAATTCTACTAATTTTTTTATAAGAAAAAGAAAAAAAGAGATAGGAACATATCTTCTCTTAGGTGTTAGAAGAAGACAAATTGGCTCTATGATTTTTATTGAAAATATAATAATAGGAATAGTAGCTTTATTAATAGGAACCTTTATGGGAACTATGCTAAGTAAATTATTTATTATGGTGTTACTTAGAAGCATAAATGTATACATGATAGTTAATTTTACCGTAAGTATAGAAGCTATAACCCATACATTTTATACTTTTGGAATACTATTTTTAATTATATCTATACATGGATATAGATATACATATAAATTTAAACTTATAGAATTTTTTAGACCTAATGAAACAAAAGTGTTCATTGAAAATTTGAAAAAAATCAAAACTATAATATTTGCAATATTGTCTATAATTTTTATTTGCATAAGTTATATTTTAGTTCTAAAAATATCTAAACCAAAGGATGTTCTTTTAGTGCCATTAGCATTAATTATAGGAATTATAGGTACATTTATGTTTTTTAGTAGTTTTCTTGTTTTAAGTATAAAATTTTTACGTAAAATCAAAAGATTTTATTATAAAAATACTAATTCAATAGCTATATCTAATATATCTAATAGAATAAATGAAGATAAAACTACTTTATCTATAATATGTTTATTAACTTCAATAACTATAATATTAGTTGGACTTACTATTACTTCTAATAAAATGATGAAAGGTTTTTCAAAAAACAGAACCACTTCATTTTCCTATGTATATGAATCAAATGATAAAAACTTAGATAAGGCAGTGGAAAAAATTATTTTTAATAATCATACCAATACAATAAAGAAATCTTGTGAAGCAGAATTTCTTAGGTATAAAACTAAGATAGATGAAAGTAAAATTTCTATGGAAAAGTCTGACCAGGGAAAATATACTATTGATATAATATCACAAAGCCAATTTAATAAAGTGGCAAAATCTGAAGGGTATAAAAATATAGTGGAAGTTAAAAATGATAAGAACGCTATAGAAGCTTTTCAAGATGGTAGAAAATTTAGTGGAAGCTATGATTTAGATATATTTGAAAAAAGTGAAAATCTAAAAGTTAATGGGGAAACAGATTATGATATTTTCCCAGGTAAATTTGCAGGATTAACTTATATAGTAACAGATAAAACTTATAATGAATTGTATAACAAAGATAATATAAGAAGATTAAAAGGTTACTTTTTAACTAATATTGAAGATAGTTACAGGGTTACAGAAGATATTAGAAAAATTATGCCAGCTGATTCTAAATTTTATGCTTTATATGATGAATATAAAATAATGAATATAAGTTTTGGTAGCTTTATATTTACAGCAATTTTTATAGCTATAGTATTTATTATTTCTACTGCAAGTATAATATATTTTAGAACTTTATCAGAGTCCTTTGAAGAAAGGCAAAAATATATTATATTGAAAAATATAGGTGCTAGTAAAGTTCAAATAAAAAGCTGTGTAAAAAAACAAATTAGAATAATATTTGGGTTACCTTTAGTGGTTACTTTATTTCATAGTATAGTTGGATTGATTGCTTTTTCAAAAATACTTGAAATTGATTTTACTGTATTAGCTAGTATTATGTTAGTTTCTTATTTATTAGTATATTATATATATTATATTATTACAGTTAAGTCTTATATAAAAATTATAAATACAAATAATTAATTGATATTCTATTTGATTTATATTTTTATTGGTTAGTAATTATTATATGTTTTTTAAAATTAAAATAGCTTATACATTTAAATATGTATAAGCTATTTTAATTTTATTTATTATTTATATAATAAAATTATATGTTTATATCTATTTCCTTTTAATTTTAATTTAGGTATATAAATGTGTATTATAAAAACTAGTTTATATTAGTTTTTTCTACACAAACATGATAATCTTTACCAATGTTATTATTCCATTTAACATTTCCATTATTAAATGTTTCTTTAAAAGCATAATCTAAAGTGCTTCCTTTTTCAACATAAATAGTAGCAGTAAATGCTTCAAATGTTTTACCCATATAATAATCTACAACTTGTCTATTAAGTTTAACGTTTTTAATGTTATTCCAACCGTTAACTCCATAGTGAAGAGTTACTTCTTTAATATCAGTTGTGTTTGTTTTGTTATAATCTACAGGCAAAGAAATCTTGTAGGCTACCATATTGTTATCAGCAGCATGTACATTTTTAAAGGGTACAGCTAGACCTATAACTAATAAAGATAAAACCATCATGGAACTAATTAATTTTTTCATTTTGCATCCTTCTTTCTAGCAATATTTATTACGTAACTAATAATACAATTAAATGTATTTAATGTAAAATACTGTATAAAATTAAATATTACCATGTATTCCTTTACCTTCTTATAGAATTATCATTTCCTCAATATAGTTAAAAATAAATAACATATTTTGGGATTAAGATTTATATAACATTTCAATATGTGGGATATTATCTTCTAAGTAAACTTCGGAAACTTCTTTAAATCCTAAGCCTTTGTAAAAGGATTTTATGTATTCTTGAGCGGATATTCTAATTTCTTTTTCATTTAAATTTTTTTCAATAAAAGATATAGCCTTTAATACCATTTTATATGCTAATCCTTTTTTACGATATTCTTTTAATACTAAAACTCTTCCTATAGATATTTCTTTAAAAGATAAACCTTTTTTTAGAATTCTTAAATATGCTATTACTTCATTTTTTTCTTTTAAAAATAAGTGATATGAGTTTTGGTCTAAACTGTCTAGATCCATATAAGGACAATTTTGCTCTTCTATAAAAACTTTATTCCTAGCTTTCAATATAGAGTAAAGCTCTTCTAGTGTTAAATCATTAAATTTTTTAATAATAAAATTCAAATAAGTAACCTCCTTAGGTATTAACTAAATAGAATATTTATTTATAATTATACTCAATATATAGAAAAATTATATAATATATTAATTATTTTTTATAACTTGACAAATAAAATAGTAGCTACTATAATAATTACTAACATATATTTTAGTAGTTACTGATGTAGTTACCATGCTGTAGGATTTTATAACTTATATATAAATGATAATTATAAAATGATATTATAGTTATATAAGTTTTGATTTATAATAAATTTTAGATAATATAAATTAAAAAATGAACTTATAAAAATTATAATAATGCAAGGAGTAGAATATGGATAACGAAGTTATTATTGATAATATGAAAAACTTAGGAATGACTGAATATGAAGTTAAAGCTTATTTAAGTCTTTTAGGACAATACCCTGTAAATGGATATACTTTAAGTAAAAATTCAGGAATACCTAGATCTAGGATATATGAGGTATTAAATAGTTTGAAAGACAAGCAGATTGTATTTGAACAAAAGGAAGGAAAATCAGTTTCATATTATCCTTTAGAACCTAAATCTTTATTAGAAAAATATAAGAAAAAATTTGACAATATGATGGACAATATAGAAGAATATACAAAGCAAGTATATATCAAAAATAAAGATGATAACAGATTAGTTATAATAAATGGAAGAGAAAAAATAATAGATTTTATAAATTTATTAATATCAGATGCAAAAGAGAGAATAGCGTTATCAATATGGGAAGAAGAAATAAATGAAATATCAGATTCTTTAGATAAAGCTATAGAAAGAGGGGTAACAGTTAAAGGAATATATCTTGGGGTGAATAATAAATATAAACAACTAGTAACTCATAGAAGAATAGACAGATATTTAGCTGAAAAAAAAGAAAGATATATGACAATAGCAGTAGATAGTACCCATGTAGTATTTGGAATACTTTCAAGAGGAGCAGATAGTAAAGTTACCTGGGCAAAGGATTCAGGTTTTGTAGAAATGAGTGAAGATTATATTTCTCATGATTTAATGGTAAATGTGTATTCAAATAGTTTAGGTGAAAAAGAAAAAGAAAAATTTGAAGTTTTTTGTGACAAAGCAAGAAGAGATTATTTTGACTATACAGATGAGGAATTTGAAAAGATTAAATGGAAAGAAAAAAAGAGTTAATAAATTTTAAAATTAGTGTAAGATAAATAAAGTTTATTTGTTTTTTAATATTAAGACTAAATATAAGCTAAAAGGGGATTAGCTTTCTTTAGAAATAATATATTTAAATAAAATAATATGATTTAAATTATATTAATAAATATAAATTAAATAAATACGAATTTTTATTAGTAATAATAGGGGGCTTTAAAATGAATAAATTAATATTTCAAGAGGATAGTTATGTAAAGGAATTTGAATGTAAGATTGTTAAAGTTGATCAAGAAAAAAATGCTGTAGTATTAGATAAAACTGCATTTTATCCAGGGGGCGGTGGTCAACTTTGTGATAAAGGTATTTTAAAAGTAGATGGAAAAGAATATATAGTAAGCAAAGTAAAAAAAGAGGGACAACATATATATCATTATATTGATGGAGAGCTTCCTAAGTTAGGTGAAAATGCTAAAGGAAAACTTGATTGGGAATATAGATATAAATTAATGAGAACTCATACTGCAATGCATATTTTATGTGGTGTTGTTTGGAGAGATTATAAAGCAAAAGTAACTGGTGGTAATATGGAGCCTTTAAAAGCAAGAATGGATTTTGAATTTGAAACTTTTGATAAGGATCTTATAGATGAAATAAATGAAAAAGTAAATGAAGAAGTTAAAAATAGCAGAGATATAAAAGTTGCTATACATTCAAGAGAAGAAGCTATGAAAATTCCTGATTTAATAAGAACAAAAATAAATCTATTACCAGAAGGTATAAAAGAAATTAGAACAGTAGAAATAGATGGATTAGATCTTCAGGCAGATGGGGGAACTCATGTTAAAAATACTAGTGAAGTTTCTAAAATAAATATTGTTAAGTTTAAAAGTAAAGGAAAAAATAATAAAAGAATATATGTTGAATTAGAAGATTAAAGATAAAAAATTCTATAATTTATATAAATAATTAAATCCTATATAATAGTAACTTTAAAATCTATTGTATAGGATTTTTTTATAATTTCTAAATTTATTCCATTTAATATAAGTAGATTTAATAAATAATAAAATTATTTTAAATCAAAGTTATAAATCTATGATTTTTATATTTAATTTTACTATGGCTAAAGAATTATAATTATTTAGATTTATATTATCTAATAAGAATATTTTATATTAATATAGGAAAACTAAATTAAGTGTAAAACTTAAGGAGGTTACCATATGGAAAATTCAATGTTTTGTTATCAGTGTGAGCAAACAGCAGGAGGAAAAGGATGTACAAAAGTTGGGGTTTGTAGTAAAGACCCTGATGTAGCTAAAATGCAGGATGTATTAATTTACATATTAAAAGGTGTTGGATTTTATGGCTCTTGTAATTTAGAAAAGGGAAATAAAATTCCACAAAAGATAGGTGAATTTTTTACAGAAGGTGTATTTTCAACTCTTACTAATGTAAATTTTGATGGAGAAAGATTTATAGAATATATAAAAGAAGCAAACAGAGTAAAAAAAGTTCTTAAAGAAAGTGCTGGAGAAGTAAGTAATGTACCAGAAGGAGCGGATTTTGTTTCTCCAGAAACAAGAGAAGGAATACTTAATCTTCCTAAAGTTCCTAACCTAGGAGTTATGGATGATGAAAACTTAGATATGGATATACGTTCTTTAAGAGAATTTTTAATTTATGGAATAAAAGGAATGGGAGCATATCATCATCATGCATATATATTAGGCGAATATAGTGAAGAAGTAGTTAACTTTATGTTTAAAGCTATGGGTAAAACTTTGGATAAAAATTTAACTGTAGAGGATTATTTCAATCTTAATATGGAGCTTGGAAAAACTAATTTAAAATGTATGGAAGTATTAGATGCGGCTAATACGGGAGCATTTGGTCATCCAGAGCCTACAGAAGTTTCAGTAACTAGAAAAAAGGGACCATTTATAATAGTATCTGGTCATGATTTAAGGGATTTAAAAGATTTACTTGACCAAACAGAAGGAAAAGGTATAAATGTATATACCCATGGAGAAATGCTTCCATGTAATGCTTATCCAGGTCTTAAAAAATATAAACATTTAGTAGGAAACTATGGAGGAGCATGGCAAGATCAGCAAAAGGAATTTGATAATATTCCTGGAGCTATAGTGATGACTAGTAATTGTATTATGAAACCTAGAGATAGTTATAAAGATAGAATATTTACAACTAGTGTTGTAGGATTTAGTGGAATTACTCATATACCTACAATAGATGGTAAAAAAGATTTTAGCCCTGTAATAAAAGAAGCTTTAGAGCTTGGCGGATTTACTGAGGATGAAAAAGAAAAGAAGATAACTATAGGATTTGGAAGAAATGCTACATTAAGTCATGCAAATGAAATTGTAGATGCAGTTAAGTCAGGAAAGATAAGACACTTTTTCTTAGTAGGTGGATGTGATGGTGCAAGACCTGGAAGAAATTATTTTACTGATTTTGCAAAACAAACTCCAGATGACACTATAATTTTAACACTTGCTTGTGGAAAATATCGTTTTAACAAATTGGATTTAGGCACAGTTGCAGGATTTCCTAAAGTTCTTGATTGTGGCCAATGTAATGATGCATATTCAGCAATACAGATTGCATTAGCTTTATCTAAAGCTTTTGATTGCTCTGTTAACGAACTTCCACTTTCATTTATAATTTCATGGTATGAACAAAAAGCAGTGGCAGTTCTACTTACATTATTATATCTTGGAATAAAGGATATTTATTTAGGACCAACATTGCCAGCTTTTGTAACTCCAAATGTATTACAAGTTTTAGTAGATAAATTTAATATAAAACCTATATCTACACCAGAGAAAGACTTAGAAGAAATATTAGGATAAGAAATTTAAATATAATTAAATTATAATTTTTAAATAATAGATTTAGGCTGTTGATAAAGATAAATTATTAGCAGTCTTTATTTTTATTTATGAAATAAAAATAAAGATATGCAATTATTAAAATAAAAAATATAATTATTGTTTTTTAATAATAATTATTGTATAATAAATAAAAGGATTATTTATGATTAAAGAGAATATTTAATAAAAGAGATTAAATATTAATTATTAGGAGGGAATATAATGACAAAGCATCTTCAAATTTATAAATGTAATACTTGTGGAAATATTGTAGAAATATTAAGTTCTAATGGAGCTCCCCTTGTATGTTGTGGAAAGAATATGGATCTTTTAAAAGAACAAACAGCAGATACATCACTAGAAAAGCATGTACCTTTCATTGAGGAAATAGAAGATGGATACAAAGTTAAAATTGGAGAAAAACAAGACCACCCAATGATTGAAAAACATTATATTCAATGGATAGAGTTAATATCAGGAAAAAATATTTATAGAAAAGAATTAAATCCTAATGACAAACCAGAAGCTGTATTTAAAATAGAAAAATCAGAAGATGTAATTGCAAGAGAATATTGTAATATACATGGACTTTGGAAGAAAAATTTATAAATTATAATTGTATATAAATATAAAATAAAAAAAGTTTATATGGAGGTATTAATATGAAATCTTTAAAAGGAAGTAGAACTGCCGAAAATTTGCTTAAATCATTTGCTGGTGAATCACAAGCTAGAAACAGATATACATACTATGCATCTGTAGCAAAGAAAGAAGGATATGTTCAAATTTCAAATATATTTACAGAAACTGCAGATAACGAAAAGGAACATGCTAAAAGATTTTTTAAATTTTTAAAAGAGGATTTTCAAAAGGAAGCTATAGAAATTACTGCTAGTTATCCTGTAGCTTTAGGAGATACAAAATTAAATTTAGATTCAGCAGCTGAAGGAGAAAATGAAGAATGGTCTGAGTTATATCCTGAATTTGCTAAAGTAGCAGAGGAAGAAGGATATAATGAAATTGCAGCTGTATTTAGAAATATTGCTTCTGTAGAAAAACACCATGAAGAAAGATTTAGAAAATTATTAGCCAATGTTAAAAACATGACTGTATTTGAAAAAGATGGAGAAGTTTATTGGAAATGTAATAATTGTGGCTATATTTATAAGGGTAAAAAAGCTCCAGAAGTCTGTCCAGCATGTGCTCATCCAAAATCATACTTTGAAGTATTATGTGACAACTTTTAAAAATTAATTATAAAAAAATATAATGTATTTTAAGGCTATTGATAATTTAATTTATCAATAGCCTTTTAAAATTATAGTAAATATTTTATTATGGGTATATTTTCTAAAATATATTAGATACTAAAATATTGATTTAAATTTTAATATAGATTATAATATCAATATACGATATTAATAAATGATATCGTATATTGATATTTATTATATAGCAAAGACGTAAAGTAAATAAAAATAAGACTTAATAGATTTAGAAAGTGTAAGTTTTAAACTTATAAGTGTTAGGAGAGAGATTTATGAAAGAAAAAATATTAAGAAGAGTATTTTTAGGTTTTATTCAAATACACATTTTATATCATGCTAAAAAAGATCCTATATATGGGTCATGGATGATAGAGGAACTAAAAAATCATGGATATAAAGCTAGTCCAGGTCTTATATATCCAATGCTTTCTAAGATGGAAAAAGAAGGATTGCTTTTTAGAAGCAACAAAAATATTAATGGAAGAATAAGAAAATTTTATTCTATTACTGAACTTGGAGAAGAAGTTTTAAAAGAAGCTTATGTAAAGGCTGAATCCTTATTTGGAGAAATACATGAATAATCCTTATAGGTTAGACAGGATATATGGAATTGAGATACCTTCTTAGTATTAAAGAAAGAGTGTAATATTTTGTATTTAGAAAATTTAATATTGAAGTATGATCTAGATAATAAAATTAATTTATTAATAGGGAGAAGGGATATAATGTTTAAATTTAAAGATGTTAGGTATAAGGATATAGTAAATATAGAAAATTTAGAAATACAGAAAGGTGAAGTTACTACATTAGTAGGTGAAAGTGGTGGTGGAAAAACTACTATATTAAGGATGCTTAATAAACTTATTTCACCAACATCAGGAGAGATAACATATAAAGGAGAAGATTTAAAAAAAATAGATAGTATAAAACATAGACAATCTGTGGTTATGTTGTCACAATCTCCAGTTATTTTTAAAGGAACTATAGAAGAAAATCTTTGTAAGGGATTTATATATCAAGAAAAAGCTTTACCTAAAAAAAGTGAAATGAAAAAAGTATTGAATATAGTAAAACTAAACAAAAATCTTGAAGATGATTCTAATAGGTTATCTGGAGGAGAACGTCAAAGATTAGCTTTAGCAAGAATATTATTGTTAAATAGTGATGTGTATTTGTTAGATGAACCAACTTCTGCTTTAGATGAAAAATTAGCTGATGAGTTAATGGATATTATTATTAAAGAAGCTGCAAGTTTTAATAAAACTATAGTTATGATAACACATTCAAATAAAATAGCTATTAAATATTCTGATAAAGTAATTGAAATTGAAAATGGAAATGTTAAGGAGGAAAAATATGAATGGTGTAATTAATTTATCTAATTACCAAGTAGCTTTAGCGTTTGTATTTATACTTATAGTTTTTATTATATTTAAACATAGAGGTATAAGAAAAGAAAAAGAGCTTATTATATCTTCCCTTAGAATGACTTTCCAATTGGTATTAGTAGGATATCTTTTGACATATATTTTTAAAAATCCTAATCCTATAGTTACTATGATTATAATATTTTTAATGGAAGTATTTTCGGTTTATACAATATTTAAAAAATTTAAAAATAGACTTTCAAATAATTTAAAAAAAGTTATAGCTCTTTCTGTTAGTTTGGGAACTTTTATCTGTATCATTTATTTTCTATTAGTAGTTGTTAGAATTAAACCTTGGTATAATCCACAATATTTAATACCTATTGCAGGAATGTTTATAGGTAATTCAATGACAGGAGTAGGACTTGGAATAAATTCATTAGTTGAAGGGATGACTACTAAAAAAGAATATATTGAAGAAGCATTAATATTAGGAGCAACCCCTAAAATAGCATCTAAAGAAATTATAAATAATTCTTTTGATGCAGCAATAATGCCAACTATGAATTCAATGATAGGAATGGGAATAGTATTTTTACCAGGCATGATGACAGGACAGATATTATCTGGAATAATTCCAACTACAGCTATATCATACCAAATAGTAATTATGTTAGGTATACTTGGATCAGTATCTTTAAGTATTATATCTACTTTGATTTTTGGGTATAAAACATTTTTTAATAAAGAAAATCAGCTTAATATATATTTAAATTCTAAGTAGTTTTATAATATAATTAAAATATGATTTTTAGTAGGTTATTTTGTGAGTTTTAGGATTATATATATTTATTTAAATATATTATAGGATTTCATATTATGTTATAAAGGTATGTAAAGGAGGAAATCATATGGCAAATATAAAATATGATATAGTTAAAGAGTTAGGTGAAATTTCAGAATCATCAAAGGGATGGACTAAAGAACTTAATTTAATAAGTTGGAATGATAGATCACCTAAATATGATTTAAGAGATTGGGCACCAGAACATGAAAAAATGGGTAAAGGAATTACTATAACAAAAGAAGAATTGAAAAATTTAAGAGATTTACTAAATAAGATGGATTTGTAATTTAAATAAGAAGTATAGTTTTATATTTTAATATTGGTATACTAAAAAGTATTTTAATTTAGCTTAAAGCTAAATTGGAGTACTTTTATTATTTTTATCACAATCTATAAAAATTAAGTGTTTTTTAAGTTTAATTTTATTTTATTAATATATATATAATTTATAATGTTATTAAGATAAAAAATTTATATAATTGAATACATTTATTAAAAACAAATAAATTATATGTAATCATATGAAATGGCAAAAATTTAATCCTTGATAAAAGGTAATGCCAATAGTATAATAAAACCAACCAGTCGGTATGTAGATATAGGAGGTAATTATGAGTACTAGAGAAATGATATTACAAACAGCTTTTTTAGGTTTTTTAGAGAAAGGTTTTGATTCTATATCTTTAAATGAATTAATAAAAAGAACTAATTTAACTAAAGGCGCATTTTATTATCATTTTAAGAGCAAAGAAGAATTATTAAAAGAAATTATTGATAAATATTTTCATTCATATATAGATAAAAATGGTGAAGAATTACTACATGTTGAGGGAAATATATATGATAAAGTTAATTTTATAGTAAAATCAATTGGTAAGATGCAAAGGGAAATGATTTGTTTTGGAGATATAGAGGTAGATACGAAAGCTTTTCACAGATTGTTTTTATCTGCAATAAAAAAAGATGATAGATTAAGAAAACACAATGAGGAAAATACTAAAAAAATAAAAGGTGTTTTTGAATTAATAGTTAAAGAAGCTCAAGATGAAGGATATATAAAAAAAGATATTCCAGCTAGTAAAATAGCTAATCTCATAAATATATGTATTAAGGGAACAATGGTAGAATGGATGGTTTGTCAAAAATCAGGACTTGAAAATTCATTGAAAGAAAATCTATTATCTTTACTTGAAATAGCTAAAGTTTGTTAATTAATTATAAGTATTAGGTTTTAGATATGGTTAAAATATATAGATAAGGGATTTAAAAAATTCAGTATTTATATTTATAAATAAATTGTATTTAAGTTTTATATTAAATGTGTGAAAAAATAAGGAGGTACCTATGAAAAAGAAAGTCATAATAGCTGTAAGTGTAGTAGTTCTATTAGTAGCAATAATAGGAATATCTGCTTTTGGCGGAAAAAAGAAAAAGGGTATAGAAGTAAAAACAGGAAAGGTTACAAAAGGAGAAATAAAATCCTACTTATCAACTACTGGTAAAGTAGAATCTAAGAATAAAAAAGAATATTATGGAACTCAACTTAAAGTATCTAGTGTTAAAGTAAAAGTTGGAGATACAGTAAAAAAAGGTCAAGAATTAATAACTTTTGAAACACCGGATTTACAAACACCTAAAAAGCAAGCTCAAATTCAATACGATAATGCAGTTTTGCAAAAGAAAGAACTATTGGCTAGTAAATCTAAAATAGAAGATCAGATATCTAAATTAGATAGTCAAATTTCACAATTGGAAAAAAGTAAAAACCCGCAAGATTTAGCTAAATTAGAAACATTAAAACAGCAAAGAAAATCTATTCAACCAATATCAGATGAAAAAATAACTCAAGCAAATAATTCTGTAAATGCAGCAAATCTTTCAGTAGAATCAGCTAATGAAAAAATAAACCAGACACAAAGTAATATAGTATCAGATATAGATGGTATTGTAACTGAATTAAATGCATCCGTTGGAAGCATGGGAGCAACAGGGGCCAGTCCATTAGTAGTAGTTCAAAATATTAGTGATTTAGAAGTTGTTGTTCCTTTAGGTAAATATGATGCTAATAAAATTAAAATAGGAATGACAGGAACTGTTAAAAATGAAGATTATAAATATGATGGAAAAGTAAGTTTTATTGCTCCAGCAGCTAAACAAGCTAAGACACCAACAGGCGGTGGCAATACAACATTAGATTGCAAAGTAGATGTTTTGGAAAAAACTCCAAAAGGATTAAAAGTAGGTTTTGATGCTGACATAGATATATTACTTGGAGAGGCTAAAAATATTTTAAAAGTCCCTGTAGAAAGTATAAAAAATGATAAAACAGGTAAAAACTTAGTTTATGTATTAAAGGATGGAAAAGCAGAAGAAAGACAAGTAGAATTAGGAATCCAATCTGATATGGAATCAGAAATAAAAAAAGGATTAAAAATAGGAGAAAAAGTTATATTAAATCCTACAGCATCCATAAAAAATGGAACTTTGGTAAAAGACAAAGCAGGTGATAAGTAATATGAGTAAGAATGTAATACATGTTGAAGATGTTAGTAAGACATATAATACAGGAGCCATTAGCTTTACTGCATTAAAAGAAGTAAATTTAACAATAAAAGAGGGAGAATTTACGTCTATAATGGGTCCTTCTGGATCAGGTAAATCTACTTTTATGAATATATTAGGTTGTCTTGATAAAATGAATGAAGGCAAATATATATTAAATGGTAAAGATGTAACAAATCTCACTGAAAACGAACTTGCATATGTTAGAAATAGAGAAATAGGATTTGTGTTTCAATCGTTTAATTTACTTCCTAGAATGACTATATTGGATAACGTAGAGCTACCAATGGTTTACTCTGGAGTGTCTTTAAAAGAAAGAAGAGAAAAGTCATTAAGTGCCTTAGAAAAAGTAGGACTTATAGATAGAATAAAACATAAACCTAATGAAATATCAGGAGGACAAAAACAAAGAGTTGCTATTGCTAGAGCTATAGTTAATAATCCTTCTGTTCTTATGGCAGATGAACCTACTGGAAATTTAGATACAAAATCTACTAATGACATAATTAGAATATTTCAAAAATTAAATGATGAAGGAGTAACTGTAGTTATGGTTACTCATGAACCGGATGTAGCTAGATATACAAAGAGAATAGTAAAATTTACTGATGGAAGTATAGTTTCAGATGAAAAAGTTTTAGATAGGGAGATAATAAAATGAGTTTGATAGAAAACCTAAAGATGGCATTGGATAGTATAAGATCAAATAAGCTTCGTTCTTTTTTAACTATGCTTGGTATAATAATTGGAATAAGCTCAGTTATAACTATAGTTTCCCTAGGGCAAGGTGGAAAAGAAAATATATCTGGTCAGTTTGAAAAAATAGGAGCTTCTACAGTTAATATAAAAGTAGATATAACAAAGGCTAGTTCTACTGATTATATAACATTAAAAGATAGTGAATATATAAAAGAAAAAGTAGATAAAATTAAATATGTATCTCCAATGGTACAAAAACAAGGAATCGCAACAGAAGGTAGTAAAAATAAAGACTTAGTAGTTAGTGGTGGAAATACAGATTTAAAATATATAAATAATCAAGAAATACTATACGGCAGATTTTTTAATGATAGAGAATATATAGAAGGAAAGGCTGTAGGCGTAATTGATAAAAATTCTGCAGAAAGTCTTTTTGGAACAGACGATGCTGTAGGAAGATATATGAAAATATCTTTTAAAGGTTCATCTAAAAAAGTTAGAATTATTGGAGTAACAGAAGGATTTTCAGCGCCTTTTATGGCTGGAGATAAAATGCCAGTATTCTTGAGTACGCCAATTACATTTTTAAATCAGTTATTTTCTGATGACTTTAATATAACTTCTTTGTCAATGATAGCTGGGAGTAAAGATGAGGCAGAAGATGCAGGTAATATTGCTAAAAATATATTAGAAAATAGGCACCATAATAAAGGGCAAGATGTATATACTGCAGAAAGCGTATTAAAACAATTAGATCAGATAAATAATGTCCTTGGAATATTTACAACATTTATAAGTGCTGTTGCAGCAATTTCTTTACTTGTAGGAGGAATAGGTGTTATGAATATAATGCTTGTATCTGTTACTGAAAGAACAAGAGAAATAGGTATAAGAAAAGCACTTGGGGCTACCACAAAAGACATAATGTTTCAGTTTTTAACAGAGTCTGTTATCATTTCTATAATAGGTGGAATTATAGGAATGATACTTGGAGTAGTTTTTGCAAAAGTTATAGGATTAGTAGTTGATATAGAGCCTAGTATATCTATAGTAGCTATAATTACTGCAATACTATTTTCTTCAGCCGTTGGAATATTCTTTGGAATATACCCTGCTAAAAAAGCAGCACAATTAAATCCAATTGATGCATTAAGATATGAATAAATTATTTTAATATTTTATTATATTGATAAGTGCTTTTAGTACAGAAAAATAAAACCATAAGATAGTTTTTTAAAAATTATCTTATGGTTTTTCTTGTGAAAAATTATAAGGAGTAGATTTTAAATCTATTTTTTAAATAAAATATAGGTCCCTATAATATAATAAGATAATTATATATTTGAAAGTAATATTTAAATATATAATTAGTATAAAAGAAGAATAATATTTATATATAAACTTAAATATATAGATAAAAAGAAGAATTTTAATAAAAATATACTTTTGTAATAAATTCTTAAGAATTTAGGTTACAAGCTGGCAAAGTTTCTATTATATAATAGATTTAGTTACTAAGATAGAAAGGAATTATAGGAGGATTTATGAAAAAAGTTATAGTTTTATTTGGATTAATTTTATGTGTTACAGTTTCAATTTTTGCATGTATGAAAATAAAAAATAATAATGAATATAAAGAAAGAAGAGAAAAAATTCATACTTTTTTACAAAGTAGTAGCAATAGAGTGCAAGTATACTCAAGAGCTGTTAATTTAAATAGAGGTAAGTCAGCAAATACGTGTGTTTTCTTTATATCTGAGGTATTAAGAAGAAATGATTATAAAGTACCAGATAGTATGTGTAATGTAGTTGAGTTTATTTCTTTTTTAGAGAAAAAAGGATGGAAAAAAGAAACTAATTATAAAAAATTGCAACCAGGAGATTTAGTTTTTACAAAAGATTCTACAGAAGGCAATAGTCATGGAACACCGAATCATGTATATGTATTTATGGGATGGGTAGAAGAAGGAAAATATGATTATGCATATATAGCTGACAATCAAGCAAAAGATTATAATAATAAAATTTATCATATTCGTAATGTAACAGTTGTAAACAAAATTAATGGTTATACAAAAGATCCCTTTAGCTTTTTTATGAAAAAGTAAAATAATGAAAACATATAATTATAAAAAAGATATTTCTAAGATTTTTCTTAGAAATATCTTTTTATAGAGATATATACAAATCTATTTTATTAGGAAAGTAGATTTTTGTAAAATAAATTTAAGTATATTATTTTTATTAAATTTAATAATTTATAATAGTTATTGATTTAAAAAATCTAAAGCATATTGTACATGAAGTGATGTTCCTACTTGAAGGGCATCTTCATCTACAGCATATTTTGGATGATGTTGAGGATAATTTGCTTCTTTAGCTTCATTTCTTACACCAACTAATGCAAGTACCCCAGGAACTCTATTTAAATATTCAGCATAATCTTCTCCGCCCATAATTTTTTCTATTTTTATAGAGTTTGCTCCTATTTTTTCTAAAGATTTTTCAGCAAGTTTTGAATAGGTTTTATTATTTATTACTACAGGAGTACCAATAGTATATTGAAGTTCAGCTTTTGCTCTAAAAGTAGCAGCAGTATCTTTAGCTATTCGCTCTATTATTTTAGGGAACTTTTCTTGGATTTTAGGATCAAAACATCTTGTTGTACCATTTAAAATTGCTTCACTTGCTATAACATTGAATCTTGATCCAGAATTAAGAGATCCTACACTTACAACGGCAGGTTGTAGAGGTCCTAATTCTCTACTAACAATGCTTTGTAAATTCATAACTATAGCTGAAGATGCTACAACAGAATCTATACCTTGATGAGGTGCACTACCGTGGCCACCCTGTCCTTCTACTTTTATAGTAAATAAATCCGCAGAAGCCATTAAAGGTCCTTCTTGAACACATACAGAGCCAACTTCAATATCGCTCCAAACATGCATTCCAAATACTCCATCTACACCATCTAAAGCACCAGCTTTAATCATTACTTTAGCACCATCAGCTATTTCTTCTGATGGTTGGAATATTAATCTAACATTACCCTTTAATTCATCTTTTAAATCATTTAATACCATAGCTGCTCCTAAAAGCATAGAAATGTGACAATCATGTCCACAGGCGTGCATAAATCCTTCATTTTTAGATTTATAATAGCAAGTGTTTTCTTCAGTAACAGATAAACCATCTATATCAGCTCTTAAAGCTATAGTTTTACCTGGATTTTTACCTTTGATTTCAGCTATTATTCCTGTATCAGGCACACTTTTATAATCAATAGATAGCTTGTCTAATTCTTCTTTAATCATTTTACTTGTAGTAAATTCTTTTAAACTAGCTTCAGGATACATATGAAATTTTCTTCTTAAATCTATAATATTTTGTTTGTATTTCTTAGTCATTTCTTTTACTATCATATAATCCGCCCCCTAAATATATTTGATTTTGAATATTATGAAAAAATAAATTATATTTTAATAAATTAAAGTAATTTAACAAAGAAACCAGCAATGATTACTGATGCAATAGTTACAGTTGTAAATCCAGCCACAAGCATTTTTGGAAGCATATCATCAAGTACATATTCAGTTTCATCTTTAGTTTCACATACAGACTTAACAGCTTCATGAGTTAAAATATAATCAGCTGGGAATCCATATAAGGCCGTTAATGTACAAGCAAATGCCATTTCTTTTGAAAAACCTAGAAGTTTTCCAACTATTAAAGATACAATAAACATACCTAAAACACCTAAAACTATTATTCCAAATAATGGTGCAATTATTTGCTTTAACATAGATGGTGTAGCTTGAGAAAGATTAGCAAATATAAATGCCATTAATGTAGTCATTAAGAATCCAAAAGCATTAGCTTTATTTAAAGCTTTTTCTTCTAAGAAACCTATTTCACAACCAATAACACCTAATATTAAACAAACAACAAAGTCATTAACATGAATAACTGGTCCAATTAAAGATGCAAGCCATCCAACTAATCCTAATTTAAGTAAAATCATATATGGAGTTTGATATTTTTCAGGTAGTGGAGGAAGAAGTTTTTTTCTAGGAGTAAAGTTTACAGCTTTTTTAGCTGAATTTGATTTTTTTCCATCAGTTTTATAGATTCCAAGAACACGTTTAGCTTCTTTTTTAAGACATAAAGCTGATATAGGATATCCTACAAAACCTTGCATTATGTACATAGATGTTGCAAGAACCGCAATAGATGTAAGTCCCTTGTCAGTTGCAGCTTTAGACATTAGTATTGAAGCTACAACACCACCAGTTAATGGAGGTGTACCTGCTACTACAGTTTCCCAACCAAAAAGTAATTTACCAACAGTAAGAGTTAATAAACATATACCTATAATTCCAGTTAGAGCTATAACAACTGTTTTCCATTGAGATAACAATTCTTTTAAGCTCATTAAAGTTCCCATGTGAACTAATAATAAATACATAGAAATGTACACTATGGGTTTTGCAAAAGAACCTTGTTCAATAATATCTTTAGGTAGGAAAGTCCAAAACCCAATTAAAAATAGTACTGCAGATACAAATACAGATGGAACGAAAGCTTTTGTTTTCGCTGAAACAAATTCACCTGCTGTTAATACTACTAAAATAATAGTAAATGCTGCGATTACGCTAAAAGTCATAATATTAGCCCCCTTTTATGAATATTTTTCGACAAAATTTTTAAAATTTCGTTAATTATATCAATAGTAATTTACAGTGTCAAAAGTAAAAATAGTGGTTATATTTAAATAAATGGAATATATGAAAAAATATATAACTTTGATAAAATTATATTTTTCTATATAGAGAATGGGATGAATAATATTATTCGTTTTCTAGAATATTTTTATAAATAATAAGGTTTACATGGAAAAGGGTACCAAATTAACCGGCAAATTAATATTTTAGTCAGCTAAAGTTATATTCTTGTAAAATTTTATTTTATTTAATTTTGCAGGATTTAATCAAAAAAATATATAAATGAATGAAAAAAATTAAAAAAAAACTACATTTATATATATCTCAAATATATTTATTATTTAATTTTGTGATAGTTGTATTAAACTTAAAAGACTTCTAAATTTAAAATGAATTTTACTCACTTTGAATTTTAGAAGCCTTTTATAAATTTATCTATTTAAAAAATCTAATGCATATTGAACATGAAGAGCGGAGCCAATTTCAAGGGCATCTTCATCTATAGTATAATTAGGATGATGTTGAGGGAAAGTTGCTCCTTTATTTTTATTTTTTACTCCAATTAATGCTAGTACTCCAGGAACTTTATTTAGATATTCTGCAAAATCTTCTGCTCCTGTGATTTTTTCTATACTTATAGCTTTAGCGCCAATTTTTTCTACCGATTTTTCAGCTAATTTTGAGCATTCTCTATTATTAATAACTACAGGAGTTCCAAGTGAGTACTTAAGATCAGCATCAGCTCTAAAAGTAGATGCAGTTGATTTAGCTATTCTTTCAATGATTTCAGGAAATTTATTTCTTATTTTAGGATCAAAACATCTTGTGGTACCGGTGAGAGATCCTTCACTTGCTATAACATTAAAGTTTGAACCGGAATTAATAGAACCTATACTTACAACAGCAGGGTCTAAAGGACTTAATTCTCTGCTGACAACACTTTGAAGATTTACTACTATAGAAGAAGAAACTAAAGCAGAATCTATTCCTTGATGAGGAGCACTACCATGGCCACCTTTTCCTTTTACATTAATTTCAAATATATCTGCTGAAGCCATTAAAGGCCCTTCTTGAACAGATACACATCCATGTTCTATGTCGCTCCAAACATGCATACCAAATATGCCGTCTACCCCATCTAAGGCACCAGCTTCAATCATCATTTTAGCACCTTTAGCAATTTCTTCTGCAGGTTGGAATAATAGTCTTACTGTACCATTTATATCATCTTTTATATCATTTAAAATCATAGCTGCTCCTAAGAGCATAGATATATGGCAATCATGACCACAAGCGTGCATAAATCCTTCGTTTTTAGACTTATACTCACAAGTATTTTCTTCAGTAACAGGTAAGGCATCTATATCAGCTCTTAAAGCTATAGTTTTACCAGGATTTTTTCCTTTTATTTCTGCTAATATTCCTGTATTAGTTATGTTTTTATATTGGATTCCAATCTTATCTAATTCTTTTTTTATCATTTTATTTGTATTATATTCATTTAAACTGGATTCAGGATACTGATGGAATTTTCTTCTTAATGCTATTATTTCTTCTTTATATTTTTTAGTAAGTTCCTTTATTTTCATATACTTGCCTCCTATATATAAATAAAATTAATTTTCTTTTTTACATATTTTAATAATTTTATTGTTTAGATAAAATTTTTAGGATTTAAATTTTTTATTGTTAATAAATTTTCAGGTATTAATTGTTAGCTTAATAAATTAATATAAAATGTTATAGTAATTTTACAAAAAATCCCGCTATAATAACTGAGGCTATAGTTACAGTGGTGAATCCTGCAACAAGCATTTTAGGAAGTATAATATCAATTGCATATTGCTTTTCCTCATCGTTTTTACATATAGATTCAATAGCTTCATGAGTTAATATATAATTTGCAGGGAACCCATATAGAGCAGTTAGAGTACATACAAAGGCCATTTCTTTGGAAAAACCAAATATTTTACCTAAAATAACAGAAACAATATACATACCAATAACCCCTAGTATTATAATTCCAAACAAAGGTATTGCTATTTTACCTAACATAGCTGGTGTAGCTTGAGAAAGATTAGCAAATATAAAGGCCATTACTACAGTCATTATGAATCCGAAAGCGTTAGCTTTATTTAAAGATTGTTCTTCTAAAAATCCTAATTCACAACCTATAACTCCTAATATTAAACAAACAACAAAATCATTAATATGAACTATAGGGGCAATTTTACAAGCAATCCATGCAACAAGACCTAATTTTAATAAAATCATATAAGGAGTTTGAAATTGTTTAGGTAAAGGAGGAATAAGTTTTTTCTTAGTGTTATTTTTAATAGAAAAAGATTTACTAGGGGAAGATTTTTGGTTTTTAAAATCTATAAGTACTCGTTTAGCTTCTTTTTTTAGACAAATTGCTGATATAGGATATCCAATAAAACCTTGCATTATATACATACAAGTAGCAAGTAAAGCAACTGTAGGAAGACCCTTTTTAGCTGCTGTTTCTGCCATTAATATTGAAGCCACAATTCCACCAGTGAGTGGAGGAGTACCAGCTACAACTGCTTTCCATCCGAAAAATGCTTTTCCTATTGTAAGAGTCATTAGGCATATACCTAAAACACCGCCTAAAGATATTAAGACTGTTTTCCATTGAGATAATAATTCTTTTAAACTCATAAGAGTACCCATATGAACTAATATTAAATACATAGATACATAAACAATTGGTTTGGCAAAAGATCCTCTTGCAATAAGATCCTTTGGAAAGAAAGTCCAAAATCCAACTAAAAATAGTACAGCAGATACAAAAACAGAAGGAACAAAAGCTTTAGTTTTCATAGAGATAATTTCTCCAATGGTTAAAACTAAAAGTATAATAGCAAATGATGCAATCAAACTAAAATTCATAAATAACTTACCTCCTTTTTAAAAGGGAATTGTAATACTTAAGGAATATTAAAATAAATAACTAGCAATTTTAATATGTCATTTAATTTCCTGTTTTAAAATTAAAAGTAAAATCATTTTATTATGAGGAGTATAATGGAAAAATTATTATTAAAAATTATAAAATTTAATATTTTAATTTATAATATGTATAGATTTAAATAAAGATAACATTTTTTTATAAAAATTATTAAACTTTTAGTATTAATAGGGTTAATAAAGTGGTATTTGATAGAAAAATAGGGTAAAAATGAATTAAGAGTTTTAGAAATAAATGTTAAAAAAGTAGTTAAAAAATTGAAGAATATCAAAATGGAAAAAATTTGAATAAATATATTCAAAAACGACATAGATGAATAGAAGGGGTAGAATTGAACTTTATAATAAATAACTATTTTATTTATATAAAATAGCTTTATATAATAGAATTCTAAAAAATAAATATAAGAATATTGTTTTGTTTAATATAAAATAAAAAAAGTAGTGATAAGACTCACTACTTTTTTTACATCAATATAATTTATTTATGAAAGTATTTTTTTATTATTTAATTTGAAAAAATAATAAAAATTCATCAGATTATTTTCTATTATTATTTTTATATAAGATAATAAATAACAAACCAGTAATTATTTTATAGAAATCTTATTGTTTTCTATAAGTTTTTTAAATTGTGGTAAGTAATGAATATTTTCTCTTATTATATCATCTAAAACTTTTTTACATATGCTACTTTCAACTAAAGGATGAACAAGTAAAGATTGAAGAGCAGCAGCATAATCTCCATGAACACCAGCTTCTACAGCTAGGGCTTCATATTCATTAACAGGTTGAAGTATTCCTTTTATTTTAGATGGAAGAGGTTTAACATTAAGTGGATGAGCTCCTTCTTTGTCAACATAGCAAGTTCTTTCAATAACAGAATCATTAGCAATACAACTTATAGTACCGTTATTTTGTATATTAACATAATGGATAGTTCCTTTATCATTGTAAATAGCACTAATTAGTTCGCAAGCAGCATCAGAGTAATATTGACCTCCACGGTTTTCAAGTTCTTTTGGCTTTTCTTTTAAATCTGGGTTTTTATATAATTCAAATAAAGCTTTTTCAACTTTTTTTACTACTTCTCCACGAGTGCCTTCTTTTTTAGAAGCTTCCATTTCTTCTTTTAACATAGTATTTGTTAAATAGTAGTATCTGTGATATGGACAAGGAAGCATACCTAAAGATTCTAATAAATCTTTTCCCCAATCAAGATCTGGTATATTTTTAGCAGTGTAACCTTTTCCAGCAATTAAGTGTTTTAAAACTTCTTTAATTTTACTTTCACCTTTGTATATAACATCTCTTCCCCATACAAGATGGTTTAATCCTACTAGGTCCATTCTTATATCTTCTTTTGATACATTTAATACATCAGCACTTAACATATGCATTAATATTGGAACATTACAAAGTCCAATACATTTTACATTAGAATGTTTAAGCACAGTTTCTGTTATTATTCCACTTGGGTTAGTGAAATTTATAAGCCAAGCATCAGGGGAAAGCTCTTCTATATCTTTGCAAATATCTAATATAACTGGAATAGTTCTTAAAGCTTTAGCAAGACCACCAGCTCCAGTAGTTTCCTGACCAATACAATTATATCTTAGAGGAATTTTTTCATCACGGATTCTAGCTTCTAAAAGTCCAACCCTAAATTGAGTAGTTACAAAATCAGCATCTTTTATTGCTTCTTTTCTATCTAAAGTAAGATGAATATTCATATCAACCCCAGCATTTTCAACCATTCTTTTAGCAAGATTACCAACTATATTTAGTTTTTCTTTGCCTTCTTCAATATCAACTAAATACAAGTTTTTAACAGGAAGTTCATTATATCTTTTTATAAAGCCTTCAATAATTTCAGGAGTATAACTACTTCCACCACCGATAACAGCTATTTTTAAACCTTTTTTGTTTGACATATAAAAATACCTCCAATTTATTTATTTTAGAGTAGGAAAATATCCTGAGGAAACTTTTTATTTTTAAATATCTATTGTTATAACCATGTCATAAATATCTGCTCTATAATAGTTAAAAGTATATTCAATTACAGTATCTTTTGAATTAGTTATTCTTTTACGTTTTAATATAGGATCATTAATATTAATTTTTAAAAGTTTGCTAAGATCTTCATCGCAAAGTATAGCTTGAATTTTTTCTTTTGATTTTGTAGGCCTATATCCATTACTACTTAAAAGTTTATATATGGATTCAGAAGTTAAATCTGTATCTAATAGATTTGGACATAAGGAATAAGGAACATAAGATTTTTCTAGATTAATAATTTGGTTATCAGCAAGTCTTAATCTTTCTGTAAAAATTACTTTATCATTTTCTGAGATATTTAATTTTTTACATAGATCTTTGTCTGGGGTAATTAAATCTTGAGTTATTACTTTACTTGAAGGGGTCATACCTTTATCTTTTATTATTTGAGTAAATCCTTTAAGACCAGGAAAGAAGTCTACTTTATGTTTAGAAACAAAAGTTCCTTGTCCTCTTTTTCTATATAAAATTCCTTCTTCCACAAGGTTATTAATGGCTTTACTTATAGTCATTCTGCTTAAATTTAATTTTTCACTTAATTTTCTTTCAGATTCAATTTTTTCATCAACTTTAAAAGTACCATTTTCAATTTTTTCTCTAATTAAGTTTTCTAGTTGATAATATAGTGGAATGGGACTATTTTCATCTAATTTCATAGTAATTAACTCCTTATAAATTTATGTAATTATGCTCTGCATAGAATGAATTAGTTATTTTACTTTTTGTTTTTTCTAGTAAATTTGTTTTATATACTTAAAAATAATAAAATATATATTTTAAATTTTCCATTAGCTTCTAAATAGCTTGTTAGTAAAAATAATTTAAATTAAAGCTATACTGGATAAGTGGACTATACCACTTACTTATAATATATCAGACTATGAAAATCATAGCAAGGAGAAAAAGATAAAAAAATTAGAAAGTTTTATGAAATATATCATAAATAAATAGTAAGGGTATTATTATATTTAAATTTAAAACTGAATTATAACTTGTAAGACAAATAGAATATATTAATAAATATATAAAATAAAAGAAGAATTATATTTTTAGTATATAGTTATAAAAATATAGAATAAAGCATTCATGCGAGGGGGATTAATATTGACTTCAAGAGAAAAAATGCTAGCAGAAGGGAAGATTAATCATGTACTAAAAGTATTGGCAGTACCTGCCACTATAGCTATGTTTGTAAATGCTATGTATAATATTGTAGATACAATTTTTATTGGTAGAGGCGTAGGGGCTATGGGAATTGCAGGAGTTGCAATTTATTTACCTATCCAAATGTTTATGATAGCTACTGCTCAGTTAGTTGGTATAGGTGCTGCCTCTTATATATCAAGATTAATTGGGGAAAGAGATTATAAAAAAGTTAATTTAGTAGCAGGAAATGCGATGATTTTAATGATACTTATAGGAGCAGTTTTTACAACAATTGGTCTGATTTATATTGATAAAATCTTAATATTATTTGGGGCAATAGGGAATATATTTCCTTATGCAAAAGAATATGCTTTTATAATGATATTTGGAATATTGTTTCATCCTTTTGTAGTTATGTGTTGTGCTTTAATTAGAAGTGAAGGAAATACAAAAGATGCTACTTATTCTATGTTTTTAGGTTTTTTATCTAATATAATATTAGATTATTTTTTTATATTTCCTTTAAATATGGGAATAAAAGGAGCAGCTTTTGCAACAATTTTAGCAAAGTTTTTTCAGTTAATATATATAATTTTCTATCTTAATAGTGGTAAAACTATATTCAAAATAAAGTTAAGTGATTTTAGATTACAAGGTTCTATTATTAAAAATATTGTATCTATAGGAGCTTCAGCTTTTATTTTAGTAGGAGCAGAAAGTATTGTGGCAATTGTTATAAATAATTCTTTAGCATATTATGGTGGAGAAATATATTTATCTATTTATGGGATAATATATAAAATAATACTATTTACTTATATGCCTTTAAGAGGAATTACACAAGGTATACAACCTATAATTGGATATAATTATGGTGCAAAAAAATTAAATAGAGTAAAAGAAACTGTTAAATTAAGCATAATTATTACAGTTATTATTGGAACAATTTCTTGTATATTAGGAGAGTTATTTCCTGGGGTAATTGTTTCTATATTTACAATAAATAAAGAAATTATTTTAAAATCAAAAGTCATATTAAGAATTGTTATGATTTTTATACCCTTAATGGGAGTACCGCTTATAGCAACTACTTTTTATCAATCCATAGGAAGAGTAGGGCAGTCTTTATTTTTTTCTTTGCTTCGTCAAATAATATTATTTATACCTCTAGCTTTAATTCTTCCTAATATAAATAATTTAAAAGTTTGGGGATTGTGGTTTTCTTTTCCTATAAGTGATTTTTTATCAATGATTATTACATCTATGTTTTTATTAAAAGAAGTTAAGAAATATAAAAAGAAAATTTAAAAGTAAAAATGGCTTATAAATATTTGATAGTATTTATAAGTCATTTTCTCTTTTTATTTTATGATTGAACAAAAAGGGAAAATACTTTATTAATCTAGCTTAAAAAAAGTACATATTATTTTATCTCTCTACAAAAGCTATATTAGGAGGTGAAGTATTATGACAATACAACTTACTGAGAAAGAAAGAATGTTTTTAGAAGATGCAAAAATTAATGAAGAAGTTTGTATTCAAAAATATCAAAATTATTCAAACCAAGTGAAAGATCCAAAATTACAACAAATTTTAAGTAAACTTGCAGGAGAAGAGCAGGAACATTATGATACTTTAGATACTTTACTAAAAGGAGAAGATCCTAAGATAAATGTTCCTAAACCACAAAAGCCAAATCAAAATAAGCAAGTTACAATAGAAAATAACATTCAAGGGGTTATGAGTAATAAAAAAGATGAAGTTATTTGCAATGATTTATTATCTACAGAAAAATATGTAGCAGGTACATATGGAGATGATGTATTTGAATCTTTTAATCCTATAGTAAGAGAAGCAATGCAGCATATTCAAAAAGATGAGCAAAAGCATGGTGAAGAAATATTTAATTATATGTATAGCAAAAATATGTGTAATGTAAAATAAAAAATAAATTTAAAAAAGTCTTAGATAGAATTAATCTAAGGCTTTTTATTCTATAAAATTATAAAGCATATTATTTTAAGAGTAATTTATAAATTTACATATTTATTTTTATATAATAAATTTCAAATATATTGAGGAAATAATAAGTATTGAAGAAGTATATTATAGTTCTATTTTAGAGTTTTAATATATGTAATTTAATTAATTAGAATTAAAAAATATAGCATAGTATAAATGGATTATTTTACAAAATAGATGTTTATAATTTGGCAATAAGTATATGTATAATTTAAAGTATATAGATTAAAAAGGAGAAATACAAAAATGAAAAAATATAAAATACTTTTAGTTGAAGATGAAGAAAGTATAAGAGATATTTTATCTTATTCACTAAAGAAAGAAGGATATTATGTAATTGAAGCTCCAAGTGGAGAAGATGGAATTAACAAATTTGAAGAAAATGATATAGATTTAATAATATTAGATTTGATGCTTCCAGGAATTAGTGGGTTTGAAGTTTGTAAAACTATAAATAGTAAATATAAAGTACCAATAATTATGCTTACTGCTAAAAATGATATTGTAGATAAGGTTTTAGGATTAGAATTTGGAGCAGATGATTACATAACTAAACCTTTTGACATAAGGGAAGTTTTAGCTAGAGTAAAAGTTTGTTTAAGAAGGATAGAAGAATTAAATGAAATTAAAGATAAGGATAATAGTGAACTAAATAATACTATACAGATTAAAGATAATATTAAAATGTTTAAAGATAGAAGACAAGTGATAAAAAATGATATTAATATAGAATTAAAACCTAAAGAATTCGATTTATTATGTTTTTTAGCAGAAAATAAAAATGTAGTTTTTTCTAGAGAAAATCTTATTGAGAAAATATGGGGATACGATTTTTTTGGAGATACTAGAACTGTAGATGTTCATATACAAAGATTAAGGAAAAAATTAGACGATTCTTCAGAAGAATCAATAATAAAAACATTATTTGGAGTAGGATATAAAATGATTTAGAGGAGCAGCTTATGAGGATATCTATAAGATATAAATTTATAATAGTACTTTTATCAATATTTTGTATAGGATTTACTTTAATAAGTTTTGTTACAGGAGATATAATATTTAAAAACAATAAAAAAATAATAAAAAATGAACTTTTAAAAGAGCAAAGAGATAGTACATTTTTTATAAAACAATATTTAGAACTTAATTTTATAGAAGATACCGCTGATAGTTTTGAAAAAAATAGTGAACAAATATCATTAGCTCTATCTTCAAAACTAGATGAAAAAGTTGTTAGTTATTCTAAAGACGGAATATTTTTATTTGATACTATTTATAAAGATGGAAATATTTATAATAGTAATGGAGAGAAAGTTCAAGATAACAAAGAAGATTTAAAATCTGCTAAAAATGGTGATGCTTCTTATTCAATTTTGAAAATGAAAGATAAATTTATTATCTCCTTTTCCAATCCTATATATATAAACAAAAAAATGATTGGAATAATTAGATATACTAGAGATTATACTAGTATATCTCAATCAGGAAATGAACTTCTAAAGCTTATTAAAGGAGCTATATTAGCTATATTTATTATTATATTTTTGTTTATATTAATTTTATCTAATATTATAGTAATTCCAGTTATAAAGTTAAGTAAAGCTTCTAAAGAAATATCAAAAGGTAATTATGATTTTCCAGTAGAAATAAAATCTAGAGATGAAATAGGAGAGCTTACAGAAAACTTTATTGACATGAAAGAATGTATAAAAGAACAAATAGATACTATAGAAAAAGATAAAAATAAATTAGAAATTTTACAAAAACATAGAAAAATATTTTTTGATAATGCTACTCATGAAATGAAGACTCCACTTACAATAATATCTGGGTATGCCCAAATTATTGGTGAAAAGGGATTTGATGATAAAGAGTTTTTTTATAATGCTATAGAAAAAATAAAATATGAAGCAGATAAAATGTATAATATGACTTTAAATTTATTAGATATGTCAAAATTAGAATCTAATATAGAAGTGGAATATAAAAATATAAATATATCCCAGATAGTTAATAGGGTATGTGAGGATATGACTATAAAATCCAACAAGTATAATATTAGTATAGATAAAAAAATAGAAGAAAATATTTATATACTAGGAAGTAAAGAACAAATAAGAAGAATGATTATAAATATTATAGACAATTCTATAAAATATAGTAAAGTAAACACAAAAATTGAAGTAGAAATGAAGTTAAATAATAATGAATGTTATATAACTGTAGAAGATGAAGGAGTAGGAATAGCAAAAGATAAGTTAGATAAAATATTTAAGCCTTTTTATAGAGTAAATAATAATTTAAGAGAGAAAGAAAGCAGTGGCTTAGGACTTTCTATAGTAGATAATATAGTTAAATCTCATAGGGGAAAAATAAAAATAGAAAGTGAAGAGAATCTGGGAACAAAAATTAGTGTAATAATTCCTGTTAATTTTTTATAATTTAGCAATATCTATTTAAACTGGGGCAATAAGTTTTAGTTAATATATAGTTGTAATATTAATAAGGGAGGGTTAAAAATGAAAGGCAAATTAAAAATAAGAGCAATATTAACTATGATACCTGTAGTTTTAATTGGAACAACTTATATAGTAAATAGTTATCTAAAAGATTATACAGATTATTTAAATGAGAATAATGTAGTAGTTACGGAAAAATCTATGGCAAGCAAAATTACTGAAAATAAGCCACTGGAAATAGTTCAAAAAAGAGAAAATATTAAAGGAATAAATCATGTATTAGGAGTTATATCAGAGGATGAACTTTTAATAAATCTAGGTATAACTAAAGATGAATATATGAAAAAATATAAGGATAAAGATATTACTGATATGAACCCTAAAGAATATGAACAAGCACAAAATGATGTAGATGGTAAAGTATATAAATTAAATTTTAAAACTTTAGAAAAAAGTCCATTAAAAAATAAAAATCAGGATATAAATAATTATAATTTACATACATATATTTCTCCTGATTATAGTAAGTTGTATTATAATAGTGCATATTATACTGGAATTGATTCAAAGGGTAAAAATGGTAAAATATTGAATTTTGATTATATATATAATTTAAAAGATAATACTTCAGTTTCAGTTGATAAAAAAATTATTGGTAATTGGTCAAAAGATGGAAAATATTTAATAGGAAAGAAAAATTGGCTTGATGGTGATGTTAGTAAAGATGAGTATAAAAAAATAAGAGAGAAAACAAAACATACTTTATACCTATATGACATAAAAAATAAAAACACAAAGGAAATTAATATTGATCCTAATGTAGTTAGTACAGTAGAATATGGTTACTATTATAAATATGGAAAAGAAATTTACTTTGGAGGAGTTAAGGTTAATAAAGAAAATGAAAAATCTGAGAGACAGGGTATATTTAAAGTTAATATAGAAACCAAAAAGGTTGATGAAGTTATGATTTTACCTAATGATACTAAGCTTAATCCAAGTGAAAATTATATAGGATTTCAAAATTATAAATTTATAAATGGTAGAAAAAATATAATTTTTAATGGAAATGTGGATGGTAAAGATGGAATATTTAATTATGATATAGAAAAAAATAAATTTACTAATCTTATTCCAAATGTAGGAATAGAAACAGAAATAAGAGGAGCACCTAGTTTTTGGATATCACCAGATAAAACAAAAATAGCTTATCTAACTCAATCAAAAGAAAAGCATTTTTCAAGAAAGCATAATTTATATGTAGCTCGTATTAATGATAATAATATTATTAATAGAATCCTTTTAAAAGAAAAAATATATATAGGAAATACAAAAGATTCAGTTCAATGGAGCAGAGATGGTAACACAATGTCTTATGTTATAATAAATCCTGACTCTATAGGAACTAATACAGTAAATGGTAATAACTCTTTGAATGTAGTTAAATTTAAAAAATAATTACAGATAGATCTGTAAATTTGCTTATAAATTAGATACATATTATTTTAGCATTTGTTAAAGCTAAGTTAGAAGATAACAAAATAGGAGGAATTTTATTTATGGTTGAAACAATGCTAAAAAATAAAATGTATCAAGAATGCATAGAAGTTTGTTTTGAATGTGCTGAAATATGCGAACGTTGTGATAACGAATGTTTAAGTAAGAGTAACACAGAAGAAATGAATAATTGCTTAACTAGAGATTGTGCTGATATTTGTAATTTAGCAGGTCAGTTTATGTCAAGAGATAGTGAATTTGCAACAGAAATTTGTTCTATATGTTCTAAAATTTGCATAGAATGCAAAGAGGAATGTTCAAAACATAGTGAAAGTCATTTTAGGGATTGTGTTGAAGTTTGTAACCGTTGTTCAATAGAATGTAAAACTATGGCTGAATAATTTAAAGGGATATTTCAAAAATTTGAAATATCCCTTGTTGTGTACTAACTAATCACAATATAATATATTAATTTATTCTTGTAAAGTTTGGATTTTTTATAAATTGAGATACGATAATAAAAAATTATCTTTTTAATTTAATCTATCCATTTAACTATTTTATCTATGCTTTGTCTTGTCTTAGAAAATTCTGGATCATTTTCTCTGTATCCAAAGGCTACCATGCAAGATACTCCAAATTTGCTTGTATCTAAAATAGTTTCATCTTCTAATAATTTTTCTACTTTATCTTTATTAAAGCCTTCTATTGGACAAGAATCTATACCAATTTGAGCTGCAGAGGTCATCATATTAGCTAATGGAATATAAGTTTGTTTAGAGGCCCAATCAAAAATATTTCTTTCATTTTCTAAAAGCTTAAAATCTTTTTCTTGAAAATCTTTATAAAAATTTCTTTTCATTTCTACTACATCATTAGGAAGTTTTTGAACTTCTTTCATAAAATTATCAATATAATTAGAATCGTACTTCATGTCCGATATTTTTCTTGCTAATATAATTACAAAATGGCTTGCATCTGGAAGCTTATCTTTAGCTCCCCAAGCTATAGGAGCTAATTTTTTCCTTAAATCTTTATTTTGTATTATTAAAAATTTCCATGGTTCAAATCCAAAGGAACTAGGAGAAAGCCTACCAGTTTCTAAAATAAAATTAAAGTCATCATCAGAAATTTTTTTATTCCCATCAAATTTTTTGCATGCATGACGGAAATAATAAGAATCTATAATCTGTTCTTTCAAAGTTTTCATTTTAATACCTTCTTTCTAATATAATAATTATTTTTGAGCAAAATACTATTAAAAGTGTTAATTTAATTTTTAAAGATTATTAATAAATATCTGTAGTTAAATGATTATTTTTATTAACTAAATATGATATTATTATATATAATAATTCTAATAAAAGAAAGTATGCACTTTATTGTAAGATACTATACTAAAGGTAAGTATAAGGGATGTTTTAAAATATTAGAAATATGCTAAGTTAATTAAGTGCATATAAGGGGGATAACAATGGAAAAAAGAGATTACACTAGAATAACTTGTCCTATGGAACTTACAATGCATATGATTGCTGGAAAGTGGAAGCTAGTTATACTATGGCATTTAGCAGTAGATGAAGTTAAAAGATATGGTGAAATTAAAAAAAGTATACCTAATATTACACATAAAGTGTTAAGTTCCCAATTAAAAGAATTAGAAAAAGATGATTTAATAATTAGAAAAGAATATCTTCAAGTTCCACCTAAAGTTGAATATTGTCTTTCAAAAAAAGGTAAGACTTTAATACCTATTTTAAATGACATTTTTAAGTGGGGACAAAAATATTTATAATTCACTAAGGAAGAATATGCAAGCTTTCTTATATGATTAATTTAAAACTAAGGATGTGATATTTATGCTTAACTATATAAAAGATGAGAACAATAATTTTAATAATTTTGTAGATGGTAAATGGGTTAAAAGTGAAAGTAATAAATATATTGAGATACATTCTCCACTGGATGATTCCTTAATAGGAAGAGTTCCAGCTATGAGTAAAGAAGAAGTAGATTTTGCTATAGAATCTTCCAAAAGAGCTCAAATGGATTGGAAAAATAAAACTATAAATGAAAGAACAGAAATACTTTACAAAGCAGCAGATATTTTACTTGAAAATATAGATGAACTTTCTCATCTTTTAATGATAGAGATTGGTAAAGATAAAAAAAGTGCAAAATCTGAAGTGTCAAGAACTGCTGATTTTATAAGATTTACTGCAGATACAGCAGAAAATTTATCTGGAGAGACTCTTCCAGGAGATAGTTTTCCAGGTTTTAAGAATAATAAAATTTCCATAGTAAAAAGAGAACCTTTAGGAGTAGTTCTTGCAATTTCTCCTTTTAATTATCCAGTGAATTTATCAGCATCTAAAATAGCACCAGCTTTAGTTGCAGGAAATACTGTAATACTAAAGCCAGCAACTCAGGGAAGTCTTTCAGGATTATACTTAGCTAAAGCTTTTGAAGATGCAGGAGTTCCAGCTGGAGTTTTAAATACAGTTACTGGTAAAGGAAGTGAAATAGGAGATTATATAACTACTCATAAAGGAATAAATTTTATTAACTTTACAGGAAGCACAGAGGTAGGAAAGAGAATATCTAAAATAACAACTATGGTTCCACTTCTTTTAGAACTTGGAGGTAAAGATGCTGCTATTGTTTTAGAAGATGCAGATTTAGATTTAACTGCTAAAAATATAGTTTCAGGTGCATTTTCTTATTCAGGTCAAAGATGTACAGCATTAAAAAGAGTTCTAGTTATAGATAAAGTAGCAGATAAATTGGTAGAGAAGATAGAAAAAAATATGAAAAATCTTATTGTAGGAAATCCCCTAAAAAAAGATTCTAATATAGTTCCTTTAATAAGTAATAAAGCAGCTGACTTTGTTTGGAATCTAATTGAAGATGCAAAACAAAAAGGGGCTGATTTATTAACGGGAGGAAAAAGAGAAAAAAATTTAATTTATCCAACACTTTTAGATAAGGTAACTTTAGATATGAGAGTAGCTTGGGAAGAACCTTTTGGACCAATACTTCCTATTATAAGAATAAAAGATAAGGATGAAGCCATTAAAATAGCTAATGAATCACAGTATGGACTTCAAAGCTCTGTTTTTACAGAAAATATTAATGACGCCTTTTATGTTGCTGATAAACTAGAAGTTGGAACAGTTCAAATAAATAATAAAACTGAAAGAGGCCCGGATCATTTTCCATTCTTAGGAGTAAAAGCATCAGGAATGGGAACACAGGGAATAAAATATTCTATAGAATCAATGTCTAGACCAAAGGCAACTATACTTAATATAAATAATAATTAGTAAAATAAATTCTTTATTTATTTAAAGTGAAAATAAATAAACAAATATTTTAAAAAATAAAAAACAATTCCAATTTTATATGTGGAATTGTTTTTTTATGCTTTTGTTTTTTTAGAATTTAATAAATTTATTAGGATTAATTAAAGATAATGAAAATATAGTATGTATATGGAGAATATTAAATAGAATATTAATTAAAATATAAAAATAAGTTATAGATGAATTTTTAATTATAAGAAAATATGATTAGACCAAATATGATATGAAATGATACAATTAGACTAAATATTACAAAATTTAGAATTGTTTAATTAATCTTAGAAAAGTAGATTTAAAATAGAGTCTATAAAAGATGTTTAAGATAAAATTGTATTATTGGAAGCATAAGAATTTTAAGGGGATGCTGATTTTGAGTACTAAAGTAAATATAATTTCTGGATTTTTAGGAGCAGGAAAAACTACTTTCTTAAAAAAAGTTATTTCAAATATGGAAGGTAAAATTGCTTTAATTGAAAATGAATTTGGAGATGTTGGAATTGATGGGGATTTAGTTAAAAATAAATTTACTGTGAAAGAAATATATGCTGGTTGTATTTGTTGTAGTTTAGTAAACGATTTAAAAAAAGGAATAAAAGAATTAATTTTAAATTACAATCCAGATAATATATTTATAGAGCCATCTGGCGTGGGAAGCTTATCACAGATTGTAAAGTCTTGCGAGAATTTTTCGCAAAATTCTGATTTTGATATAGAAATAAACAACTTAATAACTATTGTAGATGTAAGTACATTTCAGGATTATTCAGAAAACTTTGGAAGTTTCTATTTAGATCAAATCAAAAATGCTAATATCATTTTATTTAGTCATATTAATGAAGTAGAACATAATGAATTTCAAACAGTAATTTCAAAAATAAGATTATATAATGAGAAAGCATTTATTCTTGAGGAAGATTGGTATTTAAATGATGGCAAAAATATAATTGAGATAATAAATGGATTTAAAACTTGTAATGTTGAAGTAAAGGAAAAACGTAGATTGCTTCCAGCAAGTAGAGTATTTAATACTGTTTCATGTAGTAACTTAAGAGTTTTTTCAAAAGAGGAGTTTGGCAAAATATTAAGTTTTTTTAGTAGCAAGGAACATGGATTTATTTTAAGAGCAAAAGGGATGATACAGCTTAAAAATAATAAATTTATTTATTTTGATTATACTCCCTATCATAATTCTTTAAAGTATCTAGACAAATGTGATGAGACAAAAATAGTTGTGATCGGTAATAAATTAAAAAAACAAGAAATATTAGAAATTTTCAGGTGAAGATTCGGAGGAATTAATGTGGGGAAAATTATTGATTTTAAATGTACATATCAAAATTCTGTAGGAATTAATCAAGAAGTTACTAAGAAATTAAGTTTGAAATTTCCTGAAGCTTATAAAAATTGGAATAGTATGGCTTTGATATCAGAAGAATTAAAAAAATATGATGGTGAAGCATTCTGTACCATGCCTTTTTGTCATACCGTTGAAGGGGAAGCAATGGGTGGAATTATCAATTTAGGGGATGAAAAAATAGGACCAAGAGCTAAAGACTATATTTGTAAAAAAGCAGAGGATATATTAAATTTACCCTCAATTGATTATTCAAAGGGAAGAATAGCAGAAGTTTTAAAGGCTTGTAAACATTTAAGAGATAAAGGTGAAAATGTGATGCTATATGTTTCAGGGCCTTTTACAATTATGAATGTTTTAATTGAGCCACGTTATATTTTTAAAGTTTTCAGGAAAAATCCTGATGTCATGCAGTCCATATTTAATAAATTTCAAAATGAAATATTAATGTTTATAAAAGAAGCTGAAAAAGTGGGAGTTAATATGATAAGCTATGCTGACTCTTCTGGTGCTCTAAACATTTTAGGACCTAAATTTTCAAAGCAAACAGTAGAAATGTTTACTTATCCTTTATTAAAAAAAGTAGAAGAAGTTATTAAAAATGAAACAATAGTACTTCTTTGTCCAAAGACAACTTTTGCGTTATTAGGAACAGATAAAGCCCAGTGGAAAGATATAGAACTTGGACAACCTATGAAATATTCTGAAGCTTGTATTAAAACTATTGGAAAAGCAAAATTTGTAGGTCAAATGTGTATTAAAAATAAAGGTTTTAATCTTAAAAATGGAATAATTAAAACAATTAAGCTTCTTTAAATTTAACATAGGTACCACTTTTGTTGAAATTTATATTTAGAATTTTTTAAGTGTAGATTTATTTGAGGTTAATAAATTATAGATATTTATTTCAAATCCAATTTATATACAGAAGAACTTGTAGAGAATAACCTATTAAATATTTTACTTATGGAGGTTGATTATATGCACAAAGAGGATAAGATGACGCCAAATGAGAGACTAAATGCATTTATGACAGGACAACCTATGGACAGAATTTTAGCAATGCCTGTTGCTTGTTCCATGTCAGGGCTTGCACTAGGAATGACACATAAAGAAAAAAGAAGTACAGCATTAAATGAAGCAAAAGCCCAAATTGCTTGTTATGAAAGGTTTGGAAATGACTTAACTGTTGTTGAATATGGTTTGCATGGTGTAGGTGTAGCATTAGGAAGTAAACTAAGTGACCCAGAAGATGCAGTACCAGCTGTCATTGATTATGTTTTAAAAGATTTAAACGATGTTGATTCCTTAGATATGTCTAAATTAGAACTTAAAAATGATAAAGCATTTCAGCTTCATTTAGAAGCAGGGAAAATACTGATAGATAAAATAGGCCATGAAGTTCCAACAGGTGTTTTAATAACAGGTCCCTTTACTGCAGCTGCCAGTGTTTATAAAACAGAAAACTTATTAAGGGCAACTAGAAAAAATCCTGAAAAATTACATGAACTTATTAGGTTTTGTACTGATGGATTAAAAATGATATATAAAGAATTTATAAAAGAAGGTATGCTTATTTTACTATGTGATCCAATAGCATCTGGAACAATTATTAATAAAAAACAGTATTTAGAGTTTGTATTGCCATATACAATAGAGCTTATGAAGGAGATTCATGAGGCAAAAGGTATGGTTTGTTATCATATTTGTGGAGATACAACATCAATAGTAGGGGAAATGGTTAAATCTGGTTGCGATATGATAAGTATTGATAATAGAGTAGATCTTGAATATACAAAAAAAGAAATAGGAGATAAGGTACCGATTCTTGGTAATGTAGACCCAGTGGAAAAATTAATTTTAGGAACTACAGAAGAAGTAGATTTAGCAGTGAAAAAATGCATTCAGAAGGCCTATGACAGTCCTTGCGGGTATATTTTAGCATCTGGATGTGATCTTTCAGGTAGTGTTCCACTTGAAAATATAGATCAATTTATGGAATCTGCTAGAAAGTATGGTAAATGGCCTTTAGATCCTAAAAATTTTTCTTGAATATAAAATATTAGAAAGAATTAATTAAGAGCTATAGACATGTTATTGTTTTTAAATATAAGAAAATGAAAAAATAAGTTAGGAATTTATAATATTTTGTTAAAGGTATATGTTTATTAACTAAGGAGGAATTACAATGTCAATATCAAAAGAGGAGTTATTAAAAAGATTATCTGATGGTGTATTAGAAATGGAAGAAGATGATGTTATAGAGGCATCTAATGAATACTTAAGAACGGATTATTCAGTAACAGAAGGTATTTTAGATGGACTTGTAGATGGAATGAATCGTGCAAGTGAGCTTTATGATGAAGAAGAGTATTTTGTTACAGATGTATTATTATGTTCTGATGCAATGTATGAAGGTTTGTCAGTTTTAAGACCGCACATCCCTATTGAGGAAATAGAAAAAGAAAAATTAAAAGGTGTAATTGGAGTTGTTGAAGGAGATACTCACGATATAGGAAAAAATCTAGTTAAGATTATGCTTGAAACAGCTGGATTTGAAATGATTGATTTAGGAAGAGATGTTCCATTACAAAGCTTTGTAGATAAGGCTAAAGAAATTAATGCAGATTTTGTATGTATGTCAACTTTAATGACAACAACAATGGGAGGAATGGGAAAAGTTGTTGAACTATTAAAAGAAGCTGGCATAAGAGATGAAGTTAAAGTAATTATAGGTGGAGGACCAATATCACAGAAGTTTTCAGATATTATTGGAGCAGATGGATATTCTACTAATGCAGTAGAAGCAGTTAAACTAGTGAAAAAATTACTTAAGGTGGCATAGAAAGAGGTGATGATATGATATCTCCCAAAGAACGATTAAATAGGGTTTTAAAAAAAGAAAAAGTTGATAGACCTCCTTGTATTTGTCCAGGAGGAATGATGAATATGATAACAACAGAGCTTATTGAAAGTCTTGGAATTGATTTTAAAAAAGCTCATACAAATCCAAAAATCATGGCAGATTTAGCAAAAGCATCTTATGAAAAGGGTTGCTTTGAAAACTATGGTGTTCCCTTTTGTATGACTGTTGAAGCAGAAAGTTTTGGAGCAAAAGTAGATATGGGAACCAATATTTATGAGCCTCATGTTATAGAATATGTAATTGATTCTGTAAAAGAATGGAGAAACATTATTGGATATGATTATAAAAATGAAAGAGATAAAGTAGTTATTGATGCAATAAAAATTTTAAAAGAAGAAAAAAATAATGTTCCAATTGTAGGGAATTTAACTGGACCTATAAGTACTGCAAGTTCTATAATGGAGCCTTCTACTTTTTATAAAGAATTAAGGAAATGTAATAAAGAGGCTCATGAATTTGTTGATTTTGTTGCAGATAATTTAATTGATTTTGCCAAAAATCAAATAGAGGCAGGAGCAGATATAATTGCAATATCAGATCCTAGTGGTACAGGAGAAATTTTAGGACCAAAATTATTTAATGAATTTGCAGTGAAATATATTAATAAAATTGTAGATAGTATTCATAAAGAAAATAAAGCTGTAATTGTTCATATATGTGGACAAATGAAAAGGGTTTATAATGAGATGAATGAAATAAAAAGTGATGTTTTAAGTTTTGACTCCATTGTTAATATGATAGATGCAAGAAAAAATTTAAAAGATAGAATATTAATGGGAAATGTAAGTACCTATACTATTGAATTTGGTGAACCTGAAAAAATACAAAGATTAACTGAAAAGTGTATAAAAGATGGATCAAATATAATCTCTCCTGCTTGTGGGCTTGGAATGAAATCTCCTTTAGAAAATGTGAAAGCAATGTGCAATTATTTAAAAAAAGGAGATGGAAAAAATAGTGCCTAAGATTTTTATTAAGAATCAAAATAGAACTTTAGAATATTCAAAAGATAAAAGTTTATTAGAAATTTTACTTCAAAATGAAATATTTGTGAATAATCCATGCAATGGAAAAGGTTCTTGTGGAAAGTGTAAAGTTAAAGTTTTAGAAGGAAACTTAGAAGAAATTTCCGATACGGAAAAGAAACTTTTAAAAAAAGAAGAACTTCATTCAGGTATAAGGCTTTCTTGCTTAGTTACTCCAAAGGAAGATATTGTTATTGAAATTTTACATAAGGAAACTAAGCATAAAATACTTACAACAGGGTATATACCAAAATTTGAATTTAAGCCTTCAATCTATAAAAAAGTTTTTAATATAGAAAAGCCTACATTAGATAATCAAAATTCTTTTGAAGACTCTATTTGTGATACTTTTAATATTAAAAGTATTAATTGGAATATATTAAAAGAACATGAGTTTTTACATGGTAAAGTTACAGGGGTTTTTAATAATAAGGAATTAATAGGTATTGAAATAGGAGACACTAAAGACAAGCTTTATGGAGTTGCAATTGACATTGGAACTACTACAGTAGTAGTTTCCTTAATTGATATGATAACTGGAAAAGAATTAGCTATAGATTCAACAATCAATCCACAGAAGAAGTTTGGACTTGATGTTTTAACTAGAATAACCTATGAATTAGAGAATCCCAATGGATCTAGGGAAGAATTACAAAGTGTAATTGTGAATGCTATTAATAAAATCATTAAAAATATGTGTGGTAAATTAAATATAAATATAAAAAATATTTATGAAATTTCAATTGCAGCAAACTCTACAATGATGCATTTCCTTTTAGGGATTGATGGAACTTATATAGGAAAATCTCCATTTGCACCAATGTTTATAAAATCTAAAAATATAGAATCTAAAGATATTGGATTAATAGGGTCAAATTTTTGTAGGTTATATTGTCTTCCATCAGTTTCATCTTATATAGGAGCAGATATTGTAGCTGGAGCTTATGTTTCAAAACTAGAAGAAGCTAAGAAAAATGTTTTATTTATAGATATAGGAACTAATGGAGAAATAGTTCTATCTAATCATGGAAAACTTTTATCTTGTTCTTGTGCAGCAGGACCAGCTTTGGAGGGAATGAATATTAGCTCAGGAATGAGAGCTGCGGAAGGTGCAATTGAAGATGTGAAGATTACTGAGAAGGGAATTGAAATTAAAGTTATAGGGGATAAAGAGCCAATTGGAGTTTGTGGAAGTGGAATATTAGCTGTTGTAAAGGAGTTAATTAGAACAAAACTTGTAAAAAAAGATGGAGCTTTTATAAAAAAAGAAAAGATAGATGAGTCAGATTACAGATATGATATGATTCAATTAAATGGGCGAAAAAGAGAATTTGTTTTAGATAATAGGGGAAAACAATTGTTAATTACCCAATCAGATGTAAGACAGGTTCAGTTGGCAAAAGGAGCTATTTTATCAGGATTCTATGCATTACTAAAAAAAGCAAATATTGATATGGATAGCCTTGATAAAGTTGTTATAGCAGGTCAATTTGGAGCCCACTTATCTTCTGATAGCTTAGTTGGAATTGGAATATTGCCAAAAGAAGTGGAGAATAAATTAGAATATGTAGGCAATTCATCTAAAACTGGAGCTTATATGTGTCTTATGTCTTCAGATGTAAAAAAGAGAATTGAGAAATTAGCACATAAGATAGATTATATGGAGCTTGGAGCATCAAAAGGATATGAAAGATTATTTGCAGAATGTCTTTTATTTTCACGTTAATATATATGATGGTAACTTTTAAAGGAAATTTGATAGAAGTGTTGATTAAAAAAATTTAACAATTATTAAATTAATAACTTGTACTCCAATCAAAAAATCTGACTTACAAATGTATACTAACAGGAATGGGAATACAGGGAATAAGATATTCT
This sequence comes from Clostridium oceanicum, assembly GCF_039521385.1. Taxonomy (NCBI): domain Bacteria; kingdom Bacillati; phylum Bacillota; class Clostridia; order Eubacteriales; family Clostridiaceae; genus Clostridium; species Clostridium oceanicum. The sequence continues at coordinate 512,064 of NZ_BAAACG010000008.1, read as the reverse complement.
ATAGAATCAATGTCTAGACCAAAGGCAACTATACTTAATATAAATAATAATTAGTTTTATTTTATTTAATACTAGATAAAATAAAAATTCATTAGAAAAATTTCTATATAAACTAAAAAGCAATTCCAAGTTTTAAAATATGGAATTGCTTTTTAGTCTATAAATTTTTGAATGAATTTATTAGATTAAAATTAAGGAATTTAAACAATAGAAGATTATATAGAGTTATCTATTAAAATTTTTGTCTTATATATTAATTTTTTATAATATATTTAAATAATATAGCTAAAAGTAACAAAAATATTACAAAATATAACGTTTAGGAATAAAAAACTATATTTGAAGATAGGTGTATACACAGAAATTTTTAGTAATGATAAAATACATTTAATAAATGCAAATAATTTATTAATGATATATATGTTTTGTTAAGTATTTACATAAAATAAATATTTATTTTTTAAGTAAGAAGGAATTATAACAAAATACTTTTACATTTATATAACTTAATAAAATGTATATAGAAATGGGGGGGAGTATAAAATGAATAAGAAAAAAGTAGCAAGTTTATTATTAGTAGCAACAATAATTTCACAATTTACTTTTTCAAGTATTACAAGTGTACAAGCAATGGAAATACCAAAAGAAATTACTAACACTTTTAGTAATGACATGAAAAATTTGATAGATAAATTAGAGGGAGAAAATGATCCAACAAAAGTAAGAGAAATAGTAGAAGATAATATTTTTAATAGAAGTATGCCTATTGAAAAAGTAGAAGAAATAATTAAACAGATTACTAATGCAGCAATTGGAAGTTTTTCTGCTCCAGGGTATGATCAAGCAAAAACTTTTCTTATTACACCACTTATGAATTTAGTTTGGCCCTATGCGGATAACGATTATATTTGGAAAGCAATAAAACCACAAGTACAAAAAATGATTAATAATTCTTTAAAAGACTATGATTTTGGACTTAAAACTCAACAAATAAATGGAATAAGAAATGTATGTGAAGACTATATAAAATGGCTTAATGATGAAGAAAAATCGCCTTCAGAAATTAAAAGAAAATTTACTACTTTGGATAGTTTATTTGTACAGCTTTTAGGACAACTTAAAAGTCAAAATAATAGAGGAGCACATAGAACGGAATTATTGCCAATATATACAATTACAGCTAATTTTAATTTGATTATAGTTAGTGATATGGTAAGACATGCTGAAGCAAGAGGGTATGATTCTAGTACGATAAATGGATACAAAAGAAGACTTAAAGAAAGAATTAATGAATATACTAATTATATTAACACAGTATATAAAGAAGGGTTAGGAAAAAGAATTGAAGATTCTAAAAATGTGTATGCTATAAATGGAAAAGGTGCAAATGGGGATTTGAATGATAACAATAGTAGACATGTAGCAGAAATGACAGCTAAGAAGCAATGGAATTATGTTAATGATTATAAAAGATTTATGCAACTTAATGTATTAGATTTTGCTTCTATGTGGCAGTATATGGATCCAGATATTTATGATAAAAATGTTAGTTTTCAAATGTCAAGAGAAATATATAGTAACATAATTGGTCGTCAAACAGGAGCTACAAATAGAGAGAGTATAAATTTTTCAAGAGGTGGTTATCAAAATGGTGATTATCTTGGAGAATTTATTGGAGCTGATATATGGAGCTACGATAGAATAGATAGAATAACTCCAGTATATAATAGGGGAAATGTGGGCAAAAATTATTGGCCATATTCTCTTGGAGGAAGTGGAGGAACTCGTAGATGGCTTACTGGAAATGGTGATGTGACTGATACTGGTTTAAGTAATCCTAATTCAATAACAAAGGTTGTAGCAGATGCTGAAATTATTCCATGGGGACTTCATTTTGATCATGAAACTGCAACTGGTGAAGAAAATTATGGTTCTTGGTATCATAGAGTTTATGGAAAACCACCAGCTATGAAACGTACAGAATATTCTTATTCTAATAATAAGTTATCTTCTATAAATCCACTTGGTACAAGCACATATCCAGGCAATGAAATAAATGTATCAGGATTTGTATTTGGATTTAGACCAAAACGCTTGACTCCAGCAAATAATGTTGCTAATAATTCAATTTCTGTATTTTCATCTCAAAAATATTTGAAAAAGAATGGTTTTACGTCTCAAATAGAGCATATGTTTGGTGGAAATGCTATGAAGACTTCAAAACAAGGTGACTCTATGACCTATTCATTAAATTCATTATATAATAAAAAATATAAGTTAAGATTTAGAATTTCTTGTAATACTGATTCTAAGTTAGCAGTATATTCAGGAGAGAGTAAAATTGGAGAAATAAATGTAGAGAAAAATAATACAGGAATTCAAGGAGAATATGGAAAATATAAAATTATAGATGGACTTGAAATTCCTTTAAAAGAAGGAGCTAATTTAATAAGAATAGAAAATGCTAATGGAGGAGAAGTTGCTATCTCTAATATAGAATTGAATCCTACCAATATAACAGATGATCCATCTTATATTATAGATCCAGAAAGCGGTGAACAACAAATTGATTCGAGAAATACTGTAACAAATGAAAGTGGAGTTGCAGTAACTGTTACTGTTACAAGAAATTATCCTTAATATGAGCTAAAATAGATAGATTGAATAGAAATCAATCTATCTATTTTTATTGTTTGTATATATTATATTGTAAAAGTAAAAATTAAAAAAATATTTAAGTATGTATAAAAGTTACCTTTTAGATTTATCAATATTAAAGAGTAAGTCTAATTAAAAGGCTTACCCTTTATTTTACTATCACGCCCAAGAAAAACAAGGTAACGCTAGTAATTTTCATGAAAATTTATTTTATTTAATTTAAGAAACACTGTATTAGCTAGAAAGTGCTAATTTATTTATAGCGTAGGCAACACCATTTTCATCATTAGTAGTAGAAATTGTTTTGCATAAATTTTTTATATCAAGGTGAGCATTTCCCATAGCTACAGTATGTTTGCATACTTCAAGCATAGAAATATCATTGTAGCTATCACCTATTGCGATTGATTTATCAAGATTAACTCCTAATATAGAAGACAATCTTTTAAGAGCATTTCCTTTTGAAGCATCTTTATTTGTTATTTCAAAATTATATTCCCATGATGAAACTAGGGCTAGATTTTCCATTTTTTTAAATTTGTTTATTCCTTTTTCTCTTTTTAATTTATCAAAAGAAATACCTAAGATTTTATAATATTTTTTAGTTTTTTCTAGAATTTCTTTATAGTTATTTACAAGTACAAAACCAGATTGACTAAATTGCATTTTTTTTGCATGTTCAAAAGGTAATGTATCTAGTTTAGGGTCATTACTTTTCATTTTATTTATTTCAGTATCTAAAACTCCTTTTATATTAAAGGGAGTGTATAATGCATTTTCTGTTGCTACTTCATAATAATAATTTTTATTATTCAAGTGTGCTATTATTTTATGTGCGTCTTTTTCCTCTATGGTAGATGAGTAAATTTCTTCACCATCAGGAGAATGAATAGCAGATCCATTACCACTAATTATATAAGTTGAAATATCAACTTCTTTACATAAGGAAAGTGCATCAAAATAAGATCTACCAGTTGCAATAACTACCTCTATTCCTTTACTTTGTGCACATTTAATTGCTTTAGCATTTTCCGTGCTTATTTTACTTTTACTATTAAGTAGAGTTCCATCTAAATCTGTTGCTATTAAGTTCATTTTAGCACCTACTTTCTTTTATCTTTATAGTTATTTAGTTAAAATAATTTTTATTTTATAATTATTAAAAATATCTAATAATGATTTATCAGGCAATTTATCAGTTATTAGTATGTCAATTTTAGATAAGTCAGCCACTCTGAAAAAACCTTCTTTTCCAAATTTAGAACTATCACATAATAAAATTACTTCTTCTGCTTGTTCAATCATTTTTTTCTTTACAAAACCATCTTCGTCAAAAACTGTCATTATACCTTTACCACTAAGACCACAAGAACCTATAAATAATTTATCAACATAATAATTTGAGAGCATAGAAATTACTGGAGGACCATATAAAAGACGTTGTTCTTTATTTAACTCTCCTCCTAAAAGGTGAACACGTATTTTTTGTGATTTGTTTGAAAGTATATCAGCTTGATTAATAGAATTTGTAATAATAGTACAGGTGTCTACATTAATAAATTCTGAACAAGTTTGAACTGTTGTGGATGTATCCATTATGATTTTATCATTTTCTTTAATTAATGATGCTGCAAGTTTACCAATAGACTTTTTAACTTCAGAATCAGTAAATAAACGATCTTTATAACTTTTAATTTCAGTTTTGATACTTGGAAGTAGGGCTCCTCCGCGGGTTCTAAGAATATCTTTTCTTTTTTCTAGCTTTACTAAGTCACGTCTTGCAGTATCTCTTGAAACATTACATAGATTACATATTTCTTCTATACTTATTCTTTTATGATTATTTAGATATTTTAATATTGCTTGTATTCTTTCTTCTTGGTACATAAATCCACCTCTATTTTATTTTTCAGTATATCTATCTTTATTTTCATAAGTATTTCTAAGTTAATTATAAGTAAAATTAAGCAAAAGGTCAAGTTGAAATAAGTAAAAATAAGTTATTATAAGTTTTTTGCTTAGCAGGATGATTTATAATAATGATATTGAATTTTTAAAGTTGTTACATTAATTTTCCTTTTATTAGGTTTTACAACTATTTTACAAAATGGATATATTTAATGGTTTGTATAAAGAAAAGTAAGTGTTATTATTATGTTAACTAAGTATAAATTTTTTTAGAAGGGAACATATAGAATGAAAAGAATTTTGATTGTAGAAGATGAATTAAGTATTTCTGATTTAATAAAATTAAATTTAAATATGGTTGGGTATGATACTAGGCAAGCTTTTGATGGAGTAGAAGCTCTAGAATTAATTGAAAAAGAAAATTTTGATTTAATATTATTAGATATTATGCTTCCTAAATTAGATGGTTTTAATATAATGAGTAGATTGGAAAATTTAGATACACCTATAATTTGTTTGACTGCAAAAAATTCAATACCAGATAAGGTTAAAGGATTGAGAATGGGAGCAGATGATTATATAGTCAAGCCCTTTCAGTCAGTAGAACTTTTAGCTAGAATTGAAGTAGTTTTAAGAAGATATAAGAAGGTAAGTAATCTAATATGTTTTAAAGACTTACAAATATATATAGAAGAAAGAATAGTAAAAAAAGATGGCAAGATTATAGATTTAACTTTAAAAGAATTTGAATTATTGGTACTTTTAATTAAAAACAAAGGGATAGCTTTTTCAAGAGAAAAAATTTTAGAAAGTGTTTGGGGATATGATTATTTTGGAGAAACTAGAACTGTTGATATGCATATTCAAAGAATTAGAAAAAAATTAGACTTAGGTAAAAAGATAAAGACTGTATATAAAATAGGGTATAGATTGGAGGAATAAATGAAATTTTGGCAAAAGATATTTATATATTCAGTAGTTATATTTTTGATTATATTTAATTTAGGTGCTTATATTCTAATAGAAAATAGTCATAATTTAAATTTAAAAAGATCTATAAATAGAGGACTAGAAGAACATTCTAGAATTTCTACAGGAATAAGTTTTAATATAAACTTAATTAAAAAATATTCTGAAGTGTATCCTGGTAAATATTATCAGGATTATTACAGTGAAAATAACAATGTTAATAAAAAAGTCATTAAAGAATATTTAGGGAAATTTAATGATGATATTTATCTAGAAGTTGTAAATCAAGATAATGAGACTGTTTTTACTAATTTAGATTTTAAAGTTTTAGGGGAAAGACAAGAACTTAAAGATCCTTTTTTAGATAAAAGAAAATATATTATAAGAGATATAGGTGATAAAACTTTTTTATTTATAAATAGTTTATTAGATACAAAGGGAGAAGTATTAAAATTTTCCTATATTAAAGATATAACATATATTTATCAAGATAGAAAGGCTCAATATAATCTTTTTATAAAGTTATGTAGTATGCTTTCTATTATTTTAGCTATTTTTATGTATGTTTTAACTAAGCATGTCACAAGTCCAATCAATAAACTAATCAATGTTACTAAATTAATATCAAATGGTGATTATTCCAAAAGAGCAGAAATTAAATCTAAAGATGAAATAGGTGCTTTGTCGGAAAATTTTAATAGTATGGCATTATCTATTGAGGAAAAAATAACTGAATTAGATAAAAAAGCAGAGGAAAGGCAACGCTTTATTGAGAGTTTAACCCATGAAATAAAAACTCCTCTAACTTCTATAATAGGGTATTCAGATTTTCTTCGTTCAACGGCTTATGATGAAAAAGTTTTTTTAAAGGGGTTAAATTATATATTTAAAGAAGGTACAAGATTAGAAGAATTGTCTTGGAAGATGATGGATTTAATTTTATTAAAAAGAGAAAATTTTAAAATGGTTTATGAGAATATAAACACTATAGCTGAAGATATAAAAGAATCTTTACAAAATAGATTAAAAATTAAAAATATTAACTTGATAATAGATATTAAAAAAGAATATTTTATTTTAGTAGAAAAAGATTTAATAAGAAATTTAATTATTAATTTAATTGATAACTCTATAAAAGCTTCTAAAGAAAGATCTAATATATATTTAAATGTTTATAAAAATGAAAATTCAAAAATAATAATTGAAATTATAGATGAAGGTATAGGAATATCTAAAGAAGATTTACCAAAAGTTTTTGAAGCTTTTTATATGGTAGATAAATCTAGAACTAGAGCTAATAATGGAGCGGGACTTGGACTAGCTATCTGTGCAGAAATAGCAGAAATTCATGAAGCAAAATTAGAAATAAAAAGTGAAATAAATAAAGGAACATTAATTAAATTGATATTAAACCAAAAGGAGCAAATGTTATGAAGTTAAAAATAATAACCACATTAGTTCTTGTTTCCTTACTAATATTAGGAGCTATTAATGTTTTTGGACAAATGCCTAAAAAAGTAATACAAAAAAATCAAGTAATTGTAGAGAAAAGTAAAGAGAAATCTAATAGTACAGGTTATTATGTAGAGAAAACCGTTAAAGCTTTAGAAAGTCAATTAGGAATTAAGGTTAATAAAAGAAATATGAAAACTGAAATAGTAGGTAATGGTGGTCAAAAATGTTTTTTATTAAAAAATGATGAATTACATGGAGGGGAATTAGATGTTTACGTATTAATTGATACTAAAACAGATAAAATACTTCAACTTTCATATTTTGATAGAGAGACATTAAGAAAGTACGAAAAAAAAGTTTATAATGAGTACAGCTTTAATAAAGCTAAAAATATAGCGGAAAATTTTATTAAGAAAAATAATTTGTTAGATATTAAAAAAGTACAACTTAGTGAGAAACTAACTAAAGAGAGTTCACAAAATAGTAATCAATATTTTTTATATTTTAAATATAATACTAACGATGTATATTTATTAATTAAAATAGATAAAGGCACAGAGAAAGTTAGTTCATACGAATTTATAGGTGAAATAAAAGGATTAGGTTAAGGGATAAAATTAAATTATTATAAAATTATAATATAGCATTCAAATTAATATTAAAACAAATTCTTATAAAAGTATTTTATTTAGGATTTGTTTTTATTTTTTTATATTTTATTATTATAAAATAAATAAGTTAATGAGGTTAGATTATAAATTATGGATTTTTATTACTTTAATGGTTAATGTATGGTATAATAATGAATATCATTATCATTTAAGCAAAAGCGTATTCTTCTATGAAAAAATATTTTAAAATTTAATTAATAGGGGGTAGATATATGAATCAATTTCCAAAAGTCGATAAGGGATTAGAAAAATTGTCAGAAATGATTTATGCACCTATGTATACAAAAATATTATTTGCAGGTATTGAACTGGATATATTTTCACAGTTAGAAGAGTTAAAAACCTATAAAGAAATTTCAGAAAAACTAGAGTTACATTCAAGTAATACTAGATATTTGTTAGATGCACTGACATCAATAGATTTATTAGAAAAGAGTGAAGGCTTTTACAAAAATAAAGAAATAGCAAGTAAGTATTTAGTTAAATCTTCAAATTTATTTATTGGCACTTATATTAGAATGTTAAGTAGTACTTCCGGATTTGATGATATAGATATTGTTAAATTAACAAAAGAAGGACCTATTAGTGAATCTGATGATAAAGAAGCTGTAGAAGAATCATATGAATTATATGGTGATTACACACAAATGATTAAGACTGGACAAAAGGTTGGAAGAGCAAATGAAATTGCAGATTTGGTTTCTTCTCTCCCAGAATTTAATAATTTTAATAAGATGTTAGATTTAGGAGGGGGACCTGGACTTATTGCTATGGCAATTACAAAAAGGCATCATGGAATTCAGTCTGTGGTTTTTGACACTCCAGAAGTTTCCAAGATTGCTGAAGAATCAATAAAAGAATATGGATTAGAAGAAAGAGTAAAGGTATTAAGTGGAGATTATTTAAATGATTCAATTGGTGAAGGATATGATTTTATATTGGCTTCAGGAACATTAAATTTTGCAAAGCATGATTTAGATTCGGTTATAAAAAAAATATATGATGCTTTAAATCCTAAAGGTGTTTTTATGTGTATTTCAGAAGGTTTAATAAATGAAAAAACAAAGCCAAAAGAAATGGTTGTAGGGTGGCTTCCAAGTTTCTTAAAAGGATATGACTTTAGCTTGGAACAAGGAGAAGTAAGTGATGCTATTTTAAGAAATGGATTTGAAAATGTGTATAAAAGAACATTTAATAGTGTAATGGGTGAGATGGATGTTGATATAGCAAGAAAGTAAGCAATGATTGACAAATCAATAGTTAACTACTATAATGATAACTAAGTTATCATTATAGTAGTTAATAAGATTGTCGAGGTGTTACAGATGGGAAGTAGCTATGAAAAAACACATTCAGATATCCTAAAGAGTGCAAAGAAAAATTTTATGGAAAATGGATTTGAACGTTCTAATCTTAGAAAGATATGTAAAGATGCAAATATAACAACAGGAGCTTTTTATCGTCATTTTGAGGATAAAGAAGCTGTATTTATAGAGATAGTTAGTCCTGTTTTAGCTGAGCTTAAAAAGATGTATTTAGAAAGTGAAAAAGAGAGTTATAATATTCTTGAAAACTCAGAGATTGAAAAAATATGGGATGTAAATCAAAATGGAATCATGCCTTTTATTGAGTTTATTTATGATAATTATAGTGAAATAAAGTTACTTTTGTTATCTTCAGATGGGACAAAATATGAAAACTTTCTTCATGATATTTCAGAAATAGAAACAAAAAAAACCTTAAAGTATATTAATGCTATGAGAAAAAAAGGTTATAAGGTTCATGATATTTCAGAAAAAGAAATTCACATGATAGTTCAAGCATATTTTTCTTCTGTTTTTGAAGTTGTTGTACATGATTATACCAAAGAGGATGCAATTGCTTATACAAAGACTCTAGTGAAATTTTTTGCTCCAGGATGGAAAAATATTTTAAGTGATTAGAAGGAATTGTCTTAAGACTTTTCTTTTTTGCCACTATGATAACTAAGTTAGCTATCTTAGTTATCAAACGAATATGTGATGATTTTTTAAATACAAGTATTTCAAAAATTTTTATGTTTACTTTTAAGTAAGAGTTTATTAGAGGAAGGTAATAAATTGTTAAGATATAAATTCAGCATAGATAGTTACTAGAATACTGATAAATTTTTAATATATAGGGAGGTTTTAAAATGGATAGCAAAAAAGAGAAAAAAAGTTCATTAAGTGAATTATTAAAATTTGCTGGAAATAGCAAAGGGAAAATTAATCTTTCTATTTTTTTAGCTATAATAGGTGTACTTTTAGTAATGTTATCTTATTTAAGTGTAGCAATGTTAGCTGCGGGATTTTTTGATAATAGCATAACGAAGGAAGGAGTTTTAAAGTGGTCTTTAGTTGCTTTAGGAGGATTTATAGGCAAAATGCTTTTTACAACATTGTCTACTATGACATCCCATGAAGCAGCATTTACGATTTTAAAAAATATACGTTCTATGCTTTCAGAAAAAATGTTAAGGGTTCCTTTAGGGGTTATGATGGAATCTTCAACAGGAGAGCTTAAGACTCTTGTTGTTGATACTGTTGAGAAATTGGAAAAGCCTTTAGCTCATATTTTACCAGAGATGACTTCAAATCTTTTAACGCCTATTTTTATTATAATTATTCTTTTTGTTTTAGATTGGAGAATGGCATTAGCAGGAATTGCAACTATTCCCTTAGGTTTTATAGTAATGATGGGTCAAATGATTGGATACAAAGAAAATTCTTCTAAATTTATGAAAGCTGGCAGTGATATGAATGAGGCTCTTATAGAGTATGTTAATGGAATTGAAGTAATTAAAGCTTTCAATCAATCAAGTAATTCTTATGAAAGATTTACAAAAGCTGTTTTGCATTTTAGAAATTTTACTCTTGGATGGTGGAGAAAATGTTGGGGATTTGCAGCAGCAGGATATGCTCTTGTTCCTTCAACTCTTTTAGTAAGTTTACCTTTTGGAAGTATGCTTTTTATGAAAGGAAGTATTGATTTTAGTACTTTTATAACTTGTATAATTTTATCAATGGGAATTGCAGGACCACTTTTAGCAGCTTTTCAGTTTTTCGAAGATTTTGCTGTTGTGTATCAAAGTATTGAAGAAGTTGATAAATTCCTCCATATTAAAGAGTTAAAAAGACCTTCAGAAAGAGTAGTGTTAGATAAAGATGCATTTAGATTAGAACATGTTTCTTTTTCATATGGCGATAACAAAGTTTTAGATGATGTAAGTTTAAATGTTTTACCAAAGAAAGTTACAGCAATTGTTGGTCCTTCAGGGGGAGGAAAATCAACTATTATGAAACTTATGGCAGGATTTTGGGATGTAAATGAAGGTAGCTTATTATATGGAAATAAAGATATAAGAAACATTCCAACTATTCAATTAATGGAAGAAATAAGTTATGTAGCACAGGATAACTTTTTATTTGATTGTAGCATCAAGGAAAATATACGTTTTGGAAATGCAAATGCTACAGATGAAGAAGTTATTAATGCAGCTAAATCTGCTTGCTGTCATGATTTCATTATGAATCTTTCAAAAGGATATGATACTAAAGTAGGAGATGCTGGAGGAAAACTTTCTGGTGGCGAAAGACAAAGGATTACACTTGCAAGAGCTATTCTCAAAAATTCTAATGTAATTTTACTAGATGAAGCAACTGCTTTTGCAGATCCTGAAAATGAAGATTTGATACAAGAAGCATTAGCTAGATTAATAAAAGGAAAAACTTTAGTTGTTATTGCTCATAGACTTACAACTATTCAAGATGCTGATCAGATTGTAGTAGTTGAAAATGGAAAAATTGTTGATAAAGGTTCTCAGAGGGAGTTGCTAAGTAGATGTAATCTTTATAAAAATATGTGGGATAAGCATATGGCTGTATCAGCTTTATAAAATTGGAGGGGATAGTGTGTTTCGTACAATAAAAAGAATTATAGATATATGTGGTTCCTATAAGAAAAATTTAGTTTCAGGTATTATATTTAGTTTCATTCACTCATTTTTGGGATGCATGTCTTTGTTTGCTATTTTGTATATTTTAGTTAATATTAAGAATTTAACATCATCTATCATTTTTAATGGATTTATTATACTTTTTATGGGGTTTATTGGACAATTTATTTTTAAATGGTTGATAACTATAAAAATGACTGGCAATGGGTTTTATGTATACGCAGAGAAGCGATTACAAATAGGAGAAGAATTAAAAAAAGCACCAATGGGTTATTTTAATGAACAGACTTTAGGTGATATTAGTGCAGCCTTGACATCTTCTATGACATTTTTAGAAAGTTTTAGTATGGTAGCAGTGGAAAATATGGTTAGTGGAATTGTTCAAGCAGTTTTGACAACAGTTATATTGTTTTGGTTTAGATGGAAAATTGGGTTAATAACCCTTATAGGAATAATTATTTCTCAGATAATTTTGCATAATGTTAAGAAAAAAGCAGTTGGTCATACTGTCATAATGCAAAAATCTAAGGCAAATATGGTTTCTAATGTAATTGAATATATTAGAGGAATTACTGTGGTGAAATCTTTTGGAATAAATGTAGGATTTAAAGAAAAACTTGATAAGGCGTTAGATGGTGATAAAAAAGCTAGTATTTCTATTGAAAAAGAAGTAATGCCAGGAGTAAGTATGTATAAAGGTATATTTGATATAGCTAGCGGATTTGTCATTATGGTAACAGGGTATCTTTTTTTAGGTGAGGAAGTAACATTTCCTATTGCAGTATTATTTTTAACATCTGCTTTTACTGTTTATCAGCATATGAAAACTATGGGAAATAGTGCATTTTTATTACCTATGATTGAATCAGCATTAGATAGGTTAGAGAAGGTTATTGATATTCCTAAAATGAGTGGACAATATAATAGATTAGATACAAAAAAATATGATATTGAAATGTCTAATGTTTCTTTTGGATATGAAAAAGACAGAAAAATTATTAAAAATGTTAGCCTTAAAATACCAGAAGGATCTAAAACAGCTATTATTGGTCCTTCAGGCTCTGGAAAAACTACATTGTGTAGTCTTATGATGAGATTTTGGGATGTTGATAGTGGAAGTGTTAAATTTGCTGGTGAAGATGTAAAAAATATTTCTACAGACTCACTGATGAGCCATATAAGTACAGTATTTCAAAAGGTTTATTTGTTTCATGATACTATTGAAAATAATATTAAATTTGGGAAACCAGAGGCAAGCCACAAAGAAGTTATAGAAGTAGCTAAAAAGGCTTGTTGCTATGATTTTATTATGAAACTTCCAAAGGGATTTGATACTGTTGTAGGAGAAAGTGGATCAACACTTTCTGGTGGTGAAAAGCAAAGAATTTCAATTGCCAGAGCAATATTAAAAGATTCTTCTATTGTAATTTTAGATGAAGCAACATCTAGTGTAGATCCAGAAAATGAGCATGAACTTTTAAAAGCCATTGATGAATTAACAAAGGACAAAACTGTTATTAGTATTGCTCATAGAATATCAACAGTTAAAGAAGCAGATCAAATTATAGTTATGAATGATGGGAAAATTGACGAAGTTGGTACCCATGATAAATTGATATTAAAAGAAGGAATTTATAAGAGATTTATTGATATTAGACAAAAATCTCTTAGATGGCAAGTTTAATTTATATATATTTTTAAATTAATATTAGAATAAAAATAAGTTTCCAGTGATATATCTTGGAAACTTATTTTTTATTTGAAATTAAAATCTATTTTATAAAAAAATTTACAATTTGGTAATAAGTATGCGAGATATTGTCATAAGTGGTTTATATAATTTTATTGTAGGAAAAAGAATTTAAAGAATACTAGGATCAAAGGAGAAAATCCATTATGAAATCAAAAATAAAGTTTGCAATATCATTGATTGCTATATTTGTTATAGCATGGACTATAATTTTAGAACAAATTCCTAAAAGTAGAGTGAAAAAAAATCAAATGATGAAAGCAAGACCAATAAATCAATTAGATGATTGGGTAAAATATGTACAAAAAACTTAATAATAAATTTGTTTATGAAATAGATAAAAAATATAAGAATCAGTAGCTTAAATGAAAATAGAAAGAACTGAGGGGAATATTATGAAATTAAGAAAAAGATTAGCAATAACAGTATTTATAATATTGATGATAATTGTAACTATATCTTTTACATATATGAGTATAAGCATACTACATATAAATGAAGTAGTAATAGCAGCTCCTAAAAATCAATCTATTAGTACAAAAAAGTATATAGAAAAAATTGATAGATGTTTTAAGGATAAGTTAGAGTTTGAAATAGATAAAAAAAATATAGAATTCAAAACTCACTATGCTATTGGAAATGATAATGAAAAGTATTTTACCTTAACTAGTAATAATGATGATATATACTACAAAGGCAGAATAAATACTAAAACAGGTGAAGTTATAGAACTTTATTATAATAATAACAGAGAATTTATAAAAAAGAATAAAAAGGTTAATGAAAAACATGGTATAAGAGATTCGAAAAAAATAGCCCTTAATTTTATTAAGAATAATAATATACTAGATGGAAGTAAAGTGAATTTCATTGAAGAATATATTAAAAGTAATTCAAAAGGCTTTGATGAATATAATGTGTTTTTTAAATATAATAATACTAAAAAAATATTAGTAAAAATAGATAAAAATAGCTATAAAGTTAAAGGATTTTTATTAGAAAATTAAAAGCTTTTATAATATGAAAAATAATAAAAACTATAGATAGAATGATTATTTTTAAATATAAAACGGTAACATGAAAGTTTTTGTATGCTTTTTAATTTGACATAATAAAGGAAACCTTGTATTATTTAAAAAAATATCCAAAAAGCATTGATTGGGAAGAGTATATAGCCTATGTTTTAAAGAGAGTGGGGAAAGGTGAAAGCCCATAAACAAAAACTATTGAAAATCACCCTTGAGCTGTAAACTGAAATTTAGATTCTATCTAAAGTGTAAGTTTTACCGGTATCTAGCCGTTATTAAGTTGAGATAAAAATTGAGTGGTACCGCGTGAATCTTTTCGCCTCATGGCTAAAGGTTCTTTTTATTTTATCTAATTTTATGATTTAATAACTTTTTTAGTAAATATTATTATCTATAGTTTGTAATTTTACTTTTGATTTATTACAAAACAATATTAATTTCTTAAGTTAGTTTTATATATTTTTTATTATTGTATTGGGGTTACATAATAAATAAATATATTTCTAATAAAATATAATTTAAAAAAATTTAGCTTAATATGTAAACTTAATCTGTAAACATATTAGATTTAATAAAATAATTTTACAAGTAACCTTTATAAAATAGGTTTAAAATCTAAATTAATTATAGGATGAAGCTTTAGTGCTTTAAAATATTAAAGTTATAATAGATTCATATAAAGACTTTTAAAAGTTATTTTAATTGTTAAACTAACTATTTTAAATCAATATTTTTACTTATATGTATTATATATGAAAGTTAAATAGATAAACAAAAGGGGGCTTTATGATGTATACATTTATAGGAGGACTATTAGTTCTTTTAGCTGGATATGTTTTCTTTTCAAGATATGTTGAAAAACAACTTGATGTTGATGAAAATTCAAAAACTCCAGCTTATAAATCAGGAGATGGTGTGGATTTTATTCCTATGCCAACTTGGAAAGTTTATTTAATACAATTTCTTAATATAGCAGGCCTTGGACCTATCTTTGGGGCATTGATGGGAGCTTTGTATGGGCCGATAGCTTTTCTTTGGGTAGTTGTTGGATGTGTTTTAGGTGGAGCAGTACATGATTATGTATCTGGTATGATTTCATTAAGACATAATGGGGCAAGTCTTTCTGAAATATATGGCATGTATCTTGGAAAAAAAGTTCAAAACATAATGAGGGTTATTACTGTTTTTTTCTGTGTAATTGTAGGGGTAGTATTTGTAGCTGGACCTGCTGGACTTTTAAATAGTTTAATTCCTACTAAGTTCGGTATAAATTTATGGATCGCTATTATATTTATTTATTATTTTTTAGCAACAATATTACCGGTAGACGTTATAATAGGAAAGATATATCCTATATTTGGAATGTGTTTAGCTTTTATGGCAGTAGGCGTTGGAGTATCTTTGATTTTAAATGGATATCATATTCCAGAAATACAGTTTGCTAATTTACATCCTAAAAATGCTTCTATGTGGCCTATGATGTTTGTAACTATAGCATGTGGTGCTATATCTGGATTTCATGCTACACAGTCACCTATGATGGCAAGATGTTTAAAAAATGAAAAAGATGGTAGAAAAGTTTTCTATGGTGCAATGATAACAGAAGGTGTTGTTGCAATGGTTTGGGTAGCTGCTGGATTAGCTTTTTATAAAGGGACTCCAGGTCTTGCTGAAATAGTGCTAGGGAAAGCTGGATCTGCAGGAGCTGTATTTGAAATTTCTAATACTCTTTTAGGTAAAGCAGGAGGAATGCTAGCTATAATGGGAGTAATCGTATGTCCTATAACTACAGGGGATACTGCATTTAGAAGTGCTAGATTAGCTTTAACAGATATACTTAATTATTCTCAAGAAAAGGTATCTAATAGATTAGTTGTTGCTGTTCCTATGTTTGTAGTTGGAGTTTTCTTGACTTTTGTTAAATTCCCTATACTATGGAGATACATGGGGTGGCTTACACAAGCTTTTGCTATGGTAACACTTTGGGCATCTTCAGTGTATTTTTATCAAAAAGGCAAAAACCATTGGTTAACTAGTATTTCAGCATTATTTATGACTTGTGTATCTGTAAGTTATATAATGCAAGCACCGGAAGGTTTTAAATTACCAGCAACTATATCAAATATAACAGGTATATGTGTAGCTTTAGTATTTTTAATTATGTTCTTTGTTAAAATGAAAAATACAACTACTTTAGTGGAAAATACAGTTAACAATTAACATATAAATTCAAATTATAAAGATTAAATAACAAACAACAAATAAGATATTTTTTATGGTGATTAAAAACTATAAATTATATTGAATGATAGAGAAAAGTTTTGGAGAAAATCCAAGACTTTTTTATTGTATTTTGAAATTTATAGAGGTTTAGTATTGGAAGAAGTTAGAATTATAAATATTTTTATAAAATTTTTAAAGAGTTTATTATATAAAATAATATAAAAAAGTATAGATAGAATTTGTATTTTGTATTAAATTACAAAAATTAAAATATGTAGATAAATTTCAAAAATAGGAGAAATGGAAAGCATATAGTGTTAATTTTAGATTTCCAATATAAAATTTATTTTCATAATAGTATATAAGTCATAAATATCAGAAAATTATGTATTATAACTTGTAATATATTAGGATATTTATTACATTGATTTTGTTACTTTAAAGTGCTATTATACTCTACGTGTCAAAAAATTAAAAAAAGGAGTGAGAGTACTTTGTTACCAATACTTTTTTCTAATGGAATTTTGAATGATAAAATTTCAGTTTTTTTCGCGCTCTTAATTATCTCAGTATTTATACCTATATTAATATACTCTATGGGATATATTAAAGAGTACAAAAACAAATATTCTAGAATTTATAATATTTTTTTAATCCTTGTATTTACACTATCAATGATTGCTGTGGTAGTTTCTAAGGATAGTATTACTTTTATAGTTTTCTGGGAAATAATGAGTGCTAGTTCGTTTTTCCTTGTAGTTTATGAACATAAAAAAGAAGATAATATAAAGTCTGGAGTAATTTATTTTATTATGACCCACATTAGTGGATTCTTTTTAATGATTATGTTTGCTTTCCTTTATAAATATACTGGAAGCATAAATTTTGAGGATTTTCAAAGACTTTCTTATAGTTTAACAATTACTCAAAAGAATATAATCTTTATTTTAGCCCTTTTAGGTTTTGGAGCAAAAGCTGGTTTTATACCACTTCACGCATGGCTTCCCAAAGCACATCCTAGTGCACCATCTAATGCATCAGCACTTATGTCTGGAGTTATGTTAAAGGTATCTATTTATGGATTTATAAGAGTAAGTTTTTATTTTGTAAAAGATATACCTATATATTTATCTCTTATAGTTGTTGTTTTAGGAGCTTTAACTTCTATATTTTCCATATTAAATGCATTAGTTCAAAAGGACATAAAAAAATTACTAGCATATTCAAGTGCTGAAAATATAGGAATTATACTTTCAACATTAGGACTTTCTCTAGTATTTATTAATTTTGATTTAAAGAATCTTGGATTTATAGCTTTAACAGCAGCTTTATTTCATATATTAAATCATGCTATATTTAAAAGTTTGCTCTTTGCAAGTGCTGGAAGTGTGTTATATGCTACAGAAACTAAAAACATGAATGAACTTGGTGGACTTTATAAAAAAATGAAGTTTGCAACTATTTGTGCTTTTATAGGAACGGCTTCAATTTCAGCTATTGCACCTTTAAATGGATTTGCAAGTGAACTTCTTATTTTTAAGTCATTTATAGTAGGAACTGTTGCTGTTAAAGATACATGGACAGCAGTAATTCTTATGATGAGTATGGTTATTATAGCTTTAACTAGTGGAGCTGCATTATATGCTTCAGTTAAAAGTTTTGGAATAACATATCTTGGACAAGCTAGAAGTGAAAAAGCAGTTTCTACACATAAAATTCCTCATTCTATGAATATTGGACTTGGATTTTTAGCTTTAATGTGTATATTACTAGGAGTTTTTTCGCCTTTTGCAATTAAATTGATCTCTAATGTTTCAGCTTCAACATTGAATATGGAATTAAATGTAATACAAATAAACAGTAATTATGAAATAACAATAGTTGCAACTATTATACTTGCTATAGTAATGATATTAGTTGTAATATCAAAAGCTTTAGATGCTAGAAATAAAACATCTGTAAAAGAAACTTGGGGTTGTGGTTTTAACAATATGAAACCTTATATGCAATATAGCGGAAATGGATTAAGTCAGCCATCTACAAGGATTTTTGGAAATTTAGTTGGATATTCTAAAAAGACCAAAAAAGGTATATTAATATCATTAAAAGATACAGTATTTGATAAATTAGAAAGATATATATATGATCCTATAGTAAATTTTATAAACTATATTTCTTCAAATATAGTTAAAATACATACAGGTAGGATACAAGTGTATACATTATACATATTTATTTCATTATTAATTACAGTTATAGTAGTTTATAAATTTATCTAAAAACAATACATAGAGAATAAATTTTAAATTAGATACCTAATGAACAAATGAGAAATTATTGATAAAGATTTTTAATATATAGTTTTATTTATAAAAGTGTGTAACTTTTTTAAAATAGTAAATTTAGAAAATAAAAGAGAAATTTATTTAAGGAGGGAAAACCTTGAAGTATAACATTATAAATTTTTTACAAGGACTTTTTATTATCCTTTTTACCCCTCTATTTGTAGGTATTATAAAAAAGATTAAAGCAAATTTACGTGGTTATAAAGGTCCAAGTATATTTCAAATATATTATGATTACATAAGATTATTTCAAAAAAGCAATATTAGATCGGAAAATAGTTCTTTTATAACAGAAATAGGACCTATTTTAAGTCTTGCAGCATCAATTACAGTGGCTTTTATGATTCCTGTTTTTTATAGCAATGATAATACTTTAGGAAACTTATTTATTATTGTATTTATTATTGGAATTATAAAATTTTTTAATACATTAATAGGACTTGATTGTTGTAGTACTTTTGGAGGCATGGGAAGTAGTAGGGAACTTTTTTTATCAATGCTTGTTGAGCCTGTAATGTTTTTTATTATTTTATTTGTGTATTTTGAAACTAAGACTTTTAATATTTTTAATATAGCTTCAATAAACGCTGGTAGTAACCCCTACAATATAGGACATATTTTAGCGGCTGTAGCATTTTTTATAGTTCTTTTAACTGAAAATGCAAGAGTCCCAATAGATAATCCTGAAACTCATTTGGAACTTACTATGATACATGAAGCAATGATACTTGATTTATCAGGAAAAGATTTAGGATTTATAGAATTAGCTTCTCAAATAAAATTAGTTGCTTTTATAACTATATTTATAAACATATTTATGCCAGTAGGATTAGGAACATCACTTTCAGCCCTTGTAATATTAAAAGCTATTTTATTTTACATAGTAAAAGTAATCTTAGTTTTACTTATAATTTCAATAGTTGAAATTATTATGGCAAAATCAAGATTGTTTAGAGTACCAGAGCTTTTAGCAACAGCATTTTCAATAGTTGTTGCAGCTTTTTCATTAAACTATTTCATATAAAAAGGAGCATTTAAAATGTTACAGTTATTACTTTCTATTGTAATAATATCAGGAATTTTAATTTCTGGTACAAGAAGAATTAAACTTTTAACATCAAGTTTTACAGTGCAATCTTTAGCAATAGCCTTGGCATGTATTTTTCTAGGATACACTACAAAGGAAATGCACTATTACATAATGGGAATTTTAACATTAACTATAAAGGTATTATTGATACCTCATATAATAAGAAAATCATTTAGAACTTTAAAAATAAAAAGAGAACTTGATCTTATAGTAGGTGGGTTTAGTTCTTTTATATTCTCAGGTTTATATATAATGATTATTTTTGCTATTTTTAGAAATTTCCCTAGCATTTATTTAAAAACAGGAATATTTTTAATTTTAATTGGAATAACCGTAATGGTTGGAAGAAAAAAAGCTATTACTCAAATGGTAGGCCTTTTAACAATAGAGAACGGAATTATATTACTTGAAATATCATTAGTTAAGATACCTATGGTTTTAGAAGCATGGATGGCTCTTGAAGTTTTAGTTCTTGCTCTAATAATGGGAATGATGATATTCCACATTAATAAAACTTTTGATACAGTAAGTACAGATTATCTTTCAGATTTAAAAGAATAGAGGGGAAAAGATGGTTTCAAAAAAGATTAAATTGATGTCAATATTAACAATTATAATAACAACTATATTAGTAGCTATAGCAGTAATATTTGAATCAAAACTTAAAGTAGTTAGTTCTATTTCTTATTATGGTAATTCAATATATATAGATAGTCTTAATGTAATTCAATTAATTTTGATAAGTACTGTATCTTTTATTGCAGCTATTTATTCTTATAAATATATTAAAGAAGAAGTAGAAGAAAAAGAAATAGATGAAAAATCTGCTAGACTATATTATATTTTGTTTAATTTATTTGTAATTTCAATGCTTGTAGTTTCCCTTTCAAATAATATTGTGCTTATGTGGATAGGACTTGAAGCTACAACACTGTCAACTGCATTTTTGATAGGTTTTAATAAACATAAACTTTCACTAGAAGCTGCTTGGAAATATATTATTATTTGTTCTGTTGGTATAGTCCTTGGTTTGATAGGAATAATACTTTTAATATATGCTTCAAATGCATCAGTTTCAGAAGCTTTAAATTGGACATACTTAGTAAATCATTATTCTAATATGAATAAAGTAATAGTTAAATTTGCTTTTAGTTTTATATTTGTTGGAATTGGTACAAAAGCTGGACTTGCTCCAATGCATACTTGGCTTCCTGATGGACATAGTGAGTCACCCTCTCCAATAAGTGCAATGATGTCAGGAGTACTTTTGAATCTTGCGTTATATGTAATTGTTAGATTCTACATAATTATAAGACAAATACAAGGACTTCATAAAATGAGTTACTTATTTATTGTATTTGGAATGATATCTTTGATTATATCTTCATTTAGTATATTAAAACAGAAAAATTATAAAAGACTTCTTGCTTTTTCATCAGTTGAAAATCTAGGAATTATTACTCTTGGATTTGGAATAGGTAGTAAAATAGCAGTTTTTGGTGCAGTATTACATTCAATCATTCATGCATACGGAAAAACTTTATTATTTTTAGTATCAGGAAATATATTGAGTGCGTATAAAACTAAACGTATTTGTAAGGTGAAAAACCTTATTAAAACTATGCCTATAAATACAGTATTTTTGATGATGGGAATTCTTATTATAACAGGGGTACCTCCCTTTGCTTCATTCTTTAGTGAATATAGCATACTTATAGCTTCAATAAAAAATAACAACTATATAGTTGCAGCTATTTACACAGTTTGTCTTCTTATAGTTTTTGCAGGATTTTTAAAAGCATTTATGAGTATGATTTTTGATAAGAGTGAAGATTATAACGAAAAAAATCCAAAAGATAGAGAAAATATATGGCCACTTGCACTTGCATTTTTGGCTGTAATTTTTGTAAGTTTATTTTCAAATGGAGAAATAAATTCATTAATTAATAGAGCAGTTAATATTATTATTGGAAATTAAGATGAAAATTTATAAATAGGAATATGAAAATAAATAATAAAAGCTGTAAGTTCTGTATTTAGTATATTAATAGTATTTATTTTAAATAGAAATATTTAGAATTTCCTAGATTAAGTACAAAGGATGTGAAATGGTGAAAGTCGATTTACTAAAGGAAGAATTAGACAAACTAAGTTTGGTAAGTGAAATTAAAAATAAAAATGAGCTATATGTAATGTGTGATAGTACTAATGTAAAATTTTTAGCTATAACATTACTTACAGAATATAAATTGAAATTTATATCACAATTTTGTTTTCAAAAAAATAGAGATGATATGTATGTTATAAACATTGTAATGTCAAAGAGTAAAGAAGGATATTTTGTAATATTAAGATATGAAACTGAAGATGAAATTGTATCTCTTCAAGATGTTTTATACCAAAGTCATTTATTTGAAAGAGAGATATCTGATTTATATGGATTAAAAATAGATGGTGGAGTTGATATTCGTCATCTTGTTAAACATGAAAAATGGGAAAAAAATGTTTATCCACTAAGAAAAAGTTTTAAATATGGTAGAAAGATCAAAGAAAAAAATGAAATACCAAAATATGAATTTAAAAAGGTAAAAGGTGATGAAGGATATCAAATTCCTGTTGGTCCTGTACATGCGGGAATAATAGAGCCGGGACATTTTAGATTTAGCACTATTGGAGAGCCAATAGAAAATCTTGAAATACGTCTTAATTATAAACATCGTGGTATTGAAAAAATATGTGAAAATATAAAAGCGGACAAACTTAATCTTTTATTTGAAAGGGTTGCTTGTGAATCTTCAGTAGCTTACGCTGAAAGTTATGCTCTTTTAGTAGAAAAATTATTATCAAAGGAAGTTTCAGAAGATATAAAAGCTTTAAGAGTTGTATTTTTAGAACTTGAAAGAATTTATAACTTCCTATCAGATGTAGGTGGAATGTGCGTGGATATTGGATTTAGTTATCCTGCTAAAAAATTAAGTTTCCTTTCTGAAAAAGTACGTCAGCTTTGTGAAAAAGTAACAGGAAGCAGATTTATGAGAAATGTAATTGTACCTTGTGGTATTAATATAGATTTTAAAAAAGAATCAATAAAGGAGATAAAAAATACTCTTAAGGATTTAAGTGTTAGGATAAATGAAATTATAAAAGTAACGTTAGATTCATTTACATTTTTAGATAGAGTTGAGCATACTGGAATAGTTAGAAAGAAAACTGCAAAAAAACTTTATATGACAGGTCCTGTTGCTAGAGCAGCTGGAATTAAGTATGACGTTAGAAAAAAATTCCCTTACGAAATATACAAAGATCTAAAAAAAGATAATAATATGGAAGAAATAGGTGGGGTTTTTGAAAGATATAAAGTAAAGATTGCAGAAATGAAAGATGCTTTTGATTATATATATAAAGCCTTGGATTTAATTAAAGATGATATAAAAAGAAGTAAACCAGAGTTTAAACTTACTCAAGGCAGTGAATCTTTAAGTATAGTTGAAACAGTAAAAGGTGAACTTCTTGTATATGGAAAAGTAGGCAGAGATAATTACTTTGATAGAATTTATTTTAAAACTCCTTCTTTTACTAATTGGAAGGGATTAACTTATGCAGTATCTGGAGAAATAGTGCCTGATTTTCCACTTTGCAATAAAAGTTTTAACATGTCATATTCTGAAAATGATAAGTAGGTGATATAATGAAATTCTTAATTGATAGATTAAAAAACGGAAAAGATACAGTGAAAAATCCCCTTTGTGAAAATCCATTTAGTTATGGCAAAATATCAGTGGATAAAGAACTTTGTAATATGTGCAAAAAATGCATAGGGGAATGTCTTGTTAATGCTATATCTTTAAAAGAAAATAAAATAAAAATAGATCATAAAAAATGTATGTTTTGCAAAGAATGTATAAATAATTGTCCATCTGGGGCATTAACTATGACTAATGATTATAAGATGTCAACCATTGAAATCCTTGGTGATAAAGTAAAGAAAAAAATATATAGTAAATTTAATAGATCACTAGTTTTAAGAGCAATAGATACTGGTTCTTGTAATGGTTGTTTAATGGAAGTTTCTAACTCTCAAAATAATTATTATGATTTATCAAGATATGGTGTTAGTTTTGCAGCTTCTCCAAGACATGCAGATGGCATAGTTGTAACAGGACCTGTTTCTTTAAATATGAAAGAAGCTTTAATTAAAACTTATAATTCTATACCAGATCCTAAAATAGTTATAGCTGTAGGGGGATGTGCTTATAATGGTGGCATTTTTAAAGATGGTTATGGAGTATGCGAAAATTTAAATGAAATACTTCCAGTAAATTTAGTAATACCGGGATGCCCACCATCACCACAAGCTATACTTGAAGGAATACTTCATATTATGGATAGAAAATAATAAAGAACAAATAAAAGATAAAAGATAACAAATAAGAGATAAGAGATAACAGATAACAAATAAGAGATAACAGATAATAAATAATAATGAAAAACACAAATAATAGATAAAAAATAAAATATAAAAAACAAGAATTTAAAAGATAAATAATAACTAATATATAATAAGTATTTTCTAAAATTGATATGCTATTTGAAATATGATATGTTTAAGTGGTGTATAAAGAAATTACTTAAACATATTAATATTTGTATATAAAGTTAATGTGTAAAGAAAGGAAAAGTTTTTATGAGTAAAAAGAGCATTGTATCAAAGGTGGTTTTTGAATAACGAGCCTAAGGTACTATTTAAAATATGTTATAACTTTAGGTGCTATTCTTTTACCACCGATTAATTGGATTAGTAAAAAATAACACATAAAAGGAGCATATATAATGAATATATTAATTAGATTAGAAGATAAAAAAGACTTTAGAGACGTAGAAAACATGACAAGGGAAGCATTTTGGGATTTATATAAACCAGGTTGTGATGAACATTTAGTAGTTCATAAAATTAGAAATACAAAGGCATTTATTAAAGAATTAGATTTTGTTGCCTGTGATGAAGAAAAAATTGTTGGTAATGTAGTTTATACAAAAGCAAAAGTAGTTAATGAAAATGATGAGGAATTTCAAGTGTTGTGTATGGGACCTCTTACAGTGTTACCTTCTTATCAAGGCAAAGGAATAGGAACTTTACTTATGAAACATTCTATTAAAGCTTGTAAAGAACTAGGTTTTAATGGAGTTGTGATTTTTGGTAGTTCAAAGTATTATAATCGATTTGGTTTTGAAAATGCTAAAAAGTATAATATTAAAACATCTTGGGGAGATAATTTTGAGGATTTTATGGCCTTAGAATTAAATAAAGGTTCACTCCAAAAAATTTCAGGAAAATTTTATGAAGATCCTGTTTTTAAAATAGATAAGGATGAGTTAGATATTTTTGAAAGGCAGTTCCCATATAAAGAAAAACATTTTTCTGGTAATCCACTATATTAGTTATAAAAATAATAATTGAATAAACAGGTGAAAATACTAATTGGTAGATGGAAACTACCAATTAAAAATGAGAAATATAAAAGAAAAATAGAAATTGAAGAAATATATAATAGTTAATAAATAGTAGATAATAATTGTAAAATATATAATAATTAACAGACATATAATAATAGTTGAAAAATAGATAGTAAATTATAGATAACAAATAATAATTATAAAGAATATATATAATAATTTTTAAATATCAGATAAGTAAGTTTTTAGTATTATATTTTTAGTTTAAGACTAAATATTTTATAAAAACTTTATAAAATAAATCTTATCTGGTATTTATTTTTTTATATTCTTTTAAGTGGATCTAAGGTAGTATATTAGCAAAAATTTTTTTAATATCAATATATAAATATTTCCTATATAAATACTTTGATTTGCTAAAGTAATTTTGATAATATAATAGGAAGAATAAATTTTTGAGGTAGCTAAGGAGAAGTATATGAAAACAAAAAACAAAGGTTTAGTTGACATTCATTTAGCGGTTTTGTTATTTGGGTTATCAGGATTATTTGGTAAATTAATAGCTTTACCACCAATGATAATTACTCTTGGTAGAGTGATTTTTTCAAGTATTTTTTTATTTATTATAATCTTTTATTTTAAGAAAAGTATAAAATTAAAAGAAAAAAAGCATTATTTTTATTTAGTAATAATGGGAATAATTTTAGCATCACATTGGACTGCATTTTTGAAATCTATTCAAGTATCTACAGTAGCAATAGGACTTCTTACCTTTTCTACTTTTCCTGTATTTGTTACTTTTCTTGAGCCATATTTTTTTAAAGAGAAGATTAAGTTATCAGATGTTATTGTTGCAATTATTACATTTTTAGGAGTAGTATTTGTAATTCCTAAGTTTCAATTAGAGAGTAACTTAACTCAAGGAGTTATATGGGGATTAATAGCTGGTTTTACTTATGCAATTCTTTCAATGCTTAATAGAAAATATGTAAAAGAATATTCAAGTTTAGTAGTAGCTTTTTATGAACAATTAATAGCGGCTATTGTATTATTACCAGCTTTGTTTTTTCAAAAAAATGTTTTTCATTCAAAGGATATACTACTGCTTATGTTATTAGGTACAGTTTTTACAGCAATTTCTCATACTATATTTATAAAAGGGTTAAAGAATGTAAAGGTACAAACAGCTGGTATTATATCTAGTCTTGAACCAATTTATGCTATTTTATCTGCAGCTATGTTACTTGGAGAGATACCAACATTAAGAGAAATATTAGGAGGAAGTATTATTTTAGCTACTGTTTTTTATTCAACAGTTAAATCTAAATAAGATATATTTTTAGAGTTTATTCTATTTTGTGATAAACTCTTTTTTATTGTTTAGGAATTTATATATTTAAAATAAATAGATTAGATTAAATAAATAAGTTTAATTTGGTGAAATTATATATTAATTATATAGAAGATATAGTAAAAATAATACAAAAATGTATTTTATATATTTTAAATTATAAAGTATAAAAATATAATGACGATTAATAATATGTTAATTAAATTTTTAAGGTTGCTATTTTTATAAATGGGAGCCTTATAGTGGTAGTTAATTATATAAAATTTTATATGATTTAGATGTAATAAAGATTTTACTAAAAACTGAGAATTTATTTATACTTTTTATGTGTATAAATAAGATTTTATACAGATATATGTACTAGACTTGGAGGGGGAAATTTTGAAAAAAAAAGTAAGTTTTAAAAATCAAATAATAAAATTGATTTTGACAGCAGTACTTGTTCCAACAGTATTGATAGGATCTTATAGTTGCTATTCAAGTTATAAAAATTTAAATGAAAGCTATAATAATCTAGCGGATAATAGTATATCTAGAATCTATGATTCTATAGGAGATACTAATGAGAATAACTCTCAATTAATAGAAATGCTATCAAAAGAGAAAAACGTATTAGGAATATATAAGCACCCAGAATATGAGAAATGGTTAATGAATATATTTAACAATAATGTAAAAGCATATGATGATATTGTTAGTGTATATATGGGAACTAGTGATAAAAGAATGTATGCGGTACCTAATAATAATTCATCGGATTATGATCCAACATCAAGACCATGGTATAAAAAAGCTATAGAAAACAATGGGAAAGTAATAACTACAGATCCTTATGAAGATTCTGCAGCAAAAGGTATGTATATTATATCTTTTGCTAAAAGTATTAAGGATGAATCAGGGAAAATATTAGGGGTAGTGGCTTTAGATGTAAAATTAGATGATTTATCTAAAAAAGTATCTCATATAAAAATAGGAGATAAAGGATATCCTTTAGTTTTAGATAAATCAGGTAAAATAATTATGGCTAAGAATAAAAATAATTTAGGAAAGTCAAAGAATGAGTTAAAATGGCTAGGGGATATATTAGAGGATAAAAAGAATGTAATAATAGACGGTAATGATTATTTAGTACATAAAAAGATGGATAAAAATACTGAAAGCACTGCAATAGCTCTTGTTTCACAATCAGAAATAGATAAAAAAGTACATAGAGAAATGTTGGTTTCATCACTTATAATATTGTTAGTAGGAGGAGCGGTTTTATTACTCTCTATTATGTTTTCAAAACGCCTTACTGATCCAGTAGGAGGAATGGTTAAAGTTTTAAATAAACTGAGAGAAGGAGATTTTTCTCATAAGGTTAAGAAGGATTCTAGATTTGTATATGAGCTTGAAATTATAGCAGATTCCATAAATTCTATGGCAGATGAAGTGGTAGAGATTTTAAAGACTACAAAAGATACATCAAATTATCTTAAAGAAGCCTCTGAATCTTTAGTATCTGTAACAGAAGAAGCTAATGCTGTAGGAGAAGAAATAGCAAAATCAGTACAACAAATAGCAGAAGGTGCAGCAAATCAAGCCGAAGATCTTAATGAAAGCTATAATAAAGTAGATGAATTTGGAACATTGGTAGATGATTCTATTAAGGATTCAAAAGATATGATAAATGAATCTTCTGAAGTTAAAGAATTTACAGGTAACGGAATTAAAACTATGAAAGATTTAAAAGAATCCTTTAATAAAGGTATGACTATAAATGAAGAAGTAGTAGAGGAAGTTATAATTCTAGAAAAAAATTCAAAAGAAATAGTAGGAATTATAGATACAATAAAAGCTATAACAGAGCAGACAAGTCTTTTAGCTTTAAATGCATCTATAGAAGCTGCGAGAGCTGGAGAAGCAGGAAAAGGATTTTCAGTAGTTGCAGAAGAGGTAAGAAAATTAGCAGAAGAATCTTCCTTAGCTGCAGATAACATAGGAGAATTATTGAATAATATGAATGGTAGTGTTAAGGAAGTTAGAAATAAAATTGGTGACCTATCAAATCAAAATAATGAAATAGATGTAAAGGTAATAAATACAAATGAAAGTTTTACCACTATAAAAAGTAGTACAGATATGTTAGAAAATAATATTAATAAAGTTTATAAAGTTTTACAAGTTATAGATAGCGGAAAAAGAGAAGTTATAGAAAATATATCAAATGCAGCAAGTGCAGCAGAGGAAACTTCAGCATCTACAGAGGAAGTTTCAGCATCTACAGAAGAGCAATCAGCAGGATTTGAAGATGTTGTTAAATCAGCAGATAAACTTAACGAAATAGCAGATAAACTACAAGAAGAAATATCAAAATTTAAATTTTAAACTCTATTAAAATTCATATATTTATATTTTAGTACAGCCCATAATATTCTATTTAAAGTAAATTTTAAAATTATTACTTTAAGTAAAATATTATGGGCTTTATTTAATTTTAGTTACTATTTATTCTAAAAATATAAAAGTAGTTCCTGATAAAAAAATAAGAGTATATTCATTAAATTCAAATTTGGGTATGAAAAATGCTATTGCAGGATATGTAAGTGCTAATACAGCCATTAATATAGAATATGAAAGTGGAAATGTTGGGGGAGATGGCCCAACAAGAAGTGATGTAATTAAAAAATTAAATACTTCCAGTAGCAGATATTACATTACTGAATGCTGTTGTTAAGGAATTCAAACCTTATATGGAAGATAAGATAGATGTAGATAAAGCAGTAAAAAATATAGTAGACGACCTAGAATTATATTTAAAAGAGCAATAGTATGGATTTTTAATGAACTTTTAAAATATTATTTTACAACTATGATACAAGCATGACACAAAGAGTGTATATAATTTTTATACAATTGAGCTAAGTATTTAACTAATATTAAAAAGGAGAAATAAATTATGAAAGTAAGAATAAAGCAAATAATTGCTTTGATTATTTGTTTGGTTATGTTATTTTCTATAACTGCTTGTACTAGCTCAAAAGATAAGAAAGACAAAAAAGATAAAAACAAAATAGGCAGATATCTTGAAGATAAGATGAAAATACCAAACAATAGGAGTATTAATCGTATGAGGGTATTAGAAGATGGGAAAATAGAGATAATAGCTTCAGATTCTAAGCGTAATAAATATATTTTATTATCAGAGGATAAGGGAAAGACATGGACTGAAAATAAAATAAACATATCTTTAAAAGGTAAAGATGTATTTTTCGTAGATGGAGATATATTTAAAAATGGGGATGCAATAATTTCATATTCTATTTCAAATGATGAATCTGGTGGTATTGCTAAAGATGTAAAATATGAGTATATAATGGTAGATTCACAAGGAAAGAAGAAAGATACCAATTTAGACTTTATTGATAAATATACAACTAAATCAGATAAAAAAGTTCCAGTGAAAAAATTTCAGAATTCTGAGAGTGGAGACTTGTTTTTATCTGTAGAAAATGAAGTAATCCAACTTGATGGGGACACAAAGAAAGAAAAAAGAAAATTTACTAGTGATGATTTAGTAGAAGATTATGCTTTAGTAGATAATTCCATTATAATTTGGAGCCATGACAATCCTATAAAGTACAATATTAAGACAGGTAAAAAAGAAGATTTGAGTAAATTAACGGACAATTTAAAAGAGTTTAAAGGTAATAGTAAAACAACATTAGTAGGAAATAGCAAGAATAAGCTATACTACTCAAATTCAACAGGGTTATATTGTTATGATACTAGTAGTTTGAAAAGTAGTAAATTAGTAGAAGGTAATTTATCTAGATTTGGGTCAGATAGTAAAAATGTAGTAGGATTTTCACAAAATAAAGATGAAGAATTTATTGTTGCTTTTATGGGAGAAAGTGGAGGATTATTTAATTATACTTATTCTAAAAATACAAAAGCAACTCCGGATAACAAAATAAAAGTATATTTATTAAATTCAAGCTTTAATATTAAAAAAGCTGTTGCAGAGTATGCCAGCTCTAATCCAGATGCAAATGTGGAAATTGAGTATGGAATTACTGATGAAAACACCGGAGCTACACTAGATGATGTTATTAAAAAATTAAATACTGAAATATTAGCAGGAAAAGGACCAGATGTAATTTTCTTAGATGGTCTTCCAATTGATTCTTATATTAAACAAGGTATTTTAGAAGATATGAGTGATGTGATTTCTAAATACACCTCAGAAGGCAAAGTTTTTAAAGGACTAAAAGATGCAAGTGAAGTCCATGGTAAAATTTATTCTTACCCACTTTCTATAGAAGTTCCTATAATGATTGGTGAAAAAAATGATATTAATAAAATGACTGATTTAAAATCATTTACAAATACAATTAAAGATTTAGGTTCAAAATCTGATAAGAGAATAATAGATAGAGAGTTAACACCATTAGAACTTATTTCTAAGATGTATTATGCATATGGTTATGACTGGTTAAATGAAGATAAAAGTATAAATAAAGAGAAACTAAAAGATTTTATGACTAAAGCTAAAGATATTTATAAGATAAATAATGAAAAATATGGAAAATATGTGGCTGAAAATAACATACCTAGTGAACGAACTAATAGTGAAAAAATTAATAAAAAATCAGAACCATTAAATAAGATTTTAAATGAAGTTAAGATTGATGAAGAGCTATCTCAGTCAATCTATCCTAACTCCTTATATACCGAAAAGGAACCGTCACAATTAGAAATTGGCACTATTTCACAGGGTGAATCTTTTAGTGAAATTGTAACAAGTAAAATGAATAATAAAAAGTTAGATTATAAAATATTATCAAGAAATAATAAAAATATGATAATACCTATAGACCAAATTGGAATAAATGCTAAAAGTGGGGATAAAGAAATTGCTAAAGATTTTGTTAAATATTTATTATCTGAAAATGTTCAAAATAATATAAGAATGTCATTCCCAGTAAATAAAAAAAGTTTTGACAATAATATAAGAAAAATCCCAGCTTATCCTAATTATACACCTTATTTAGATAAGACTAATAATAGAACTGTTACAGGAGAGGCACCTAAAAAAGATGGAAGTAAATATAAAATTTATTGGCAGAATGAAGATGATATTAAAAAATTAAAAGATGAGATAGGTAAAGTTAAAATACTTCCAAAAGCAGATATTATGTTCTTGAATGGTGTTATTAAGGAATTTGAATCTTATGTAACAGATAAAATAGATGTAGATAAAGCAATAAAGAATGTAATAGATAACCTTGAGTTATATTTAACGGAGTAATATTATGAAAATTAAAAATGATAAACTTATGGGATTATATTTCATTATCCCAAGCTTAATAGGGGTAGCAATTCTTATATTGCTACCGTCTGTTGATGTATTTATTAGATCTTTTCAAAGTACAGTTTCAAGAGATTTTGTTGGACTACAGAATTATAAAGAAGTTTTTAGTAATACTGCTTTTAAGTTAGCAGCTAAAAACACCTTAAAATTTACAGTAATATGCATTCCTTTGTTGCTTATAATTTCATTAGTAATAGCTTTAATGTTAAATAAATTTGTGAAATCTTCTCAAGTTTTAAAGACAGCATTCTTAATACCAATGGCTGTTCCAATAGCATCAGTTGTGTTAATCTGGAAAGTTACATTCCATAAACAAGGAATATTAAGTGGTTTATTAGTTAACTTGGGAATAGGTTCACAAGATTGGATGAAGACAGGATTTGCATTTTGGATTTTAGTGTTTAGCTATATATGGAAGAATATTGGATATACTATGATTTTATGGTTAGCAGGATTGAATTCAATTTCAAAGGAAATCTACGAAGCTGCAAAAGTTGATGGAGCAAATTCATGGCAATGTTTTGTAAATATAACAATGCCAGCTTTAAAGCCTACACTATACACTATATCAGTGCTATCACTTTTAAACTCGTTTAAAGTATTTAGAGAAGCATATTTAGTTGCAGGTAATTATCCTGATAAAAGTATGTATTTATTACAGCATTTATTTAATAATTGGTTTAGACAAGCCTTATTTTCTAAAATAGCAGCAGCATCTGTTGTTATGTCTGTAGTAATTTTTATTTTAATTATTTTCTTGCAAAAAGCATGGGAAAGTAAGGAATAGAATGAGGTGAAGATAGAAATGAAAAAAAAGATTATATTCTTAACTTTACTTATAATGGCATTATTTATATGTTCTCCAATTTTATTTTTAATATCAGGTTCGTTTATGGATACTAAAGAATTAACAAAGAATATAGGTGCAGTGTTTAGTAATGGAAAGGGATTTGCATCATGGATTGTATCTCCTAAATATCCTACACTTAGGTCATATATAGAAATACTATTAGATACACCTGAATTCTTTGTTGTGTTTTGGAACTCTGTAAAGATAGTATTTTTTTCTATAGTTGGACAGTTATTAGTAGGAGTTCCAGCAGCATGGGGATTTGCAAGATATAAATTTCCTTATAAAAAAATATTATTTACTATTTATATTATAGTTATGTTAATGCCATTTCAAGTTACAATGATTTCAAATTATGTAGTATTAGATAAATTGAATATTTTAGATACTCATCTAAGCATTATATTACCAGCCATATTTTCGACTTTTTCTGTTTTTATAATGTATAGATTTTTCAAGAACATTCCAGAATCTATCATTGAATCAGCTAGAATAGATGGAGCAAGTGAAAAACAAATATTCTTTAAAATAGGGATACCTTTAGGAATGCCTGGAATTATGTCTTCAGTTATATTGTCATTTTTAGAATATTGGAACTTAATAGAACAGCCATTGATTTTCTTAAAAAGTAAAAATTTATGGCCACTTTCACTTTATTTACCTAATGTTAAGATAGAAAATGCAGGAGTAGCTTTTGGAACTTCTGCAATCACATTAATTTCAGCTATTATTGTGTTCTTTGCAGGACAAAGTTATTTAGAGCAAGGAATTGCATCAACAGCGGTAAAGGAATGATTTTATGAATATAAAAGATAAGTTTAAAAATATAAAACTAAATAAAATATTAAATTATGAATTACTAAAAAAAGAAAATTCTTCATTACAACAAAAAGCTATTAAAGGCTTAGTAATATTTCTGTTTATTATGCTGTTATGTACAATGCTTTCTAGAATTGCAAATTCTTTAACTATTCCTATTGTTTCAGTTACTGAGATAAAATCAAAAGCTATTAATGATGAAGTTACAGCAGACGGTATGATAACTAAAAATCGTGAGAAAAAAATTAAAGTAACAGAAGATCTTAAAGTAAATAATATTAATGTTAATGTAGGGTCTAATATAAAAAAAGGACAAGTTTTAGCTGAATTAGATTTAGAAGATATAAAAGAGAAAGTTTCTAAATTAAATAAAGATATACAGAAAGAACAAAGAGTTATTGATAGAGCCGAGGAAGATTATAATAAAGCTGTAAAAGAAAAAAGTAGTAATAGTAAGGAAGAAAAACAAAAAAACAGTAATAATCAGAATGAAAAGAGTGGTTCTGAAAATAAAAGAGATCAAGATAAATCTTCTAATAATGGAGGAGAATCAGCTGTAGATGAACATATCTTGCAATTAAAAAGAGCAGTGCAAGATGCTAAAGATGATTCTAAATTAGATGAATATAATAAAAAGCTTTCAAAATTAAAACCTTATTTGGATTCAGAGGGAAAAGTAAAATCAACTGTAGATGGAGTAGTTACAAGTATATTTGTTGAAAATGGTGCTGTTACAAAAGATGCTATATTAGCTGTTGCAGATCAAAAAACAGGTTATAAATTTGTAGCTCAGATTGAAAGTAGTAAAAGTAAATCAGCTAAACAAGGTCAAAAGGTAAATATTTCACTTGAAGATAAAACTATTAAAGAATTAACTATTGAATCTGTAGCGGAAAGTAAGGGATCAGCACAGGGGATGGAAGGATCAGAAGGAACAGGAAGCAAAAAAATGCTTGATGTTACAGTTAATTTACCAGTTAAGGCTGGAAGAATAAATGATACAGGTAAGCTGATTCTTTCGAGTAATTCAGGAAGTTATGATAACTGTGTTCCTATAAATGCCTTACGTCAAGAAGATGGAAAGTATTATGTATTAGTTGCAGATGAAGAGAAAACTGTATTAGGAAAAGAATTAATAGCTAAGAAGAATGAAGTTCAGATAATAAAAAAAGATGGTTCATTTGCTTCTATAGAAGGAATAAATTCTAAAGATTTTAAAATCATAATAGATAGTAATAAAAACGTTGAAGATGGAGATAAAGTTCGAGTGGAGGAATCATGATAAATAAAATAAAGTATATAATTAAAGTATTTTTTATGGCTTTA
This sequence comes from Clostridium oceanicum, assembly GCF_039521385.1. Classification (NCBI taxonomy): domain Bacteria; kingdom Bacillati; phylum Bacillota; class Clostridia; order Eubacteriales; family Clostridiaceae; genus Clostridium; species Clostridium oceanicum. Next base: position 476,838 of record NZ_BAAACG010000008.1, on the reverse strand, counting down.
TTAATTATGTGTTGGGTAATGTCTATAGGCTATGCTAACAGGATTAAACCTAAACATAAAACTGCAAATTTTTATCTTTTAGATGAAGCTACACATACAAGTAAAATTAGTGAATTTAAAAAGGGTAACAAAGATTTAGATATTGTAGGTTGGAGAGAAGATGATTTTCAAGAAATAAATAATTCTGATTTAAATAGAAAAGTTGATAAAGTGAAGGTATTGTCTGTAAAAGGTAATTTGTCACTAATATTAAAATCAGCTAATTTATTAAAAGATGATTTTAAGGGTTGTTTAATAGATGAAGATACAGCATACAAGCTGTTTGGTGGAGTTACTAATATAATAGGAAGTAAGCTAGAATACAAAGGAGAACAGTTTGTTGTAAGAGGAATTCATAATGATGAAGATTCAAACTTGATTGTAAATATAAAGAATGATAAAGATGTAAGCTTAAATGGAATGACTTTAAATTCAGAGAAATTTACATCAACTAAACTAGAAAATTTTAAATCTCAAAATGGTATAAAGGCTGTAATTGTTGATGGAGCTTTATATTATAACTTTGCAAAATATATATCATTACTATTTCCATTGATAATAGCTGTTATTATTATATTTAAGATATTAAAGAGGGCCTATATAGTAAGGAGAAAACCAGTACAACTAGGTATATATCTAATACTAAGTATTTGTACCTTATTGTTGTTTATGAAAATCACGAATTTTAGAATTAAAATTCCTTTAGATATGATTCCAAATAAGTGGTCTGATTTTGAGTTTTGGGATAAATTATGGAAAGAGTCTACTCAGAAATATGAATATGTACTTTATATGAAAAAATATGGTTTGGATATATATAATATTAAAAATTTAATTTCTTCAATAAAGTATTCTTTAATATGTGTATTTTTGTTTTTAATAAGTAGAAAATTTATTAAATTTAAAAGTTTTAAGGGTGTAATTAGTCATATGATTATAATGTTAATAGTTATATTTACTATAGTAATTTCAATTTCTAACTCAATGTATAATTTTAATGTGAATTTACCTATGGTTTGGTTTATATACCCAGCATATATTTTTGTGGAATTTTATTTAATGAAAAAAGATTTATTAGAAAGCATCAAGGAGTGAAAAAATGTCTAATGTAGAATTGAAAAATGTTTATAAAACATATGACAGTGATATAGTAGCAGTTAATGATTTTAACTTAAAAATAGAGGATAAAGAATTTATAGTTTTTGTAGGGCCATCAGGTTGTGGAAAATCTACAACATTAAGAATGATTGCTGGACTTGAAGAAATATCTAAAGGAGAAATATATATAGATGAGGATTTAGTAAATGATGTTCCTTCTAAAGAAAGAGATATTGCTATGGTATTTCAAAATTATGCATTATATCCTCATATGTCTGTATATGAAAATATGGCTTTTGGTTTAAAGCTTAGGAAAACTGACAAAAAAGAAACTGATAGGAAAGTTAAAGAAGTAGCTAAAATTTTAGATATACAGCATTTATTAAAAAGAAAGCCTAAAGCTTTATCAGGTGGTCAAAAACAAAGAGTTGCAATTGGTAGAGCTATTGTAAGAAATCCAAAAGTATTTCTTATGGATGAGCCTTTATCTAATCTTGATGCAAAACTTAGAGTTCAAATGAGAACTGAAATAATTAAACTGTTTAGAAAACTTGAAACTACTTTTATATATGTAACTCATGATCAGGTTGAAGCCATGACTATGGGTACTAGAATTGTTGTTATGGACAATGGTATAATTAAGCAAGTTGATACACCAGAAAAAATATATGATTCTCCAGCGAATATATTTGTTGCAAGCTTTATAGGAAGCCCTCAGATGAATTTACTTGATGCTACTATTGAAAGTATAGATGATGAATTATATGTAGCTTTCGATGAAAATAAAATTAAGTTACCTAAAGAAAAAGCTAAAATATTAAAGGATAATAGTTATATAGGAAAAGAAGTTACAATAGGAATTAGACCAGAACATATAAATGAAGACAGGAAGCTAAAAGATAAAGATTGTATGATAAAGAGTAAAGTTGAGGTTATAGAACATTTAGGAGCAGAAAGTTATATTTATACTGTATGTGGTAAAAAAAGCATAAATGTAAGAGTTTTAGAAACTACAAAATGTAAAATAGGACAAATAGCTCATTTTTATATAGAGGTTAAAAAACTTCATATATTTGATAAAGAAACAGGAAATAGGATTGTGTAAAAGATAGATTAAGATTCTAGACAAAAGGCTTATGAAAAAGTTGGATTTTTCATAAGCCTTTTATTTAATTATAGATTCAACAGTATTTATATAAAATATACTAAAAATGAATTTATGAGATATTAGTAGGAAAAATTAGATATTAATATTTTATTAAGAATATTTGATAGGAGTTAACTTAGACATTATTGACATATGTTCAAAATATAAATATAATTGAAAATGAAAATCAGTATCGTATAAAAATATCAAAAATTAAAGATTATTTTATTATGGGGGATTTGCTTTATTGATTTTTACATGAGAAATATATGGAGGGATTGTATGAACAAAAAATTAGTATCAATAATTAGTTCTATTTTTTTAGTAACAATATTATTTTCAGGTTGTAAAAGTAAAGATGTAGCTACAAATTCAAAAGATAAAGAAGTAGGTAAAAAACAAATTACTTTATATATGTCAGGTCCTCAAAAGATGGTAGATCAGCTTGAAAAAGATTTTGAAAAAGATAAAGGAGACGTTTTAAAAATATATCATAATGGTTGTGGTCCTATACGTCAAAAGATATTAAGTGAAATGGAAGCAGGAGATATTAAAGCAGATGTAGTTTGGGCAGCAGAGCCTCTTATGTATATGGATTTACAAGAGAAAGATAAATTATTAAAATATAAATCTCCTGAAACATCTAATTTAAAAGAAGAATATAAAAAGGTAGGAAATGATTACTATACTCCAGTTAACGCAAGATATGGAGTGGTTATATATAATAAAAAATTAGTTTCTAAAGAAAATGCGCCTATTACATTTAAAGATTTAACTAAACCATATTTTAAAGGAAGCATAGGTATTGCAGATTTAAGACAATCCTCTACAGCCCTTGCACTTACATCAGGAATATATCAAATAAATGAAAATAACTGGGATTATTATAAAAAGCTTAAAGCTAATGATGTAATGCTTACAAAACAAAATGTTCAAGTAGTAGAAAAGGTGGATTCAGGAGAAATTAAAGCTTCTATAGCACCACATGATGCAGCTTTAAGGTTAATGAAAAATGCAAAGAAAAAGAATGTTAAAAGTAATCTAGCTATTGCATGGCCAAAAGAAGGATCGATAAGTATTCAAAGACCAATATCAATAATTAAAAATGAAAAAAGAAGTGAAGAAAATACAAAGATTGCAAAAGAATTCGTTGATTTTGCACTTTCTAAAAAGGGACAACAAATATCTACTAAATATGGATTTATAACAGTAAGAAAAGATTTAGAATTACCTAAAGGGGTTAAGGCAAAAGTTAAGTCAGTAACTGTTGATTGGGAGCATGCAAAGAAGAATCAAGATAAACTAAAGGAAGAATATAATGAAATATTCTCTGGAAAATAAATTTTTTAGATTTAAAAATAAATTAGAAAGTAAAAATATATTAGTTTATATATTTATGATTGCAATCGTTATATTTACAGTATATCCATTTATAATGCTTATTGGAAATAGCTTTGGATTTTCTGTACATGGGTTTAATTTTACTTTAGATGCATATAAAAAGTGTTTTCAAAATAAAGATGTACTTTGTGCAACTAAAAATACAATTTATGTAGCTTTTAGTATAACAATATTGTCTGGATTTTTAGGGATATCTCTTGCTTTTTTAGTTAATAAAACTAATATATTTTTTAAAAAGATAATTAAGACTTTGATATTTATAACTTTTATTATTCCTTCATATATAATGTCTGTTGCATGGATAGAAATATTAGGTCACAATGGATATTTAACTAAAATTCTTTTAAAGTATTTTGGAGTTACTAATTCATTTCAGATATATTCTCTTGAAGGAGTAATAATTGTTATGTCATTGCATCTTTATCCATTAGTATTTATGACCGTATCTAACGCCCTTAAAAATATAGATGGAAGCTTTGAAAAATCAGCATTTTTGTGTGGAGCGGGAAAAAAGAAAGTATTTTTTACAATAATACTTCCAATGATTATGCCAAGTATACTTTCAATATTACTTTTTGTTTTTTCGCGTGCAATTTCATGTTTTGGTGTGGCAGCAGTTTTAGGACTTCCTGTTAGAAAATATATTTTAACCACTTATATATATTCATTTTTATCCTTTGGGGATTTAAAATTTTCAGCAGCCCTTTCAACTATGTTACTTATAAGTTCTGGATTATTATTTTTCTTAAGTAATCTATATTTAAAAAGAAGACAATACTCATATAAAGTTGTATCACAACCTAATCCTAATACTTATTCATTAGGAAGAGGAAGAATTCACTTGTCTTTTTTAGTTTTGATATTTTTATTTATAACAGCAGTTATTCCAATTGTTGCAATTATAGGAGCAGCTTTTCTTAAAAAGTGGGGAATAGAAATTAAACTTAGTAATTTAACTTTTAATAATTTTAAATATATATTATTTGAAGAAGAAATGTCTATTAGGGCAATAAAAAATAGTATTTTATATGGATTTATTGCAGCAACAGCTTCAAGTATTCTTGGAATGATTATTTCTTATATTTCTATGAGGACAAGATTTAAATTTAGAAAATTAATGGAGTTTTCATCTTCTTTAACTATGGCATCTCCAGAAACTATTATTGCTATAGCAGCCATATTTGCCTGGGCTAATAAACCTTTTGAGCTTTATAATACAAAATGGATAATTATTGTAACATATATAGTTGTTTGTATACCTTTTGTAATAAAAAATATAAATGGATTAATGAGTAGAATAGATAAAAGTTTAGAAAATGCATCAAAGGTTAGCGGAGCATCTTTTATTACAACATTTAAGAAAGTTATAATTCCAAGTATAGCCCCAGGAATAATGACTGGATTTATACTTTCTATGATATTTGCACTTAGAGAAATACCTGTATCAGTACTACTTTATTCAAGAGGATGTGAAACTGTAGGAGTTCTTTTGTTTAATTTACGCTCAGACACTGGTGGACTTGAAGTTGTATCAGCAGTTGCTTTGGTTGTTATTATATTAATACTTATAGGACAATTTACTATTGAAAAATTTGGAATAGCCAAAAGGAGCTGATTTAAAATTTTTAAATGCAGATTAGAAAAGATAAGAAAAGTATTTGATAAAAAAGTTGCTATAAATTATATGGATTTTGATATATATGAAGGAGAGCTTTTAGCAGTTTTAGGACCTAGTGGATGTGGCAAAAGTACACTCCTTGAGTTAATAGCAGGACTTGAAAAACCAACAAGTGGGAAGATTACTATAAATGATGAGATCGTGTATTCAAGTAAAAGGTGGATTTTTGTTCCTGCAAATAAAAGAAAAGTAGGATTAGTTTTTCAAAATTATGCCCTATGGCCTCATTATAATGTGTTTGAAAATATTGCATATCCACTAAAGATTAAAAAATGTAAAAAAGATTATATAAAAAAGCAGGTTTTAGATGTTATAAAAATAGTGAAATTAGAGGGGATGGAATACAGATATCCTCATACCTTAAGTGGAGGACAACAACAAAGAGTTGCTCTTGCAAGAGCTCTTATAATGAAGCCCAAATTATTACTTCTTGATGAACCTTTAGCACATTTGGATGCTAAACTAAGTGAAATGATGCAAAAAGAAATAAAATATATAAATAAAAAGACAGGAATTACAATGGTTTACGTAACTCATAACCAAAGAGAAGCAATGGAAATAGCAGATAGAATAGCTGTTATGAAAGATGGAAATATAGTTCAATGTGGGACTTCAAAAGAGATTTATAGAAATCCTAAAAATGAGTTTGTAGCTAGTTTTATTGGAAATACAAATATAATAGAATGCAAAGTTATAAATAAGGATAAAGAGAAATTTTTAGAACTTAAAAATAGGGTTTATAGTGATGAAAAAGATAGGGAATTTAATCACATAGATAAAAGTAAGTTACCAGAATTTAAAGATATTGATTATGGAGATAATGAAGACAAGGAATTTGATGATATAGATAAAAGTAAGTCTCTAGAATTTGAAAATATGGATTATGTTGATAATGAAGATGGGGAAGTTTATGATATAGATAAAAGTAAGTCTTTAGAATTTAAAGATAGGGTTTATATTAAAATTAAGAAGAGTGAAGTTAGTGATGAGGAAAAAAGAGTTGATTATAAGAATAAGAGTAAGTTTTTAGAATGTAAAAATAAGGGTTATGTTAATAATAAAAAAAAGAGACTAAATTGTATGAATAAGACTTATATAAAAGCTAAAGATAGAAAAATTAATCATAGAGATGAAATAATTAATAATAGAAAGATAAAGATTAATGATGAGGATAAGAAAGTTACTGTATCAGTAAGACCAGAAGATATAATATTGAATCATAAAGATGGAATAGGTTATGGAAAAATAATTAAAAGTACCTATAAAGGTAGTTTTATAGAGTATTTGTTTAAGGTAAATGAAAAATTAATATTAGAAGTACAATCATCCTTAAGAGAGGAATTTAAAGTAGGAGAGAAACTGCATTTTAATATTAAATACTATTCTATTATTTTAGGGCAAGATTTTTAATAGAGCACTAGCTTATTAAGTAATAAGCTAGTGTTTTTACCTAAAATATAAAAAAATATAAGGTATTTATTTTAATTTTTTCTAAAATATGTTAAAATAGTGTATGTTGTATTTTACAGCAATCTATTTAGTAAATAGATATTCTCAAAATCCTGATTTATCCAATTATTAGCTGCTTTAGCATTTCTCCTTATATTGAAATTCTAAAGCAAAGAGACCTCACTCAAAAGGGTTTTAAGATTTCAGGTGGAGTAAAAAGGCTTCATCTGAAACCAAGAATCCTTTTAATATATTAAATAAAATTATAAATGTACAAGCTATAGTTTTATTAAAGAATTATGAAATTTAAAATTAAGAAGATATATTTTAGGATGAATTTAAAATTGAGATAGAAAAGGTTAAGATGAATATCTATAAAATCTAAAGATTTTATATTAGGCTATGTTAAGCAGTTATGAAAAATTTAAGTTAATAAACTAATATACGCATACTATCATATAAGCTTAGCAAAGTTTAAACATCTAAGGAGGATTGACAATGAAAAAAAGGTACAAAATAATGTCATCATTTATATGTATGATGGTATTAACAGCAGGACTTGTAGGATGCAGTAAAAAAAGTGATACAAGCAGTAGTAAATCAGTAAAGGTAGCTTCTTCAAAAGAAACAGCTGAAAATAAAGGAGATAACAAGAAATTGATAATTGCACATAGAGGTGCATCAGGTTATATTGTTGAACATACATTAGAATCTTATTCAATGGCATATGGACTTGGAGCAGATTACATAGAAGCAGATGTAAATATAACTAAGGACAATGTACCAGTAGTAATGCATGATATCCACCTTGATACTACTACAAATGTAGCAAAGGTATATCCAAATAGAAAGCGTAAAGATGGAAGATATTATATAGTAGATTTCACATTAGATGAAATAAAAAAATTAAGTGTACATGAACGTTCAGATTTAAAAACAGGAGAAGCAGTATTTAAAAATAGATTTCCAAAAGGAAAATCTCATTTTGAAGTACCAACTCTTAAAGAAGAAATTGAACTTATACAAGGACTTAATAAAAGTACAGGACGTAATGTTGGAATATATGTAGAAATGAAAATTCCTAAATTCTATACTAAAAATGGTAAGAATATAGGAAAAATGACATTAGATACATTAAGAAAATATGGATATGATAAAAAAGATGCTAAATGCTTTATTCAATGCTTTGATCCAACATATTTAAGAAAATTTAAAAATGAATTTAAACCAAAATGTAAATTGATACAGTTACTTGGAGAATCATCATGGGAAGATTGTAAAGGTGATGATACAAAACATATGTTGTCTAAAGAAGGTTTAAAAGAAATTGCAGAATATGCAGATGGAATAGGACCTTGGACAGATCAAGTTTTAGACCAAAATGGAAAACAAAAACAAAGCGAAACAGTTGTAAATCCTAATTTAGTAAAAGATGCTCATGAAAATAATCTTCTAGTACATCCATATACAGTTCGTAAAGATGAACTTCCAAAGTATGCTAAGAGTGCAGATGAAGTTATAAGAAAATTTTTATACGAAGTTAAAGTAGATGGAATATTTACTGACTTTACTGACATAGGAGTTAAAGTTAGAAATGAAGGAAAATAATATTATTTAATTAGGTACCTCACACAAATAAGTGTCTTATTTAATAAAGAACCGCTAAATTAAGTATGAATATACTTGGTTTGGCGGTTCTTTAATTATAAACTTATAATTCTAAAGCTTCATTTATTTTATCTTCGTCAAACCCAACGATTACTTTATCATCAATTACTATAGTAGGTACACTTCTAGAACCTAATTTTAATAGTTCTTTTTTTGCATCTTGATCATCTCTTATATCCTTTTCAACAAAATGTATTCCTTTATTTGCTAAATACTCTTTAGCAGGTGGGCAATGAGGTCATGTTTTTGTTGTATATACAGTAACTTTTTTCATTTGTATCACTCCTAGAATTTTTTTGTATTTTATAGAAACTAAATCAATATTATTGTGTGTAATAGTTTTTTTATTATTATATAAATAATGATTATTAATTGCAATGAAATATTAGTTAATAAAATGTGAATTGTTTATATTTTATAAAATAGGGGCAGTGTAGATTGATTTTTTTTGACTAAAATAAAAGAAAAATTAATTTTTTTTTAGATATTTATAATAATTACAAACAAGATGTCTTAAACGTTATTAAATAATAAAATAGCACTTTTTATGATGCAATAACTGTATTTTGTTGCAATTGATATAAGTTATTAATAGGAAATATATATAATTAAATAAATAGTTTATATTAAAAATTAAAATATATTCAGTGAATTTATATGAAAAAAACAAAAGTATACCTCAATAAATATATGAATTTAAGAATAGAATAAAGTTTTAATAATATAAACTGAATAATCAAATCTACATTTTAACAGTGTGGGTTTTTATTTTAATATGCCTTAAATAAATAACTAGTAAGTAAGATAGCGTTTGTAAACTATTTCTTCCTTGGAAGATACTTATTACACAATTATTAGCACAACATAAATCATTGTATTAAAAATCCCTACTATCTTTTACTGGTTATTTATTTACATATACATAATAAAAAAATATTATTTACATAAAGTAGTTAGCTTATATGCTTTTAATTTAAAAAAGAAAGTGAGGATGAAATGCTATGGAATTTTCTAAAAGAAATTTAATAGATATTTTTAAATTAAGAGAAGTTTTAAATGGGTTATCTAAGGAGAATTTGGTTGAAATTATAGAAGATGTAACTGAAAAAGATGAGGAACTAAAAAATAAACTGATTGTAAAATATTCAAAAGATTATGAAGGTGAAGAGATTGAAAGGTGTGAAAACCTTATATCTTATATCGTAAAAAAATATACAGAAAAAGAAGGTTATATTTGCCATAAAGAAAGTTATGATTTTGTTTCTGATATGGAAGAATTATTAGAAAAAGTACATCATCAAGAAAATAAAGTATTATCTTTAGAAATTGCTATTTTAGTTCTTAATGAAGCCATTAGAGCTTTTCAATATGCAGATAATTCTAGAGGATACATAGGAAATTTAGTATTAGAAGTTATAGATATAATAAGAGAAATTGTAGAGCACAGCAGTGATTTGAATATAGATATAAGAAAAAAATTGTTCAATAAATTATCAAAAGAGTGTGATAACAGAGTATTTGATGGATGGACTGAGTATAAAATTGATTTATTAAGGATCTGCACTAATTTTTGTGATATTGAAGAAATTAGAGAAACATTAATAGGGAAAATAAAATTTTTAATAAAGGGTTATTTTAATGATAAGTATGGAAAACATAGAATTAAAAGCTTGGTTAAGATTTTATTTTACATTGTAAAAAAATATTCTACTAAAGAAGAAGGACAAGCATTTATAAAGAATAATCTTAAATTTCCACATTTTAGGCAGTTTTTTATAAATAATTTTATTAAGAAAAAAGAATATACTAAAGTTATAAAACTAGCTTTAGATGGAGAAAAACAAGATAAAGATTGTGCTGATTTAGTACTTAATTGGAAGAGAATAAGATATGATGCATATAAAAATCTTTCAATGGAAGAGAATCAGCAAAAATTAGCAAAAGAATTATTTCTTTATGGTAATTTTGAGTTTTATAAAGACTTAAAAAAGGTAATCAAAGAAGATAAAGTATTTTATAATAATTTAAAAAAAGAATTAAAAAATAAAAAAGATGAAAAAATAGAAGAGATTTATTTGAAGCTTATATTACAAGAAAATGATGTAGATGAAATAATGGAGTATGTAAGAGAAAATATAGATACAGTAGAAGATTATGCAGAGATTTTAGCAGATAAGTTCAAAGATGAGATTATAGACATTTATAGTAAACATATAGAAAGATTAGCTATGATTTCTATGAAAAGAGAAGACTATAAATATGTGTGCATGGTAATAAAAAAATATGAAAGTATAGCTGGAGAAGAAAACAAACAAAAAATAATAAGTAAACTAGGTACTTTAAACAAAAGAAGATTAGCTTTTTTAGATGAGCTAAATAAGATTAAATAAATTCTAAATATTATATAAATAGAAATCCACATTTAATAAAATAAATGTGGATTTCTATTTTTTTATTTGTATTTAAAGGATTAAAATACAAAGGATTTATGGTACTATTGAAGTTATAATTTCTACATCAATTATAAAGAGAGTAAATTCAATATTACTGAACTGATACATAAATTCTATTAGAAGAGGAACTTATTTGGTATTCTACGATATTTGTATATATGGTATCTTGTATACATAGAAGAAAGATGAAGATAATAAAAGAAAGGAGGGGATATAACAATGAATAGACTAAATTTAAGACAAATTGAATTCATAAACTTACTTTTGAATGAAACCGAGTACAAAGCTATTAAAAATTTTGCCAACATTCTAAAAGTTTCTAATAAAACTTTAAAAAAAGATCTTATAGCTATTGAGAAATATTTAAATAAATTTCAAATTGAATTAGATAAAAAACATGGTAGTGGAATAAAAATAAAAGATGTTTGGAATGCAAAAATTATTTTGAATAATAATCTTAAAATTGATGGTAATAAAAAAATATCTATAAATGATAGAAGAATAGAAATTATAAAAAATATGCTAATTAATTCTCATAGTAGTACGTCTATTCAAAAACTTTCTGATAAATATTATGTTAGTAAAACAAGTATAATAAATGATTTTAAGTATATAGAAGATTGGCTTTCTAATTTTAATTTAGAATTAGAAAAAACAGTAGAAGGAACTAAAATAAAAGGCTTAGAGATTGATATTAGACGAGCTATTGCATATTTACTATTTGAATATTCAAGTAATGAAAAAAATGAGAAGACAATAGAAGATTTAGCTACAAGGTTAGATGCTGCCACATTAAATGGATTATCAGAATTATTTGAAAAAGATAGGATAATTTATGTTAATAAATTATTACTCCATTTAGAAAAAAAATATAATTGTAAAATAGATGAGATTTATTATATAAATTTGATTACACATATTTTAATATCTATGTCTAGAGGATCAGAAGGAAAATCTATAAAAATAGAAGAAGAAGAGGAAAATTTTAAATCTAAGAAAGATTATAAAGAAGCTGTTTTATGTATTAATAAAATCAATAAAGATTTCAAAATAAATTTAGGAGAATCAGAGATTTATTATTTGTATCAATACTTCACATCCTTTGGGCTTATTAGAGAAAAAAATGAGAGCAAAGATAAAGTATTAAATAAATTAGATTCTACTGCTGTAACATTTAGAGATAATTTAACTAAATATATACAGGAAATTTTACAAGTTAATATTAAAAAAGATAAAGATATTATGGATAAGTTATTACTTCATATAAGAGCAATGCTAAATCGTATGCAGTATGACATACAAATATCTAATCCACTTATTAATGATATAAAAACAGAATATCCTATTCTTTTAAATGTTTGTAAAATTGCTTCTATGATTGTATCTAGAGAATTAAAACAGAAAATGATTTCTATGGATGAAATTGGGTATTTGACTTTGTATTATCAACTAGCATTAGAAAATTATTCTATAAAAAAACGAGTTTTAGTTATTTGTCATAGTGGATATGGAACATCAAAGCTTTTAAGTGTAAAGCTCAGAAGATATTTTCCAGAATTTGAAATTGTTGAAGGGATTTCTGCTAGTAAAGTAATAAATATGAATCTTGATAATATTGACTTTGTTATTTCAACAGTTCCATTAGATTTAAATCATAAACCATATTTACTTGTATCAACATTTTTAACTGAGCATGATGTTAAAAACATATCTGACTTTATGATTAAAAATAAAGGTACTAAATTAACAGAAGTAGCTACAACTAGCTTTATTAGTAGGTATTTAAATGAAGAATTAATATACTTTAACAAAGATAAAAAAGAAGTTATAAAAGATATTAATAAAAATTTAAAATTAAAACTTACTTTTGATGAAATGAAATTAAGTGAAAATTTAAAATTATGTATAGCATTTTCAAATAAAAAAGACGTGCTAGGTGTTTCTATAAATAATTCTAAGAATAATGAAAAAGAAGTTATATTTTATATTATTATAAAAAATAGCAAAATTACAAGTAATTTATTAAAAGAAGTAGTTAATTTTGATATTAATAAAAATTATGCAATCTATCTAAGAAATTGTATAAAAAAAGAAGATGTGAAGAGGTATTTTACTTTAAATAGCAAAGGTGGGCATGAAATGGGAGTAGATTTAAAAAAAGTAATAAAAAAAGAAACAATAAAACTAGATATGAAAGCTACAACAAAGGATGAAGCATTAAAGGAACTTACAGACTTATTATATGATGCTGGAACTATTTTAGATAAAGAAAAATTTTTAAAAGATGTATATTATAGAGAAACATTAGGTTCTACAGGTATAGGAAATGAAATTGCAATTCCTCATGGAAAATCTGAGTTTGTAAGTAAAACATCAATAGCATTTGGAAAAACCAATACAGATATTGAATGGGAAACATTAGATGATAAACCAGTACGTTTTATAATTTTATTTGCAGTAACAGAATCTGATAAAGAAAGTGTTCATGTAAGATTACTTTCAAAGGTGGCAAGAAAACTTGGAAATGAAGAAATTTGTGAGGAGCTTTTAAAAGCTAAAACACCAGAGAAAGTATATGAAATAATTACAAGTTCAGAAGAAGATTTTGATTAAAAACATTAGTTTATTCAAATAATAGTTTTTATTCTAACAAATAATTTGATAACGTTTAATAATTAACTTATTTTAAATAAATATTTATACAAATAAAAGAGATGAAGGGAGAAATTAATATGAAAATTGTAGGAATAGCAGCTTGTACATCTGGAATTGCACATACTTATATTGCAAAGGAAAAATTACTTCGTGCAGCAAAAGCATTAAATCATGAAATTCACATTGAGACTCAAGGAACAATAGGTACAGAAGATGAATTAAGTTTAAATGATATTAAAGAAGCAGATGTTGTAATTATCGCAGCAGATATTAAAGTAGGCGGAAGAGAAAGATTTAAAGGAAAAAGAATTGTAGATGTTCCAACAGACATTGTAATCAAATCTCCAAAAGGGTTATTAAATAAAATTGAAAAAGATCTAGGATTATAATAAAAAACCTTATTAAAAAGAGAAAGGAGTTATTATATTATGTTTAAAAAGCTAGAACTAAAGAAACATGCTATGACAGGTATATCTTATATGCTTCCATTGGTTGTGGCATCTGGATTACTAATTGCTATTGGAAATTTAGCTGGAGGAAACCCTGCTGTAATAACTGATTATAAAAGTTCTTATAGTATTTGGCAGGCTGCTGTTTCACTAGGTGTATTTGGTATGGGGTTATTGCCAGCAGTTATAAGTGCAGCTATTGCTTATTCTATTGCTGACCGTCCAGGAATTGCTCCAGGACTTTTAATGGGTATGATTGCAAATGCCATGGGAGCTGGATTCTTAGGTGGTATGTTAGGTGGTTATCTTGCAGGATATTTTGTAAGTTTTTTAAAGAAAAAATTAGTTGTACCTAAATGGGCAGAAGGATTAATGCCTATGATGATTATTCCACTATTAGCTTCAATAGCTGTAGGATTGATTATGTTCTTTGTAATAGGAGGACCTATAGCATTAGCTTCAGCAGGACTTACTGATATGCTTAACAATATGCAAGGAGGGTCAAAAGCAGTGTTTGGAGCTATTATGGGTGCTATGGCAGCATTTGACTTTGGAGGACCAGTTAATAAAGTTGCTTCTCTTTTTGCAGATGGATTGTTGTTACAAAAGATTTATGGACCAGAAGCTATTAAAATATGTGCTTCAATGATTCCACCTTTTGGTGTTACTTTATCTTGGTTAATAAGAAAAAAAAGATATACAAAACGTGAAGCTGACAATATAAAGATTGCTTTTCCAATGGGAATATGTATGATTACAGAAGGTGTTATTCCTATAGCAGCAGTTGATCCACTTCGTGTAATTTTCTCTTCTTCTGTAGGTTCAGCCGTTGGTGGAATGCTTATTATGTTATTTAATGTTGGTTCACCAGTACCTTCTGGAGGAATGTTTATAGTACCTGCAATGCAAAACCCAGTAGGATTTTTAATAGCTTTAGGAGTAGGATCTGTTATAACTGCAGTATTACTTGTACTACTAAAAAAAGATGCAACTGAAGAAGAAATAGATTTTGAAGAAGAAGAAGAAGAAATAGATTTATCAGGTATAAAAATAAAATAATTATTATAATAAAATATATTTTAATATTATGACCAGCTTTTTATATAGACAAAGATGTGAAATCTTCATAAGAACTTATTATATTTAATTTCATAATAGTAAATAGATCCTAATTACAAATAAAAGATCGGGAGGAGGAAGTGCTACAAAATAATATATCTAAAAAACACAATTATATATAGGTAGCTTAAGAATTATAGATATGATATGGTAGCAAAAATTAATATGTATGTTTCAATGAAAGAAATGCTTGAAAAGGCAAATAAAGAAAACTATGCAGTTATGGCTATTAATTGTTTTAATCTAGAAACTGCAAGAACAGTAATTAAGGCAGCAGAATTAGAAAATGCACCAATTATAGTTAATTTATTTCAAGAACATTTAATAGAACACTCTGATAGTGAAATTATAACTCCCATTGTAAAAACTTTAGCTACTAGGTCTTCTGTAAAAATAGCTTTGAATTTTGATCATGGTCAAAATGTAGTATTTTTAAAAAAAGCTATAGATGATGGATTCTCATCTGTTATGGTAGATGGTTCTAATCTTGGATTAAAAGGCAATATTGAAATGACAAAAGAAATTGTTAGTTATGCTCATCCAAAAGGTGTAAGTGTAGAAGGAGAAATAGGATGCCTTGGTAGTACTGAAGATTTAGAATTTACAGAAGATGACATGTACACAAATCCTAAAGAAGCGTTAAATTTTGCTAAGGAAACAGGTATTGATGCATTAGCAATATCAATAGGAACTTCCCATGGAAATTACCCAGAAGGAGTAATGCCAGAATTTGATTTTGAAAGATTAAAAGAAATCAAAGAATTAACAAAAATGCCTTTAGTTTTGCATGGAGGTTCTGGATCTGGAAAAGATAATATATTAAAGTCAGTTAAATATGGCATAAATAAGATAAATGTTGGTTGTGATTTTATGAATGCCAATGTACAAGCTATTAAAAATGTATTAAGTAAAAATCCTGATATCAATTATTATGTATTAATGCATAAAGTTGAAGAAGATAGCATTAATGTTGTAAGAGAATATATTAGGTTATCAGGTTCTAGTAATAAAAATTAAAGATTGAAAATTCAAAATATTACAAAATAAATCAATGGAAAAGGAATGATTATATTATGTTAATGAACATGAAAGAATTATTATCAATAGCAAAAAAAGAAGGATTTGCAGTACCTGCTTTTAATACAAGTAGTAATATGATATTAAGAGGTGTTATGGAAGGGGCAAAAGAAAAACAAGCTCCAGTTATTATTGCAATACATCCAGATGAGTTATCCTTTGTAGAAGATAGTTTTATAGCAAGTGTAAAAGAAGAAGCTGCAAAAACTGATGTTCCAGTAGTTATTCACTTAGATCATGGCGGAACTTTTGAACAAATTATTAGAGCAATAAAATGTGGATTTACTTCTGTAATGATTGATGCTTCAACTTTATCTTTTGAAGAAAACATTGCTATTACAAAAAAAGTAGTTGAAGTAGCACATCCTGTTAATGTTTCTGTTGAAGCAGAACTTGGAACTATAGGTACAACAGGAAATGGTGAAGAAGAGGGAACTAATGAAATAATATATACAAATCCAAATGATGCAAAAGAGTTTGTTGAAAGAACTGGAGTAGATACATTAGCAGTTGCAATTGGGACATGCCATGGAATTTACCCAAAAGATATGAAACCAGAATTAAAATTAGATTTATTAAAAACAATAAAAGGAATAGTAGATGTGCCATTAGTGCTTCACGGTGGTTCAGCTAATCCAGATAAAGAAATTGCTGAATCTGTGAAATTAGGAATTTGTAAAATAAATATATCAAGTGATATAAAAAATGCATTTTATGAAAAATGCCGTGAAATATTAAAAGAAGATCTAGGTGCACGTGAACCAAATGCTATCTATCCGCCATGTATAGATGCTATGAAAGAAGTTGTTTATGATAAGATAAAATTATTTAATGCTGAAGATAAAGTGAAATGCTACTATAAATAATACTAATAAATATAGAGAATGTAGTTAGCTTTTATTAACATCAGATTAAGGTTGAAAGTAGTAGTTTACACTTTCAACCTTAATTTACTATTAAGCTTTAGGATATATTTATTTAAATGAGTTTAGTAAAGTGAAAGATTTTTTAAATAGGACTAATTACTTTAAATACTACAATTAGAAATCATAGCTATAATAGCTAAATAAGAATATGAAAAATAAGAATATTAAAATAGATAAAAATATAATAGAGGTGGTTTAAATGAAAAAGAAATATGTAGTTGGAGTAGATTTAGGTGGAACTAAGATTTATACTGCTTTGGTAGATTTAGAAGGAAATGTAGTAAAAGAAAAAATAGTTAAAACAGAAGTAGAAAAAGGAGATAAGGCTATAGTTTGTAATATAAAATCTACTATAGATTATGTTATAAAAGATGTAGAAAAAGAAGAAATAAAAGCAATAGGAATAGGGGCTCCAGGGCCTTTAGATGCAAGAAAAGGTATAATTGTTGAAACACCTAATTTACCTTTTAAAAACTTTCCCTTAACAGATAAAATAGAAAATCATTATAATCTTCCTGTATATTTAGATAATGATGCAAATGCAGCAGCTCTTGCTGAACATAGCTTTGGAGCAGGGGTTAATACATTAAATATGGTGTATATAACAGTAAGTACTGGTATAGGGGGAGGAGCCATATTAAACGGTAAAATATATAGAGGAACTACATCTAATGCTTTAGAGGTAGGGCATAATACAGTAAAACCTGATGGACCAAGGTGTGGCTGTGGAAATAAAGGCTGCGGAGAGAGAATGGCATCTGGAACGGCAATAGCTAAAAGAGCTATAGAAGCTATAAATACTAATGTAAAAACATCCCTTAAAAATTATAATAGTATAACTTCTAAAGATGTATTTGAAGAAGCTAAAAAAGGTGATGTGGTAGCAAAAGATATTATAGATGAAGCTTTAGAATATCTAGGAATAATAGTATCCAATGTAGCTAATACCTTTGATCCAGATATGATAGTTATAGGTGGAGGAGTTTCTAATGCTGGAGACGTGGTTTTTGAAAAAATAGAAGAAGTGATGAATGGAAGATGTCTCCCTATAATATGTGAAAATTGTATTGTTAAAAAAGCAAAACTTGGAGGAAAATCAGGAGTGTTAGGAGCAGCAGCTTTAGCTATTACTGAATAGAATGATTTTAATTTAAAATAGAAGTATTATATTTAGTAGGAGTTTTTATAACTTCTACATTTTATTTTTTTATAAATCTAATATGTAATATATAACTATCCTATAGTTAAACGAGAGATTACTTTTATATATTTTTATGATAGAAAATATTTATAAAGGTAGTGTTCTTTATGTTATTTATATGAATGTATACTAGCACTTAATTGACAACCAAAATTTAGTATGATATTATACATACATACCGAATGAATGTATAAAAACAATGTTGTTATGCATTTCTATTTATTTGATGTAGATAAACTATGTTAAAAAGGAGGGGACTGTTATAGCACGTAATAAATATCCAGAGGAAACTGTGGAACGTATATTAGATGTTTCTTTAAAATTGTTTATGAAAAAAGGGTATGAAAATACTTCTGTAAAAGAAATTGTAGATAATTTAGGTGGATTAACAAAGGGAGCAATATATCATCATTTTAAATCTAAGGAAGAAATTTTATATGCAGTGTCAGAGAAAATATATGAATCCTTAAAACCTAAAATAGGGAAAATAAAAAATGATAAATCACTTACAGGATTAGAAAAGCTTAGAAAAATGTTTAAAGCTTCTATGGAAACTTCTTACCATGAGAAGATGTTTGCAGTAACACCAATGCTTTTAAATAATCCTAATTTGTTAGCTATACAGCTTAAAGAAATTGTTGAAAGTATGGTTCCTGAATATATTCAGCCTGTTATTGAAGATGGAATTTTAGATGGATCAATAAAAACAGAGTATCCAAAAGAGTTAGGTGAAGTAATAATGCTTCTTTGTAATATATGGTTGAATCCATTAGTATATAGTGTATCAAAAGAGGAAATGTTAAATAAAATTAAATTTTATGATGTAATCCTAAAAGGAATAGGAATAAACATACTAGATAATGATATGTATAATAAAATTATGAATTCAAGAAATCTAATAGAAGATAAATAAATAATGTTTAGTGGCTGCCTTAACTTAGGCATATGAAAATAAATAACAAGTCAAAGAAGGGACGGATATTTATTTTTATATTTCTTAAGGCAGTTTAAAAATTAAATTTTACATACCAACGGTAGGTATTAAAAAGAGGAGGATATTTTATGGAAAATACAAAATTATTCAACAAAGACTTTACTCTTGTTGTAATAGGACAAATTATATCTTTATTTGGAAATGCTATTTTAAGATTTTCATTACCATTATATTTACTAAGACAAACAGGGTCAGTAGCTTTATTTGGATTGGTATCTGCAACTTCATTTATACCTATGATTATTATGTCTCTTATAGGAGGAATTATTGCAGATAGAAAAAATAAAAGAAATATTATGGTAATATTAGATTTTTTAACAGCTATTATTATGATAGTTTATACACTTTTATATAAAAGTAGCCCTTTAGTTTTACTTCTTATAATAGTTTTAATGGTTTTGTATGGTATACAGGGAGCATACCAACCATCAGTTCAAGCAAGTATACCTTTATTAGTTCATAAAGAAAAAATTATGAGAGGAAATGCTACTATAAATATGATTAGCTCATTAGCTAATTTTATTGGACCCACAATAGGGGGAATATTATTTGGGTTTTATGGAATAGAGCCAATTTTGATAGTTAGTATAGTTTGTTTTATATTTTCAGCCGTGATGGAACTATTTATTAATATTCCTTATGAAAAAAGTAAAGGGGAAAAATTACTCTATATTGCATACACAGACATTAAATTAAGCATGAATTTTATTTTAAAAGAGAAACCTATTTTAGGTAAAGTTATGATGATAATTTCCTTGTTTAATTTACTTTTAACTTCCCTTATGATTGTTGGCATGCCCGCATTAATCACTCAATACTTATCACTAAGTGATAGTTTGTATGGAATTTCAGAAGGAATTTTAGCCGTAGGATCTATATTAGGAGGAATTGTTGTTGGGGTATTAAATGATAAACTTAATATAAAAAAATTAAATGTTTTATTAGTATATTGTGCGTTAGTAATTTTCCCTATGGGACTTGTATTAATTTTACCTATACCAGCATTTACAAGCTATGTAGTTATTTCAGCTATGGGATTTTTTATGATGGTATTTGCTACTGTTTTTAGTATTCAGGTTATAACTTTTATACAAATGGAAACACCACCAGAAATAGTTGGCAAAGTTATATCTTGTTTATTAGCATTATCCTTATGTGCAATGCCAATAGGACAAGCTCTTTATGGTTTTTTATTTGAAAACCTAGAATCTATACCTTGGATAATTTTATTTGGAGCTATGATCTGTTCTCTTGTTATAGCATTAATTTCAAAAGTTATTTTTAGCAAGCTAGAAGTAAAATAATTTTATATAGTAATATTAAATACAAGTTATACATAATTATATTACAAATTAAATAACTAAGATAACATATAAAATTATAAATTATAATCCACATTTACTTTAAATGTGGATTTTTTAGAAGGTAATTTTAAAGTGAAAAATATTAAAAAATGTGGTATATTTACTAAAAGATCAACAAAGTAGAAAAACATAAGGGAGAGAAGTTAATGACATATAATATATTTGGGGGAACTTTTATTGTTTTAGGAGTTATAGGGATAATTCTTATTCTTACAGATAAAACGGGAAAAACTTTTAATGTATATGGATTAAAAAAGGAACAGTATAGAGTTGTAGACAAAGAAAAGTTTAATAGTTTAATGTTTAAGTCAGGGATATGTTCATTCACCTGGATTTTAGTAGTAGGGCTTTTATGTGTAATTACTAAGGAATTAGGTTTAGCAGGATTAGGAGCTATTAGTATTTTTATAAATATGATTTTTTCTAAAAAAGCTAAAAAACATATAAAAATTAAATAGAGAAAGGTTTTACCCTTATAAAAAAAGAAATAAACTTATTTAAAGATAAATTGCAATGTGATTTATCTTTTTTGTTTGTAAAATTGTAAAATGTAATTGAAATGGTATGTATTGACAAATGGTATCTTAAATGATACTATTTAACTAAATAGTTAAATAGTTTATGAAGGAGGGGGTGCCATGGCCAGTGTATTTAAGGCTTTAGGAGATCCGACTAGAAGAGAAATACTAAAACTTTTGAATGAAAATGACATGACAGCAGGAGAAATTTTTAAACATTTTAATATTTCAAGACCAGCAATTACTAAGCATTTAGATATTCTAAGAGAAGCTGAGTTAGTATCTTCTGAAAAGAAAGGATTATATGTTATATATTCAATAAACTTATCTGTATTACAAGAAGGATTAAGTAATTTTATGACATTTTTTGAAAAGAGGTAGATTGTATGAATAAAAATTATAATAAAATAGATTTAATTATTTTTATTTTTTCTTTAGCTATTTTAGGGTTGGGTTTTATTGCTCCTCATAGTAATATTGTTATTGGAAGTATTGGAATTTTAGTATATGGCTCTTTAATATTATTACATGTCTATACACCTAATATTGCTAATTTATCTATAGGAAATCCTAAAATTAAAACTATGAAGAGAATAAATATATTTTCAATAGTATTATTAGCTATATGTTTTACAGTTTTGCAGTGGTCACAAGAATTATCTTTTGTGGAAAAAAATCAGAGTTTAATAGGATTTGTTATTGCTATAGCAGTGATTTTAGTTATAGGTAATGTAGCTCCTAAAATTCCATTTAACAGATATATGGGTCTAAGATTACCTTGGACAATTCGAGATGAATCAACTTGGAAAGTAGCTCATCGCTTATTAGGTTATTTAACATTTCCAATAGTTATTGTAATGTTAGTTGGAGGATTAATGGTAGATATAAATCAATTTGCTAAATGGGGTATTATTTCATGGGTAGTTATTCCAAGCGCATATTCTTATTTCTACTATACAAGAATGCAGAAGAAAAGTAAGATTTAATAAAAAAATATTAAAATACTAAGAAAACAAAAAACACCTTTAGGGTGTTTTTTATTGTGGAAAAATCTTAGTTTATATGTGAGGTTTAGTGAGAGTATAAATTATAAGACAGATAATAGATACACTAAAATGAATATTTCATTCAATTTGAGGGGAATAGAAATATATTTGACAATAATATGCATTAATACTACTATATAGTTAAAGTACTTTATATATATAGTAGTATTGGAGGAGAGTAAAATGATATCAAAACCAGCGATTATGTTATTAGGTTTAATAAATGAAAGAGAACTAAATGCATATGAAATTATAAAACAGCTTAGTTATATGAATGTTAAATGGTGGTTTAATATAGCGGATTCAACAGTTTATGCAACATTAAAAGCTCTTGAGAGAAAAAACTATATAGTTGGGAAAACAAAAAAAATAGGAAATATGCCAAATAGAACAATATATACAATAACTAAAGAGGGAAAGGAAAAACTTAAAGATACAATAAAGGAAATATGCATTTTATTTGATTATGACACAGTTTTATTTTCTATTGCTGCGTTTTACATTGATGTGTTTGAAGTGGAAGAAAGAATTTATCTTTTAGATAAAAGAATTAAATATTTAAATCAATATTTAAAAGGAATAGAAAAACAACTTCCAAAATTAAAAGAAAATAGAGTACCTTATAATCATATAGATAACGTTAAGAGAATGATTGAAATTATAAAAGCTGAAATTTGTGGAGCAGAAAAATTATTAGAAGATACGAAAAATATAAAAAGATAATAAAAAATTGATCTACAAATGAGGTGTTATCTATGGGAAACAAAATTTTAAAAGTAAATAGATTTTTATTATTATCAGGTTTTATTTTAATATTTATTGTAACAACTAATAGTATGGCAAGTTTTTTTGGAGGATATTTATATTATATTTTTTATCAAGGAATATACGGAATTGTTTTAAGTATAGTTGTTCCATTAATTTATGTTTTCAAATATGAAAAAGGTAATTTAAATCATTTAGGCATTAAGACTATAACTAAAAAATCTATACTAATAGCTTTGATATTTATTGTTTTTTCAGTTGGAGGACAGCTAATACAAAATGATATAGCTATTCCTACATACAAAAAGATACTGTGCATATCTATTCCATTAATAATGACTACTTTTTTTGAAGAATTTCTTTTTAGAGGATTTTTTCAAGTTAGATTTGAAAAGTATTTTGGAGTAGTTTTTTCAATTGTGTTATCAGGATTAATATTTTCGTTATACCATTTAGGATACCCAAGTTTTAGAAAAATAAATTCATTATTAACATTATTTTTAGTAGGGATAATGTTTGCCACAGCTTTTAAATTAGCAAATAATAATTTATTTACATCCTTTTTAGTCAACTTACCAAATGCCGTTTTAACTTACTTATTAAATCCTAAAATGTTTCCTAATTTCACAATGGAAACAGCAAGTGTTAGTTTTGTTACTATTATTTTAGTTATGGTGATTTTTATTGCTTTTATAAATAAAGACAGAAATTTAAATGTAGTTTTCTTTAAATAATGTGAGATTGAAGTAAGTAAATTAAATATTAAGGTGATTATAAATCACCTGTTATGGAAAGAATTATAATAATTTACTATTATGAAATAAGATAAACTGATAAATATAGATGAGAAGATGATAGTTAATTTTGTTGAATTTTAATTAGTAAATTCTTAAGCATATAGAATAATAATCATAAAAATATATTAAGATTTGTAAATAATACTATTTCTTATAAATCAGGTATAGTAATATAGAAGAGGGATTACTAAAAATAAGAATTATATAAAAACTAAGGAGGATAACTATTTTGCAAAATGACAGATTAAAGGCAGCTATGATGGAAACAGTTGAAAAGCAAATTACAAATGAGGACACTAAATATGTAAAGGAAGTTTATGAAAAGTTAGTTAAAAGAGGACATAAAGAAAGTATTGCAAAAAAAATGATAGTTTCGGTTTTAATAGAAGAAATGAAAGAAGTAATGAAAAGTAAAGAAACTTTTGATGATAAAAGATATAAAGAAAATTTAAATAAATTACTTTAGTAGTTAAAATTTAATAGGTATTTTAATAATAGAAAGCATTTACATAGGTATATGCTTTTTTATTATGGTGATAAAGAAGTTTTGTTTTAACTTACAATATATGAAAAATAAAATATATTTTGGTATAATTATTGGTAACATATATTTTATAAAAGAAAGTAAGGGAAAAGAAAATGAAATTAGAGATGAAATTAAATTCTTTATATATTTGTGTTAAGGATATGAAAAGAGCTATAGATTTTTATGAAGAACTTTTTGAAAAAAAAGTAAGTATAGAAGATGAAGTTTTCAGTATTTTCAATTTAGATGGTTTTAGATTTTGCTTATTTGATAACAGTAAGGTAGATGAAAAAGTTACTTGGGGAGATAATTGTTTGCCAAGTTTTCAAGTTAATGATATGGATAAATTGATTGAAAAATTAACAGAGTTAAAAATTAAAATAGTATATCCTAGAGCTAAGATTAAAGACAATTGGGTGTTAGAATTTAAAGATAGTGAAGGTAATGACATAGAAGTTTATAGTAGAATTAAATAATTCTACTATAATCAAATTTTAATACTATTTACTAAATATATCTTATTGCTTCCTTCCATAGTATATTCAAATATTTCTTTTATTTTAACAAAGCCTTTGTATCTATTTATTATTTCAGATATATTATTAAAATATCTAACATGACCTTTTCCACCGTAGTTAGGAACAGAAAATATAACATTACTTTTAGGTTTGATTTTTTCTAATACATCAATGTCTTTTTCAAGATGTTCTAATACTTCTAATATTGTTACTGTATTATATTCTTGTTTATAAACATCGGAAGTATATATATTATGGAGTAAAAACTTTTCTTTATATGGTGCATTAGTTTTTTTAGCTAAATTTATGGCTACTTTGCTAAAATCTATTCCCACATAACTTTTTATATTGTTATCAAAAAGTAAATTGGCAAATTGTCCTGCTCCACATCCAATATCTAATATATTGCAATTTTTAATTTCCTTTATAATTTCTAATGCTTCATTCCAAATTTTAATATAACGACTTTGAGAGTAATGTTTATGATAAGTTTTATCAAGTCCTCCACAATCATATACCTTATTATAATATAGAGATTCTTGTTCTTTTATAAATCATCCCTCCATCTAATTATTGTTTTGGTATTATATATATATTAAAAAATCAATATTATATACGTGTAATCTTGTAAGGCATATTCACTTTTATATTGTAATAAATGAAAAATACTTAAAAGTGTGATATATTTACTAAAAGGATAATTTTGTTAATGTATATTGTTACTAAGAAAGTATGATTTTTTCTAAAAAGCTAAGCAATATATGTATGAAATAGAAATTCAGTAAGTATTTTTATTTATTTAAGTTGAAAACAAAGCAATGGAGGATGAAAAATGAAGCAGAATTTAATTCCTTATTTGATAGGGATGGCTACATGTGGTATTCCGCTTATGACTATGTCTATTAAATTTAAGTGGAGTGAAAAATTATGGAATGTTTTAAATAAAAGAATTAATAAAAATTATAATGTTGTTATATGGCTTTTAATAGCAGCCTTTATGCCAGCTGTTATAGAATTATTAGCTGAAACTATAGCAGGGAGAAATATTATAATTTCCAAAACCATATTAGGTGCTATTGTAGGAATTCAGTCTTCCTTTATGCCAGGACTAGGTGTTAGTAGTAAAACAAAAAAAGAGTAGTTTAATAAAAAAGCTTTGAAAACACATTTTTTATTCATAAACAATATAATGAGAAATAGTAGAAATATTATTTATGGAGGATTTAGTGATGAAAAGGAATCCTAATTTTCTTATTATTATAGTGGATGAAGAGCGATTTCCACCAGTATATGAAAATGAAGAAATAAAAGCTTGGAGAAGGAAATACTTAAAAGCACAAAATTTCTTGAGAAAAAATGGCTTGGAGTTTGATAGGCATTATACAGGTAGCACTGCTTGTTCCCCTAGTCGTGGAACATTATATACTGGTCAGTATCCATCTTTACATGGAGTAAGTCAAACATCTGGAGTGGCAAAGGGTGATTTTGATGATGACATGTTTTGGCTAGATGAAAATACAGTACCAACAATAGGAGATTATTTAGCTACTGCAGGATATAAAACCTTTTGGAAGGGAAAATGGCATGCTTCACAGGGGGATATATTAATTCCAGATACTCATGAATCCTTTCTAAGTTATAACAGTTCTAACGGAGTACCTAAAGAAGAAAGCGTAAATAAATATATTAATGCGAATCGTCTTGGTGAGTATGGTTTTAATGAATGGGTAGGCCCTGAACCTTTTGGAAGTGAACCTCACAACTCTGGATCATCTGCAGCTATTGGAATAAGTGGACGTGATGTAATATATGCTGAAGAAGTAATAAATTTAATTAAAAGAATAGATCGTGATAAATCTAATGATAAAATATTAGATGATAAGCCCTTTGCAATTGTTTCTTCTTTTGTAAATCCTCATGATATTGCACTTTTTGGAGAAATTGCAAAACTTGACCCTTTATTTGATTTTAAAGTTAATAGATCAGTTCCAAACATTCCTAAAGCTCCTACAGCAGATGAATCTCTTATTACAAAACCAAAGGCTCAAAGTAGTTACAGGGAGGTTTATCCTAAAGCACTCCAACCTCTTATAGATACAAAATTTTATCGTAGACTTTATTATTCATTACAACAACAAGTAGATAACGAAATGACAAAGGTTTTAAATGCTCTTATTAACTCATCATTTTATGAAGATACTATAGTAATATTTACATCTGACCATGGAGAAATGTTAGGAGCTCATGGAGGGTTATATCAAAAATGGTATCAAGCTTACGAAGAAACTACTCATGTACCTTTAATTATCCACAATCCTAAATTATTTAGAGAAGCTAAGGAAACAAATATGTTAACAAGTCATGTGGATATTCTACCTACAATACTTGGACTTGCTGGTATAAATGCTAAGGAAGCTCAAAGAAAATTAAAAAGTAATCATACAGAAGTCCATCCTTTAGTTGGAAGAAATTTAACTCCTTTAATTGTTCATGAAGAAGATTTTCCACGCGCCCATGAACCTATATATTTTATGACTGATGATGATGTAACAAAAGGATTAAATCAAGAATCTGTTTTAGGTGTTCCATATCAATCAGTAATACAACCTAATCACGTTGAAACTGTTGTTGCCAAATTAAAAACAGGGAAAAATGATGAAGAGCAACTTTGGAAATATAGCAGATATTTTGATAATCCTCAATTTTGGTCATCTCCTGGATGTGAAGATCAAACAACGGTGAAAAAATGTCCATGTGATGAACCAAAAGATGATGATGAAAAACAATACTGCTTATGTGTAACAAGTACAAAAACAGAGCCAGTGGCAGATGAATTTGAAATGTATAACTTAACAGAAGACCCACTAGAAACTAAAAATTTAGCTAATCCTAAGTTTGAAACACCAGAAACAGAAGTTGTTAAGGTAGTTTTAGCTAATATGTTACAAGAACAGTGTAAACAAAAACGTATATATCCATCTAGCGGCAATGTACCAGGGAAACCTAGTTGCAAATCTTGTGCACCTAAATTGATTTATAAATAGTAAAAAAGCAAAGACCTTAAATTTTTAGATTTATGGTCTTTGCTTTTTTATTTTAAGATTACTTAACTTTTGAAGTTATATTTATATTCTATATTTTAACAATAGCAAGTGGTATAATTTTCTTATATAAATTAGAAAATTAAAGAGTATTTTACTTTAAATTACAAAAGCTTAGGGGTGTTGTAATGATTAAAATGAAGAAAAAGGATTCAGTATGGTTAGCAGCAGCTGTATTGACATTTGAAAAATATAATGAAATGGAAAAACCATTAAAAGAAGAATTGTTTTTTAAACAGATAGATATAATAAATCGTGCTTCCAGCCTATATGGAGGAGAAGTTCCAAATCCATTAGCATCTACACATTGTGTAGGAAATTCAAAAGCTCCAGAATATAACTATCTTGTAGCTGGTGAAGGTATAAATAAAAAATATAGAAGGCTTTCTTATAGTAATGAATTTAATGTGAAAGATAGAGCTGATTTACCACTAGATATGGTTGTTAAGACTAATAAGGGGGATAAGCTAGTAGGTGATATTTATAAATTTATTGATAATGAGTATTCTAGATTGTTTACTTCGAAAGAAAGAGCTGAACTTTTAGAATCAATAAAATGCATATCAATATTAAAATATTTGGATGAATATGTAGGAAAGTCATATGTAGGACCCAAAAAGGTGAAACCAGAAGAGCAAGATATTTATAATGATATAAAAGAAAAAGGTGGAGCGGCAGTAAAAGAACTTGATAAAATGGCAAGGCTTTGTGAAATAGATTTTGGATTAGAGAAATTTGGAACGTGTAAATGGCTTGATGGTTCTAATACTAAAATTAGAGAATATTTATGGAGACAGATGAAATTTAAAGGCTATGAAAAGTGTCCTACTAGTATTTCTTTATTTGCAGGGTTAGAAGAAGGAGATAAGGCAAGATTTCGTTTTAGTGTTGAATTAAATGAAGCTCAGAGTAAAACAAAGGACTATGACAGACATCATAAAATTTTGGACAAAGATATTTCAGATGGACATAACTTAACTTATATGTTGAATGGAAATAATTCTAAAGTTCCTATGAGAAAGATAAAAGAGAGTACTAAAGTAGTAAAAGAAAAAGTAGCAAATGGAACATATAAAAAGGTGCAGATTTCTTTTATTATTACTCAAAAGGATATTGAAGAAAAGCATTATAGTGATAAGGATATATTAAATGTAATGCTTGGTGCAATAGCTGATTTAATGCCTTATTATAAGTTAGTATTAGGGGATGAAACAAAAATGACTGATTTACTACAGGAGAAAGAAGTAGAGGATAATAGAAATTCAGTAGAAAGTAATTTTGATAAAAATATGATTTTGTATGGCCCTCCAGGAACAGGAAAAACCTATAACACTGTAAATTATGCAGTAGCTATTATAGATAATGAAAAAATTGAAGATGTAGAAAAAAGACCTTATAAAGAAGTTTTTAAAAGATATTTAGAACTTAAATCTTTAGGAAAAATAGCTTTTACTACTTTTCATCAGTCCTATGGATATGAAGAATTTATTGAAGGAATAAAACCGGTGATTGAAGGGGATGGCATTCACTCTAATTCATCAGATGTTAAGTATAAATACGCTGATGGAGTGTTTAAAAAATTTTGTAATAAGGCTAAAAAAATAAATGGATATTCATTAGAAAACGGTGAAAACAGAGAACTTATTATTGAAGAAAATAATGCTCCTTATGTATTTATAATTGATGAAATTAACAGAGGTAATATTTCTAAAATCTTTGGAGAGCTTATTACTTTAATTGAAAGTACAAAAAGATTAGGAGAAGAGGAAGAAACAACTGCTCTTTTACCATATACCAGTGAAGAATTTGGTGTTCCTAATAATGTTTATATTCTTGGAACAATGAATACTGCTGATAGATCCATTGCTTTAATGGATACTGCTCTTAGAAGAAGATTTAAATTTATTGAAATTATGCCAAATTCAACTGTAATAGATGATATGAATATTTCAGATATTGAAGGAATTAATATTTCTAAAATGTTAGATACAATAAATGAAAGAATTGAGTATCTCTTTGATAGAGAACATACAATAGGACATGCTTATTTTACTCCTTTAAAAAAAGAACCTACATTAAATAAGCTAGCAGGTATTTTTCAAAATAAAATTATTCCACTTTTACAGGAGTATTTTTATGATGACTATGAAAAAATCCAACTTATTTTAGGAGATAATGCGAAAGAGGATCAGTTTAAATTTATTTTAGATACTACTATTAATGTAAGAAATGTGTTTAAGGGTAATCCAGATATTGATTTACCAGAGAAAAAATACGAAATTCAAAAGAGTGCTTTTGATAAAGCTGAAAGTTATAAACAAATTTACTAATAAAGTGTGGTGAACTAGATGAATAAACTCTTAGAAGTTCGGGAATTTGAGTGCATTACTTGTAATGATGATTATAAAGATGATAGATCTTTTAAATATTTAGAAAAAGAATTATTTAATGAGTTAGAAGAGTTTATACTTCAATCAAAAGGTAGGGAAACAGAGGTTTCAGATTTTTTGAATATTAGATTTAAACGTAATGTAGGAAAAATTATTCAAGCTAAAAACTATGTAGGTTTAATTCAAATGAAAAATGGATTTAATCTTCAGATACTTCCTAAGATTTCTTATAACAGTATTAATGATACAAAGAAAATATTTATTAAAATGTTACGTAGCTTAAAAGTATTTAATAATAAAATATTTAATGATGCAAATCTTAGAGTAGATAAAATGAATCTGTACGAAATTTTTATTAATATGTATATTCAAGAACTTCGTAACCTTGTAAAAAGAGGAATAAAATCATCATATTTATTAGTAGAGAACAACAATAATTTTTATAAAGGAAAATTATTAACTTCTGAGCATATAAAAAGAAATTTTCTACATAAAGAGCGATTTTATATAGGGTACGATGAATTTTTACAAAACTGCCCGGAAAATAAATTAATAAAATCTACACTTTTGAAATTACAAAAGATATCTACCAGTGCTTATAACATTAAAGAAATAAAACAGCTATTAATTAACTTTGAAAATGTAGAGCCTTCTAAAAACTATATAAAGGATTTTTCAAAAGTTGTAATAAATAGAAACACAAAATATTATGAGCTTTTAATGAAATGGTCAAAGGTATTTTTAATGAACTATAGCTTTACCACATTTTCAGGGAATACAAAATCTAGAGCATTATTATTTCCAATGGAAAAAATATTTGAATCCTATGTAGCTAAAAATTTAAAGAAGGCTTTAGAAGATTTAAATTGGAACGTATCTCGTCAAGATAAAGGATGCTACTTATTTGATGAACCAAGAAAGTTTGCTTTAAGACCTGATATTGTAGTAACACGAGATGATGGAAGCATTATTGTATTAGATACTAAATGGAAGTCATTAATAAATAAGATGCAACAAAATTATGGAATATCACAAGGGGATATGTATCAGATGTATGCATATTCCAAGAAGTATAAAACAGCAGAAATATGGCTCCTTTACCCAGTGAATGAAGAAATGAAAGATGCAGGAGATATAAAATTTAAAAGTATTGAAAATGACGATAAAGTTTTAGTTAGATTGTTCTTTGTGGATGTGGGGAGGATTGAAGAGAGTATGAGAAGGTTGAGGGAGGAGTTAAATAGATAAGGCTTTGAGAAAAATCTAAGGCTTTTTTATTTGAATTGAAGTTAATAGAAGAATTGAAGTTTTATACAAATATTTTAAAATGCTTTTATGATATAATAATTACTTAATTATGGTAATGTATCAAGTGTTTTTATATGAATTATTATATAGATTTACTAACTATAATTTGTTTATTAAATCAATTTCACAAGTATAATTTTGATTATTGCGATAGAAAAACTACGCAGTATAAAGGGGCTGGGAGTTAATATGTCATACCAAAGTGAAGCAGAGCTTGAAAAACAATTAGTAAAACAGCTTGAAAGTCAAGGTTATAGTAAAGTTAAAATAAGAACAGAAGAAGAGTTAATTAAAAATTTTAGAGATAAGCTTAACAAATACAATGAGAAAAAACTAGAAGGAGTGCCTTTAACAGATAAAGAATTTGAACGTGTTATGCGTAAGGTTGAAGGTGAAAGTATATTTGAAAGTGCAAAGATTTTACGAGATAAGTGGTCTTTAAAAGGAGATGATGGTTTAGAAGTTTACATAGAGTTTTTTAATTCTAAATCTTGGTGCAAAAATATATTTGAAGTAACGACTTAAATAACAGTAGTAGGAAAATATACTAATAGATATGATGTAACATTATTAGTTAATGGATTTCCACTTGTGCAAATAGAATTAAAAAGAAGAGGTATAGATTTTAAAGAAGATTTCAATCAAATACAGCGTTATAGAAAACACTCCTATCAAGGTTTATATAGATATATATAAGTATTTATAGTAAAAAATAGTATAGATATAAATATTTTTCCAATAGTGATAGAGATATTTTATATACTCATACATTATTTTTGACAGATAAAGAAAATCAAAGAATTACTAAATTAAATGAGTTTACAGATACATTTTTAGAGAGAAGTTTTATATCAAAAGTTATTGCTTGTTACATGATAATAAATTATACAGAAAAAATATTAATGCTAATGAGGCCTTATTAAATATATGTAGTAGAAGCTCTTACAATTATAAATAGGGGAGCAGAAGGCATAATTAGAATAAAAAAAGATATTAAGTTGATTAATTTATTATTTTATATTTATAATTTTCAAGTGAGTAAGCTTTTGAAAGAAGTATATTGTGATAATAACGATATTATTTTGTTAAATAATATTATCCAAGAGTTATCTCAAATCAAAAGTGTATATGATTTTATTAAGGATTTATCTGAAGAAACGAATGATTAAAAATAAGATTAAATGTTATAGAAAAGAAATATCAATATTTAATTGGAGGGAAAAGAATGACGAATGAATTTTTATTAGAAAAAAATAAGATTGGTATATCTAATGAGATATCATTAGATAGTATTATAAAAATTTATAAAGAAAAAATAGATAATATGAATAATAATGAGTTATTAAAAAAATATTTTATTTGGGATTATGAATTATTTGTTTGTGTTCAAAATATAATGCATACAAGGTATGGAAAAGAAAATAGATTGGAACCATACTTAACATATAAAGATGGTAGTGTATGGCCCAATATAGGAAATTTCGAAGAAGATAGGATAGAATTTTATGATACTTGTTTAAATGCTACAGAGAATATAGCAATGAAGATAAGATATTTAGATTACTTAATTGATTATAGAGATAAATCAAAAAAGTATATATATGCATGTAAATTAATTGAATTATTGATACACAATAATAATATAGATGATTATGATGATGCTGGGAAATGCTTAGAGTATATATCAAAACTATCAAGAGCTGTTGATATATCAACTTCATTTGGAATGAAAGAAAAGATTGGCATGTTAGAAGTTAGTATAAAAAATATATTTTCTAAATTTCTTGAAATAAAAAATTATAGGTGGATATTAGAAATATCAGAACTTTTTAGATACTTATGTTATAACAAAAAAAATAAGAGAATAACTCAAGAAAGCATTAACTATACGATAGGGGTATTAGAAACATGTAAAGAGTATTATAAACAAGAAAAAAATATGAATTTACATCAAGCATTTTGTTGTGAATTTTATAATTGGATTAAGAAAGAAGATAGTGATAAGGAAAGAATAAGTAAAGTTCTATTGGAATTTGGAAAAGCATACGAGGACGAAGCAGAATATCAAGGAGGAAGAAAAGAAAAGTCATATCATGTAAGAGCACATTTTTTAGAGTGTGCAGTTAATCATTATATAAATATTGGAGCAAGAGATAAAGTATACAATTTAAAAGTTAAAATAAAAGAATGTTATAGATTAGGAAGAAAAGAAACAAAGGAACATAAATTTGAAATTGATATACCTGATTATGATTTGATAGAAAAAGATTCAGAAAAATTTATTCTCGAAAGTATTGAAAAATCTTTTGGCTTGTTTAGTAGAGTTGGGTATTTTACTCCTGAAAAGCAACACATAATAAACACAGCCAAAAAGAGATATGCTAATTCATTGATGAATATTATAGGTATTACTAAAATTACTGGAGATAGAAAAATATTTGATGCTAATGGAGATGAGGAAAGAAGTAAATATTTTATATATGAGGAATATAATACATGGCTACAGATAATGTTTTCAATTATGTATGATAAAGTTTGGATTAAACTTATAAAACAAGGATTAACTTGTAATATGGTAGTTAAAAGAATAACCGAGTGGGAATATATGAATGATGAGGATTCTGAGATAATAAAAAGAGGTATAGAAAGATATTTTGAAGATGACTTTATTTCAGCAATTCATATTCTAACACCTAAGTTTGAAAGTTGTTTTAGAGAGTTTTTTGTATGGGGAGGATATGCAACAACATCAATTAAAAACTCAGTAACCCAGCATGAACAAAATTTTAACGATTTTATTCGCAATGATTTTGTAAAGAAAAATATAGAGATGGATACATTATTTCTTATTCAATATATTATGGTTGATAATTTGGGCTATAATTTGAGAAATGATGTTGCTCATGGATTGGCAGGATTAGATAAATTTAATAGAAATACTGCAAATATAGTAATATATCTCTTCTTTAGACTAACAAATCTTCACTGGGAAATTAATAAAAATAATTAGTTTATATAGAAATATAAGAGCTATTAGCTTTTTATATTTCTATATATTTTTCCAATTAATTATTAGTGTAAAATAGAACCATAAACAAACCAAGATTAACTACTTGATTAAGGTTGATCTTATAAGTGGAAATATAATATGATAAGTAAAGATTATTCTTATTATGTAAGGTACAGTTTACTAATTGTTAGATAATTATTACTTAATAACACTTTTTTTTAGTTGATTTAATATATAATTTTTACTAGCGATTCCTTCATTTTGGTGCATAAGCAAGAAAATTCTAAAAAAGAAAGCAAAATCAATAATTTCATTTTTATTCGATATATTTGCTTCAAATTCTTCTTTATCATAATTCTTACCGTCTTTAGTTATTGTCCAATCTATTTTTATACTTGGTTTATCATGCAGATATGCAATATTAAATACTCCTTGAACTACATATTCTTCATTTAAACAAAAGTACATTTCATTATCTAGACTTAATCCTAGCATTACATTCTCTAAAACAGAAACAAATGCAGTAACTAGATCATAGTACACTTCAATATCTTTAATTTTAGGAACTTGATATTCATGCTCCATTTTATTTCTTATTGTATTTAATCTAGCTAATGATCTCGGACCAAATATTCCTGTTGCATTTAAAAAATCTAACTTTTTTTTAAATTTTAAATTTCTATCATTAAATATCTTACTTAAATTAAAGGAATATAAAAAAGTGTTTAATTGGCAATCCATAGCCCTTTTAAGATTTGATATGCAATTAATTAAAGAGGATTGAGTATTTTTTGAGAGTTCCTCTTCTGCAAATTCTAAATAATCACGAGCTGTTAATTCA
Source organism: Clostridium oceanicum (assembly GCF_039521385.1). Taxonomy (NCBI): domain Bacteria; kingdom Bacillati; phylum Bacillota; class Clostridia; order Eubacteriales; family Clostridiaceae; genus Clostridium; species Clostridium oceanicum. Next base: position 441,300 of record NZ_BAAACG010000008.1, on the reverse strand, counting down.
TAGCTTGGAAATTTAGGAGGATTACCACTACTACTGTCTTTATAAAGTACATCCAAATATTCCAATACAAAATGTTTTACTTTGTTTATTTTTTCACTTTTATTAACCATATAATTTTCCTCTTTTTCTTTATAATTTTAATAAGTATTTATCACAATATAAATATATTATACTATAATATGGTAATAATAAGGATAAATTTATCTGAAAATAAAAAATTAAATATAGACAATGGGGATATTATACAATCTAATCAAGTAGTAAAAAGGTCAAAGAAAAAATAAATAGTTTTGAAAAAACAGAAAAATAGGAAGAAGCTTTAACAGAACAAAAGCAGATACTACAAATTTTAAATCTTTGTGTACATTAGTTATTAGTTTAAAGGAGTTGATTCAAAGTGAAAAATAAAAATGAGATAAGTTTAAAAAATAATAAACTACATGAAAGCATAAAGACTACTTTAACCAGAACAAGAGAAAAAATATCTAAAGTAGTTAATTTTATAATTGTTGATGCATATTGGAATATAGGAAGAATCATTGGTGAGGAAGAACAAAATGGGAAAGAAAGAGCTGACTATGGGGAACATATAATAAAATATTTACGGAAAAAATTTACAAAACATTTTGGTAAAGGATTTTCAGAAACTAATTTAAAGTATATGCGAAAATTTTATAAGGCTTTTCCAATAAGTTAGACGCTGTCTGACCAATTAAATTGGAGTAATTATTTACTTTTATCTAAGATTGATGAAATGGATAAGAGAAAATTTTAAAGAAGGCATTTTATCAAATTGGTTAGTTAGAGAATTAGATAGATTTAACCAAACCCAGCCTTAATCATTAATATTATTATGGTTAAGGCTATATTTTTATAGAAATATCATATTATATTTTAGTAAAAGCTATTTACCCTCCCTCCAATCTACAAAATCATTTCTTTTTCACTTACACATCAAAAATATTACTTTCCTATGTTTCTACCATAATGTAGTGCATATAGATTTATCCACATTTTAACTGAAAATTGAAGTATATACCTTTAAACCTTTTATATGATAAAATATAGAATAGGAAAATTGGAAGGGTGTTTTATGTGCTTAAAATTAAGGGGTTGTATAAAGAACAACATAATAATGTAATAAAAAATATAGATATTGATATAGATAAAGGTACTTCTATAAGCATAGAGTGTAGTAATGAGATGAGTGATTTACTTATAAATCTAATTTTAGGCAGGGTCACACCGGCAAAAGGTGAAATATACCTAGAAGATGTAAGAAATTTAGAGTACATTAAGACTAATATTTCGACTATTGGTGTTGTGCTTAGAGAAGAAACTTTCTATGAGAGAATGACTATAGAAGAATACATGAAATTTTTTGCTGATCTTTTGTCCACAAAGCTAGATTATAAAGAAGTAATGTTAAAACTTGCTTTATTAGATATTGGCAATAAGAAAATAAAAAATTTAAGCTATTCAGAAAAGAGAAGATTAAGTTTTGCAAGGGAGATATTAAAACAACCAAAATTTTTCATGTTTCAAGAGCCAATCCTTAATATGGATAGAGATGGAGCTAAGATAATAGTAGAAAATATTGAAGAATTAAAAAGACAGGGAATGGCAATTTTAATTACATCAGTTTTATTTAAGGATACTCTTATGCTTAGCGAAAAGGCTTATAGATTAAATGATGAGGGATTAATAGAGTTAAATAACAACATAGAAGAATCTAACAATAATATAGAAGAACCTAAAGATACAAAACCAGTGTATAAGGTTGAAAAAATACCTGCTAAAGTAGAGGAAAGAATTTTATTGTTTGATCCTACAGAGATTGATTACATAGAAAGTGCAAATGGAGTTAGCAACTTAAGTATTAGAGGGGACAAGTTTCCTTGTACTATTTCACTTAGAGATTTAGAAGAGAGATTAAAACATTTTGGATTTTTTAGATGTCATAGATCTTATCTTGTAAATTTACAGAGAGTTAGAGAAGTTATTACGTGGACAAGAAATAGTTATAGTTTAAGCTTGGATGATAAAGTAAAGAGTTCTCTTCCATTATCAAAAAGAAGATTAGATGAACTAAAGGATATATTAAAATTATAAATTTTAAATCTTACTGAAAAAGTGTTCCTTAAATATAATTTATTAGTGGTATGTAAAAAATACTGTTTTTTAAATTTCCATAGATAAGGTAAGGAATTTATAATAAATAATTTGCATGTTAGGGAGCAGATTTAAGAGATTTAACCCCCAAATATGCTCCGTTTATAGAAACATATGCTCCACTTAACAGTTGAAGGCTATACTTTAACCCTTTAAACAAGCCATTCAACTACTTATCTGATCTTTTCCTATATATTTTATGGTTATAGAGTGTGATTTTTAGGATAATTGAGCCATGGAAAAGAGAAGGGAGTTTTAAACGTGGAAACAATTATTTCTATGAGTAATGTAACAAAGGATTTTAAAGGGAAAAAGGCTTTAAAAAATTTAACTTTCAATATTAAAGAGGGTGAAATTTTTGGATTTTTAGGTCCCAGTGGAGCAGGTAAAACTACTACTATTAAGTTATTAACATCTCAATTAATACCAACTAGTGGTGATATTGAGGTTTTTGGAAAGGATGTTTATTCTAATAGAAAAGAAATAGTTAAGAATATTGGAATATTATCTGATACTAGTGGTATGTATGATAGATTAACGGTTTTAGATAATTTGATGCTTTTTGCAGATATAAATGGTGTTCCTAAGAAAAATATTGAGGAAATATTAAGTAAGATAGGCATGGAAGATACTATGAAAAAACAAGTTAAAAAACTTTCAAAGGGTATGAAGCAAAGACTTATGATAGCAAGAGCGGTACTTCATAAACCTAAGTTATTATTTTTAGACGAGCCTACTTCTTCATTAGATCCAGGTACATCTTTAGAGATTCATAAGTTGCTTAGAAATCTTAATAAGGAAGGTACTACAATATTTTTAACAACTCACAATATGATGGAAGCAGATAAACTTTGTGATAGAGTAGCTTTTTTAAATGATGGTGAAATAGTTGAGCTAGGGAATCCAAAATCTTTGAAATTAAAATATATGAATGACGATATAAAGGTAATTCTTAAAGATAAAAATAAAGAAATTATGCTAAAAAATAATAAGGAAGGTGCTCTTAAAATTAAAGAGTGGATGGAAGAAGGAAAGCTATTAGCAATTCATTCTATGGAGCCAAGTTTAGAAAGAATATTTTTAAATCTTACAGGGAGGGAACTATAATGGAATTTTCAATAAGAAGAGTGAATGCATTATTTAAGAAGGAAATAAAAGATTTTGGAAAAAATATGAATGTTTTTATTATGTGCCTTTTTCCAATTATGATATGTGCTTTGTATTCAAAAATACTAGGGGATAAATTTAGTAATGATGTTATGGTAAATACAAATATATTAACTTTAGCTCTAGGTACAAATCTTGTGATGGTAGGAAGTTATGTTATAGCTATGCTTATAGCTGAAGAAAAAGAAAAAAATACTCTTAGAACTCTTATGCTTTCAGCTGTATCACCTTGGGAGTTTTTAGCTGGAAAAGCCCTTATAACTTTATTAGTGACAGGAATTATAAATGTAATATTATTTTTTATGATTGGAATGGATATTCAGTATTTAGGAAAATATATGCTTTTAAGTACTTTAGTGGTCTTAAGTATGATAGAAATTGGAGCTATAATTGGAATACTATCACCTAATCAAATGGCTACAGGAGTAGTTTCTATGCCTGCACTTATAATATTTTATATATTACCATTGGTTGCAAAAATAAATAAAACAATTGGAAGAATATCTGAATTATTACCTAACTATAATATGAATATTATGCTTGAAAAAGTGTTTAAAGGGGAAACCATAGGGGTAGAGTCTACTTATAATATATGTATAATTTTAGTTTGGATATTAATTGGTGCAGTTCTTTTTATGTATGCCTATAATAAAAAAGGATTGGATAAGTAAAAAAAACGAATATCAATACAAATTTATTATATCAATTTAAGCATCAAAAGTACTATTCTTTGAGTGAGTAGTGCTTTTTCTCTTTTTTTATTAATTTCTATGTGAATACGAAGAAATTTAGGTTTATGAAAATATATAAAGATAAAATTAAAATAATGTGTTTTTATAAAAGTTTTTGAAGGCGTATGTAGGTTAGTATAATGTTTTTGAAGATTGATGAAAATTTATAAATATAAAAGCAAAAGTGTAGTTCTGGAAGATAAGATTTTGTAGAAAAATGCAAATAAGAATATGGATTTATAGATTTTTAGTGAAGTTCTACAACATATTACAAATTTAATGATAGATATTATAATTGTGAGATTATATTTTTACAAAAACTTTATACTAATTATATATAGTATGCAAGTTATACCCAAAAAATACCAGTTATGCACAGGTTATTCACAGAATGTGGATAACTCAAGGGTTGTACTTATTTTTTAAAATATAATACGTGCATTTTTATACAGAATTTTGATAAAAAATTCATTAAAGATATTGAAAAAATATATTTATTTTTTAAAAACTATAGCTGTATCTTTAAGAAAAAAAGTGTATCCATATAGCTTAAAACTGTATCCTTATGTATCCATAAAATATAGTAAGGATACATAGATACACCAATGTGAAAATATGAGATAATAATATGTAATATCACTTGAAGTTAATGAAAAATTATATATATATCAAAGCAATGAAAATGTATAATTACTAAAATTTAGGAGGATCGATATGGGTTTATTACAGCAAACGATAGATAGCATTACAAAATTAGATGAAAAAGTAGTTAAAGAAGCATGGAAAAGGATTGATAATTTAACAAAGCCTATTGGAAGTTTAGGTGTGTTAGAAGAGATAGCATCTAAAATGGCTGGTATAACAGGAAAGGTGTTTCCTAAAATAAATAACAAAAATATAATTATAATGTGTGCAGATAATGGAGTAATAGAAGAAGATGTTACAAATTGTCCTAGAGAAGTAACTAAAATAGTAACAAATAATTTTACAAAGGATATTACAGGAGTAGCTGTACTTTCTAAATTTGTAAACTCTAATATTACAGTTGTAGATGTAGGCGTTGATCATGATTTTGAAAATACTAAAATTATAAATAAAAAAATAATGTATGGAACTAAAAATATGACAAAAGAGCCAGCAATGACAAGAGAAGATACTATTAAAGCAATAGAAGTAGGCATAGAAATTGTAGACAAGCTCTCAAAACAGGGAGTAGATATATTTGGAACTGGAGAAATGGGTGTAGGTAATACTACAACTAGTGCGGCAGTTTTAAGTGTGTTATGTGATTTATCACCAGAAGTTACAACAGGAAAAGGTTCTGGTATTACGGAAAAACAGCTGTTATGTAAGGAAAATGCTATTAAAAAAGCAATAAGTATTAATAATCCTAATAAAGATGATGTAATTGATGTTTTATCTAAAGTAGGTGGACTTGATATTGCAGGACTTTGTGGATGTTTTCTAGGGGCAGCTAAAAATAAAATTCCTATAGTTATTGATGGATTTATAGCTTCAACAGCTGCTTTATGTGCATATAGACTAAATCCTCTTTGCAAAAATTATATGTTTGCGTCACATCTATCAGCAGAACCGGCAGCAGCATATATTCTAAAAGAAATTGGTCTTGAAAGTATGCTAAATTTAAAGATGAGATTAGGGGAAGGCTCCGGTTGCCCTTTAGCTTTTAATATAATAGAATCAGCACTCTATACTATGGAAAACATGGGAAGTTTTGAAGATGCTAAACTAAATAGTGATAAATACATTGATATAAGGTAAGGATTAAATCTTTTGAAGATTTTATACTTTTTATAGTGATATAGAGTATAAATTATAATTAATCTTAATTTGACAAACTATATATTAAAAATAAAATCATGCACAATAAGACAATTAATACATAGAAATAAAATACAAATATTATATAAATTACTAAACGTGTTTACAGTATTTACGATATATATAATATGTTCTAAACTATGATACAAAAATACGTTTTGGAGGAATTTTATGGGTGTTGTAAAAAAAGAAAAACTTATGTCAAAATTATTAGGTATAGGTATTATTTTTATGCTCCTCTTTAGCAGTAGTACAAGTGCTTTTGCAAAAGGAGTAAATCTTAATGATCCGGCGTGGAAAATATATGATGACTGTTTTCTAAATTATTCAGGAATTTGGTTAACATATGCTGGAGGATGTGAAACAACAGAGTATGATGGATATCATTATACACAAGCATCTAATTGTAAAGTAGAATTTGATTTTATGGGAAGTAAATTAAGAATTATCTCCGAAAGGCATTATGAAAAATGTAGTTCAAATATTTTAATAAAAATTGATGATAATATAGTGGAGAGATTTAGTGGAAGTGAAATGAAAAACTATGGTGTTGATAATTTGCGTGTAGTTTACGAAAAACTTAATTTAACTAATGAAAAACACCATGTTCAAATTATAACTCAAGATTCAAATTACTTTAATATATCAGCAATAGCTGTTGATAAAAATGGTGCATTGGTATCAAATCCTAAAGTTAGACCTTTGTTATCTAAAAATCCAATAAAAGAAAATGACGTTTTTACTACAGATATTATTTTAGATGATGGGATTAATGTTTGTGCAGAAGATTTAATGTTATCTTACGATAAAGATCTATTTGAATATATTGGATATGAAAAAATAGATGGTATAAAACAATGTAGAGTTGGTGTGGATAGAAATTTAGGCAAGGTTAGATGCTTAATATCTCATAATAAAATTAATGATTCATATAAAGAGAGAAATAAGAATATAATTAGATTAAAGTTTCTTGCTAAAAAAGATGGTAGAGGCAAAATTAGTGTTATAAGTGGTATTACAAAAGATAGTAGTGGGATTAAAAATAATATATTGAATGATAATTGTAAAAATGTAGAGGTAAGTGTAAATAAATCTGATGATGGTGGATTAGGAGATTTAGGGGATTTAGGAAATTTAGATGATTTTTAATGGATATAAAATTTAAAGTTATTATAAAAATGTATTAACTTAAGAATTTAATACATATGTTTTTACTATATTAAAGTCTGCATGTCAATGCAGGCTTTTTAATAGTTAAAGTATTACTAAATTTAAATCAAATATTAGGAATCTTATTATTAAAAATTAAAAATAAAAGTTAATAATAGGAATAATATTTTTTATTTTAGTTTATAAGTTAATCTGACAGGAGATTTTAAAGTGAAAAATTATAAAAAAATAATTTTAGCAATAATAATAATTTTAGTATTAATAACTGTGGGAGTTTCAACTAAAAAGTCTAGACCTACTTATAATGATAAGCCAATATCAAGAGATGAAATTTGTCTAGGAACTCTTTGTAAAATTACTGTATTAGATAAGGTTGATGAAAAAGTATTAGATAAAGCTTATAATAAAATTAGTGAAATCGAAAAAGAAATAACGGTAAACAATGCAAAGACTAGTGAAATCATTGAGCTAAATAATGCTGCTGGTAAACGTCCAGTGAAAGTAAGTAGGCACACTTTAAAAATATTAAAGAAGGGTATTTATTACTCTAAACTTTCAAAAGGGAAATTTGATATTACAATTGGAGGAATCTCTAAGTTATGGAGTATAGGTACAGACAAAGAAGCTGTACCAAATCAAGACGAGTTACAAGATGCTTTGAAACGTGTAGACTATAGGAATCTACAAATTAATGAAAAAAATAATACAGCTATGCTTAAAAAAGAAGGAGCAAAAATAGATTTAGGAGGACTTGCAAAAGGTTATATTGCAGATGAGGTTGCTAAAGTATTATCTAATAATGGAGCTAAAAATGCTATCATTAATTTAGGCGGAAATATCTTAACTATGGGAAGTAATCCTAGTAAAGATCATTGGAATGTACAAGTTCAAAATCCAGATGACGCTAGAGGAAATACTTTAGGGAACATAAAAATAAAAAATAGTTCTAATAAATCTGTTGTTACATCTGGGATTTATGAAAGATTTTTTGAATACAAAGGTAAAAGATATCATCACATAATGAATAGTAAAACAGGTTATCCTGTAGAAAATGAACTTGCTTCTGTAACAATAATAGCAGATAAATCATCTAATGCAGATGGTATGTCTAATTGTGTGTTTCAGTTTGGATTAAAAGATGGAATGAAACTTGTAAAGAAGTTTTCTAATATTGAGGCTATATTTATAACTAAAGATAAGAAAATATATATTACAGATGGATTAAAAGATAAATTTACACTTACTAATAAAAAATATAAACTTATTAATAATTAGTATATGTCATTGTTTAATGTATAATATAAATAAGCCTTAAGAGCATAAAAGTCTTGAGGCTTCACTAATTATTTGATTTTGATACTATTTATAAAATCTTCTTTCTTCATTAAAAGAGGAGTAACAGGTTCCCCGTAAAAATCTACTGGTTCTCCTAACACTTCACAACCATATTGTTTTAGTAATATCACGGTGATATCTCTTGCATCTATATAAAGTTTATCCACATTGTTATTAAAAATTTCTTTTAAAGAAAATAAAGCAAGTTTTTTGCCTATACCTGTACCTCTAAGTCTTATATCAACTGCAAACCTTCCCCAGTGCCACTTATTATTTTCAAACCAAGAAGCTACAATTCCAATAATATCTTCACCTACTCTTGCACACCACCAATTTTGTTTTGAATTTTTATTTATTGGTATTAGTTTTTCAGGAATATTTTGTTCATAATTAAAAACTTTTGTAGCTAATTTAATTGCGTTATCATAATAATTTGTTGGAAGTTTTTCTAATTTTATTCTGGAATCATCTTTTTTAAGATTATTTTTAAGTGTAAGAATACGAAAATCTTCTAGTGATTTTGCAATGTTATTGTTAATTGTACTATCTCCAAGATTTAATATTTCGTTTATAAATTTATTGGCTTCAATGTCTCCTTTTTTCATAGTATCTATACCTAATGGTAGAAGGCTGATTAATTTAATTCTTTTATCAGTAGTAGATTTTTCTACTTTAATAAATTTTTTAGATTCTAAACTAGTAAGAGTTCTACTAAGTGAGGCTTTATCAGTTCCTAATTGTAGAGTTAGTTCATTAAAAGGAGTAGTACCATTTTGCTTAATGTAGTTTAATATATGGGCTTGCATTAGCGTGAGTTCAGAGTTAAGACAATTATGATTAAGTAAGCCTAGTTCTCGTATGATTAATCTTAGTTCTTTTCTAATTATTTCTGCTTTATTCATAATAATTCTCCTTTTTATCGTTGATAGTATCAACTATTTGTAAAATTATATCATAGGGATACTTAGTATGCAATATATAAATGTTTATATAAGATAGTTTTAAAATGGGAATATATTATAATTAAATTCTAAAATTAAAGGGTAATTGTTACTTTTATATATGCATTAGTAAATAGTATACTTAGGTGTCTAACTGTAGAATTTTTAAAAGAAAAAAATAAAATGGTAGTTTCTCAACTAAGTAAAAGTAGTGATATAATGACTTTTACTTGTTTCAATGATATGTTTTTAACTTTATTAAAAAAATACGAAAAAAATATAGTTTAGTACCTTGCATTATATAATACCATGTGATATTATATAATCAACAAAACAATATACTATATAAAAAAAGGTAGCATGAAAAATATAAATATATTAATCATTAAACAAAGGAGGAGAACATAGTGAGAAAAATTAAAAAAAATATAGGGATAACAGCTTTAGTAATAGGGATAGGGTTATTAGTAAAAAAATTAAAAAATAATAACTAAGACTAATAAATGATAAGATAAATTATGAATTAGGGGTAGGTAATAAAAGTATATTAAAAATAATGAAAAGAGGGTAAAGAAATGAAGAGAGTTTTGAAAATAGCATTAAGACCTAGTATAGTTGCCGGAGGTTGGATATTAATGGGGAAATTTATATTGTAGTAAACAAAATATAAAATGATATGTTAGGGAGATATAATAAAAGTATATTAAAGATAAACAAAGGAGGGGCAAATAATGGATGAAATATTAAATAAAGTAGTGATAGCTACTGTAGTAATGGGTGTAGGAATATTAGTAAGAACGATGATGTTATTTTAATCAGAAATTATAATTGTTTTTTAGATTTATTAAAAAATATACCTTAGTACCTTGTAATATATAATACCATGTGTTATCTTATAATAAATAAAACAATATACCATATAAAAAAAGATAGTAAGTGAAATATAAACATACACGGGAGGGAAAAAAAGATGAATACACAACTTAAAAAAGGAGTTTTAGAACTATGTGTTTTAGCAACTGTAAGTTTTAAAGAGTCTTATGGTTATGAGCTTGTAACAGAAATATCAAAAAATATAGAAATATCAGATGGAACTATATATCCAATACTTAGAAGGTTAACAAAGGAAGGATATTTTGAAACTTATCTTAAAGAATCAAAAGAAGGACCTCCAAGAAAATACTATAAATTAACAGAGGAAGGATATAATAAAAAAGAGCAATTAAAAAAAGAATGGAAAGAATTTGTTATAAATGTAAATAATGTTATAGATAAAGAAGGAATATTACAAATTGAATCTCCAGATGATTAAATAGTATAAAAATATAAATTTTAAAACTTAAGGTTTTTTAATTTATTCTTAAGTAATTCTTTATAGTATTTGTAGTTACTTTATTTATAATGATAGTAAGAGATGCTTTATTAAGAATCTATAAATATAAAAATAATTACAGAAATTTTAAGATTAACATAAAGATAAAATTAACAATTAATGGGAGGATACGCATATGAATAAAAAGGAATTTTTAAATACTTTATATAATAATTTAAGAATTGAACCAGAAGCAAAAAAAGAAATAATGTATGATTATGAAGAACATTTTGATGTAGGAATTAGAAATGGAAAGAGTGAAGAGGAAATATCAAAAGAACTTGGAGATCCAAGAAAAATAGCAAAGCAATATACTGCATCAGAAAGATTAGAAAAAGCTAAGAAAGAACCTAACGTTTCAAATATATTTTCAGCAGTTATAGCTGCTTTAGCTTTAGGATTTTTTAACCTTGTATTTGTTTTAGGATTTTCTATAGCAATAGCAGGAATATTATTTACATTGGTTATGGTATCAGGTGGTATAACAGTTACCGGGGGAATGCTTTTAATATCACCTATAATGAAACATTTGCCATATGTAACTGTTCCTAATTTACCTTATTTAGATTCTTTTCTTTTAGGAATGATATTTGTTTCAGGTGGAATATTAGCAGTTAAAGGTAGTGTGTTTTTAAATAAAAAATTTTATATTATGATGTACAATTATACAAAGAAAAATATTGAAATAGTAACTGGAAAAAACTAAAGAAATATTAAATAGGGGAGATTGATATGAATAAATTTAAAATAAATAATAAAATTTTAGTAGGAGTATTTTTAGCATCAGTAGTAGCATTTTCTGCAAGAGTATATTTTGCTAAGGATTATGGGGAAATATTAAGAAATGGTGGAGTGTATACTTCAGATAATTCACATATAGGTAATAAAAAGGTAGTAAAAGATGAAGAATATAGTTTAGATGGTATAAAGAATATATATGCAAATGTAGCAGGTAAAGTTGAAGTAAGTTACAGTGAAAATGATAAGGCAAGAGTAGTTATATACAAAAACTCAAAAGATAAAAATAACATAAAAATAGAAAAGGAAAGTGGCAAATTAAATATAGTAGATGAAAAAAAGATTAAAGTTATTAATATTGGTTTTTTTGAAGATATGAAGACTCCTATTGTTAAATTATATATACCTAAAAAATATGCTAATGATATTGAATTAAAAACCAGAGATGGAGGAATAGACTATAAGGATGTAAAAGCTAATAACTTAAAACTTACAAGTAGTGCAGGTAAAATAACTGGTGAAAATATAGAAGCTAAAAATATAGATATAAAATCTTCAGCAGGATCAATAGATATAGATGGGTTTAAAGGAAAATTAACATCAGATAACTCTGCAGGACGCACAGAAATTAAATGTAATGAATTAGTTGGTGATATTAATATTGATAGTTCAGCAGGATCTGTTAAGTTATATATTCCTGAAAAGTCAGAGTTTACTTTAAATGCGGAAACAACAGCAGGAAGTATAGATAATGATTTTGAAGAAGGAATGAGTGAAAAATCAGAAGCAGCACATGATTCTGTAACTGGTAAAGTAGGTTCTGGAAGGTATAATATTGAATTAGACAGTTCTGCTGGAGGAATAGATATATTTAAAAGATAATAAAGATTAAAAAGTTGCTTTAAAATATTTTAAAGCAACTTTTTAATTTAAACTTATGGTCTGAATTTTGAAAAGGAAGAAGGTTGAATATATATTCAATATCCCTCTAAAATATTTAATCCCCCGTGTTTATGGACAAGCTGTTCTTTAATACCTTACATACAATATATAATAATTATAATGATTTTAGGTGTAATTTGGTTTTAAATATGTCTAATTCTGTCGTAAAACAAAGTATAGTTAAAAAAATATAACGCTTAGGAATCGTAAACGTTATATTTTTGATTTCATTATAAAAATCTTCTCCTGAAAAATAACTGCATTATAGGATATAATATAAGTAGCGAACCCAAATTTATAATTTGGTGTGAGTCACTTACTCAGATGAAGAATGAATCTGAGTTTCAAATATTCCGAACCCAAATCTATGATTTGGTGTGAGTGACTTAAGCAGAGAACCTAAATTTTAAATTTAGTGTGAATCGCTTACTCCTTCTACAAGTGGAGAAGGAGTTACATTAATAATATATAAGAATGAGTTTGAGTTACATTAATGATTTTCAATCTTTATATTTGAAAAACTAGATCAAAGATTTAATAAAATAAACTTTAAAAAGGTTAATATAAATAATTACAAAATACTGTTTTAGAAAATAGGAGTGATTTTCCTTGAAAAAAACAACAAAAGTTAAAATAAACAACGTAAAAGGGTTACATGCTAGAGTAGTAGCAATGGTTGTACATAAGGTTAGTAAATTGCAAAAGAAATTTCATGTTCAAATATATATATATAAGAATAATAAAAAAATATCTGCAACAGCTTTAATGCCTTTAGTTTTATTAAAGATTAAACAGGATGAAGAAATTTTAGTTGAAGTTGTATCTGAGAAAGATAACGAAAAGGATATAGATACAGTTTTAAAAGATATTAGTGAGTATTTATCAGGAAATTTTAATATAGTAGATGAACAGTCCATAAAAAATATAGATAATATAATTCACAATAATACTATAGCTTGGGAAAAAATCTTTAATAGCTTAGCAAGTGGTTTAATGGTTACTGATGAAAATAACATTATAACATTATTTAATCCAATGGCAGAAAAGATACTAGGAATTCCAGCAAATAAATTGATAGGTAAAAAGGTTTATGAAGTAATACCAGATACAAAAAGCCATATTGTAAGAAAATCTAAAGTTGCAAGTCTTGGTATTAGAAAAGTTATAAATAGTACAATAATTATGCTAAATCATACTCCGATTATAATAAATGGGCAAATAAAAGGGGTAGCTACACTTTTTCAAGATATTTCAAAGATGGAACAAATTACAGGAGAGCTTACAGAAGTTAAAGAATTAAAAGAAAGATTTGAATTGATTTTGGATTCAGTTCAAGATGGTATATGTGTATTAAACAAGGAAGGATACGTAACTTATGCTAATTCATCCTATGCTAATATTTTAAAATCAGATGATGAAGCCCTTATAGGAGAAAATATAAAAGCTATATCTCCAAATGGATTAAGAAGAAAAGTTTTAATATCAGGGAAAAGTGAAAGAGGTAAAATAATAAAAAAGAGAAATGGAGTTATTATAGCTGCAGATGTTAGCCCAATAATTGTAGATGGAAAAATAAATGGGGTAGTTTCTGTTGTAAAAGATTTAACTCAAATATTGAATTTATCTCAAAACTTAAATAAAGCACAAGCTAAAGCAGAATATTTTGAAGATGAACTTTTAAGAACAAAAAAGCCTAATAAATCTTTTAATAAATTTATAGGCAATAGTGGAAATGTGAAAGATGTATTAGCCATTGCATCTAAAGCTGCTAAAAGTAATTCTACAGTATTAATTAAAGGAGAAAGCGGTACTGGAAAAGAAATTATAGCAGAAGGAATACATTTTGCAAGTAATAGAAGTAATGGGCCTTTTATAAGAGTTAACTGTGCTGCAATGCCAACAAGTTTACTAGAAAGTGAATTGTTTGGGCATGAAAAAGGTGCTTTTACAGGAGCGATAAAAAGAAAGTTAGGGAAATTTGAATTAGCTAATAAAGGAACTATTTTCTTAGATGAAATAGGGGAAACAGATAAAAGTATGCAGGCAAAACTTTTAAGGGTACTTCAGCAAAGAGAATTTCAAAGAGTCGGTGGAGAAGATACTATAAAAGTTGATGTAAGAATAATATGTGCCACTAATAGAAATCTAGAAGATATGGTTAATAAAGAGCAATTTAGAGAAGATTTATATTATAGATTAAATGTAATTCCTATAATATTGCCATCATTAAAAGAAAGAAAACAAGATATTCCTATATTAATAGAACATTTCATAGAAAAAATAAGCAATGAAATGGGTGGAAATGTAAAAGGAATAACTAATGATGCACTGGATTGTCTTATAAAATATAAGTGGCCAGGAAATGTTAGAGAATTAGAAAATCTAATTGAAAGATTAATAACTTTATCAGAAGGAAAATACATAGATGTAGAAGAACTTCCTATATATATTAAACAAGAAAATTTACAAAACATTGAAAGAAATCATATTAAAAATGGAAATGAAGAAAAGAATAATGAAGTTTATATGGAAAGAGAAAACATAAAAAAGAATCCCCAAGAAGAATATATAAGAGATAAAGAAGAAAATATAAAGAGCATGATTGAAGATAGTGAAGAAATATTACCACTAAAAGAATATGAAAAAATTGTTATAGAAAAAGCATTGAAAAAATATGGGAGTTTTAATGCTGCAGCTAAAGTTTTAGGAGTTACACACAAAACAGTAGCATCTAAAGCAAGAAAATATGGAATAAGTAAAGTAGTTAGCTGGGAGAAGACTCATTAAAACAACACCTTGGTAAAAAGTATCAATGATACAAAAAAGTATTGATATAAAATATTAACTTGATACTTTTTACCAAGGTCTATATTCAAAAATAAAAAATAGATTTTTCTTAAAATGGCTATTTAAAACGATTTCTTGAAAACGTTTTAAGTTGGCATGGTATTTGCTACTTATATAAAGTAAATAAAGATAAGTTACAAAGGAGGAAAATATTATGTCAGCTTTTTTAGGAGAAATTATAGGTACTTTATTTTTGGTGTTGTTAGGTAATGGTGTTGTTGCAAACGTTGTATTAAATAAAACTAAAGGTAATAGCTCTGGTTGGATGGTTATAACAACAGGTTGGGCATTTGCAGTAGCAATTCCTGCATTTATATTTGGAAGTGTAAGTGGCGCACATTTAAACCCTGCTGTAACAGTTGGTCTTGCATCTATTGGTAAATTCCCATGGGCAGATGTTCCAATGTATATATTAGCTCAGTTTATAGGGGCTATGTTAGGAGCTGTTTTAGTATGGCTTACTTATCTACCACATTGGGAAAACACAGAAGATCAAGGAGCGATTTTAGGATCATTTGCTACAGGGCCTGCAATTAAACATACTGTAGGAAACTTTTTAGCAGAATTTATTGGAACTTGTGTTTTAGTATTTGGAATACTTGGAATAGTTAATCAAAAAATGGCACCAGGACTTGGAGCATTAGTAATTGGTGGTTTAGTTTGGGCAATTGGTTTATCTCTTGGGGGTAACTCAGGATATGCTATAAACCCTGCGAGAGATTTAGGACCTAGAATAGTACATGCAATATTACCTATTAAAACAAAGGGAGATTCTGACTGGGGATATGCTTGGATACCTGTTGTAGCACCAATAGTTGGTGGAGTTTTCGGAGCAATCTTATTCAAAGCAACATTCGGAATATAAGCAGCGAACCCAAATCTGTGATTTGGTGTGAGTCGCTTACTCAGACGAAGAATGAATCTGAGTTTCAGAAGTTCCGAACCCAAATCTGTGATTTGGTGTGAGTCGGTTAAGCAGAGAACCTAAATCTATGATTTAGTGTGAATCGCTTACTCAAACGAAGAATGAGTTTGAGTTTCAATAATAACTTAGACGAATCAATCTGAGTTTCAGAAGTTCCAATTACAAATTTTAAGCAGGTTTTACCTAAAATTAAAAATAAATTTTAAATAAAAAATATATAAATAAAATAAATTGTGCAAATTATAAAATTATAGGAGGCGTTTTAAATGAAAAAAATAATAAACAATCCGAATGAAGTATTAGGTGATATGCTAAAAGGAATGACTTTAGCCCATCCAGAATATATAAAGAAACTAGATAATGCTAATGTAGTAGTCCGTACTCAAAAAGCTGAAAATAAAGTAGCTTTAGTAAGTGGTGGAGGAAGTGGCCATGAACCTGCACATGGTGGATATGTAGGAAAAGGAATGCTTGATGCTGCTGTAGCTGGAGAAATGTTTACATCACCTACTCCAGACCAAGTATTTGAAGCTATAAAAGCTGTGGATACAGGAAAAGGAACTTTACTTGTAGTTAAAAACTATACTGGAGACGTTATGAATTTTGATATGGCTAAAGAAATGGCTGAAATGGAAGATATAAATGTAGAAGCTGTAGTAGTTAACGATGACGTAGCAGTACAAGATAGTACATTTACAACAGGAAGAAGAGGAATTGCAGGAACTGTATTTGTTCATAAAATTGCAGGAGCAAAGGCTGAAAAAGGTGGATCTTTAAAAGAAGTAAAAGAAGTAGCAGAAAAAGTTATAGATAATGTAAGAAGTATGGGAATGGCTATAACACCATGTATCGTACCAGCAGCTGGAAAAGCTAACTTTGAATTAGCAGAAGATGAAATGGAAATAGGAATGGGTATCCATGGAGAACCAGGAACTCATAGAGAAAAATTAAAAACAGCAGATGAAATTACAGAGCATTTAGTTTCAAAAATATTAGATGATATAAAAATAGATGAAGGCGAAGAAGTAGCAGTTATGGTTAATGGATTAGCATCAACACCTTTAATGGAACTATATATTGTAAATAATAAAGTAAATCAAATGTTATCTGATAAAGGTATAAAAATACACAAAACTTTTGTGGGAGAGTTTATGACTTCTCTTGAAATGGCAGGCTTCTCAGTTACAGTATTAAAATTAGATTCTGAGTTAAAAGAATTATTAGATGATGTAGCAGATACTCCAGCATTTAAAGTAATGTAGATTAATTTTAATAGAATGTTTTTTATAGATAGATGTTTATAGAGGTATAAGTTAGGTTAAATAATAAATTAAGAAAAGGATGATAACTATGGCAGTGAACGCATGTGACTTAAAGAATATATTTAAAAATATAAGCAAGGTTATAGAAGAAAATGAAAAGTTTTTAAGTGAATTAGATGGTGCAATAGGAGATGGCGATCACGGATTTAATATGAATAAAGGTTTCAAGGCAGTTATAGAAAAAATAGATTCTATTGAAGATAAAGATATAGGAAAATTATTAAAAACTGTAGGGATGACTTTAGTTACAAATGTAGGTGGAGCGTCAGGACCATTATATGGAACAGCTTTTATGTATAGTGGAAAAAAATTAGCTGGAAAAGAAGAGTTAAATATAGAAGACCTTGTTGTTATATTAGAAGAAAGTTTAAATGGAATAAAAGTTAGAGGTAAAGCAGAAACAGGAGAAAAAACAATGGTAGATTCAATAAGTCCTGCGTTAGATGCTTTAAAAGAATCCTTAAATAATGGATTGGATAGCAAAGAAGCAATGAAAAATGTAGTAGATGCAGCCCAAAAAGGTGTTGAATATACAAAAGATATAATTGCTACAAAAGGGAGAGCAAGTTATCTTGGAGAAAGAAGTATTGGACATCAAGATCCAGGAGCTACATCAAGTTATTTAATACTAAAATCTATATATGAAACTATTACTACTTAGATTAAATAAAAATGTATTAAATAAGTTATTAGCTTAGATATGGAAAATAGAAGTGACTATGTAGAAAATTTTTTAAGGTGACTTATTATATTAATGGTATATAGAACGGAGGAAAAAGCATGGTAGGAATTGTAGTAGTATCCCATAGCGAAAAAGTGGCAGAAGGAGTAAAAGACTTGGCGCTTCAAATGGCTACAAATGTGCCAATAGCAGCAGCTGGTGGAACTTCAGATGGAAGAATTGGTACAGACATAGAAAAAATAATGGGTGCAATAAATGAAGTATATTCAGAAGACGGAGTAATAGTATTGTTTGATTTGGGAAGTGCATATATGAATTCAGACATGGCTGTTGAATGTTTAGATGAAGGAATGAAAGAAAAAATAGAAATTGTAGATACTGCTTTAGTTGAAGGAGCAATATCTGCAGCAGTTCAAAGTAGTATAGATGGAACATTAGAAGAGGTTAAAGAAACAGTAGCAGAAATGAGCCTTGGAAAGATTCCATAAAAGATTAAGACAATAAAGAATTATAAGTACAAGCAAAAAAGATAAATAAGAGAAAAGATAGACAGAAATGATTAAATAATAAATAATGGTATAGTGATTTTAGTTTTTGTGGTGAGAAACTAAAATCAAGAAATATAAGTTATAATGATTAGATAATAAGAAATGCATTAATATTTAGGAGTAGCAGCCTAAATGTTAGTGCATTTTCTGTTATTATTTAATCACTAATATTTAATTTTTAATCATCAGCTTTTTCTTCAAGTTCTTTAATTCTAGCTTCCAGTGAATTTATTTTTTGTTGCATTTTTTTATAAGAAATTTCCCCACGTAGTTTTCTACCAATAAATTCAGTTAAATGCATAAACTGTACTAACGTTAAAAATACTAATACATATACTAAGAACTTAACAGCTTCTAACATATATTATGCTCCTTTAACAATGTATTTTAATAATAAAATTATATCATAGTTTTATTATTACTTTAATAATGACAAAAGGTTGTTTTAAAATAGAAGTGATTTCTATTTCAAAACAACCTTTTAAGAGTTTTTAATTATAATCGAATAGAATACAGAGGTAACAGTTTTAAATATTAAATAATCTGGCTTTTTAGCCCAATGAAAACTGTATTTGTTTATGGTACTTATAGTAATAATTATTTTTTAGTTTATTATTAAAAATCTATTTAGTTTAATTAAATGTTATTTTATAAATATAGGTATAATACTAATTATACAAGTCGCAATGTTAATTTAAATTTAAAGTCCTATAATACCCCCCTTTGTCTTTAGATTGTTATGAATGTGATGTTTTGTTTAATAACTTGTGTATAGTATATAACGGTTATAAAAATCATATGGGAGATTAGTCATAAAAATGCAATATTATGTCGTAAGATACGGAATATTCTGAAAAATAGCGTCGGTTGTGATTCATTAACGTTAGTTTAAAGAAAATGTGAAGCTTTTATGTGAAAATTTAAGTATAAATTTTATTCATTATCAGTTATTTTAAAAGGAGTATTTAAAAGCTTTGTTAGTTTTGTAAATTATTTCTCTATTTAGCATGGTATAATGAATTAATTATAAAATAGAATTAAAAAATGAAAATGCACATATTAATATATTTCTTATATTAATAGAATGTTTCTTCAGAAAAAATATATATGGTGAATAAATTACTATAGTTTTAATGTGAAATAAATCAGTATTTATATAACTTAACAGAAGGAATTTAGACAGAGAGGTGGTTTGAATGAAAATTATGAATATTTTTATTTTTTTAGCCTTTATTTCGGTTATTTTTATGTATTTAACTTATATAAAAAAAATTATAATACCAACAAGAAAAAGGCCTTTAGAAATTATTGTTTTATCATTTGTTATAGCTATTTTTATATGGATTATGTATTCTTATGCTAATGTATGGTGGCACTATATTTTTGGTATTGTATGTATTATTGGATTTACATTGTCATGTATTATAGAAGGAGTTACTTCAAAAGGTTTTATAAGGTTAATAATTAGAGATAGAACAATTATATTATGGAAGCAGATTGATAAAGCTATAGTAATAAATTACCCAGACGATGTGAAAGTTAAATTATTTGGTAACTTTATGGAGCAAACATTTCATTTTAAAAAGAGCGATTATGATAAAGTAATTAATATGTTACATGAAAATTTACCTATAGAAGCAGAGATTCAGATATTGATTGGGAGATAGATTTTTTGAATCTCTCATATTGTAATTTACATAATTATAATGTATAATATTCACAATAAAATATAGGAGGATAATTATGAAAGCACTTAACATTAATAAAGCAAATTTAATGCATCATCATTACTAGGGACTTGGTTTGTAAACATCAGATACAAGTCTATTAGCATGGGCTTGTATCTCTGGTAATAATGAATTAAGTGTAATCATAATTTGTTAAACCATGTGGGATATATGCCTGCATGGTTTTTTGTTATGTAAAAATAAATTTAAATAAGGTATATATTTCAATGTGCCTAAGAGGAGAGTATAAAAATGAAGAAAAATTTAATTAAACCAAGTATTTTACCAGGATTCATGGAATTATTACCACAGGAACAGGAAAAATTTAATGATATAGTTAATAAAATTTTAGATGTTTATGAGAAAAATGGATGTTTATCTATAGACACACCAATAATAGAAAGGGCTAATGTTTTGCTTGCTAAAACAGGAGGGGAAACAGAAAAACAAGTATATAGTTTTAAAAAAGGTAAAAATGATTTAGCATTAAGATTTGATTTAACAGTACCTTTTGCTAGATATGTAGCTCAATATTATAATGATTTGGTATTTCCTTTTAAAAGATGCCAATTTGGTAAGGTATATAGGGGGGAAAGAAATCAAAAAGGAAGGTATAGAGAGTTTTATCAATGCGATGTAGATGTAATAGGCAAAGATAAATTAAGCATAAATAATGATGCTTGGGTTATAAATTTAGCGTCTAAAGCATTTAAATCAATAGGATTAGAAAATTATCAATTTCAAATAAGTAATAGAAAGATACTAAAGGGAATATTAAATGAACTAAAAATAGATGATTCTATTGAAGTAATGAAGTTAATAGATAAGTATGATAAAATTGGAAAATTAAATTTTGAAGATCAACTTAGAGATTTAATAGGACAAGATAAGAGTAAATATCTAAGCAATATATTAGACATTGAAGGAACAAATGAAGAAATATTAGAAAAATTAGTAAAACTTGATATTAATGATGAGTATTTTTTGAAAGGTATTGAGGAACTAAAAAAAGTTAAATGTACATTAGGTATTTTAGGAGTAGAAGATGATGAATTTAAAATCAATTTAAAGATTATAAGAGGGCTAGATTATTATACTGGTACTGTTTTTGAAACATTATTAATAGGAAATGAAAGGTATGGTTCTATCTGTTCAGGGGGAAGATATGATAACCTAGCAGAAAATTATACAAATAATATATTGCCAGGAGTAGGAATTTCAATTGGAATAACAAGATTATTTTTCGTTCTAAAAGAAATAGGATTTATAGAAAAGTATAGTATAAAAAGCAAATTGGATTATCTAATAATACCAATAGGAGATACTCTTGAGTATTGTGGAATGATAATGAGAAGTTTGCAGGATAAAAAATATGGAGCTACTATATATTTTGATGATCAGCCTTTAAAGAAAAAAATAAAATATGCTGATAAGTTAGGAATAGAGAAAGTAATACTAGTTGGAGAAGATGAAGTAACTAGAAATGAAGTGAAAATAAAAAATATGAAATCAGGTAGTGAAATTAGTATTAATTATAAAGAATTATAATATATTTGATTTTATAATATTTTCCTTAAATCATAGATAAACCCCTGCAAATACAGGATTGCAACTAGTAGTTGACGAAAAGAAAGTGCCAGTTGGTAGATTAAAACAAGTTAATTTTATATAATTTTTGTATGGAGGTGAAGCAAGTGGATTTAGCTGAAAAATTGCAATTATTAAGAAATAAAAATAGATTATCTCAAGAAGAGTTAGCAGAAAAATTAGGAATATCAAGACAAGCAATTTCAAAATGGGAATCGGGACAATCAACACCAGATTTAAAAAAGTTAATAATAATATCTAATTTGTATAATGTAACAATTGATAGTTTAGTTAAAGAAAGTGATGAATTTGAAACTTTACAAAGTAATGAAATAAATTATAGGGAAGAAAAAGAGCCTGAAAAAATAGATGATAACAAAACACAGGTAGTTATTAATTTAAATAGAGGTTCAATAGAATATGAATATAAGAGTAAGAGAGAATTATTTGGATTACCACTTGTTCATATCAATATAGGAAGAGGATTAAAAAAGGCAAAGGGAATACTGGCTGTAGGGAAAATATCATATGGATTGGTATCAGTAGGGCTTATATCCTTTGGAATTTTAAGTTTTGGTTTGATAGGTATTGGATTATTTAGTTTAGCAGTTTTAGCAATAGGGGCATTGTTAGCAGTAGGATCTTTTTCAGTAGGAATTTTTTCAATTGGAGCAATATCTATAGGTATGTTTTCAATTGGGGCAGTGGCTATAGGAAAATATTCAGTAGGTGCTGCGGCGATAGCATCGGATATAGCAATAGGAGATTATGCAAAGGCTAATATAGCTATAGGAAACAAGGTAGAAGGAATAAATACATTATCATTAGATGCTTCTGTAGAAAAAGTAAATATTTTAATAAAGCAAGTATATCCTCATTTGAAAGATTGGATTTTAAATATAGTCCATTTTTTTGTTAAGATGGAAGGAAGAGGATTTTAAAAAGTAGAACCCCATTCAACTTTTATTAACTTAAAGGTGAAAGAGCCTCCATTGTTCAATATGAAAAGTCACATTATACTAGAAATATAAATAATTCAGATAATATTTTATATTTAATAAAGTGAAGTTGTTATGTAAGAATAATATAATGACAGTTAAATTGGAATATTAAATTCCAATATTAAATTACTTTATTTTAGATTAATAAGGGGAGGTCTTTAGATTGAATGAGGTAAGTATTGGTACTACGATTTTAAGATTAAGAAAAGAAAAAGGAATTACACAAGAAAAACTTTCTAGTATGATAGGAGTTTCAAAAGGAGCAGTTAGTAAGTGGGAAACTTTAAATTCTAAACCAGATATTGATTTGTTAGCTCCAATAGCAAGAGCGTTAGATACATCACTTAATGAACTTTTATCTTTTAAAGAAGAGCTTACAGAAGAAGAAATTTCTGAGATTAAAAAAGAACTAACAGAAAAATTTTTGTATTTTGGTTTTGTGGATGGAGAGGAAAAATCCAAGGAATATTTAAAGAAATATCCTAATAGTATGGGATTAAAATTAGCTGTTGGTGGTTTGATTATAATGTATTCTAGTTTATTAGGTGATGATTCAGATCCCTTAGCGAGGGAAAAAAAGGAGTATGCTTTATCTCTTTTGTATAAAGTAGAAGATAGCAAAAATCTTAAATATGTAAATAATTCTTTGTTTCAAATTGCCATGATTCAAATGGAGTTAGAAAATTATGATGAAAGTGAAAAGTGCATTAAAAAGCTTAAGGATTCCTTTGTTGATCCTATGACATTATATGCTTCGCTTTTAGAAAGACAAGGTAAAAATGAAGAAGCAGAAAAGTTTTGTGAAAGTATGTTATTGATGTATTTAAGTCAAAGTACAGCAATGATGTCAATACTTTCTAGAATAAATATGATTAATAATGATTTTGACAAGTCAGTTTTATATTTAAATGCAGTTAATGAAATAGAAAATAGTTTTAAAATAGGTCAGTGTTCTGGTAAATATAATTTATGCAGAAGATATCTTAAAAAAGGAGAGAAAAGTATTGCAGCAGAGTACTTTAACAAATATGTTGATGGCTTAATTTCTTCAGAATATAACTATGATAATAATCCATATTTTAAAAATATAGAACTTGAAGTTAAAGAGGACTGTCAGAAAATTATAAGAAAAAATCTATTTCAAACTTTAATAGAAGATGATGATTTGAAAGAATTAAAAGAAAATCCAGAATATATAGAAGCTATAGAAAAATTAAAATCTAATATTTTGCAAATATAAAATATTAGATTTTAATGTCATATTTCTTATTTAAAAACTAAGTTATAAGCACAGTCTATTAATAATAAAGCCATAGAAATATTAAGTGGGCGATAATATTTTTTAAAGTATTTTTGAAAGACAGCACCAAAAAATGCCCATACTATATTTCCAGCTATTCCAATTAAGGTTAACAAACATGCGTAAGCTACTATAACTAGTATTCCTTTATGATAAGGAAGTACAAAGCTTGTTAAAGCTGTGATTCCGTAAAGAATAATTTTTATATTTACAAATTGTAATAAAAAACCAGTCATGAATGCAGGGTGTTTTACATCATTTTTTTCTTCATCAACAGGTTTACTTGTAGCTACATGGAAAGCAAGCCATAAAACGTATAGGGCGCCAATATATTTCATAACAAATGTAAAACGTGGGATTATAGATGCTAGGCTATAAGAAAATATTCCACAAATAAGCATAACACATAAAAAT
Source organism: Clostridium oceanicum (assembly GCF_039521385.1). Lineage (NCBI taxonomy): Bacteria > Bacillati > Bacillota > Clostridia > Eubacteriales > Clostridiaceae > Clostridium > Clostridium oceanicum. The sequence continues at coordinate 416,537 of NZ_BAAACG010000008.1, read as the reverse complement.
CCAGTTCCTATACCTATCAATATATCCTTACTTTTTTTAAATCCAAAGATACTTGTATTACTTAAAGCAACAATATTATTAGGTCCAGGAGTAAATGCTGTAATAAAAGTATAAGTTAAAAATGATAGCAAAACTTGAAGTGGCACTTGTAATCTACCTCCTTTTAGATTATACTATCATAAAAATATATATTACTTTAGTCGATATATTTGATATTAGAATTCGATATTATCGATATATTCAGGAGATTAAGTATGGATTTAAAATATTTTATAACTTTAAAAACAATTCTTCAGGAAGGCAGTTTTCAAAAAGCTGCTTCAAAGTTATCTTATACTCAATCAACAGTTACTTCTCAAATTAAATCACTGGAGGCTGAATTAGGAGTGAAATTATTTGAAAAGATAGGGCGTAATATGGTTTTGACACAAGCTGGTAAAGATGTTCTACCACAGATTGATGTAGTTGTTGAATCAGTAAATAAGATTAAAAATTATGGAAAGTCAAATAAAGAGTTAGGTGGTAAGCTTAAAATTGCAATAGCTGAATCACTATTATCATATAAAATGCAAGATGTGTTAAAAGAATTTAAGCTTATGGCTCCAAAAGTAGAATTAACTTTTACTTCTGTTAATTGTTATATTTTACAAAATGCTATTATATATGGAGATATTGATATAGGTGTTTATTATGATATAGGAAAACATAATTCTGTTACAACAGATAAATTGGGGGCTTTTTCGCTAGCTTTAGTTTGCTCACCAGATTTGAACATGGATAAAAGAGATTTTATAACGCCAAATCAAAATAAAGATCTAACTCTCATTGGACTAGAAAAACAAAGTATTAACAGAGAAATATTTGAAAAATATATGAAAGATAAGAATATTAATTTAAATAATATAATTGAACTTTATAGTATTGAAACTATTAAGAAAAGTGTTGCTGGTAATTTGGGAGTTGCTTATTTACCAAGATTTACTGTTAAAGATGAATTGAAAAAAGGTGCCTTAGTTGAATTAGAAACATCAATTCCAAATAAAAAAATAACTGCTCAATGTGTTTATCACAAAAATAAATGGCTTAGTCCAGCAATGAAGCTCTTCATTAAGTTAGTAAAAAGTACGTTAAATAAGAGTGAGTAAATTTTGTTTGAGTTTTTTCTGATTCTCAAATTTAATATAACTTTAACTAAAATTTTTCACAAAATTATTTTATGATTGTGGAAATTAGTTTAAAATAAAATAAGAGGAATATAAAGTAACATAAAATATATAATAAGTTAAATATATATTGGGAGTTTTATTAAATTAGATTATTTTATGATTAATAGTTGTATTAATTATATTAAGATGACAGATAACTTTTGAAAATTTATCTTTTTACTACATATTTATTAAAATATGATTGGAATAGAGGAGGTTGTAATATGCTTGAGAAAATTAATCTTGTAAAAGAGGAAATTTTAAATGTAAGTCCTTTGGATATTAATGAGTTAAAAAAAGAAGATACTGCATTAGTTGTTGTTGATGTGATTAGAGGATTTTCAGATATAGGAGTTTTAGCAACAGATAGAACTCAAAAAATAGAAAAAGATTTAGTTTCATTAATTAAGAAAATTTCTGGATCAGATAAAATATTTTTTATAGATAGTCATACTAAAGAATCTACAGAATTTAAAAGTTTTCCTGTACATTGCCTTGAGGATAGTGAGGAAACAGAGCTTGTAACATGGTTAAAAGATAAGGATATTATTGATGATAAATCAACTTTTATAAAGAAAAACAGTACAAATGGTTTTCATGCTATAGGTTTTAAAAAATGGCTTAAAAATCACGGACATATTAATAACTATATAATAACAGGGGTATGCACTGATATATGTGTGTCAAATTTTGCTTTAACACTTAAAACGTTCTTCGACCAACATAATTTAGATAAAAGAATAATAGTTCCAATAAACACAGTAGAAACTTATGATATGGGTTCACACGATGCTGATTTAATGAACATTTTTACTTTATATAATATGAAAACTAATGGTATTGAAATCGTTAAAAGAGTAGAATAAATTCAAATAATAAAGATTAAATAAAAAAATAATAGAATATAAAGAAACTTTATATTTAGGTTTTAAAGTTATTTAATGATTGTATATAGTAGTATTATATACAATCATTTTTTTTCTTAGATTTATTATTTTTTGAACTCTTTATTGCAATGTAAAAAGAGCAAAATGTACTTAATAATCCTAGCATTATTGGAATAGTATCATTATCTATGTATGGAATTTGTATATTTTGTTGAATGTTAATCAATTACTATTTATTAGAATTAAATAGTAACTTTTACCTTTTTATGAAATATGTTATGATTTTAACATGAGTATTTAGTAAAATCAACGATAAAATAATAGGTGTTAAGCTTAAGATAAATGGGGGAACAGAAAATGAGTACATTTCAAATTGTACAAATAGTATTTTTAATAGGTACAATTCTATTTATTGCTATTACTTTATTACACAATCAAAAAATAAATAAAGAAGCTGGAGAAATTTTATTAGATTTAAACATATATAAGCATAAAAAAACAAGAAATGTGTGCATTGTTATTCTTAGAGTTTTACTGGTTTTTAGTATGGCAATAGTGGTGTATAGTATATATGTAGGCAGTTCTTGCAGTGGGTTAGTACCAATGGTATCTTTAAGTAGTAGTACTATTCCTATTTCAAAAAAAAGTAATACAATATGCGAAAATGGTATATTTATAAGTCGTTTTATTAAATGGCAAGATATTAAATTTTATGAAATTAAAGATGATTATATAGAATTTGATATAAGAAAATCATTTATGATAAATAATATAAAAATAAAAGGACAAGATGTTAAAAAAATAGAAGAGATATTAGATAAAAAAATATTTTATGTGTCCTAGATAAAAAAGATGCAAGTATTACTTATTGCATCTTTAAACTTTATTATTATTTTTAGTGGACGTATAGTTATGCTTAGAAAGAAAGTATAATTATATAAAATTATTTAGCTTTTACTAAAACTACTTGTTGTACAGGTGCTTTCATATTTATAGTTCTTTCAGTTAGAGTGTATTTTTTACCATCAACTAATAAAGTTGTTGTATCTATAACTTCACAAATTTTGCCTTTGCTTCTTAAGTATTCAGCAGCTGCTTTATTTAGATTTTTCATATTATAATATCTATCATCTAATTCAAAAACAATTTTTTTGTTATAGAATAGAAAGGGTATACCGAGTACTGCAAGTACAATAAGTATTAATGCTAGGCTTTCCATAAAATTCACCTCATTTTAATTTAAAAAGATTTTTAATTTATTTTGTTTTTTTATGAATAACATAAGTACTCTATACTAGAATAGTGAGAATTCTTTTAAGTTTAAATTACTTTGACTAAATTTAAACAATATATAAATTTAAGTTAATTATAAAGGTAATATAAAGTTAATGTAAAATTAGATATTTCAGTTTAAAATTACAAAATATTATAAAAAATGTAAAAAAGAAAAACCTTATGGTGAATTCTTATAATTAAAAGAAAATACTTGTTATAGGTGAGATATCTTGCTTTAGTATTTAGGTTATAAGTTATACTTCGTATATGGATACAAGTTGTAATTAATAATATAGCTTTAATTAGAAATGTACCTTTAAATAAAAGATTATAAGTGAATAGAGCAGGGATTTATATAAGATTTAATCACATAATAACTATAGTAATTGACACAAAATAAAAGAAAAATGTATAATTTTTCTAAAAGCTCAAATATAAAATATATGTATTAATCTATACATTAGAGTTTTAATGTAGAGCTTTTATTTTAATTTATAACAATAAAAATATATTTTATTACTAAGGAGAATATTTATGAATAAAGAAAAAATTCTTAATTCGAAGAAAAGTGGAGTTTTTGGTGCTAACTTATTTGTTCTTATAATTATGGTTTTATATATAGCATTTAGTATGGCTTTAACCTTCATTGCACCTAAAATTCCAAATACATTATATAGTAAAATAATGGTAAGTTTTGTGTTGCCTCAAGTAATTATTTTATTAGGATCTACAATTGTTTATTTAAAAATAACTAAAAAATCTTTTAAAAAAGTATTGAGATTAAATAAAGTAAGCGGTAAAAGTTTATTAATAATATTAGGAATATTTATTTGCATTTATCCTGTTTTAGCATTTGCTAATTTACTTTCCCTATATATTTTTCCTAGTATGGGAGTGGCAATTCAAAATACTTTTTCTGGAATTCCACTTGTAGTAAAGTTATGTGTAATAGCATTAATGCCTGCTATCTTTGAAGAAATTACTATGAGAGGGGTAGCTTTATCTGGATATGATGGTATAAGTATAGGAAAAAGTGCTATTGTTATAGGCTTTTTCTTTGGAACATTACACAGAAATGGAAATCAATTTGCTTATGCTTTTATAATGGGCATAGTATTTGCCTATATAGTTAGAATAACTAATTCTATTATACCATCTATGATTTGTCATTTTGTTTATAATGGGTTTTCAACAGTTTTAGCGCATTTTATACCACAAAAAGCTACATCAACTGATCCAACAGCTATGATAGATATGGCCACCATAATAAGTCTTTCAGTAATTACTGCAATTTGTGTAATGATTATAATTTTACTTATTAGAAAATTAGCAGAAGTAAATAATTATTCTGATGAAAGACAAGTAGAAAATTTTAAAAGAGAAAACAATATAACTGGTAAAATTAAAATATTTAATTGGCCTTTTATAGGAGTAATCATAATGTGTGTATATTCAATTGGACTTGAATTAGTTAGGTTATACCTTTTAAATTAAATAAAATTATAATACATCTAAGAATCTATTAGTAACATAAATATAAGAAATAAGTAGAGGATTTAATGTGAATTAATCCATCTACTTATTTTTTTAGAAATTTATATAGTTCTTTTTTAAAATTATATAAAATGATAAAGCTCCTAATTTTATTTATTAGGAGCTTTTAGTTCTATAGTTAGTGTTAATATTAGTCATTTTTTAGGTTATTAACATCACTAACAACAGGCTTACCATCTTTATCTAATAAGACAGTAAAGCCCGAATACGTAGAAGCAGAGTTCATGAATAAATAATTCACTCCAGTTTCAGCATCTACTATTACCTCATATGAGTTACCCATTAAGCTACCTTGGCTATATATTTCAACAAATCTTTTCTTTTTACCCATTCAATATCTCCCCTAATGTTTATATTTTATAAAAATTCCATATTATAAAAATTTTAACATAAAGTTTGTGAAAATAAAATTATATATTAGATGGATATGTCTATTTTATATGAGTAATAGTTTCAGAGCATATTTTAATAAAATAAATAAAGTTTTATTAAAAAGGTTAAATGTTTTTTATGGAAATATATTATGATTTAACATAATTATTTAGAAAAATCACCCAATTCAAATAATTTAGTTATCTATTACTTGTAAGAAAGAGGTAATTTGAATTTAAGAACTAATATGGAGAATATTAGTAGTGTTTTGTATTTTGAAAATATGTGAAAATCAGGTAAAATTAATAAAAATATAAAAAATGTAAAATAATACTTAATCTAAGGACTTATAATAGAAATATGACATAAAAATATGTCAAATACTATATTTTATTTAGTTGAACTAATTTTATAATTTAAATTCTAGAAATATTAATATTAGATATTATATTTTAGCATGTTAATGGACAAGCTATATTTAAAATATAGGATTAATCAGCATTTGGGGGCTTACATCTATATGGATTTATTTTTTTAAGATTATTATATTTTACATTGTTATATTTTATAAATTTTGGGGGGCTATAAAATGTTAAAAAACAAATTATCTGTTATGTTAGGGGCTGTTTTATTTTCTTTTTCTTTAATTGGTGCTAGGCCAGTTTATGCTAAAACAGTGAATAATTCAAACAAAAGTGATTTAAAAACTGTTCAAAGAGAAGTAGAAAAAGCTAAAAGTAGTGGTCAAAAAGTTACAATTATGTATTATTGTGATGCTGATAATAATTTAGAATCTAGTTTATTATCTGATATTCAAGAGATGAAAACAGGATATCAAGATAATCCTAATTTGAATTTAGTAGGACTTGTAGATAGGACACCTGAATATACTAACAATAAGTCAGTTCTTGGAGAAAATTTTTCAGATACAAGATTATATAAAATAGAGCATAATAAAACTACTAGACTAAGTGGTAAAAATGAATTCCCAGAAATAACTCTTAAGGGAAATTACGAAGCTAATATGGGAGATCCAAATGTTCTCAAAAAGTTCATTAACTATTGTAAAGCTAATTATAAAGCTGATAAATATGTTCTTATAATGTCAAATCATGGTGGAGGCGCAAGAGAAAAATTAAAAATAGATCCTAATTTAAAGAAAGCTATTTGTTGGGATGATACTAATGATTCAGATTGTCTTTATATGGCAGAAATCTCTGATAACTTAACATCTAAAGAGTCTGTTGATGTTTTGGCATTTGATGCATGTTTAATGGGAACAGCAGAAGTAGCATATCAATATAAGCCAGGAAATGGTGGGTTTTCAGCTGATAGTTTAGTAGCATCTGCTCCAAGTGTTTGGGGTGCTGGTTTTAAATATGATAAAATTTTAAGTAGGATAAAATCTGGTAATCAAGTTAGTAATGAAAATGATTCAATATTAGGTGGAAAAGAAAAAACTTTCGATCCTGAAACTATTACAAATAAAGAGCTTGGAGCTTTGTTTGTAGAGGAACAAAAAGATTCTACTAAAAACAGCGTATATGGTGATGATCAACAATTAAGTTATTATGATTTAACTAAAGCTGATGAAGTTAAAAATGAAATAGATAAGTTAGCAGTTAATTTAAGTAAAGAAAATGAAAAGGCTGAAGTTGAAAAATTAAGAGGAAGTAAAGATACAGATGTTAAGCTAATGCATTATTTTGATGAAAATGAACAAGATGATTGGGCATCTTATCCATATTTTGATGTATATGATTTATGTGAAAAGATAAGTCAAGGTAAAAATTTTAGTAAAGAAACTAAATTATTAGCTACAAATTGTATGAATAAAATAGATGAAATGATAGGATATTCTTTTGGAAATTCTAATTACCAAGGATTTAAAGAAGGTAAAAATGGATTAAGTATATTTATGCCAGATGGAAAAGGAAAATATTTATTCAAGGATTATTTTGGAAGAACTATAGGTAGTAGTTCATACTTTAAATTACAAACTTGGTATAATTCAATAGATACAGCTAAAGCAGATATGCCACCTTATGGTAAGTTAAGATGGTGCAAAGATGGTCAAAATTCTAAAGTAAATAAAGTTGGTAATTGGTTTGAACTTTTAGATTCTTGGTTTGATAATAGTAACGATTCAAAAGGAGGAGTTAACCATTATCAATGGTAGAGCTGTTTATATAAATAATTAGCTAGTTATTTTTATATAATTAAGTTAAATGAAAATATTAGAAAAAATATATTTTAGCAAAATACCGAAGTTATTTGAAAAGATATATTTAAATGTTAATAAAAACGGATGATTTTAAATCATCCGTTTTTTATGTTAAATCTTATTTACTATTTAGAAGCTTTATTTAGTTATTAAATTCTTCTAAAGCCATAAGTTTTAATAATCCTTTTCTCATTAAAATAAGTAGGACACCAAATACAATTACTACACCAGCTATTACTCCAAAAATTTGTGTATATCCCATAGTATCTGTAAATCCAGCAAGTCTTCCTGAAATTAAGTTTGAGAAGAAGAAACTTAAGTACCATGCACCCATAGCAAGGGAACCATATTTAGCAGGAGCTAGTTTATTAAACATTGCCATTCCAATAGGGGATAGGCATAGTTCTCCTATTGTTAGTAAGAAGTAAGCTACAATAATGAAAAGTATATTCATTTGTCTGCTTCCATCTGTTACGCCGCCAAGTGTTCCAATACCTATAATTAAGGTTATAAAAGAAATACCAGCTAAAATAAGTCCTAGTCCCATTTTAGTAGGAACGGATAAGTCTCCTTTGCTACTGTTAGAACGTTTTACCCATATACTTGCAAGTATTGGAGAAAATACTACACAAAAGATTGCATTAACAGAAGTAAGCCAAGGTACAGGCATTGTGAAGCCGCCAAATTTTCTATCTACAAGTTTATCAGCAAGTAAAGCGAAAGAAGTGGCAGTTTGGTACCAAGCAGACCAAAATATAATTACAAACAAGAACATAACAAGCATTGCTTTGATACGATTTTTTTCTATAGCTGTTAAAGGTGTTTTTGTATCTTTTTCTTTAGATTTTGAAGAAGATTTTTTACCTTCACCCTTTGAAACTGGGTATTTACCAATATCACCTAACCATCTAGGGGATAAAATTAATATTAAAGCACCTACAAAGACCATTATAATAGCACACATTAAGAATATATATTTATAACCATATGCTGCAATTTCACCGCTTGCTGCTACTTTAGCAAACCATTGATCAGAAATTAATCCTGCAATTATAGGTCCAAAGAAAGAACCAATATTTATAAACATATAGAATATACTATAGGCAGCATCTTTTTTTGATAATTCCTTTTCTCCATAAAGACATCCTACAAGAGAACTGATTTGACCTTTGAAAAAGGCTCCAGCAATAATTAATACTATAAGTCCTAGCCATATACTTGAAACTTTCGGCTTTGCAAAGAACAATACCAAGTATCCACAGGCAGTTAAAAAGGAACCTAATGCTAGTGATTTTTGAATACCTAGCCATTTATCTGTTATATATCCGCCAACTAGAGATCCCATATAGTTTACACCTTGATATAAACCGATGATTCCAGCAGCTTTTGTTACACTTAGTCCAAGACCGTTTTTGCTTACATCAGCTGTAAAAAATAGTATTAGTATAGAGGCTACTGCATAACCTGCATAACTTTGAAGAGCTATAGATATGTTTACAAGTGATAGACCAATAGGATGTTTTGGTTTCTTTGTTTTTACTGATAAATTTGTTTTTTCCATTTGATAATCCCCCTTTATTATTTTAATAGTACGTATATTTATTAAATGATTTTTAAAAATCAATTTCCCCAAGTTGTTTTTTTAAAAGTACTAAATTTAATTTTATAACTATTGATTTTTATATTTTACTTATTCATTAAATTTTTAAATTAGTAATTGTTATATTTTAATTATTATTTTTATTTATTGATTATTTTTTTTAATTGTTATATATTAATTTTTACTTATTAATTATCAGTTAATTTCCCTAGTGTATTTTTTTAGCCACTCTTTTTCTTCCTTATTTAAATATGGTGAAATTTTATGGTATACATCTTTGTGATATTCATTTAACCAATTTTTTTCTTTTATAGTCATGATGTCAGGGTTTACTGCATCTAAGTCTATAGGTACAAATGTAATTGGTTCAAAATGCATAAATTGGCCATAGTCATTTTTCTCACCTTTACATACAAGAAGTTCATTTTCAATACGGACTCCATGAGAATTTGCTATATAAATACCTGGTTCATCAGTAACAATCATTCCTTCCTCAAAGGCGCGAGTATCATTAGGACGGTATTGCCATCTTATTGATGCTGCATCTTCATGAATATTCATTAAATATCCAACACCGTGACCGGTTCCATGGTTAAAGTTTAAGTTTTGATTCCAAAAGGGTGCACGAGCAAGTATATCTAAATTCATTCCAGTACATCCATGAAGAAAGTTTGCATGAGCAAGATGAAGATTACTTTTTAAAGTTGCAGTAAAGTGGTCTTTCATAACTTTAGGAATTTCTCCAAAGGCAACAGTTCTTGAAATATCAGTGGAACCTTCATAGTATCCGCCACCGGTATCTGTTAATAGTAAAGTACCTTCTTTAAGTTCTACATCAGTTTCTGGAGTTGAACAGTAATGTACAATAGCTCCATGTTTTCCAAAGGCACAGATAGGCTCAAAGCTTGGACGGATGAAACCTTCTTGCTCTGCTCTTAAATTTTCTAGTTTATCAGATGCGCTAATTTCAGTAATATGTTCTTTTCCTACATTATTTTTAAGCCAATACATAAATTTTGTATGTGCAACGCCGTCTTTTATGTGAGCTTTTTTAATGTTTTCAATCTCAGTTGGATTTTTCATAGCTTTAAATAAAATACAAGGATTTTCTTTTTCTATTTTTTTAACATTTTCTGGAATACTTTTATATAATGCATAATTTATTCTAATAGGATCAAGTAATAATATATTAGAATTAGTGAATCTTCTGACTTTTTCATATATTTCATTATAAGGATGTATAGATGTTACACCATTTTTTATAAGATCTGATTTAATCTCATTGCTCAATTTATCTTCATTTATGAAAAGATGGACTTTATCCATAGTAATTATTAGATAACTTAAAACTAGAGGAAAATATTCAATATCATCTCCACGGATATTAAGAAGCCATGCTATATCATCTAGAGCTGTAATTACATGGGTATTTGCACCATTTTCTTTCATTGATTCTCTAACACGCTTTAATTTTGAAGCTACAGATTCTCCAGTGTATTTTATATCAAGAGCAAATGCTTTCTTTTTAGAAAGAGGTGGACGGTCTTCCCATATTTCATCAATTAAATCACAGTCGTAAATTATGTTACCTTTTTTATCTGATACAATTTTTTCATAAGTTTGACCTTTACCCATAGAAATAACTCTACCATCAAATCCAAGGGTTCCATTTGAGGAAAGCTTATCTTTTATATATTCTTCTATGGTTGGAACTTTTGGCTGTCCCATTTTAAATAATTTTACTGGTGTTTCTTTTAACTCGCTTTCAGCTTGGAGAAAATATCTTCCATCTGTCCAAAGTCCTGCATTATCTTTTGTAATAACAGCAGTTCCTGCAGAACCAGTAAAACCAGTAATATACTTTCTGGCTTTAAAATGTTCACCAACATACTCACTTTGGTGGAAATCATCAGTAGGTATAATATACATATCAATGTTTTTTTTATCCATCAAAGCTCTTAATTTTGTGAGTTTATAAGATACTTCCATTATGTTAATCTCCTTTCAATTAGTTAATCTTCTTGTAAAAATTATAGCATAAAATCTGGTAAAACTATACCATATATTATAATATATGGTAAAAAATATAGGAAAATGAATAATAAAGTTCATACAATTAAAAAGATGAATCATAAAAAACATAGATATTAAAAAGTTTAAATAATAAATAGAAAATAATTAAGAAGGTTTGTAATAAAAAAAGAATAGAAATTAATATAAGAAAGACTATATAATAAATATGTGTTTATTAGAAAAACTAAGATAGAATGATAAGTTTGACATACATAGTAAGTACAATTCAAATAATAGATAAAGGAGGTGGGGAAGTGGAGCAATTTATTGGAGAAATAAAAAAAATGGAAGGTAAAGATGCTAGTTATGTTGAGATTCCATTTGATGTAGAGAAAATTTATGGTAGTAAAAGACCTAAAGTAAAAGCTACATTTGACGGCTACAAGTATAGAGGATCTATTGTACGCATGGGTGGAAAGTGCTATATGATAGGGATTACTAAAAAGATAAGAAATGATATAGGCAAGACTTTTGGTGATTCAATAACAGTTACAATAGAAAAAGATGAAGAAGAAAGAAGGGTTCAAGTACCTGATGAATTACAGAAGATTATAATTAAGGACGATGATATAAAAAATTTTTGGGAGAGTCTATCTTTTTCGATGAAAAAGAAATATGTCACATGGATTAATTCTGCTAAAAAAGAGGAAACTAGATTTAAACGCTTAAATATTACAATAGAAAAACTGAAAAACAAAGAAAAGTTATAGTTTTAATAAAAAAAGATAGATAATAATGTGGTTATTATGGAGCAGTGCTTCAGAATAACCACATTAAATTGAAATTTTTAATTGTTATTTAACTTCTCTAGTATATTCTTTTAACCATGTTTTTTCATCTTCACTTAAGTATGGTGAGATTTTATCATAAACATCTTTATGGTATTTGTTTAACCAAGCTTTTTCTTGGATGGTCATTAAGTCAGGATTTACTGCATCTAAGTCTATAGGTACAAAAGTAATTGGTTCAAAGTACATAAATTGACCATATTCATTTTGTTCACCTTTGCATACAAGAATTTCATTTTCAATTCTTATTCCGTGAGAACCTTCAATGTATATTCCAGGTTCATCAGTAAGAACCATACCTTCTTCAAATGGATGAACTTCATGTGCACGATATTGCCATCTGAATCCTGTTGGTGCTTCATGTATATTCATTAAATATCCAACACCGTGACCTGTTCCATGGTTAAAGTTTAAATTATTATTCCAAAATGGAGCACGTGCAACTATGTCTAAATTCATACCATTGCATCCATAAAGGAATCTTGCGTGAGCAAGGTGAAGATTACTTTGAAGTGTTATAGTAAAGTGATCTTTCATTATTTGTGGTATTTCTCCAAAAGCATAAGTTCTTGTAATATCAGTAGAGCCTTCATAGAAACCAGCTCCTGTATCTGTTAAGAAGAAATTACCTTCTTTAAGTTCTATATCAGTTTCAGGAGAAGAAGTGTAGTGAACTATAGCTGCATGTTCACCAAATGAACATATTGGTTCAAAGCTTTGACGAATATAGCCTTCTTGCTCTTTACGGAATTCTTCTAATTTTCTAGAAGCACTCATTTCTGTAATTTTTTCTTTTCCAACATTATGTTTTAACCAATACATGAACTTTGTATGGGCAATTCCATCTTTTATTTGAGCTTTTTTAATATTTTCAATTTCAGTTGGGTTTTTCATAGCTTTAAATAAAACACATGGATTTTGTTTTTCTATCTTTTTAACATTTTCAGGGATGTTATTATATAATGCATAGTTCATTCTAGCAGGGTCAATTAATACTACATCAGAATCAGAGAATTTTTTAACTGCATCGTATATATCATTATATGGATGTAAAGCTGTTAAGCCATTTTCTTTAAGAGTTGATTTTATTTCATCACTTAATTTAGCTTCATTTATGAAAAGATGAAGTTCATCCATAGTAACGATTACATAGCTTAATATTAGTGGGAAAAATTCAATATCATCTCCACGGATATTAAGAAGCCATGCTATATCATCTAAAGATGTGATTACATGAGTATTTGCACCAGAATTTTTCATTTCTTTTCTAACACGTTCTAATTTAGATGTTGTAGATTCACCAGTATATTTTATATCAAGAGCAAAGGCTGGTTTTTCGGAAAGTGGTGGACGATTTTCATTTTTCCATACATCGTCAATTAAATCGCAATCGTATTTTATAGATCCATCTTTACCTTTGACTATTTTTTCATAAGCTTGTCCGTCACCCATAGAAACTACACGACCATCAAATCCAAGAGTTCCTTTTGAAGATAATGTGTTTTCAATGTATTCTTCTATAGTTGGAACGTTTGGTTCACCCATTTTAAATAATTTAACAGTTGTTCCTTCTAGTTGTTTTCCAGCTTGAAGAAAATATCTTCCATCTGTCCAAAGTCCTGCACTGTCCATTGTGATAATAGCAGTTCCTGCAGAACCTGAGAATCCTGTTATATATTTTCTAGCTTTGAAGTGTTCGCCAACATACTCGCTTTGATGGAAATCAGCAGTGGGTACGATATACATGTCAATATTTTTTTCAGCCATCAAGGCTCTTAATTTTTTAAGTCTTTCAGTTACTTTCATTATATTAATCCCCTTTCAATGAGTATATATTCTCGAGCAAATTATAACACAAAAATGGAAGGAAAACTATAACAATTGTAATGAAAATTGTAAAAATATATATAAAGGTGCAGGAAGAATTTCAAATAACTGAAAAATATGAATAACTTTGAGCAAATAACAGAAAAAAACTTAATAAATTTTTATTACAAAAGACTGTTTAGTTATTTACAATGGTTAATGATTTTTGAAAAAATATATCTAATTAAAAGCTAATTGAATTTAATAATACAATTTTATTTGAAAAGATTAGACTATACTAATGAAATTTACGTAATATTATAATTATACAGATATATGTAATTATATAGTAAATATGTAATTATGAAGGAATTCATAGATAAATGTCGAATTGATTATTGTAATATGAAAACTTATAAGCATTTTTAAATCTTATTTTTTATGTTATAAAATATTTTGAAAGGTATAATAAAATATTATGAAAATCATTCCTTTATCACTAGAAAATAAAAAATATATAAAACAATGCGAGATGTTACTTGTTGATAATTTTAAAGATTTTTCCAATATAGAAATTGCACGTAGGGTAATAATTAGTTCTATAGATGAAAGCAAAATTAATATAATTGCAGTAAATGAGGATGATAGGGTATTAGGCTGGATTTGTGGTATTGAACAGTATAATGCAAATATATGGGAAATACAACCTATAGTAGTAGATAAGCAGTATCAAAGAAAAAATATTGGAAAATTCCTTGTTTGTGAATTTGAAAAGTTAGTGGCTTTAAGGAAAGGGAGAACAATTATTTTAGGGGTAGAAGATGTCAATAATGAAACGACTCTAGGTGGAAAAGATATATATCCAAATATTTTTAAGCAATTAGAAAACATAAAGAATTTAAATAACAATCCTTATGAATTTTATTTAAAACTTGGATTTAAAATAGTTGGTGTAATACCAGATTCAAGTGGTTTTGGTAAGCCAGATATTTTAATGGCTAAAAGAGTAGCAAATAGAGTATTACAAAAATCTATGTAAATTTTATTGAGAGTGAAAATGTAATAAGATCGACTTAGTTTCAACATATTTTATTTTAAGCTTTGATAGATAAGAGTGTTTGGACTTTCATTATTGATAAACTTCAAATAAAAAAGTAAGATCTCGTGGTTATCTACACCAAATCTTACTTTTTTACTGTATCTAACATTAAGAAAAGCTAGGATAAAAGCTTGTTGTGCTGTTATAAATTCTTTGATGATTAATTTTAAGAGTCTTCAACAGTATTGAAAGTTGAATGACGAATATAATATTTGAAGAATACTTTAATGTGGATATATATTTTTCACTTGTATTTTTACAAACTAATATTATAGGAATATATTGAATAAGTTTCATATTTTAGTATAATTATATAGTGATTTATAAAGAAGGAGGAGTTATTTTGTTTCAATTAATGAATACAGTAGGAGTTTTAGTTTTCATAGTATGTATGTTAATGTCTATGGTTTTTTTAGCTAAAAGAAAAGATAAATTTAAAAATATTGGGAAAGCAGTATTGACATCATTTGCATTATTTTTGGTGTTTTTTATGAGTGGTTGTAGTTCTAAAGATAAAGTAGAGAATAAAACATCAAAAGATTCAAAAGCTGCCATAAGTGATAGCGTAAAAGATAAATCATTAGGTACTTTGAAAGTTCATTACATAGATGTTGGACAAGCAGATTCAATTTTACTTCAGCAAAATGGACATAATATGCTTATAGATGCTGGAAATAATGAAGATAGCAATCTTGTGAAAAAATACTTACAAGATCAAGGTGTAACTAATTTAGAGTTTTTAGTAGGAACACATCCACATGAAGACCATATAGGTGGTATGGATTATGTAATTAATAGTTTTAAAATTGGGAAAGTATATATGCCCAAAGTTACAAGTACTACTAAGACTTTTAGAGATGTAGTAAATGCAACTAAAAATAAAGGATTGAAATTTACTAATCCAAATGTAGGAGATAGCTTTAAATTAGGAGACGCTAAATGCACAATATTATCACCGAAAAGTAGTTCATATAAAAGTTTAAATGATTATTCTATAGTTATAAAAGTAGAATTCGGTGAAAATTCATTTTTATTTACAGGAGATGCTCAAGGTACTTCTGAAATGGAAATGGTTAAAGCTAATTTAGATTTAAAGGCAGATGTCTTAAAAGTAGGGCATCATGGATCAAGAACCTCTACAGTAAGTAATTTTTTAGAAAAAGTTAATCCTAAATATGCAGTTGTATCTGTAGGAAAAGATAACGATTATAGACATCCACACCAAGGGGTTATGGATAGACTTAAGAGTAAAAATATAAATGTTTATAGAACTGATGAAAATGGAACAGTTATAGCTACAAGCGATGGAAAGACTATAAAATTTAATTGTAAACCAGGATCTTATAAAGGTAATTCTACTAGTAGTAAATCAAGTAGTAGTTCCACTAGTGTAAATAGTAGTACAAGTAATTCTAGTTCTACGAAGACTTCAAATAGTTCTAGCCAAAATGAAACTAGAACAGTTAAACAAGAGTCAACGAATTCAAGTAATCAAAGTAGTTCAGTTAGTGAATCAAATCAAAACAAAGTAGGGGAGACTGTTTGGATATCTGCTACAGGAAAGAAATATCATAGTAGACCGGACTGTGGCAGAATGAATCCAAATAAGGCTAGAAAAATGAACAGACAAGATGCTGAAAATGCAGGGTATCAGCCTTGTAAGAAATGTTACTAAGTATCTAGATTAACTTTAAATATGATCCTTAAATTTACGATTAATATAGTACAGGAGATTTAAATATGAAAAAAACAATAAAATTATATAATTTAATTTTCCCTATTTGGATTTTATTATTTTTTCCACCGTTTATATTTGTAACACTTATTGGTAATTATATGGTTGATTCTTTAGTAATAGTAGGATGTTTTTTTGCATATAAGTTAGGAAATAAAAAGTTTAATTTAAAAACATTTTATAAGAAAAGCATATTGAAAGTTTGGTTATATGGTTTTTTATCAGATTTCATAGGTGCATTTATATTATTTTTATTAAACTGTTTCAATTTATCTAATAAACTTTTATCAGCAATATCATATGATCCTTTTTCAAATTATTTAGCAGTAATAATAATAATAGTATGTATTTTTATATCAGCTGTATTTATATTTTTATTTAATTATAAATTTGTTTTTAAAAATCATATTAAAGAAGAGATTATAAGATTTAAAATTTCACTTACTATTGCAATTATAACAGCCCCATGGACATTTTTATTACCGACAAAGTGGTTTTATTAATTATGAAAGGTTAAATGTATGCCTTATTTATATAATTAATCAGAGGGTATTTAATTATTTTTCTGATGAATTTTAAAATAAAAATAAAAGATTATAATAAAAGAGTAAGCCTGATATTAAGATGGGCTTGCTCTTTTTTAGTTAGTAAGGTGAAAATACTATTTGATTTTAATCATAATATTTATAGTAAATTTATTTTTCTCTTCTAGTATATCAACTACTCCATTATATTTTTTTACAGTAGATTTTATATTACAAATGCCTATTCCATGGTTAGCTTTGTCTGATTTTTTACTTATAATTTTATTTTTATTATATTGGAGTTTATCTATAGTAGTATTAGAAATTTCAATTATTAAGTACATATCTCTTATGTATGATTTTACTAAGATTGATTTAGGAATATTACTATTAACAATTCTTGTGCAAGATTCAATGGCATTGTCTAAAGCGTTACTTAAAATAACACATGTATCAATAGGCGCTAACAAAGTTTCTTTAGGCATTATAAAATCACATTCAAAATTTATTTTTTTAGATTTAGCAATATTAAATTTCTCATTTATGACTGCATCGGATATGCAATTTCCTGTTTTTATTTGAAAATCAAGTTTGGTTATAGTTTTATTAATATTACCAAGATATTTTTTCATTTCCTCAATATTATTAGTATTAACTAAATTTTTTAAACAGCATAGATGATTATTCATGTCATGTTTTACAGTTTTTATATTATTGTAGAGCTCTTCAACATCTTTAGTATGTTTAAATTGAAGTTTAAGTTGTTGACCCATAAGTAGATTTTTTTTCTCTTCTTTTTCACATTGAAGCATTTTGTTAAAGGTATAGCTTATCATCAATATAGATATTAATAAAGCAAAACTTACAAAGGGTAGAATATAATAAGTCTTAGGGAATATGTGTGGCAAATAGTAGGCTTTATTATTAACTTTGATTTCTTGAATAATATAAAAAATAACTCCTAAAGCATATGTAGACAAACAAGGGATTAATAAGTATAAACCTTGATATAGATTGATTTTTTTATTTTTAAAATTTAATAATTTTAATATATTTTTTAAAAATATAAATAATAAAGAAAACCGTACAAGGTCATTAATAACGTTACTCATAAAGCTAATAATAATGTGTCCACTAAAAGATATATCTATTTTATGTATAATTGTAAGAGCATTAAAATCAAATACTAAAAAAGAAAGATTAATTAGTAATAATGCTATTTCATCAACAATTACAGCATAAAATTTAACTAAAAAACCTCCGTTACATAAGTAAAATATACCTAATAGCCAAATCACATCACTTATAATTATATTAAGTAAGTCAGAACCTATTTTAATTGGGAAAAAATTAAATAGTGTTAATAATATAGAAAATAAAATAAATTTGTATGGTTTGTGTTTAAAACCTAAAAATCTTTTATAAAAATAATATTTAATACTATATAGAAAAGGAAGCGTAAAACATGTTGATAAAATTTCAGTGATTTTCACTATAGATTGTTTGTCCATTATTAATTTACCTCATCTTTTAAATAGTACATAAATGCTTTTGAAAAATCTGATAGTTTGTATTTTGATATATAGATTTTTTCAGAGTTTTTTAAGGTTATAAAGATATTATCGTAACTTCTAACATATTTTAAATTTACAATATAACTTTTATGACATCTAAAAAAAGTATTTTCGCATATTTCTTTCTCAATGTCTGATATTTTATGATAATATTCAATAACATTATAAGTAGTATGTACTTTTAACTTTCTTCGTTGAGATTCTATATATATTATGTCTTTAAGCAAGATTTTAGTTGAATTTTTCATTGTTTTAGCAATAATAAATTTATCTTTTTTATCAAAATTTTTTATTGCTGAATATAGAACTTTTCTAAACTTATCTTCATTAATAGGTTTTAAAATATAATGAAAAGCTTGAACATCAAATGCATCAAAAACATAATCTTTAAGGCCAGTTATAAATATAATGATTGATTTTTCATTTATTGTTCTAATTTTCTTTGCAACATCTATACCATTTAAACTATCCATTTTTATATCTAAAAAATATATATCAAAAATGTTTTTTGTATATAGTAATTTTTCTCCGTTTTCAAATTCAAAAATTTTAAAGGCTTTATTCTTTAAATTTAAAGCAGTATAAACCATATGGACTATTAGATTTCTTTGATTGTTTTCATCATCACATATAGCTATTTTAAGCATAGAATCACCCCGGAAATAATTATAACATATTAGCCTGTAGTTGAGATTTCTACAGGCTCTAATAGTATTTAATATTAGTAATTTCTTCTATAATAAAAAATTAATATAGTGTATTTTATTAAAGTAAGTGGTTAATATAATATGTTTTTAAGCTTTAATTTAGAAAAACCAAGGAATTTTTCAAATAACTTAGGCTGTAATATTAAATTTTTTAGAATTTCCTTCTGATCCATTTTTAAGCTTATTTTTGTATTGCTTAATATTTTGAAAAGCTTTTTTCTCTTTTATTGTTGATTTATTTCTAGAGATTGATTGATTACTAATTTTTGAATTTATTTTCCCTTTACTTTTTGTAGCTATACTATCTAAAGAGTTGTTCCCATCTAGATTAGTATTTTCTTCGGTGCTATTATTAATAGAAATAGAATTTGAAGGAATATCTTTTTTATTTATATTAGATTTATTGTTTATGTGCTTTAGGTCATTACTTAATTTTTCGGTTAAATTTTCGATGTTATTTTTTAGCTTAGAAAGACGTTTTTTCTTTCTTTTAGGATTGAGTCCTCTTTTTTCATCTATTTTTATTTCAGATTCTAGAACTCTTGCATTTCCAGTCATTAACTTTCTTTGAGATGATAGAGCTTTAGCTTTTCTTAAATTAGTAGAAAGATTTAAAAGGTTATTTATTGAAGAATCGGCTTTTGTATAGTTAGGATTTTTATCTTTTAAATTTTCTTTAGATTCTTTTTCTTTCCTATTGTTATCTTTCTTATCAATTTTTTTACGTTGTTTTTTTAATTGAAACTCACTTATTTGTTTATTAATTTCTTCAATTTGTTTATCAATTTTTTCAAGTTTTTCTTTTAAAGTTGTTGGATTTTCACCGTTTTTTAAGCTTCTTTCCATAAGGTTATTTTTACGATCTATTAAATTTAATTTTTGTTTCATTAAACTTTTTAATAGATTATTTCCTTTTGATTTTATGCTTAAAGAATTTTTTTTACTGTTTTTGTTTATTCCATTTTCTTTATTAGTAAGAGAATTTTTAGATAAATTAAAACCATGACATGAATTTCCTAAACATGCTGGTTTTTGTGTGGAAAAAGAAATATTCATATATAAGCCTCCTTTTTAGTGAATTTATACTTAATACACTTTTTATATCGTAAACTTAAGTATTAAATCTATTAGATTGTAATAACAAGTCATTAAATTGTAATAAATAGTATCTTTATATTAATAAACTTAGTTTTTGATTTATATTATTAAAATTAAAAAAGATAAAACTGTTTTAGTTAGATTTAGGTATTTTTTATAGTTGCATGTAAGTATAATATGGTATAATTTAGGAGTTGAAAAAATTATAATTTATAATAAGAGGTAAATATATATGGGATATACAAATGAAGATAAACGTAAAAAAGAACTAAGAGTTGATTGTAAAAAATGCTTTGGATTATGTTGCGTTGCATTGTACTTTTCAGCTTCAGAAGGGTTTCCAACAAATAAAGATGCAGGCAAACCTTGTATAAATTTAAAAAAGGATTTTACTTGTTCTGTTCATAAAAATCTTAAAGATAAAGGATTAAAAGGATGCATGGCTTATGACTGTTTTGGAGCAGGGCAAAAGTTGGCTCAAGTTACTTATAAAGGTGAGGATTGGAGAAAAAATTCTAAATATTCTAAGGAAATGTTTGATGGATTTTTGATTATGAGACAACTTCATGAAATGCTATGGTATCTTTCAGAAGCATTTACTCTTGAAAAAAGTAAATCTATAAAAGAAGACATAAAGTTATTAATGGACAAGACTGAAAGGCTTACTATGCTTGATCCTAATTCGTTACTAGAAGTAGATGTAGAAATTCATAGAAATGAGGTTAACAAGTTTCTTAAAAATACTAGTGAAATGATACGCAATAAATATTCTTATAGAAAGAAGGGAAATTCAAAAAATAGCGGAGGACATAGAAGAGTAGATTATTTTGGCGCAAACTTGAAAAAAACTAATCTTAGAGGAGCAGATTTAAGAGGAGCATGCCTTATTGCATCTAATGTTAGAGGGGGAGATTTAAGTGGGGCAGACCTAATTGGCGCTGATCTTAGAGATGCAGATTTAAGTGGGGCTAATCTTTCAAAAAGTATATTTCTTACACAAGCTCAGATTAATGCAGCTAAAGGAGATTCAAATACAAAGCTACCAGAAATGCTAGTGCGTCCAAGTCATTGGGAAAAGTAATAATGTAGTTTTAAAGGATGAGGATAGGATGTTAAGAAAGAAAAAATTATCAAAATTTAAAGGAAAGAGAATAGACCAATTTAATAGGATAAGTGAAGGATTGATTAATCGAGGATATAAAGAAAAATTACTTACAGTTACTACTTTAAAGGCTAATGTTATGGCAATATTAATTTTTCTACCAATTTATATGATTTGTTGCTTACTTTTTCATATGATTTATAAGGATAACTATAGTTATCCTATGTTAAATAGTGTATTTTGGATAGTTGTAGTAATAGGGATTGTTGTCCATGAATTTATACATGGAATTACTTGGGGATATTCTTGTAAAAAAGGCTATAAAGCTATAAGTTTTGGATTTGAACTTTCAACTTTGACACCATACTGTTGTTGTAGTGAAGCTATGCCATTTAAAAACTATGCTTTAGGGTGTGCAATGCCTACTATTATTTTAGGTATAATACCCTATATCATTGGATTAATATTAGGCAATTATTATTATGCTATGTTTGGTGGATTACACATTTTATGTGGAGGCGGAGATATGTATGTTTTGTGGTTGATTCGTAAAAATTATAATTCAATAATAGTTGATCATCCTTATTTAGTAGGATGTGTTGCCTTTGAAAAATAGTCCTTTAATATTGAATTTAGAATTATTAAACCAATTTAGTATATATAACAAATTTTGAATTTTGTCCGAGTGAAGGGTTTCTTGATGATATATGACTTTTCCTTTATTTATATAAATGTTTTATTCTAAATGTATGGGAGGTATATAATGAAGAAGAAAGAGAAAATATTAAATGTATTACTTGTTTTAGGGTTTATATTTTATATGGCATTTTTGCTTTGGAATATTCTTTTTAAATATGTATCACCTTTTGAACTGTTTAGTAAAGAAAGATGGTTTTCTAGAAGTCTTAACTTAATTCCTTTTAGCGGAATGTTAAATGGGTATTTTACTGATTTAGATATATACGGAAATGTGATGCTCTTCATACCCATTGGAATTTATATAAATTTAACTAAAAAACATTCAAAATTATATATTAAAATTCTAAAAATGGCTATGTTAAGTATAGCCTTTGAAGCAATACAATATATATTTGGCATTGGTGCAACTGATATAACAGATGTAATAACTAATACCTTAGGTGCTGTAATAGGTGTAGGAATATATTATTTCTTAAAATTATTATTTAAGAAACCTGATAGGGTAAAAACTTTTGTTACTATTGCTAGTACTTTAATGATGGTTGTGGTTTCAGCTATTTTAACTGCAATTATGATTTATAATTAATTTATAATAAAGATTTAAAACCTATCTTAGATTAAAATATAAAAATCTAAGGTAGGTTTATTTTTTAGCATATTGTTGTGAATTAAAGAGATTGGAAAATTATTTTTGTGCTAAATGTAGCAAGAAAAATAATTTGCTTGGATAGTATACTAGTTATATAAAAGATATATAAAGAGTGTAGTTTTAGTTTAATAGGGTTAGTATATGTTATATAATATATATTAATAATAGGTAAAAGATTAGGAGGTAAAGCATGAATTTTAAGCCGCTTCCAATAGGTGTAGAAAATTTTAAAACTATGATAGAAAAAGAATATTATTATGTTGATAAAACCTTGTTAATTAAAGATCTTATAGATAATAAAGCACAAGTGAATCTTTTTACTAGGCCTAGAAGATTTGGAAAGACTTTAAACATAAGTATGTTAAAGCATTTTTTTGAATATAGTAAAGAAGATAATTCATACCTTTTTAAGGATTTTAAAATAATGGGTGAAGGTGAAAAGTATACATCACATATGGGAAAATATCCTGTAATAAATCTTTCTTTAAAATCTGCAAAACAGCCAACTTTTGAATTATCATATATTTCTATAATAAGAAAAATTTCAGAAGAGTATAGAAAACATATAGATATATTAGAAGGAAATATTTTTACAGACGATATTAAAGAGCGATTTATGAAAGTTTCTTCAGAAACAGGTAGTAAAAGTTATTATGTAGATTCTATTTATTTTTTATCTAAGTGTTTAAATCAATTTTATAATAAAAAAGTAGTGATATTAATAGACGAATATGATGTGCCTCTTGAAAATGCATTTTTTAGAGGGTTTTATGGTGAAATGATTGATTTTATAAGATCATTATTTGAATCAGCTTTAAAGACTAATGATTATTTAGAATTTGCAGTTTTGACAGGGTGCCTTAGAATTTCAAAAGAGAGTATTTTTACAGGACTTAATAATTTAGAGATAATATCAATATTAAATAAATATTATGATGAATATTTTGGTTTTAAGGAAGAAGAAGTTAGTAAAATTCTTAAAGATTATAACTTAGAAGAAAAAGAAGATACAGTTAAGACATGGTATGATGGATATATTTTTGGAGATACTGAAGTTTATAATCCTTGGAGTGTTATAAAATATGTTAAAGATTTATATATTGATAAAAATGCTTTTCCTATATCGTATTGGGCAAATACAAGTTCAAATAGTATAGTTAGGAGTTTAGTTGAAAAAGCAGATGATGATACAAAAGCCGAAATAGAAGAATTAATTGCAGGTAAATTAGTAGAAAAACCTATACATGAAGATATTACTTATGGAGATATAGATTCTTCAATGGATAACCTATGGAATTTTCTGTTTTTCACAGGTTATTTAAAGAAACAGTGGATAAAAATGAATGAAAATAATGAAATAATTGCTGGGTTAACTATACCTAATGAGGAAATTAGAATAATTTATAAAAATACTATTTTAAATTGGTTTGAAAAAGGTGTAAAATCTAAAAACCTAACAAAAATGTATGATGCTATGCTAACTGGAGATGTAGAAAACTTTGAACTTGAATTAGTTGACCTTTTAGTAGAAAGTATAAGTTTTTATGACGCCTACGAGAACTTTTATCATGGTTTCTTACTAGGAACTTTGATTAATATGAAAAGATATATTATAAAATCTAACAGGGAATCTGGAAAAGGTAGAAGTGATATTGTAATAAGATATCCCAATAGACGTGGAGCAGCGGTAATTTTAGAATTAAAGGTAGCAAAAAACATAAGAGAATTAGAAGAAAAATGTGATGAAGCTTTAAAACAAATAGAAGATAAGAAATACGATAGACCTTTAATAGAAGAAGGGTACACAAATATATTGAAATATGGAATAACTTTTTATAAAAAGGACTGTATGATTAAATCTAGTACAACAAATAACGTATAAGGGATTATAATAATTTATTTTGCTTTAAATTTATTTTAGTAGTAATAGGTAGATAAGAAAAAAGAAGGCTGATATAATATTTTTAGAATATTTACATACAAAGGAGAAAATGATGAAATATTATTTAGCGCCAATGGAAGGAATTACAGGACATATATATAGAAATGCTTATGAAAAGTTTTTTCACAATATAGATAAATACTTTACACCTTTTATTGTTCCAAATGAAAGCAAAAAACTTAAAACTAAAGAATTAAAAGACGTTTTGCCAGAAAATAATAAAGGTATAAATGTGGTTCCTCAAATACTTACTAATAATTCAGAGGGGTTTATTAATACTGCTAAGAAATTACAAAAACTAGGTTATGATGAAATTAATTTAAATTTAGGATGTCCTTCTGGAACCGTTGTTTCAAAAAATAAAGGTTCGGGATTTTTAGCTAAAAGAGAAGAATTGGATATATTTTTAGATGAAATATTTAAAATAGATGATATGAAAATTTCTATAAAAACTAGAATAGGAAAAGATAGTTCAGATGAATTTTACGATTTGATAAAAATTTATAATAAATATCCTATAAAAGAATTAATTATCCATCCTAGAATTCAAAAAGATTTCTATGGAAATAAACCTAATTTAGATGTATTTAAAGATGCATTATCTTTAAGCAAAAATCCAGTGATTTATAATGGTGATATTTTTACTAATAGTGACTATAATGAATTAACAGAAACTTTTAGAGAAGTAAAAACTCTAATGATAGGAAGAGGTATAATAGCAAATCCTGGATTGATAAATGAAATAAAACATAATGATAATATTAATAAAGAAGTATTAAAAGATTTTCATGATGAAATATTAAGTGGATATATAGATTTATATGGGGAAGCTAGGAACGCCTTATTTAGAATGAAAGAACTATGGGGATATATGATTTGTATGTTTTCAGATAATAAAAAATATGCTAAGAAAATAAAGAAAGCACAAAAACTAAATTCTTATAATGAAGCGGTTTCAAGTTTATTTAGAGATCAAGAAATAAATACTGAAAAAAGTTTTTATAACTAAATTAAGAGAGTAAGATTTAATAAAAATATTAGTATTCTAATAGATAAAAGTAACATTTATGTTATAGAAATAAAAATATAAGCTGACTATTTAGGGCTAGATCCTAGATAGTCAGTTTTTTATGTAAAAATCTTATGATTTGTGCGCTTTTTACTCAATAAATTTTAATATAGAAGATATAAAATTATAAATAGAAATAAAAGATGTAGTTTAAAAAACAAAAAAAGTATAAAAAGATTATAGACTTAGTGAAAAATTTCTATTAGAAATGCACATTTCATTAAATATAAAAAAAGGAGAAATAAAAATGAAAACAATATTAAAGGTTAAAGATGTTATAAAAAATTATAATAAAAATCAAAGACCTTCCTTAAATAAAGTATCATTTCAAGTTGAAAATGGAGAGTTTATTGGTATTATGGGAGCGTCTGGTTCTGGAAAAACAACTTTATTAAACGTACTTTCAACTATTGATAAACCTACTAGTGGAGAAATTATAATCAATAATATAAATATAAAAAATTTAAATAGTAATAAAGCTTCGGATTTTAGAAAAAATAATTTAGGATTTATATTTCAAGAATATTTTTTATTAGATAGTTTAACAATTGAAGAAAATATATCTGTACCCCTTACTCAACTTAAGAAAACTCCAAAGGAAATTGAGAGTAGCGTAAAAAAGTTAGCTAAACGTTTTGGTATTGAAGAGCAATTATCTAAGTACCCTTATGAATTATCTGGTGGACAAAAACAAAGGGCAGCGGCTTCAAGGGCTATTATTAAAAATCCAAATATTTTATTTGCAGATGAGCCTACGGGAGCTTTAGATTCTACATCTGCAAAAGAGCTTCTTTTAAAATTAAGTGAAGTAAATAAAGACTTAAATACTACAATTTTAATGGTAACTCATGATGCTTATGCTGCTAGTTTTTCTAATCGTATTTTAATATTTAAAGATGGTGAAATCATAAAAGAATTAAAAAAAGAAAACTTAAGTAGAAAAGATTTCTTTGAAAAAATACTAAAAGAAATTTCAGAAATTGAAAATGAGTAGTATGAGTTAAATAAAGTTATAAAAAATATTTATTTTAATTATTATATAAGATTAAAACCAATGATTTTGGTGAAAGGAAAATCAAAATATGAATTTATTTAAAATTGCACAAAAAAATATGAGAAAAAATTTATCATTTTATTCTCTATATTTGTTTTCTATAGCTTTTGTCCTTATGATATTTTTTAGCCTTATATCTTTTTCTATGGATGAAGTTATAATGGCAAAGATATCTTCAGATGGTAGAGTGGAAACAATGTCTAGAGTTGTATCTATATTTATAATGGGGTTTGTATTGTTTTATATGTCTTATTCAAATACTTTTTTTCTAAGAAAAAGGATAAAGGAACTTGGAATTTATGCTTTGCTTGGATTTAGAAAATCTAGTATAACTTGTTTACTTATTATTGAAAACATTTTTATGTGCTTAATTGCTCTTGTTATAGGAATTTTTCTAGGAGCCTTTCTTCATAAAGGGATTATAGCAATTATAATTCATTTTTTAGATTTAAGTATAGATAGTTCAAGCATAGTATTAATTAACTTTAAGGCAGTTTATTTTAGTAGTGTATTTGTACTAGCAGTTTTATTTATATTAATGATATCAAACTGGAGATTTTTAAGAAAAAGTTCTTTATTAGAGCTAATTAGGTTTGAAAAAAAATCTGAAAAGAAAATAAATGTAAAGATATATTTATCAATATTAGGTATTATTTTTATGATAACTGGTTATGCATTAGCTTTGGATATTATACGAGGTGAAAATTCACTTTGGGTAACAATAGGTTTCTCTCCTATGGCTATGTTAACTTTAATATGCGTAGTAATAGGAACAGTATTCTTTATATATTCCTTTATACCTTATGTAATATTAAAGATAAAAAATAAAAAGGATTATTTTTATAAAGAGATAAATATAGTTAGCATTCCTAAATTTGTATATAGAATAAGGTCAAATGCAAGGACATTAATTTTATTAACATTATTATCAGCTGCAACATTATGTCTTCTAGGATCTACAACAATAACTTTTTATTATACCGTTAAAGGAACTTCACGTATAATTCCTGCAGCCTTTGAATTTCCTGTAGAAAATCCTGAAAAAGTAGATAGGGCAATTAATATTGCAAAGGAAATGGTTGGAGAGAAAAATATGCAGTATAAAGAAACTGATATAATTAAAGTGACAGCGTCCTCCTCAAAACTTCCTTTTGAATATAGTGCTGAAAAAAAGAATAGTTTTGATTTAATTTGTGAATCAGATTATAAAGAGTTATTACAATTACAAAATAAAAAAGTAAGTAAAACCCCTTTATCCGATAAGGACTGTATTTTAATTAAATATATGTATGATAATAAGAAGTTGGACAAGGGGAGTGTATATAAACTAAATGTAGATTCAAAGGAGAATATAACTGTAAAAGTACTAGATACTACGTTGAATAATCCAATTGGTTTTGCTAATAGTGTAGGAACTCTTGTGATTTCTGATAACATTTATGAAAAAATTTCTGAATTTAAACCTTCATTAAATAAAGTTATGAGTATTTACGGGAAAGATATGAGAGAAAATAAAAAATTATATGAAAGTATATATCCTTTATTTAAAGATAACGTAAAATTTGCTAGTGCTTTTCAAAAAAAGAATGATATTGTATATGCAAATAGTTCAACTAATTTATTGATAATATTTATTACATTAATATTTTTTATTGCTACTGGAAGTATATTATATTTTCATAATATATCAGGGATATTTTATGATAGAGATGATTTTAATATACTTATAAAGATGGGATATAATCAAAATAAAATTAAAAAAATTATTAGAAAGCAAATTAAAATACTATTTTGTATACCAGCTATATTAGGAACTGTTCATAGCATGTTTGCTTTATATTGTTATAAAAATCTTTTGATGCAAGATTTACTTGGTCAAAGTAGTGCATTAATATTACCATTAATTGTTTCCATTGGAATTTTCATTATTGTATATATTATTTATTACAATATAACTAAATACACTTGCTACAAAATGATTTTAGATAAAGGGCTGTCACACTAATTAATTAGTGTACAGCTTCTTTTAAATAATAAAGAGTAAAGTACTAAATTCATAAAAGTAAGGGGTTTATAGTAAAAAAATATATATCAAAACAAAATATTTTAGATAAAGAGTATATCCTTAACAAGAAATTCTATAGATCAAAACAGCTACTTATTTATTAATTACATATTGTGAAAAACATTTGGGGTATATTATAATAAAAGTTAATTTATAGAATATTTTAAAATACATACTTATTTAGGAGATTAATTATGAAATTTAAATACAAAGAAAAACAAATCATTTTTTTAGTAAATCAACTATTAGTTATAAGTTTTCTTATATATAGATATATTGATAACAAAGATGGAGCATATTCTAGTGTCCTTTCTTTGTCAGTTATTTCAATAATGATTGTTACTTCTAGTTATATACAATTTAACAATTTAAAAGAAAACGTAGTTTTATCAGAGTTTTCTAATTTATTACTATTTCTTTCATGGATTTTTTTGTTGCTTAGAAGTGATTTAGAAATAATTGAATATATATCATTTTTATTATATATTTTTCTCCCATATAAAGTTATAAGTTTTTTATTAGTTTTTATATTTCAAAATTCTTCATATAAAAATAGAAAGCTAATAGATGGAATTTTAAAAGGCATTTGTTTTATTACAGTACTTTCTATGTTAAATCTTAGAATATTTTATCTTATGCTTTCAGTAAATTGGCTTTTTAATTATATATGTTTATTTTATTTATTATGTAAAAACAAAAAGAGAGTTAACTTTGTTTTTAAAAGTGAAGGAAAAAACATAATATATTCAATTGCTATTACTTTAGTTCCTTTTATTATCTATGGGTATTTTTTTAGAAATAGCCCAGATTATATGGGGAATATAGGTCTTTATATAATTACATCTTTAATAATATTTAGTATATATGGTGTAATACAAAATAATTTTAACGAGTTAAATCAATATTTTTCTTTAAATTCAAGAAAGAATGTTTTATTATGTATTGTTGTATTTGTAACTACAGTTATGTCAGGAGTACTTTTTCATTTTAATGCAATAAGCTATTTTATTTTAATACATTTTTTTATTTTTATAGCTTTATTTTACTTAACTCTTTTATATGATGAAATAAATTATAAAGTATTTAAAGAAGAGAAAGAGGATTTTAATAGAAATAATTATAATTTTTATATAAATAATTTAATTCGTATATCAAAAGAAGAAGAAATTAAAAAGGATTTTTCAAATTATCTTCATGATGAAATATTACAAGATTTATTATCTATAAAAAACATGATGTACAAAATAGATAAACCAAAAGCTAAAGATATTATAATAGAAACTTTAGAACAATTAAATAAGTCTATTAGGCAGCAGATGGAAGAATATCATCCAATAATATTAAAAGATCTAACCTTTAAAGAAAACATAAGTAATTTGATAGATATGATAAGAGAAACTTATAAAAACAATATTTGTATTTTTTTAGAGTGTAATGAAGATTTGTTTTTAGTAGAGCCTTATAATATATCAATATATAGGATTTTAAAAGAATTGATAACAAACTCTTTTAAACACTCAAATTGCAAGAGGATTTTTGTTTCTTTATTTCAAAAAAGAGAAGAAATAAAAGTTATTGTAGAAGATGATGGAATTGGATTTAATAATATAGATATTAAAGATCATCATGGATTAAGTTCTATTAAAGAGCAAGTAGATTTGCTTAATGGTAATTTAATTATAAAAACAGGTAAACTTGGTGGGATATCTGTTATTATTGAAATAACTATGAGAGGGGATAATTCTTATGAATATTTTATTAATAGATGATCATGCTTTATTTGTAAAAAGTTTAGAATTTGCTTTAGAAGATTATGATGAAATTGAAAATTTTTATACAATTAAAGATATTGATAAAGTTATGGAAGTAATAAGTAAAAAGAATTTAGATATTATTTTAATTGATATAAATTTAAATAATATGACTAGTAAAAATGGATTAGAGATTGCTAAAGATATTGTAGCTATTTATCCTGAAAAGAAGATTGTTATTTTAACTGGCTATGATTTGCCAGTATATCGCTATGAAGCAAAAAAGATTGGAGTAAAAGGTTTTTTAAATAAAAATATAACTCCAGACAAGCTTTTTAAATTGCTTATTCATATAAATAAAGGAAATAGTTTTTTTGAGGGCAATGTTAATTTTATAGAAGTTCTTACAAAAAATGAAAAGCAGATTTTACAATTATTAGCTGAAGGATATAAAAGAAAAAATATTGCAAAATTGCTTCATTTAAGTGAACGTACTATTTCAAACCATATACAAAATATATTTTCTAAACTAAATGTAACATCTTCTATAGAAGCGGTTACAAAAGGAATTCAACTGGGGTATGTTCAGCCAATTTATTAAATTATGATTCCTACATTTATTATTTTGAAATTGATATAAAAAAACATTATTCTATATAAGCAAGTCTTATAATAAGTACCTATAACTTCTGTGTTATTATATTAGGGAAGTAACAAAGTTGGCGCTTTCTTTAGACAAAAATTTAACAATAAAAGTAATTATACATAGGTAATTTTAATCAAAAGACAAAATGAATAAGTAACAATAATATTAATTTAAAAATAATATTTGAGGAGGAAATTATTGTGAAAAAAAACACAGAGTATCTTATAGGATTTATACTACTTATTGCAATCATAATAATAGGAAATGTTGGACTTACAAGTTCAATGCTATTTTTTAGACTACTTGCGGGGGTAGGACTTGGATATGCCCTTACAAGATCATTCTTTGGGTTTGCAGGATCTGTAAATAGAAGTTATAGAGCAGGATCGACAAAGCTTATGAGAATGTTAATGATTTTATTTGTAGGAACAGCAATAGTAAGTGTAGCTTTCTTTTTAGGACAAGATGTAACTAAATATGATTTATGGGTTAACCCTATAAATTTAGGACTTATATTAGGTGGAATACTATTTGGTTTTGGTATGTCATTTTCTAGTTGTTGTGCATCAGGAGTTCTTACTGATTTAGTAACAGGACTTCCACGTGCATTTATAACCCTTATATTTTTCGGAATGGGAGTATTTGTAGGATTCCCAATTCAAAGTTCAGCTCCATGGGTAACAAAGACATTAGTTAAAACTAGTACATTTAAAAATGGAGTATTTTTACCAGACTTATTTAAATGGGATGGATTAGAAGGATATTTAGGAGCAATAATAGTAACAATTATTTTTGCTGTTATAGCAATTTGGATAGCTAAAAAATATGAAGATAAAAGGAAATCAGAAAATAGTTACCTTGGTGTAGATACAGAAATTCTTCAAGAAGAAATTAATGAAGATAAAGAACCATTCAAATTATTTAGTAAAAAAACTTATGAAAAATTATTTGTAAAACCATGGACACTTGGAATGGGAGCAGTTGTAATTGGTGGTATATTCACACTTTTAATGGGTGTAACTAAAGCTGGATGGGGAGCATCTACTCCTTATGGATTCTGGTTTGGTAAATTACTTATATTCTTTGGAGTTTCTCCTGAAAGTGTAGCAAGTTTTTCAACTAAACCAGCAAAAATATATACAGCACCATTCTTTTCACATCCAATAAATGTACAAAATTTTGGTATAATACTAGGAACAATTGTTGCATTATTCTTAGCAGGAAGTTTTGCTAAAACTGTTAAAGAAGGTTTATCTATAACACTAAAAGAAGGTTTAATCTATGTTGTAGGTGGATTTACTATGGGACTTGGAACTAGATTATCAAATGGTTGTAATGTAGGAGCACTTTATACACCAATAGCTAACTTCTCTTTATCAGGTTGGATATTCCTTGCTTTCTTAGTAGCAGGAGGTATTTTAGGAAATATAGTTTATAAAAAGTTAATGGTGAAAAAGGCATAAAAAAATTTATACTATATTTCACTTATTATTTTAATGTGCATCACAGAAAATAAACAATTTTAAAGAGCTACAATTGGTTAAGTTAAAAATAAAAGACTAATTGTAGTTCTTGTTTTATATAAGGGGTTATATTGATTTAAAATGAGTATTTTTAATGTAAGTATATTAATGAACAATAAGATTCATATAGAAAAGAAATACATTTAATAGTTGAAAATGGTATAGGTTGTTAAGAATGATAAGAACTAAGGTGGACTTAGTAATAACAGTGGAGCAATAGGGAACTGTATATATATAGATGAAATTAAAATGATACATATTGCTTTACTTTTTAAATTAAAAGAACTGATTTATTGCTTTTTTACAAAGTACTAGTAAATATTAATGATTTTAATGATAGTAAATTAATCAAAGATGGAGATAATTATGAATGAAAATAAACTGAGTAAAATAGATATGTTTTCAATAGTTCTAGGTGGGATAATAGGCTGGGGTTCCTTTATGCTTCCAGGTACAAAATTTTTAAAGGAATCAGGAGTTATAAATACATTTTTAGGACTTGTATTAGGGGTAATATGTATAATAATAATTGAAAAAAACTATCTTGTTATGATGAAAAGTCATGATGAAGAGGGTGGAGAATTTTCTTATACTTATAATAGATTAGGAAAAAAACATGGATTTATTGTAGGGTGGTTTTTGACACTTGCATATTTTACAATGATTCCATTAAATGCAACCGCATTTCCCTTGGTAATTAAAAAATTATTTGGTGGAATTTTAGAATTTGGTTATTTGTATAATATTGCTGGATATAACATCTATCTAGGTGAGATATTAATATCAAGTATAACAATACTTACATTTGCTTCATTAAATTTAAAAGGCATAAAAAAGACAAGCAAAATTCAAAATGTAATAATTCTTAGCTTGATATCAGTAGTATTAGTAGTTTGCATTGGAATGTTTATAAAAGGTGATAGAACTAATTTTACTAAATCATATATTTCAAATTATTCTTTTGATTTAAGCCAAATAATAAAAGTATTTGCAATAACACCTTTTGCGTTTATAGGATTTGATGCAGTTCCTCAGTTAAGTAAAGAATTTAACTTTTCTAAAAAGAAAGCATCATTAGTGGCAATTGCTTCTCTAACAATAGGAGTTTTAATTTATAATATATTAAATTTAGTAACAGCCCTTGCTTATTCTCCAAAAGAAGCTATGAATTTAGATTGGGCAGCAGGAAGTGCGGTATTAAGTACATTAGGTAAAGGATTTTTTATATTATTAATTATAGCTTTAAGTGCTGCAGTATGGAGCGGTATAAATGGATTTATGATTTGTAGCTCAAAATTATTAGGAGCTATAGCCAATTATAAGATGCTCCCACCTAAAATGGCAAAAGTAAATAAGAATGGTGTTTTTAAAAGCGCTATAATATTTATAACAATAATAAGTTTAATAGCTCCTTGGTTTGGTAGAAAGGTTATAATTTGGATAGTAGACATGTCGTCTTTAGGTGCTTCTATTGCATATTTTTATGTATGTTATGCAGTATTGAAACAATCTAAAAATAAAGTAACCAAAACAGTGGCAATGGTAGGTACAGTAATAAGTATAGTGTTTATTATGTTATTACTTTTACCTATATCTCCTGCAGCTTTAAGTAAGGAAGCTATGATTGCTTTAATAACATGGTGCGTAATTGGAGCCATTGCTTATCTTAAAATATAAAATATAGTAAATGAAAAAAGTGAATCTATAAATTATTATTTTAAAGTGGTATCCTAATATACTTATTTTTATGAAAATCATCAGCAGATATAATATATTAATAACTCTCTTTACTAAGATTGATTTCTTAGCAAAGAGAGTTATTTTATTAGTTAATATATTTATTGGATATTATTAAATATATTGATATATTATTACAAATATTTTATGATTAAAGTTAGAAGTCGATAAAAAATTTACATGTAGTAATATTATGGTACAAAATATACTCTTAAATTTTTGTGGTAATAAGTTGGAAACAAATTCGCTAATTTTGGTAAAAATGTCATGATAACATCTAATTACAGTAGATGTAAGGAGTGATAAATTATGAAAAGAAAAGCAATGATTTCATTATTATTAATATTAATAGTTATGCTAAGTGTTTCAGGATGTGGGAAAAAACAAAAAAGAACTGTTTTAACAAATGATGTGAAAAAGCAAGAAGATATGAAAGAAAACAAAGTAAAAAAAATAATTAAAGATGGAATCAAATTTTTAAATGCAGGGAAATATGATGATGCTAAAAGTTCTTTTGAAAAAGCAGTTTCAATGGATAAAGCTAATAAGGCGTCTTATATAGAAATAAAAAATAAGTATATGGAAAAAAATAGAGTAGATGATGCCTATTATTTTATAAAGCTTGCTATAAGTAATAAAGTTGATATTAAAAATATGAAAGACTTACTAAATACTATAAAATCAAAATTTGAAGTTACTAAAGTATATGCAAAAGTCTATCAAGATAATGAATACAATTTACCAAGTAAAATTAAAGCAAAGATAAATAATAAAGACAAAGAAGTTGCGGTTTCTTGGGATAATAACAATGTAGATACAAGTAGTTTAGGAACTAAAAAATATATAGGAAGAATAGAACAATATGATAGAACTGCTGAACTAAATCTTACAGTAATAAAAAAATCAGAAAAGGCTAGTTTTAAAAATAATAAAGTAAATTCTAATAAAGATAAAGTGTTACAAAATTCTAAAAATAACAATAAAGTAGTTTCTAATAAAGATAAAGTATTAGAACATGACAAGAATAATAAAGTAGAATTTTCTCGAGACAAAGCATTAGAGTATGCTAAAAATTATTATGACAATAATGAAGATTTAACTTATTCAATTATTCAAGAAGTTGAAAATCAAAATGGTGAAAAATGTTATGAAATTGTAGTAAAGTCAAAAACATTTATAAAACAAGGTGGAACAGGAACTGTTGGTGTTATTAAGGTTTTTGAAGATGGCAAGATAGTAGAATAAAATCTATAGTTTAAATAGGAATAATTATGGGAGAATTACTGAAAAAATAGCCAGTAATATTCTCATATATATTTATAAAGTATTGTATGATTTAATTCTTTTATATAGATTTACTTTTGGGAAGTGACTAGTAGGGGGAAGATATAATGGACTTTAAGGTTCTAGTAGTTGAAGATGAAATATCTATAAATGATATTTTAGTATCTGCTTTAAGAGCAGATGGATATACAGCTAAAGGGGTATTTTTAGCTAAGGAGGCAAAAGATACTTTAGATTTTTTTAATCCAGATTTAGTTTTGTTGGATATAAATTTACCAGACAAAAGTGGCTTTGAATTATGTAAATATATAAATAGTAAATGGTGTATTCCAATAATCATGTTAACTGCTCGTAACGATATTGTGGATAAGGTTTTAGGATTAGAATTAGGTGCGGATGATTATATTACTAAGCCTTTCAACATAAAAGAAGTATTAACTAGGGTAAAGGTTGCAATAAGAAGAGTTAACAAATATAGAGAAAAATCACAGGAAGAATATGTATATGTAAATAAATTTATTAAAGTGAATTTAGAAGGAAGAATTGTATTCAAAGATGATGAAGAAATAAAATTAAAACCTCAAGAATATGAACTTTTAGAGTTTTTTATTGAAAATAGAAATAAAGTTTTTTCAAGAGAAGCAATTTTAGATAAAGTTTGGGGAATAGATTATGATGGGGAAATAAGAACTGTTGATGTACATGTTAGAAGATTAAGAAGTAAGCTTGATAAAGAAAATTCACCATCTATTATAGATACTGTTTTTGGAATAGGATATGTAATGAGGTAATTTTATGAAAATAAGATATAAATTTATAACTGGTTTAATATTTATACTGATAGTTTCTATGATAGTAATGAATGTGTCTATAACACATGTTTTAAAGTCCAATATGGAAAATAATATAAATAACTTTTCAAAACAATTAATGAACAGTACACAGGAATATATAAAGTATACCCTTGAAAGTAATAGTTCTAAAGATAAAAAAGAATCATTAGTTGAAGAGGGTAATTATATAATAAAACACATATCTCTAAATTATGAATGTAAATGTGATATAAGAGATATAAAGTATAAATTGCTAGAAGGAAATTCTGAAAAAGAATTTGAGAGTATAATAAAAGACAGTAATAAAATAGCCATGAGTGGTAAAGCTGTAGTAGATTTAAAATACAAAGAAAATGGAGTAAATGCAATATTAACTTATCCAATTTATAGTGATAACAAGTATGTAGGAATCATAAATATAGTAAAAAATTATAATGGAGAATATAGAAATTATAAAAATACTATTAATTTTATAAATATTATAGAAGCAGGAATATTCATAGTCATATTTATATTTTTATATTTAAGAACCAATAAAATCACTGAACCTATTAGTAAGCTAACAGATGCAATAAAAAAATTAGGATATGGTAATTATGATATCCCAATTGATCATGAAGGAAAAGATGAAGTGGCTATACTTGCAAGAGAATTTATAAATATGAGAGATAAGATAAAAGAACAAATAAAAACTATTGAATCAGAAAAAAACAAGGTTTATAAATTGGAAAAAGGAAGAAGAGAATTTTTTAATAGCGTAACCCATGAGTTAAAAACGCCTTTAACAGCTATATCAGGATATGCAGAGTTACTTCTTACAGGAATGGTTAAGGACAAAGATTTTGATAAAAGAGCAATTGAAAGAATATATTCAGAAAGTGGTAGACTACATAAGCTAGTTCTAGATCTTATAGAAGTATCAAAAGGTATGTGTGTTATTAAAGAAGAGCTTAATTATATTAATATAAAAGAACTTATAACTGAAATTTGTAATGATATGAATATAAAGGCTAAAAAATATTCTTTGAAAATAATACAAAATATAAATGAGGGAACAGTTAAGGTTGAGCAGAATAAAATAAGGCAAGTAATAATAAATGTGGTTGATAATGCAATAAAATATTCTTCTGGAGGAAATAAAATTTATGTTAATTCATATATATTAGAAAATAAGTACATTATTGAAGTAATAAATAATAGTAATCCAATTCCAGAGAATATATTTAATAATATATTTGAACCTTTTATAAAATCTGATAACGGTAATAAAGAGAGCAGAGGTCTTGGTTTATATTTATGTAATGAAATAATTAAAGAACATGATGGTGAAATAACTATAGAAAATGGATCTTTAATAAAAACAAAAATTCAGTTACCAATAAGGGAAGATTAGAATCAGTAGTTTTATAAAAAAATTCCTGATTTTTAATATATAATAATAAAGTATAAAATTTAATTATGTATAAAATTTTTTTAAACTAATGCTATGAAAAAGTAGTTACACATAAATTATGTGGGCTACTTTTTTATTATTAAAAAAATTTTATGATTATTTTTTAGAGTATAAAAAACTTATTATGAAAGAATTTATAAATTATTTAGAAATTCTATTTATATTAAGAGTATAATCACTGTTTTAGAATAGTGTTAGTATTAAGGCCTGTGGTTTCTAGTAGCCTTGTTTTATATTAACCTGTAATTAAATTAATAAATAAGAGGATCTTCAAAATGAAGGTCCTCTTTTTAACATATTAAAATACATTGACATATACTGGTGTCAATGATAAAATTAATTACAATAAAATATACTAACTTTATCATATCATATTTTAGAATAAAAGTCAATACTTTTAGGAGGATTTTATAATGAAAAATTCTATTGAGTTATTTAAAAGTAATTTGTTAGACAAACAAAAACAAATTTTAAAGGATATAGTTATGTGCAATGAAGTTACATCAGAATATGGATTAAAACTTTCAAAAGAAGATGCTAAAGAAATTATTGATACTAGAAATACAGCTCTTCAAAAAAGTGGTAGAGTAGAATTTAATGGTCAGATTATAAACAAAATTATTATAGCTTTTTATGATTCACCCTACATAGCTAAGTATAATTACAGTGATACAATAAATGAACTTGTAGAGATTTTTTATAATTATAAGAATGAAACTTTAGATTATCTAAGTGATGATGAATTAATAGAAATAATGAAAGATAAATTTAATAATTATTGTGAGGGGTCATTGGAACTTTTAGAAGGAAAAGCTTTATATAAAATAGCTGAAAATATAAGGTATGGTGTACATGATTATACAAATCTTAAAAATGAGAAGGACTGATAAGTTATGGAAAATCACATTCAAAAGTATAATTATTTTACAAATAATAACTTCAGTGAAGAATATTTTTTCAAAGATGTTTTGGAGTTTTGTTATAAAGAAAAATTATTAAATGATAAGATTTTAGCTAAAATATATTATGAAAGAATGGATCTTTTAAAAATAAAATTAAAATATTATACAAAAGATGAAAGTAGTTCAGCAAGAGTAGAAGTTGTCCAAAGTATTTTAGAGTGTATTGATTATACCATAGGAATTTATCTAAAAACCTTTAAGGATATAGAGATTTTAGTAAAAAAATTAAAACATATTAGCTTGTTTGATATGCTATATAAGGGACAGAGCCTTATTAAAAGTAAAATATTAGAAAGCAAATGGTTGTTTAGAAAAATTAATAAAAATAAGCTTAAAGTTAATAATTATTCTTATAGTGATACTATAGAAGGGATTGTTCCATTTTTCAAAGAATATGATGACTTTTTCAAAGCACAAGAAACTCCAGGTTCAATAGATTATCAGCTTTCTATTCAAAATATAAATTATGTAGGTATTGAATATATTTATAACTATTTGTATAACTTAAATTTAGAAAATGAGTTTTGCAGTAAATTTGATAATGATGAAGTAAATAAGCTGTTAAAAGGTTATGATGAAAAATGTGAATTGTTGCTTATAAATATATTTGAGTTAGTTCTTATTAATTCATTGGGATTAGTTATTTGTGGTAAAGATTTAAATAACCTTAATATAAATAATTTAGACAGAATTATTATAAAAAATAAATTAGAAAAATTAGATTTAGAGAAGTTACAACAAGAATTATTAAAAGATGCAAAAATATGTTGTGAAATTTTATGTATTAAAAATAAAGCATTGATATATTATATTGGAAAGGCCACATTAAAGATATCTTCTCTTATAAATGAAAACATAAAAATAAATAAATTAGAAAGAGTATTTATATCTTTTAATGAGGAAAAGAAAAAAGAAATGATTGAATACACAGATAGAAAGAAAATGGAAAACTCTAAATTTAAGAAATTAAGCGAAAAAATTAGAGAATGTCCTATTGTAGAAGGTAAGATTAAATTAATAAAAAATAACATTAAGAGTTTAGAAGATTTAATAGATATTTTAAATGCTGATTGTTTGTTTGAGGATGAGTATACTATATATTTTAAAAGTTTATCCAAAATGGAAATAGTTCTTTTATCTAAATATATATCATATTTAACTTTTGAAGATGAATATGAAAAAGAACCATATTATAAGTTTAATGAGTTTATATCAAATTTAAGTGAGAAGGATCAAAAAAATATAGCTGAAATGAAAAAGAAAATAAATTTATAGGTTCAATGAATTTTTATAATAACTTACTAAAATAATAAAGTCTATAAAATAGATACATTTTTTCTTGCTTTTCATGTATAATTTAAAAAAACATATAATTTTACTTTAATTAGAGAGACTATAAAATAATCTATATAAATTAGTAAAGGTAAATGAAGTTAATCACATAAGAAAAATAATAAAAATGAGAGGAGTAAGAAAAGATGAATAAAAAGCAAATTAAGCTATGGAAAACATTTAGTATAGTATCTATAATATATTCTATTTCAGTAGTTTGGTTAGGACAGTATTTATTTAGCGTTTTTACAAATAGAAGTTTTTATTTAGTAGAAGAATTTCAACCAAGGTTGTTTCAAACACTTATAACATATATACCCTTTGTATTACTATTTATATTTGGTTTATTTAAAATCAGGACAAAAAATTTTAAGAATACCTTTAAAGGCTTAATTTCAGCCTATGTTGTTGGTGGAATTGCATCTATGTTAATGTGGGGATATTATTTTTATGATTCTTACACATATATTATTTATGATAAAATAGGTGGTGCAAATATAGGATTAGGTATGCTTATGATTTCTTCTCCTATGATTATAGTATTACTTATGTGGATAAGTTACTTAATTTTTTCTAAAAGCAGTGAATAATATAAAAAAATAGTGGATTAATAATATTTTTAGCTATAAATATTTTGACAATTGCACTTAATAGTGATATAAAATAATTAGTTATACAACTGACGGAAGTGGAATTAACCACATGAAGTATAGCAAATATGAGCCGACCGTCTGGGCAAAGTGCCTAGATAGTAGGCTCTTTTTTATACTGAAGGAAGTGTATATATGAAAGAATTAAAACTAAAGTATGGGTGCAATCCAAATCAAAAACCATCAAGAATTTATTCAAAAGATGGAGAATTACCAATAAAAATATTAAATGGAAAACCTGGATATATAAATTTTTTAGATGCTCTTAATAGTTGGCAATTGGTAAAAGAATTAAAAGAGGCTACAGGATTAGTATCTGCTGCATCATTTAAACATGTAAGTCCTGGAGGGGCAGCTACTGCCGTTCCTTTAGATGAAACGTTAAAAAAGATATACTTTGTAGAAGGAGTAGAATTATCAGATATTGCTACTGCATATATTAGAGCAAGAGGATCTGATAGAATGTCTTCTTATGGAGATTTTGTAGCTTTATCTGATGAGTGTGATAAGCAAACAGCAACTTTT
This sequence comes from Clostridium oceanicum, assembly GCF_039521385.1. Lineage (NCBI taxonomy): Bacteria > Bacillati > Bacillota > Clostridia > Eubacteriales > Clostridiaceae > Clostridium > Clostridium oceanicum. Next base: position 374,740 of record NZ_BAAACG010000008.1, on the reverse strand, counting down.
TTACGACGTGAAGTTTCTGATGGTATTATTGCTCCAGCCTATTCAAAAGAAGCGTTAGATATTTTAAAAAAGAAACGTAAAGGAACATATGTTATTATTCAAATGGATAAAGATTATAAGCCAAGAGAAGTGGAAACAAAAGATTTATATGGAATTACATTTGAACAGAAAAGAAATGATGTAAAGATAACTGAAGATCTATTTAAAAATATACCTACAAAGAATAAATTGATTCCACAAAATTGCAGAAGGGATTTAATGATATCTTTGATTACTCTAAAATATACTCAATCTAATTCTGTTTGTTACGTAAAAGATGGTCAAGCAATTGGCATAGGAGCAGGTCAGCAATCAAGGATTCATTGTACAAGACTTGCAGGAGATAAAGCAGACCGATGGTACTTAAGACAAAATCCTAAAGTATTAAATTTACCTTTTAAAGATAATTTAAAAAGATCTGAAAGAGATAATGCAATAGATGTATACATATCTAATGATTATATGGATACCTTAGCTGATGGAATTTGGAAAAATATTTTTACAAAAAAGCCAGATATTTTTACAAGTAATGAAAAAATAGAATGGTTAAAAAGTCTTAAAGGTGTAGCGCTAGGTTCAGATGCTTTTTTCCCTTTTGGAGATAATATAGAAAGAGCAAAGAAAAGCGGAGTTGATTATATTGCGCAACCAGGTGGCTCAATAAGAGATGATAATGTAATTGAAATATGTGATAAATATAATATTTCTATGGCATTTACAGGAATTCGTCTTTTTCAACATTAATATTTATAGAGAATTTCAATATAGTTATTAGTTAATATTAGATACTAAGAAAAGGGCAAGTCCAAAATAAAAATGGATTTGTCCTTATTAGTTTTATTTAACTCCTTCTTTTCCAAATCCACTTCCGAATTTTTCACTATGAAGTTCTCCTGCAGATGCCCAATTTTCTCTATCATATTCATCTATTAAAACTGTAACCCATTCAGGATATACATCCAAATCTTTAACTATAACATCTGTGATATCTTTGACTAATTTTTTTTTCTGATTAATAGAACGTCCTTTTGATATTTTTACATTAACTATTGGCAAAGTAATTCCCCCTTTATAATGATAGAATAAAGTATAAAATTTTTTATTATTTCATCCAATCTTTAATAATACTTATTTTTTTATTTGTAGCGTCTAAATTTATTTCACAACCTATAGGTAATGTCATCATAGGATGGGTGTGGCAACAATCAAAATCAGCAATAAATGGTATTTTTCTTTCTCCTAATACTTCTAAAAGAATTTCATAAGGCTTTCTTTTGGTATTTAAATCATCAAACAATTCATGTTTTCCAAGAATTATTCCTGAGATTTTGTCTAAAACACCATTTACTTTTAGTAAAGAAAAACTTTTTTCTATTACCGAAGCATCTTTTAAGGAATCTTCTATGAATAGTATATCTCCTTCTTTTATTTCTGGCATATATTCACTACCCCATATTCCTTGTATTGTGTTTAAATTACCACCAATCAATCTTCCTCTAGTAGTACCCTTATAAATTGTAAGCCATTGATTATTAAATTTCTTTTTACTTTTGTTTTGTGTTTCCCAGTTAATATACTCATCAGTCCAATATATAGGTTTTTTTAGCATGTAAGGAAATTCTATTTTATCTATGTTGATTTCTTTAAAATAATCATAAGTCCATTCTACAAAAGGATTTAATTCACCAAAGGATGCTACTAATGCTGGTCCATAGTAAGTGTTTATTCCTGTTTTTGCATATATAGCTAATAATATTGCGGTAACATCTGAATATCCTATTATTATTTTAGGATTTTTCTTAAATGCTTCATAATCTATATATGGAAGAAGTGAATTGGAATTCATCCCCCCAATAGTAGACATGATACATTTTACTTTAGGGTTTTTAATTAGAGAATTTAATTCTTCAACTCTTTCTTTAATGCTTCCTGACCTATAAAAGTCATTTTTGCCTGTTGAAGAACCTTCAAGTATTTTAAAGCCCTTATTTCTTAGAAAATTTTTCCCTCTTTCAAATCTTTTAGGACAGGTATATGTTATAGGTGATGATGGAGAGAAAATACCGATTAAATCTCCCTTTTTTAATTTAGTTAACCTATTCATTTTTTAAGCCCCCTGAAATTTTTAAGTTAACATAGCAAAAATTGAATGTAAAAAAATGTATGTAATCTATTATACATAAAAGCATATAGTGAATCAACTAAATACTAGAATTACATATAAGTAATAAAATATTATATTAAATATGAAAAAAAAATTATACATTATGTTATAATTTCAATTATATTCTTATTAAGGTAATTGTTTTAATATCTTTTTAGTAAAATATAAAATTAATGATACCAATTTATAAAATACATAGGTTTCTCTTTTAAATTTATAGTGTAATTGTAGAAGAGATTATATGACAGTAGTGTGTTATATAAAGTATATAATCATAAATTTAATTTGTTTTAAGCAAAATTTTACTAGTATAATAAGAAAGGATAAATTCAAAATAAAAATGAATTTGTCCTTTCTTATTAATTTTATTTAATTTAATTTATTTATATAATATTAATAATCTGATTTTGGTGTTTCAGGTGCATCTTTAGGAATTCCTTTTTCTTTTCTAGGGGTATCTTTTCTAAGATGCCATTCATACCAACCACCATCATATATAGTTATGTTTTTCCAACCCATTGCTAATGCATATAGATAGGTTTCACTAGCTCTCCAACCTGTACCGCAATGGAAAGATACTTTTTTATCAGGAGTAATGCCCCATTTTTTCCATCTGTTTTTTATAATATTATAGTTAAACATAGTGTCATCTACATTTCTGTAATCTTCCATATGATATGGATCTGAGCCAGCATAGCCATACCTAGAATTAGCTATATCCCCAGGTTCACCTATATATGTATAGCCACTAACTTTTCCTGTGTATTCTGCCCAACTTCTAATAGATGCTACTACAGAGTTTTTATCTTTTACAATTTTTAATTCTTCATTTAAATCAATAAAAACCTTTGGATTATTAGGTACTTTTGTTCCAAAATTTTTAGTGGTAATAGGTTTATTAGGTTCTTTTTCTAAAGGCATATTATCTAATTTCCATCTTTTTATGCCACCATTTAGTATACGAACATCGGAAACGCCTGCATACATCATTACAGCGGCACATCTTGAGGCAGCAGTCATATTAGGTCCATATAAAATTACTAATGTATCTTTTGTTATTCCTAAATCTAAAAGTTTTTTTTCTATTTCTTTATCACTTGGTTTATTCCAAAGTTCCTCTTTTTTTTCTTTAGGTATATATGCATATTCAGATATTGCTCTAGGTCCTGCTATATGATTTAAACTATCATCAATATGTAAAGCACCTTTTATATGACCTTTTTTATAATCAGAAGATTCTTTTCCAAAACTCAAATGAATAATTTTATAAGGTCTCCCATCGTATGTAGCTGGTTTTTTACCATTTACTAAATCATTAACCCATTTTGGATGAACCAATATTTTGTAGTTATCCATTTTTTCTATAGGCAAATTTTCATCTTTTTCCCATGCTTTTATTCCATCTTTAAGTATTGAAATGTTGTTGTATCCTAAATCATTTAATTTGTTAGGTATTTTTGTATCTATTTTTTTATCTGAATATAAAACTATCTTTTTGTCTTTAGTTATATCTCTTCTAGATAATTCTTTTTGAAGCTTTTCATCATCTTTTATTATTGAAAACCATTCTTTGGGAAAATCCACAGCATTTTTTATATGGCCACCTTTATTTCCATTCATACTCCAGCCTATATATTCTTCAGTAGGTCTTAAATCTACGAAGATTGATTTATCATCTTTTAAAAGTAATTTTGCTTTATCCGTACTTATTTCTTTTTTTACGTATTTTGTCTTTTTCTTATTTGAAGATTTATCAGTAGAAGTTTTTTTTGATTCAGTATTTTTGCAAGCTGATAATGTAAATAATACTACAGCAAGTAAAGTAAATATCGAAAATCTTTTTAATAAATTTTTCATCTGTATCCCCCTTAATAGTATAGAGTACTCATAGAAGTATTTTATATTTATATAACTTTAAGATAATAGAGATATTATAAATAATTTATTTGCAATCATTTAATAAAGTTATATTTAGTTTTTTTTGTTAAATAGATATAAAATAGGTGTTGAAATTATAAATGATAGTATATATGATGATAGATTATTTAAATAATCATTTTTTAAAAATTCTAAGTACATAGTTATACTGATTTTTATATGTTCAATAAAATTATAGACTTCAGTGGTATATTGGTAAGTGTATGTAGATGCTATAATTTCTACAAAAGGTATTATAAAGCTTAAGATGAAAATTGTTATAATAACTCTACAAATTTTTTTGTTTTTCTTATGATTTATAATTCCGATAATAGTAGGTTCTAGTAGTTTTGATATAAGAATTATTAGCATGAATTTTTGTCCAATTCCAAAACTATTAAAAATCAAATCTGAAATAATAATTACGAATATTCCCCAAATAGGTCCCAAAAGTGTAGATACTATAACCGTTCCTACAATATTATTTACTAATAAATTAGGAACATAAAAAAATATTTTTGCATATTCTGTAACCAATATTAAGGTTAATCCTATTAGGAAAACTATAGTTTTTAAAATTATATTATTTTTTTCTGTTGGCTTATTTATAATTATTTCTCCTTTCTATTTTAAATAGCAAAAGTGTTAAGATGAGTAATAATCTAATATTAAAAGATGTTAATAAATATTTAACAGTTAGATTATAATTTACCTTTTTATGAAAACGCAAACACTATTTGAAAATAAAATACTTATAAAAATTAGTATTTTGTTTTTTTATTAAAGTTTTTTTAAATAGGATTTGATAGTGAGGATTGTGTCCGTTGATAAGTTCTTATGAAAAAAGTTAAAACACCATAGAATTATGGTGTTTTAACTTTATAAATATAAATAATATAGGGTATTTACTTAATTATATATAAACTAAAAGTATATTGAATAACTACTTACCTTTTTCAACTTTAAATCTAAGTACTGTTTTAAGGTTATCAGTTTTAGTTTTTCTAGGATCTGAAATGTAGATTTCTCTATGGGTTTTGGATATTCTATTTAAGTTATTTTTAATACAAAAGTCTTCCATAATAGAGAAACTTTCAGGTTCTTTGTCATAAGAACCTAAATGCATCATTTGAACGCAAAGTCCATCTTCTAGACTTTTAAATTTTACTTTATGTAGTAAAGGATGAGTTTTTTTCTTTTTTACAATTTGAATTACTTCTTTAGCTAAAGTATCTGTTACAAATTCAGGTTGTCTTATCATAATTGTATAAATTAATTTATCTTTATTTAGTGTGCTTAATCCTCGAGCTTCTTCAGCTAAATCCCAAATTCCTTCAAGTGGAAATACTGTATAATCAAAATATCCTTCAGGGGTTATTCCTTTTTTAGGTAACATTTTTATAGCATATGATAAAGAGTAAAGTACTCCAATTGCTTCAGAATATTTTTCACTATTAGGATTTCCTTCTCCATGAATCATGAAAAAATTAAACTTTGGTATAGTAACAAGTTCAGGCTTATTTTTTGGTAAATATAAATTTTTAGCTTTTTTTCTCCATTCAAATTTCATATTAAATCCTCCTTTAAAGGCTATATTAGAATTATAAAGGAGATTATATGACAGCAGCATGTCATATTAAAATTATATAATGATAAATTTAATTTATTTTAAGCAAGAGTTTACAAAATCAATAGGTACATCCATTCTAGTAGCAGTTTCTTCTATTGATAAACCACTATTTAAAAATCGTTTAACAACAATAGCTATGTTTTCTCCTACTTCAATAATATGTTTATCAGGATCATAAAAACGAACTACACGTTGCCCCCAAGAATGTTCAATAATAGGGTGTACATAATTAATATTTGGCATATTATTTATTTTTTTAATAAAACTATCAAAATCATCCTCTTCAAAATATAGCTCTGCTACATTTCCACCAAAAACAAGTTCATTTTCTTGTTTATTAATAAAAGAAGACCAAGTATCTTTTGTTTGTAATGTAATACCATAGGTTAAAGTTACATTTGCTCCGAAATCAACAACAACATCTAAACCAAGTATTCTATGGTAGAATTGTTTTGATTTTTCCATATTTGAAACAACTATTAATGGATTTGAGAATTTCATAATATTCCTCCTTATTAATATTAAATAAATTATATACAAAATGTGATTGTTTTAAACTTAATTTTTTATATTAAAAAAACATATATTACATAAAAAACATTTAAACTGTAAATTAAGAGTTCTTAGTAAAGTGGATGTTTTTTAGAATATATGTTTTTATTTATATAATTATTTTGATATTATTTCTACACCATCTTCAGTAACAAGTAGAGTATGCTCCCATTGTGCTGAAAGTGAACCATCTTTTGTAAATACTGTCCAGCCATTTTTTTCGTCTATAAATATTTGGTGAGTTCCGGCATTTATCATAGGTTCAATAGTAAACATCATACCTGGTACTAAAATCATTCCTGTTCCTCTTTCTCCTACATGGGAAACAAAAGGGTCTTCATGAATATCAAGTCCAACTCCGTGTCCTCCAAATTCTCTAACTACAGAGTAACCATTTTTTTCTGCATGTTCTTGTACTGCTGCAGCAATATCACCTAAAGTACTATTCCAAGGTTTAATTGATTCTATTCCTTTATACAAAGATTCTTTAGTTACATCTACAAGTCTTTTAGCTTCTTTACTTACATTACCAATTTCAAACATTCTTGAAGCATCTGAGTAGTATCCATTGTATATAGTAGTTACATCAACATTTATAATATCTCCATCTTTAAGAATTACATCTTTGCTAGGTATACCGTGACACACTTCATTATTAACTGATGTACAAAGACTTTTTGGGAATCCTTCATAATTAAGATCAGCAGGTATTGCTCCATGTGATGTTGTAAATTCGTTGGTTAATGAATTTATTTCTTCTGTACTCATGCCTTCTTTTATTTTTTCTCCGATTAAATCTAAAAGACTATTGTTTATTTCTGCGCTTTTTCTTATACCTTCAATTTGTTCAGGTGTTTTAATAATATCTCTTGAAGGGACTATATACCCTTGTTCTGCTAATTTTGTTAGTTTTTCATCAAAATTTAAATGGCATCTTTTATATTTCAAACCACTTCCACACCAGCATTTATCATTTCTATTTAACATATATTAATCTCTCCTTTTATGACTTTGCTTAAGGCCTATTCACATAATTAATTAATATCCTACCTATTTATATGAATATGCTAAAGTGTATTTTATTTTACAATTACTTTTTATTTAATATATCCACCATGAAAATTACATTCATATACCTTTATATCGTTAAAAAAGATTTCTTCATAACCGTTAAACCATTCAAATTCTCCATGGACAATACAGTGATATTTATATTCTTCGTTTTGGTATACCATAGGCCCACGATAAGGATGATCCTTAGGCACTAAAGATAATGCTTCTTTTAAGAAATTTATTGAAAAACCTTTATCAATGATTCTTCCAGTATAATTCATTCCCCAAATAGGAACATCATTTTTTAAGAGGGACTCTTCTCCAATAAATTGTTTTTTACCTACATAAGAACGAGTATATTTTAAATTTTCTTTACTATAGAGTGTTTTATGTGAATTTTGTTTAGAATCATGTGTTTCAATTTCATTACTTTTATATGTGGATTTTTTTGCTGCACACAAAAAATTAATTATATCATTAGTTATATAATTTTTTTTATTTTCTTCTATATATAAACGGCAATTTTCTTCATAATCGTTTACTAATTTATCAATACTTACGTTGAAAATGTTACTTAAGGCAACTAATCTTGCAATATCAGGGTATGATTTACCAGATTCCCATTTTGCAACTGCTTGCCTTGATATACCAATTATTTCTGCTAATTTTTCTTGTGATAGTTTATTTTTTTTTCTTAGTTTTTGTAATTGTTTTTGAAAACTCACTAAATTCACCTCTAAATTAAGTATACTAGTAAATTAATTATATTTCTATCAAGTAAACATAACATTTTTGTCAACCAGAAGTTGCCTTTTCTTTTATTTAAAGAAATCATAAGTTTTTTAATAAATTGCTTAGATTAAAAATAAATTAGCATTTATTAGTGAAGTGCAAATTTTTTTGAAAGTATAGGATTTTGTTTATATAATTAATGATACTAATGGTAAATAGTAAGATTTCCTTAGTGGAAAAGTAAATAAAAAATGAAAGGAAAGTTATTGTCTATATTAACTTATAATAAAACGAATAAATTAATAAATGAAAAATGCTGTTTTCTAAAGTTTTTAAATTATAACAAAAGAACAAGTACAATATGGTAAAAAGACTTGTTCTTTGATAACTTAATTGTACTTGATTTATAATTTAATATAAAAACGAATTACCACATGATTTATGTTGTATTATTAAATTTCAGCAATTACTCTACAAGGCAACCCTGTCATATTTGCAAAATTAATTGGATAAGTATTTGCAGTAAATTTCATTGAATTTTTTTTATTTAAAATCTTGTCTAAATTACAGAGGTTTTCAATGATGAATACACCTTTATCAGCACAATATTGGTCCTTAGGCGTATGTTCTATGCCACGTCTTACACCTGCACAATCAATAGCGATAATTGAAACTTTACGATTGAGTAACTGCTCAATTAACTCATTTGATAATTGTGGATGTGATGTAAAATAAGGTTTTGAACCATACTGATGTTTTTCTATAAACCCTGTGTAGAAAGCAACAAACATATCATCATTAATCAAATTAATATCAATATCTGATATATCAATATCTCTGTTTAATATTTTACTTACATCAAATACTATGCCTTTTCTCTTTGTAAATTCTAATGGAAATTCTTTATTCATTACATCAAAATGAGTACCTAAATGGCCAAAAGAAACAATTTTTTCATTATCTAAAGCATCTTTATTAGATGATTTAGTAACCTTTACACTTAAATCTATTAACATATTATCACTCCTTATGATTTAGCTCTATTATTTGTTTTTCTAAATATTTATTGAATTCATTTAAAAAATTATTTATTGTTTCTAAATCTTTATTATTAAGTTGTTGAAAAAACTTTCTATCTCTTTCTTCCCAGGCAGAATGACGTTTTAGATGTTCATCAAATAAAACTTTGCCTTTTTCAGTTAATTTATAATAAATCTCTTTTTTGTTATTTTTCTTTTTATAGCTTGTAATAGCTTTTTTAGTTAATAATTTTTTTATTATTTTACTTATAGCACTTCTAGTCATTGATAATTTTGATGATAGTTTTGTAACATTAGGATTATCTAATTTACCTATTAGATTAATACAATGAATTTCTGAATATCCATAGCCGTGAAGAAATTCTTTAGAAGTTAATTTAGTTAATATATCTTGTTTTTCATAAAGTTCTTTAAATTTAGGAATTAATAATTTTGAATATGACATAAATCCTCCTTAAGTTTTGTTTCCTTGGACACAATTATAATGTGTTTTTATTTATGTGTCAACAAAAGGAATTAAAGTTAAAATTTAATTTGGAACTTTTTTATATAAATTTGTTTCTATACATTACGTAAAAAATTCAAATTTATTTTGTTAGAATTGTTTATTTTATTTAAGTAGTTTTATTTTGTTTATGATATGAATTACATTATCTAGTTGTTTTGATATATGAATAGTAAATTTTCCTCAGTGGAAAACTAAATTTAAAAATTAAGTGAAAGAAGGGTATTTATTGTCTACATTAACTTACAATAAAGAGAATAAATTAATAGATGAAAAATCTCCATATTTACTTCAACATGCTCATAATCCTGTAGATTGGTTTCCGTGGGGAGAAGAAGCTTTTCAAAAATCAAAAACAGAAGATAAACCTATATTTTTAAGTATAGGATATTCCACATGCCATTGGTGCCATGTTATGGAAAAAGAATCCTTTGAAGATGAAGAAGTAGCAAGTTTATTAAATAATAATTTCGTATCTATAAAAGTAGATAGAGAAGAAAGACCAGACATAGATAATATTTATATGACATTTTGTCAAGCTTATACTGGAAGTGGAGGTTGGCCACTTACTATAATTATGGATCCAGATAAAAAACCATTTTGGGCAGGAACTTATTTGCCTAAGAGAAGCAAATATGGAAGATTAGGACTTATAGAAACTTTAGATCAAGTAATAAATAAATGGAATGGTGAAAGAGAAAAAATAGTTGAGTCTAGCAATCTTATGTTAGATCATATAAAAACATTTCAAAGTATTTCAAAAGATAGTATAAGAGAAGGTATAATAGAAAAAACTGTAGAGGATTTAGAGAAAAATTTTGAATATGAATACGGTGGATTTGGTTATGAACCTAAATTTCCAACACCACATAATATACTTTTCTTATTAAGATATTATAAAAAGACTAAAGATGAAAAAATATTTCATATAGTAGATAAAACTTTAAAAGGTATGTGTAAAGGTGGAATATTTGATCATGTTGGTTTTGGATTTTCAAGATATTCTACAGATAGTAAGTGGCTTGTTCCTCATTTTGAAAAAATGCTTTATGATAACGCACTTTTATGTATAGCTTATACAGAAGCTTATAATGTTTTTAAAGATGAAGATTATAAAGATGTAGCAGAGAAAACTTTAAAATATGTATTAAGAGATATGACTTCAAAGGATGGAGGATTTTACTCAGCAGAAGATGCAGATTCAGAAGGAGTAGAAGGGAAATTTTATTTATGGACTGTTAGAGAAATAAAAGATATTTTAGGAGAAGAAGATGGACAATTTTATTGTAATTTTTATGATATAAAAGAACAAGGCAATTTTGAAGGAAAGAATATTCCTAATTTAATAGGAAATAGTTTGAATAATTACTATGAAAACAAAGAAAAACTAGAAAAAATGAGAGAAAAATTATTTGATTATAGAGAAAAAAGAGTTCACCCATATAAAGATGATAAGATACTAACTTCATGGAATGCTCTTATGATATCTGCATTAGCAATAGCGGGAAGAACTTTTAAAAATGAAGAATATATAAATAAAGCTGAAAGAGCAGTAGATTTTATTTTATCTAATTTAGTAGATGAAAAAGGAAGGATATATGGAAGGTATAGAGAAGAAGAAAGAGCAAATAAAGGAATCTTAGATGATTATTCTTTTCTAGTTTGGGCTTTGATAGAGATGTATGAAAGTACATTTAAAACTAAATATTTAGAAAAAGCTATATATTTTAATAATCAAATGATAGAATTATTTTATGATAAAGATATTGGTGGATTTTTCTTGTATGGGGAAGATAGTGAAAAACTTATAATAAGACCTAAAGAAATATATGATGGAGGAATTCCTTCTGGTAATTCTATAGCACTTTTAAATATGATAAAACTATATAATATTACTGAAAATGAAGATTTAAAAGGGTATATTGATGAAACTTTCAATGCTTTTGGTAAAAATATAAATGAAGGTACTATAGCATATATTTCTTCTATTATGGCGTATATGTATGAAAGATATTCTATGACAAATGTTGTTATAGCAGGGGATAAAAAAGATAAAGAAACAAATAATATGATTGATATAGTTAGGGAAAAATATCTTCCTTTTACTGTATTAACTTTAAATGATGAAGATGAAAATTTATATAAATTAATTCCACATATTAGACAAAAGACAAAACAAGATAATAAAGTAGCAGCTTATGTTTGTAAAGACTTTACATGCCAAAAGCCAGTAGCTTCTATAGAGAAGTTTAAAGAATTACTATCAGATTTCTAATTTTAAAGATTAAACATATAAATATTTTTAAATTTCAGATAGAGTACAATCTCTATCTGAGATTTAGAATGCTAATTTGAAAATTATAAAGTAATTATAAAATTATATAATATTATTAAAATATTAGGATAAAATCTATATTGAAGAGTGTAAATAAAGTAATTCTTAAATTCCTAAGCTAATTGTTTTAAGCTGTTTTAGGGGGAAAAATTTTGATAAAAGAATTAATAAAAGATTATAAAGGATTGCCAAGAGAAATATACATACTTTTTATATCAAGAGTAATAAATAGAATAGGAGCTTTTGTTTATCCACTATTAACTTTGATATTAACAGATAAAATAGGTATACCAAAGGATAGAGCAGGAACTTTTATAACACTTCTTGTTATACTTTCTGCCCCTGGAATGTTTATAGGTGGAAAATTAGTAGATATAATAGGAAGAAAAAAAGTTTTAGTTATATTTAATTCTTTAGGAGCTATAGTGCTTTTTATGTGTGGTTTTTGGAAACATAATATGACTATGGTTTATATATTAGCTTTATCATCTATATTCTTTTCTTTTAGTATGGCATCTCAAGATGCTATGGTAGCAGATATAACTACACCTAAAGATAGAAAGAAAGCTTTTTCACTTTTGTATATGGGTAACAATTTAGGTCTTTCTATAGGTCCTATAATTGCAGGACTTTTATATAAAAATTATTTATCATTGATTTTTATAGGGGATGCAATTACTACATTAATATCAATGGCTTTAGTTCTTATATATGTAGAAGAAACTTTTGATAAAGGAAAGATTAGTGCAAAAGAAAGAGAACTTGAAAGAGAGGAAAAGGGAAGTGTAGTTAGTATTCTTTCTAAAAGGCCTATAATAGTTTATTATGCTTTAATACTTTTTTTCTATAATTTAGGATATTCTCAATGGGGATTTGGACTTCCACTTCATGTAAAAGATATGTTTGGAGATGTTGGTCCTAAGTATTATGGATTTTTATCAGCTTTTAATGGATTTATTGTAATAACTATGACTCCTATAGTTTCTAAATTAACGGATAAATTGAATTCTTTAAAGGCTATGGCATTTGGAGGATTTTTATATTTTATATCATTATTTATGTTATCTTTTATAAATAATTTACCTTTACTTTTTGTATCTACAGGAATTTTAACAATAGGAGAAATTATAGTAATTATAGATTCAGTAACTTTTGTAGCTAATAATAGCCCCGCATCTCATAGAGGAAGATTAAATTCTTTTGTTATGGCTATATATGGAGCAGGAATGGCAGTAGGTCCCTTTGTAATGGGGAAATTATTGATTTTTTATAATATTAATATAGTATGGATTATTGTTTCTGTAGTAGTTTTAGTAGCTGCATCATTAATGAGAATGTTAGTTAAATTTCAGTAGAATTATTTCCAATAAATTTTCTGAAAAAAGGTATTGAAAACATTTAAATGTTGTGATATAGTTGAAATATAGATATTAGGCGGAGAAAAGAGAGCCTTAATTTAAAAAGGGATTTTTATACCCTTTTTAAATTAAGGCTCTTTTTGCGTATATAAGGAGGAGTATTATGTTTGATGTTGTAATTATAGGTGCAGGTGTTACAGGTTCAGCTATTGCAAGGGAAGTGTCTAAGTATGAATTAAAGGCATGTGTTTTAGAAAAAGAATTGGATGTAGCTTGTGGAACAAGTAAAGCTAATAGTGGAATTGTACATGCAGGAGAAGATCCAATCCCAGGAACACTAAAAGCTAAGATGAATGTAAAAGGTAATGGAATGTTTGATAAGCTTCAAAAAGAACTTGATTTTCCTTTTAAAAGAAATGGATCATTAGTATTATGTTTTGATGAAAAAGACATGGATAAATTAGAAGAGCTAAGACAAAGAGGAATAAAAAATGGTGTTCCAGACACTATGAAAATTTTAAATAGAGAAGAAGTTATGAAAATTGAACCTAATTTATCAGATCAAGTAGTGGGTGCCCTTACACTTCCAACTGGTGGAATAGTTTGTCCTTATGAATTTACTATTTCCCTAGCTGAAAATGCAGCAGATAATGGTGTAGAATTTAAATTTGATTCAACTGTAGAAAGTATAGATAAATTAGAAGACAAGTTTATTATAAAGACAAATAAAGAAGAGATAGAAACAAAATTAATAATAAATGCAGCAGGAGTTTTTGGAGAAAAAATAAGTGCTATGGTAAGCAAAGAAAAATACGATATAGTGGCAAGAAAAGGTGAATATATCTTATTTGATAAAGCTGTAGGTGATACTGTTTCAAGAACAATATTCCAACTTCCAACTAAGATGGGTAAAGGAGTTTTAGTTACTCCAACAGTAGATGGAAACTTACTTTTAGGACCAACATCTGTTGATATAGATGGAAAAGATAATGTAGATACAACAAGAGAAGGCCTTGAAAGCATAACATCTAGAGCAAAACGTAGTATAAAAGAAATTCCTATGAGACAAGTTATAACTTCATTTGCAGGCCTTAGAGCTCACGAAAAAAATGGAGATTTTATAATAGGTGAAGCTAAAGATTGTAAGGATTTTATAAATGCTATAGGAATTGAATCACCAGGTCTTACTAGTGCTCCAGCTATAGGAGAATTTATAGCTAATATGGTAGCTGAGAAATTGAATGCAAAAGTAGATAAAAAATTCAATCCAATAAGAAAAGGAATACCTAAGTTTAGAGAAATGAATAATGATGAAAGAAGAGAGCTTATAGCTAAAGATTCATCTTATGGAAAAATAGTTTGTAGATGTGAAACAGTTACAGAAGGTGAAATAAGAAATTCTATAAGAAGAACTTTAGGTGCTAAAACAGTAGATGGTATAAAAAGAAGGACAAGAGCAGGCATGGGAAGATGTCAATCAGGATTTTGTTCTAATAGAACAGTAGAAATATTAGCAGAAGAATTAGGTGTTTCAAAAAATGAAGTAACTAAGTTTGGTAAAGATTCAAAAATGTTATTTTAGTTTATAGAAAAAACTATTGTGATAGATACTTTACGGTGAAAATTTAAAAGGTGGTTATTTTAATTTAAAGAAGATATTGGAGGATTATTATTATGAAGCAATATGATGTAGTTATAATCGGAGGGGGTCCTGCAGGACTTGCTGCAGCTATAAAAGTTAAAGAAGAAGGCGTAGATAATATATTGATTTTGGAAAGAGATAGAAGACTTGGAGGAATACTTAATCAATGTATCCATAACGGATTTGGACTTCATACATTTAAAGAAGAACTTACAGGGCCTGAATATGCTCAAAGATTTATAGATAAAGTCCATGAAATGAAAATTGAATATAAATTAGATACTATGGTATTAAACTTAAGCAATGATAAAGTTATAACAGTTGTTAATGAAGAAGACGGACTTATGGAAATAAAAGCAAAATCTATAATACTTGCAATGGGATGTCGTGAAAGACCAAGAGGTGCTATAAATATTCCAGGAAGTAGATGTGCAGGAATATATACTGCAGGAACAGCTCAAAAATTTGTAAATATAGAAGGTCAAATTCCAGGAAAAGAAGTTGTTATACTAGGATCAGGTGATATCGGACTTATAATGGCAAGAAGAATGACTTTAGAAGGAGCAAAAGTAAAAGCTGTAGTAGAGCTTATGCCATATTCTGGAGGACTTAAAAGAAATATAGTTCAATGCTTAGATGACTATGGTATTCCATTAAAACTTGCCCATACTGTTACAAAGATAGAAGGAAGAAGTAGACTAAAAGCAGTTACTATAGCTAAAGTTGATGAAAAATTAAAACCTATAAAGGGAACTGAAGAGAGAATAGAATGTGATACATTACTTTTATCTGTAGGACTATTACCAGAAAATGAAGTATCAAGAAAAGCTAATGTAAAACTAGGGGTTACAGGTGGTCCTGAAGTAGATGAAACAATGCAAACTAATATAGATGGTGTATTTGCTTGTGGTAATGTACTTCATGTTCATGACTTAGTTGATTTTGTAACAGAGGAAAGTTATAATGCTGGTAAAAATGCAGCAGACTATGTAAATGGTAAAAAAGTTTCAGGTGAAGAAATAGAACTTATAGCTGAAAATGGAGTAGGATATACTGTACCTAAAAAAATTCATAGAAATAATGTAGAAAATACAGTAGATGTTAGATTTAGAGTTAGAAAAGTATTTAAAGATAGCTATATATCAGTTTATTTTGATGGAGAAAGAGAACTTCATAGAAAGAAAAAAGTTATAGCTCCAGGTGAAATGGAAACAGTAAAGCTTACAAAAGCTATGTTTGAAAAGCACAAAGATGCTAAAAAAATTACTGTGAAAGTGGAGGGTGAATAGTTATGAAAATGAGAGAATTAACATGTATAGGATGTCCACTTGGATGTAGTCTACAAGCGGAAATTGAAGATGGCAAAGTAGTAAATGTTACAGGAAATACTTGTCCTAGAGGAAAAATTTACGCAGAAAAAGAATGTACAAATCCAACTAGAATTTTAACTACTTCTATAGCAGTAGAAGGTGGATCTGATGCTGTAGTTTCTGTAAAAACAGAAAAAGATATTCCAAAAGGGAAAATTATGGATGCTCTAAAAATTTTAAAGGCTATTAAAATAAAAGCACCTTCTAAAGTAGGGGATATAGTAGTAGAAAATATATTAGATACTGGAGTAAATGTAGTAGTAACAAGAGATGTAGAAGAAAAAGAAGAAATAGTTTTAAGTAAGTGTTCTTAAAGTTATTTTATATTATAAAAAGCTAAAATTAAGCCTATAACAAACCTTATTTCTATATGTAATTTATTATTCCATAATATAGATTTTTAATGTGTATTATAGAACAATATAAACATTTATTAATAAGTATTCCCAATACAAAAAAGCAAGTGATTCTTTATAAAAGGATTGGCTTGCTTTTTTATTTTTATATTTATTAATATGGATTAAAAATATATTGTTTTATAAGGTAACCTATAATGTTTTACATTATAGATTAAGAAAATAAATTAGATTTTTAAGCAAAATAAGTGTTTTAGAAAATAGATAAATTTAGCCAAATTCCTTTAAAAATAATTGAAATTTGTATAAAATATTGGTATAATATGTATAAAAGTTAAATATTGTATATTATTGTAAGAATATACAACAATACTCAAGCATAAAGAAATATAATTTTTATAAATCAAAAAAGTCTATAACTTAAAAAACATTATTAAAGAGAGGAATATATGATTATGGACAAAAGAGTGTTTTTAGCTGCTCCTTTTAAAGGAGTTATTAAAAAGAATGGTTCTATTATGAAAGAAGAACAAAAGAAAATAATTGAGAATCTCATTTTGTTTTTAGAAGAAAGAGGTTGGAAAGTTGATAACGCCCATAAGAGAGAAAAATGGGGCGCTAATTTTATGTCGCCAAATCAGTGTACAAAATTGGATTACGATGCAATAAAAGTATGTGATTTATTTATAGGGTTTCCAGGATTACCAGCTTCTCCAGGAACTCATATTGAAATTGGATGGGCTTCAGCAATGGGGAAAAAAATAATTTTGCTTTTAGCTGAAAAGAAAGAAAATTATGCTTATTTAATTAGGGGGTTACATACTGTAGGAAACGTAGATTATATAATCTATAAAAATGAAAAGGAATACCTCCAGAAACTAGATTTATATTTGAAAGGGGATAATAATGAAGTTTAAAAATTTCCACGAAGCTTATTTGAAAAATCTGAATGATGTGTATTATGCCCCTGAGTTTATAAATCAGCCAAGAGGAAATGTAAGCAAAGAAAGACTGAATTATTCTATGATATTAGAGAATCCAAGACAAAGAATTTGTTATACAAAGTTAAGAAAAACTAATATAATTTTCAACTTTGCAGAGGCTTTATGGTATTTGTCAGGATCCAATGATTTAGAGTATATTTCTTATTATGCAAGCAATATGAAAAAATATTCTATGGATGGTAAAAGTCTTACAGGAACTGCATATGGTCCAAAGATATTTTCTTATGGTCATAATAAAATCAACCAATGGGACAGGTTAATAAAATTATTTAAAGAAGATCCAGATACAAAAAGAGGTTTTATTGAAATTTTTGATGCAAATGAAGATTTATCATTAAAAAATATAGATGTTTCTTGTACTATAGGACTACAATTTTTTATTCGAGAAAAAAAGTTATATACTACAGCTTTTATGAGAGCAAATGATGCTTTTAGAGGAATTATAAGTGACGTTTTTTCATTTACATTTATTCAAGAATTCTTAGCTAATCAATTAAATCTTGATTTAGGAGAATATAGTCATAATGTAGCAACTACACATGTATATGAGCCTGATTTTAAGAATACTGAGAAAGTATTATTTGAAAATACAATTGATAGAAAAGAGTTTTATTTTCCTAAAATGCCTAGGAAAGATAATTTTAATGATTTAAAAATAGTTCTTCAATATGAAAAAGAATTAAGAGAAAATACAATTTATTTAGTCAAGGAAGATATTGATAAATTAGATATAGACGTGTATTGGAAACAAGTATTATATTTATTTTCACTTTACCAACAAATACATTGTAAAGATAGATTAGATAAGGAAATATATAATAGTTTAGAACCAATTTATCAATATTTATTTTATAACAAATGGAATAAGCATTTTTAGGAGGAGATATTTTGGGTACGTGTTGGAAAAATACCGATGTTTCTAGAAAATTTAATTTATATAATGATATGTTAGAAGAAGTTTTAGGATTTAATTATATTTTTAATGAATTAAAATCTAATAAATCTTTCATGAAAATTTTGGATTTTGGATGTGGGCCAGGGAAAGTATCAGAGAGGATGGCAAAGATAAAACCAGAATCACAAATTATTGCGGTAGATCAATCAGAAAATATGCTTAAAATTGCTATGAAAGAACATAATAGAGAAAATATAAATTATAGGTTAGTTGAAGAAGATAAATTAAAATCATTAGAGGATAATTCTATAGATTGTGTAGTTCTTTGCTTTGTTATAATCAATAATTCAAGTAAAGATAGAATTAAAATGATTTTTGAGGAAATATATAGAGTGCTAAAAAAAGATGGGAAATTGTTTATTCTTGATTCTAATCCAAATGCTGCTGGAACAGAATTTTCTACTTTTAGGAACGGAGAAATTGGACAAACTTATTCTTTAGGTGATAATAAGAAACAATATCTAAAAATACCTAACAATGAGATGCTTGTTCTTGAAGATTATTATTGGTCAAGAGATTTTTATATTAATAATATTGAAAAGGTAGGATTTAAGAATTATAAAGTCATAGAACAGACTGTAGACAAAATAAAAAAATACGATTTATATGATATTGAAAGATTATATGATGTTAAAGAGTGGGGAAATGAAAAAAGTGTAGCACCATTTATTATCTTTGATGTAGAAAAATAGTTATTTATTCAAATATGTTTTGTTACAACAAATTGAAAAATATCCATTTTAAAAATAAATATGTGTTTTTTTAAGTAAGTATTTGTTTTTATGAATTTAATGAAAAATGTATGATATAGTTAATAAAGGGGGAAAATTGATGAATTTAAAAACAACTTTTAAAAAAAGTTTATCTATTTTATTTGCTTTTCTTATAATTTTCACATTGTTTTCAGGACTAAATGTAAAAGCATTTGAACCTAATAAATCATATGAGACTCTTAATGTTGCCTTATATGGATATGTTCCTGATTCTATACGTTTTAAAAAGGCAGTTCAAAATGAGTGGAATAAGAAAGAACCTAATATAAAACTTAACTTTGTAGATTGGGATTGTTACAGTGAAGATCCACCAAAAGATTTAGATGTATTTGTTTTTGATGCAATTTATTTATCACGTTTTATAAAACAAGGATATTTATCTGAAATTTCAAAAGAAGATATAAAAAATAAAAATGATATTATTCCTTTCGCAATGAAAGGTTGTACTGAAAAAGGTTCAGCTTACGCAATACCTCAAATTATTTGTACTAATCTTTTATATAGTAGAAAAGGAGATATGGATATAGAAAAAGTAAATTCTGTATTTGATTTGTATGATAAATTAGGCAAAAATAAATCTGAAGATATTATTCCAGATGATAATAAAGGATTATTATTTGATATGTCTGGAGGCACTAGTAAAGTTTGTATGTATTTAGATTCATTAATTGATACAACACAAGAGTATACAAAATTCTCCTCATTACCTAACGTAAATGAAATAGATGCTGATTCTACTAGAAGTTTAAGCTTATTACAATCAATGGCAGGAAAAGAACAAGCAAACTATTGGCCAGAAAATAATGATGCTTATATTAGAGCTAAATGGTTTATGAATGGGAAAGGAAGAGCTTATATTGGATATACTGAAGCTATGTCTAATATGAAAGAGTTTGTAAATGATATTAACTTTAAAACAATTTCACTTTCAAGAAATTCTGATATTCCTATTTTTTACGGGGATGTGGTTGGAATAAATTCTTCTATAACAAATTTATATAAAAAAGAAAAAGCAATTGAACTTGCTAATATTGTTGCAGATGAAAAAACTATGGTAAATGCAGTTTCTCCAGATGAAAATAATAAGTATCCTCAATATTTATTACCTGCTAGAAAAAGTGTGTATCATGATTTAGAAAGCAAGTATCCTGTTTATGGAAATTTATATAAAATAGCTAATAAATCTAATAATAAATTGTTTAGAGTTGGACCTGATATACGTGAATGGTTAAAAGAAGCTAAAAAGGTTATTCCAACATATTTAGAATAATTAATTACGATATTTAAATTAAAGGGTGCTTTTATTATGGAAAGCACCCTTTCTATAGAAAGGAATGAGGGGATTTTATGAAAAAAGTACTTAGTATTGCAGGATCAGATTGTAGTGGTGGAGCAGGAATACAGGCAGATTTAAAAACTTTTTCTGCACATGGAGTTTTTGGAATGAGCGTTATTGTATCTGTAGTTGCAGAAAATACTAGTAGGGTAATTGATATTCAAGATGTTAACCCAGATATGATAAAAAAACAAATAGATTCAATTTATGAAGATATAGGTACAGATGCAGTAAAAATAGGAATGTTATCTACTCCTGAATGTATGAAGGCAGTATCTTTAAAATTACAAGAATACAAGCCTAAAAATGTTGTAATAGATCCAGTTATGTATGCAAAAAATGGATGCCCTTTAATGGATCCTAATTCTGTAGCTTCTTTAATTGAATTGATTATTCCAAATGCAGATATATTAACTCCAAATGTACCAGAAGCAGAGAGAATTTCAGGACTTAAAATAAAAACTATATATGATATGGAAAAAGCTGCAGATATTATTAAAAATATGGGCTGTAAAAGTGTTTTGATAAAAGGGGGAGAACATATTACCGATGCTGTAGATGTATTATATGATGGAAATAAATTTTATCATTATAGAACTCGTAAAATTAAGACGAAAAATACTCATGGAACAGGGTGTACTTTGTCTTCTGCAATTGCTTCTAATTTGGCTTTAGGTTTTAGAATAGATGAAGCAGTAAAAAGATCAAAGGATTATATAACTATGGCAATTGAACATTCATTAGAAATTGGAAAAGGTAATGGACCAACTAATCACTTCTATGAACTTTATTTGAATGGATTAAAAGAAGTAGATTTTAAATAGAAATTTTAGGGGAGATGCATAAGTGTAATGGATTTTAAAGCTGGTATTTTCGATTTGGATGGTACGGTTTTAGATTCAATGGATGTTTGGAAAGAAATATCTGTTGAATTTCTTGGGAAAAGAGGATTAAGTCTTACAAAAGATTATATTACGGAAATAAGTGCAAGAAGTTTTAAAGAAGCAGCAGAATATACAATAAATTTATTTGATTTGAAAGAAAAACCAGAAGATATTGTTAACGAGTGGAATAAGATGGCTATATATAAATATGGTAATGAAGTTAAATTAAAACCTTTTGTTAAAGATTATTTACAAAAATTATCAGATTTAGATATTAAACTTAGTGTAGTGACAGGTTTGGGATATGAATTATTTGTTCCAGCATTAAAGCATAATAAAATTTTTGACTTGTTTGATGAAGTTTCTTCTGTAGATGATATAGGAAAAGGAAAACAATTTCCAGATATATTTTTACATATGGCAAGAAAGTTAGAATTAAAGCCAGAAGAATGTATAGTTTTTGAGGATGTTATGCAGCCAATACAATCAGCTAAAAAGGCAGGAATGAAGACATGTGGAGTTTATGATAAATATTCTAATGGGGATAAGAAAATGATAGAGGATATAGTGAATGTATACATTAATGATTTTAGTGAGGCACCTTATCCAAGTAATTAAGTATTTAATAGTTATTATTTTACTATAATAAAATTAAATATAATAAAAATAGATGCAAGTATTTAATTTAAATACTTCCATCTATTTGTTTAAAGTAGTCTTAATTTAACTGATATTTAGTTGAATTAAGAATTAAATGATAACCCTTTAACTAAAAATTTTGTTATATAGTATATTTCTTCTTCGTCATCCCAATTGTTATCTGGAAATAATGTATATTTGTAAAGACCATAGGATATTAAATTAGTAACCATGAATCTTATAATTACAGAATTTGGCCAATCAACTATTAATTTTTTATTTTTAAAAGTATTTAAAACATTATTTAAAGATTTTATAACATCCTTTGGGATAAGTGATATAAATTTTTCTCTAGTTTCTTTTTTGTAGAGTATACTGTCTATAAATATTTTTATCATCTTATTATTTTCATTTATAAAATCTAATCTATTTCTAACTAATGATTCAATAAATCCATCAAAATCTACATGATCTGATTTTAGAGCTTTTTCTTGAAATTCAGTTGCAATTTGTGAAAATATATCATCAGATAAAAGAGGAAGAATTGTTGCTATTAAAAGGTTATCCTTATTTTTAAAATGTTTAAATATTGTACCTTCTGCAACCTTAGCACGTTTAGCTATCTCACTTGTAGAAGTATTAGCAAAGCCTTTTTGGGAGAACAAATCTACACTAGCTTCTAAAATATTTATTTGTTTTTCTGTCATCTTTTTATTATTTAATATCTTATTTTTTAATAAAGTTATAATTGAGTTTTCCATTTCTTCTCTCCTATACCTATAAGTTATATTTTAAAGTTTTAGTCTAATTTATAAGATAATATTATATTATATTCTAAGTTGTTTTAAGTATATAAATATTATACTTTACGATATTTTTTTAATCCTAAGATATTTAACCCTGTAAATATGATAGCAAAAACTAGAAGTATAGACAAATCAAATTGTATACTAGAAAAGTTTTCACCTTTTATTATTACTTTTTTTAAAGCATCGCCAATATAGTATAGAGGAATTACATTGCAAAGTTTTTGAAGCCAAGGGGCCATGTTATCTATTGAAATTATACCTGAGAAAAATATTTGTGGTATTACAACAGCAGGGATAAATTGCATCATTTGAAATTCTGAATTTGCAAAGGTAGAAAGCAATATTCCAAAGGATAAAGCTACAAAGGCTGTTAAAATGTTAGTAAGTAAAACAAGGCCTAAGCTACCTACTATATGAAGTTTTAGTACATATATTGAAAAGAAAACAATAATAAAAGTTTGAATAATTGCAAATAATCCATATCCAAGTAAATAACCAAAAACTATTTCCTTTCTTTTTATAGGGGAAGCTAGTAACTTATCTAATGTTCCAGAAGTTCTTTCCTTTAGTAGAGATATTCCTGAAATTAAAAATACAAAGAAAAATACGAAAAATCCAATTAAAACTGGTGTAATCATATCAAATAAAGTAGTATCTTCACTTCCGTATATATAATGAGTTTCTATAGTAGGAGAAGTGGAAGAGTTTTCTTTATCTTTAATATCAGGAGAAGTAGATGAATTTTTTTTATTCATGTTTTTAATTTGAGTTGATAAATTTTGCTCTCTCGGATTATTAGAAGAATTTTGTGCAAAATTGTTATTATTTTTAGCTTGAGTTAATTGTTTAGTCATATGGGATATAGTTTTTTGCTGATTCTTTATAGCTTCTCCTTGTTTTTTTATAACTTCTGTTTGTTTTTTTACTGCTGAAGTTAAATTTTCAGTTTTAAAACTAGTCATTACATTTTTAAAGAGTAAATTCATTTTCATTGTTTTACTAGTATTACTATTTTCATGAGTTATATCTAATTTATCATTAGAATTACTTATAAAAGCATCTAAATCATCTTTTTTTATTTTATCTTTTATATTAGTATTATTGCTATATTTTTTAACATTAACATCATTATCTTTGAATTCAGTAACTATGTTTTTATCTATATTATAAACACCAACTTTTAAATTGCTATTATCTTCACTTTGAAATAAAAAATTCATTAATGTAAGAAGAATTAATGGTGCAACCATCATAAGTGCTAGTGTTCTTTTATCATTTAGAATTTGTATGAAAATTCTTTTTACTAAGGCAAGTATTCTCATTATTTTTCACTCCCAGCTTTTAAAAAGATTTCTTCGATAGTTTCAGAATTAAATTTTTCTTTTAATTCTTTAGGTTTACCTTGTGCAGTTATTTTTCCATCTCTTAGAAGAGCTAATTTGTCGCATTTTTCAGCTTCATCCATAACATGTGTTGTTACAATTATTGTTTTGCCGGAGTTTTTTAGATTGTAAAGTTCTTTCCATATATTTATTCTAAGCATTGGGTCAATTCCAACAGTAGGTTCATCTAGTATTAATAAATCAGGATCTTGTATTAATGATATAGCTAAAGAAAGTCTTCTTTTCATACCGCCTGAAAAATCTCTGGTTTTCTTTTTTAAATCCTTAGATAAATCTACTAAATTTGCTGCGTATTCAATTCGTTTATTTATAGAATTTTTTGAAACTGAAAAAAGATTACAGAAAAACTTAAGGTTATCTCTTGCAGATAGATCTTCATATAATCCATCGGATTGTCCCATGTATCCTATCTTTTGTAATATTTGTCTGTTTGGTATTTTAGTATCTAGAACTAAAATTTCACCAGAATCAATCTTTTCCATGCCCATAATACTCTTTACTAAGGTTGTTTTTCCAGCGCCAGAAGGACCTATAAGACATAGAATTTCTCCTTTATCCACATTTAAGGAAATGTTATTTAGTACTGAGTGTTTTCCAAAAGATTTTGATACATTTTTTACTGAAATAATTGACATATAATTCACCTCTTTTAAAATAAAAAAGTGAGTAATCACTCACTAAAAAGATTATAATAAATTATTTCCCTTTTGTAAATGGATATTAAAGGAATTATATGAAAATAAATAGAGTTTTATATATGACAAATTTTTTAAAATAATATAGATATTTAAATTTATATAAGTTATAATATTTAAAAGTATTGACAAGAATTATATATATAATATAATTAAGTGAAGGAATTCAACAATTTACTTATAGTGAATATATGAAAATAAAATGTATAATATATTTTTTTAGATATAATATATTGATAAGATAACTAAAAAATTTAATATATATTCTGTGATAAGGAAAAGTACTTTTAAATTAATCTTTAAGAGAGCAGGAGTTGGTGTAAACCTGTAGTTTTAAATTAAAAGGAAAAGAGCCTTTGAGAAGCTTATGAAAAAGGTTTATTATTTGTTAAGAAAGTAATATAGGATTTCTTAATAAAGTAAAATATATATAATGATAATTTATTTTATTTAAATAGATCATAAGTAAGCCGCCTTTAGCGTTAAAGATTTAAGTGGACTTATACTTATATAAGTCAACTAGAGTGGTACCGCGAGTTAACTCGTCTCTTTTATAGGAGACGGGTTTTTATTATTATAAAGTAATTTAATTTTAAAAATAATATTTGAAATAACAATTTAAAGATATGAATTATGAAATAATTGATAGAAATTATAAGGTTTTGAGAAAAAATTGTATTTAGAATAATAGAAGTATAATTAAAATTTACTAGATATAAAATAAAAAAGTTTAGTTTATATTTTTATATCAAAATTATTATAGCTATGATGTAATTTGTGAAATTCTAAAAGAATTTCAACAATAATTATTATTTGTTAATTGATAATTGTTATTTATAATTTAATACATATTGGAGGTATTTTAATGGATTATAAAAAGTTAGTAGCAGAAAGAATAAAAGAAAATGTGGATTTAGATATAAGTTTCATAGAAAAACTTATAGAGATACCACCTAAGCCAGAAATGGGAGATTTCGCTTTCCCTTGTTTTCAATTGGCTAAAACTTTTAGAAAAGCACCAAATCTTATAGCAGAAGAATTAAAAGAAAAAATGAATAAAGAAGGATTTGAAAAAGTAGAAACAAAAGGTCCTTATTTAAACTTCTTTTTAGATAAAGAAGATTTAATTAAAACAACTATAGAGCAAATTCTAGAAGAAAAAGAAGCTTACGGTTCTTCAGATATGTTTAAAGGAAAAACAGCAGTATTAGATTATTCAGCTCCTAATATTGCAAAACCATTCCATGTAGGACATTTATTTAGTACATCTATAGGAAATGCTTTATACAAAATTTTATCTTTTCAAGGATATAAATGTGTAGGTGTAAATCACTTAGGTGATTGGGGAACTCAATTTGGTAAACTTATATCAGCTTATAGAAGATGGGTAGATGAAGAAGCTCTTGAAAAAGAACCAATAAAAGAACTTTTAAGAATATATGTAAAATTCCATGAAGAAGCAGAAAAAGATCCATCATTAGAAGAAGAAGCTAGAGCAAACTTTAAAAAATTAGAAGATGGATCAAAAGAAGAAACTGAGCTTTGGACTAGATTTAAAGATTTAAGTTTAAAAGAGTTTAATAAAGTTTATGATGAATTAGGAGTAAACTTTGATTCTTTTGCAGGAGAAAGTTTCTATAATGATAAAATGGATGCAGTAGTAGATGAAATAGATAAAAAAGGTCTTCTTACAGATAGTAATGGTGCAAAGGTTGTTATGCTTGAAGATTATAACATACCACCTTGCATAATTAAAAAATCTGATGGAGCTACAATATATGCAACTCGTGATTTAGCAGCAGCTATGTACAGAAAGAAAACTTATGATTTTGATAAATGTATATATGTTGTAGGAACACCACAAGCACTACATTTTAAACAAGTATTTACAACTTTAAAGCTTATGGGACATGATTGGGCAGATAACTGTAAACATGTAGGATTTGGTCTTGTTAAATTTGCTAATAAAAAATTATCTACTAGAAAAGGTGAAGTTATTTTCTTAGAGGATCTATTAAATCAATCAGTAGAAGAAACACTTAAAATTATAAATGAAAAAAATGAAAAACTAGAAAATAAAGAAGAAGTAGCTAAAAAAGTAGGTATAGGAGCAGTAATATTTACTTATCTAAAGAACAACAGAGAAAGAGATATAGTATTTGATTGGAATGAAATGCTTTCATTTGACGGAGAGACAGGTCCTTACGTTCAATATAGTTATGCAAGAGGTAAAAGTATATTAAGAAAAGCAGGAGAGGTTACAGGGGCTATAGATTACAGTAAATTAAATTCAAAAGAAGAATTTGAATTAGCAAAATTGTTAAAAGGATTTAAAGAAGCCATATTAGCTTCAATAGATAAACTAGAACCTTCAATAGTTACAAGATATGTTATAGAAGTAGCTAAAGCATTTAATAAATTCTATAATGCTCATAATATAATGAATTTATCTGATGAAGAAATGAAAAATGGTAGATTAAAACTTGTAGAAGCAACTTGTAATGTTATAAAAAATGCATTAGGTTTACTTGGAATAGATGTAGTTGAAAAAATGTAATATAAACACTTTACCTAAATAATTATAAAATTTTTATATATTAAGATTATAAGCATAGATAATAAAAAATATTTTTATTATCTATGCTTAATTTTTTATAGTATATTATTATTATTTAAATAAAGGCTATTAGTACTGAGTTTAAATTTTATGAATATTTATAAAATTACATAGGAAAATTGGAAAAATTTGATATAATGAAGTTGTAGTAATAAAGATAGTTAACATATATTATACTTTAGGGGGAGATATTATGATTTCAGGTATAATGAAGAAAAATGTAATTACTATAGGAAGAAACAATTCTGTAAAAGAAGCTTTAGTTTTAATGAATGAAAATAATATAAACGGTACTCCGGTAGTAGATTCAGATAATAAGGTAATAGGAATGATTGTAAAAGCAGATATATATAGATTTTTAACAAATGAAGGGCACTATGATACATGTCCTGTAGATTGGGTTATGACTAAAAAATTAGTAACTGCAACAGCAGATGAAGATATATCAGTAGTTGCAAAGAGGATAGTTGATAAAGATATAATATCCTTACCAATAGTAGATAAAAATAACAATTTAGAAGGAATAGTTACTATAAAAGATGTTTTAGAGTATATGATAGATAAGATAAATAATAATTAGCAAATAAGAGATAACAGATAAGAAATAATAGATAACAGATAACAAATAATGAACAACAAATAACAAATAATAAATAGGAAATAAGGAATAATAGGATTAAAACTAAAATAACAAGTAAAAATTAGTAAATTTAAAAAATAATAGAGATAGAAATATCTAAAGTAAAAAATTGAGTTACTGATTAGTAACTCAATTTTTTTTATTTTTATCTCTATTATTTTGAGAAGTGGTATCTTTATTATTTTCATTATAACGAGCACATTTTGATGTGCAACTAGAACAATCACATTTACCAGAGGCTTTTTTCTTTAAATTTTTTATAAATATAAAGAATGCCAAGGCTACTATACCTATAGTAGCTATAATTTCAATTACCATAAAATCACCTGCCTATTAAATTACTAAAGCACCTACGTTATATACTAAAAATGAAACAACCCAAGCTAATATTAATTGGTAAGTAACAGAAAATGCAGTCATTTTATTTCCATATTCTTTTTTCATAGTTGCAATAACAGATATACATGGTGTATATAATAATACGAATATTAAAAATGCATAGGCAGATAAAGAGGTGAAATAGCCTGGTAAAGCTAATCTTAAATTCCCACCATATACAACGCCCATTGTTCCAACTATAACTTCTTTAGCCATAAGACCTGTTAAAAGAGATACAGAAGTTTGCCAACCACTAAATCCTAAAGGTTTAAATATAGGACTAATAGTTTTTCCTATAGATGCTAAAAAACTATCTTCCATATTAACCATACCAGTGAAATTGAAATTAGAAAGTAGCCAAACAATAACTGATACAGAGAATATTATGGTTCCTGCTTTTTTTAAGAAACCTTTACCTTTGTCCCAAGTGTGTAATAAAAGATTTTTGATTTCTGGTAATTTATATTCAGGTAGTTCTATTATAAATGGTTCTTCATCTTTTTTAAATATAGTATTTTTAAATATTAAACCTATAGTGAAGGCTAATATTATACCAACTAAATAAAGTGAATATACAATTAAAGTTTCATTTCCAGAGAAAAATACAGAAGCAAATAATGCATACACTGGAAGTCTTGCATTACAAGACATTAAAGGTACAAGTAGTGCAGTAAGTTTTCTATCGCTTTCACTTTCAAGTGTTCTAGCAGACATAATTCCAGGTACAGAACATCCAAAGCCTACTATTAATGGTATAAAAGCTTTGCCAGATAGACCCATTTTCCTCATTATCTTGTCCATAATGAAGGCAGCTCTAGCCATATACCCACTATCTTCTAAGAAAGATATACCTAAAAATAAGGAAAGTATTACAGGTAAGAAAACTATAACAGATCCAACACCGCCTACTATACCATCAATTATTAATGATCTAAACCAAGGGCTTGTGTTAGATAATAATTGTTTTAAATTAGGTATAAAGCTATTATCTATAAAATTGCTAGTTAAATCTGCTAAGGGGGTACCTACCCATTTAAAAGTAAATTGAAATATTAAAAACAATATAAATAGAAATAATGGGTAAGCTAAAATAGGATTAAGAATTAACTTGTCTATTTTATCACTTATAGATTCTTTTGAATGATTTTTTCTTTTTATACATTGTTTCAAAACTTTTGATATATAGTTATAAGTTTCTTTTTCATTATTAAAATTAGAATAGTTTTTATCTACATAATTTACGTATTTTTTATTTAAAATAGCTTCTTTAATTTTATCTATACCTATAGATTTAGAAGCTACAATAGGTATAACTAAAACATTTAATTCTCTTGATAAAGCCGTATAATCTATTTCTATGCCTTTTTTTTCAGCAACATCAATCATATTAAGTACAAGTATTATAGGTTTATCAAATTGTTTAAGTTGAGTAGTTAAGTATAGATTTCTATCTATATTTGAAGCGTCAACTATATTTATTATTACATCTACATGTTCATTTTCCAGGTAGCTTTTAGAAACCTTTTCTTCATTTGAAAAAGTATCCATAGCATATATCCCAGGTAGGTCAATCATTTTAACATTTTTTTCTATAAAACCTTCTTTTTTTTCTACAGTTACTCCAGCCCAGTTACCTACATACTGATTAGATCCTGTAAGATTATTAAAAAGAGAAGTTTTACCTACATTGGGATTACCAACTAAGGCTACAGTTATCATTTACTTCCTCCATCTTACTTACAAATATATTTTTTGCATCTTTTTTTCTAATTGCTAGATTAAATCCTCTTAAATTGATTATAACAGGATCACCTAAAGGTGCTCTATTTTTAAGAAAAATTTCAGTGCCTTCGATGCAACCTAAAGCTAAAAGTCTTTTAGCTAATTTTTTATTTCCGCTTATATTAGATATTACTCCTTTTTCTCCAGGATTAAGTTCACATATGCTCATAATATTCACTCCCTATTGAAAACCGTTATCAATTGTTTACATAATTATAATATCATTATTAATAATTAAAGTCAATTATATATTGAAATTTTAAATTTTACATTTCTCACACATTTCTTACTTGATTTTATTATAAAAAGATATTACTTTATAAGATATAGTATTTAATTAATATTTATACAAAGGGAGAAATATATATGGATAAATTTTGGTGTGAGGTTGATTTACAAAAGCTTTTGGAAAATATAGCTATTTTAAATAATATTAATGATAAAAAAACTATTGCTGTTGTTAAAGGAAATGCTTATGGTTTAGGGATAGAGGAGATTACAAATTTTCTTCAAGATAAAGTAGATATGTTTGCAGTATATTCTATAAAGGAAGCAGATAAAATAAAAGTCTATAAGGATATATTAATTTTATCACCAGATATAGAATATGATAGATTAAAAGATTTAAAGAAAAATTATATTTTATCTATTGGAAATTTAGAGGTTTTAGAAAAATTCCATAAGGATTCTAATTATAGATGCCATATATATGTAGATACAGGGATGAATAGATTAGGAATTAAACCAGAAGATGTTAAATATTATGTTAACTATATAAAAGAAAATTGTTTAAACGTTAAATTAGAAGGAATTTATACTCACCTGCACAATTCAAGTAAAATTAACTATACTAAAAGACAAATTATAAATTTTAAAAATTCTATAGAATCTGTTAAAAGTCAATTCGAGTATATACATTGTTTAAGTTCTAATTCTATAATTAATAAAGAATATAGAGAAATTGCTAAATTTACTAATACAGTTAGAGTAGGAAATATATTATATGGGTATAGTGGAATGAGCTTTGGATTTAAGCCAATATATAGTATGTATTGTAAAATTATGTACGATTACTATGTTGATAGAGGAGAATCTATTGGATACGGTAATTTATATAGAACAAAGAGAAAGACTAAAGTAGGAGTTGTTAATATAGGGACAATAGATAACATTGGAGTAATAAGACAAAGACGTCAAAATTTTGTTATTCATATATTAAAAACAGCATATAAGTATTTCTTTAAATCCTCATATATTTATTATAATAATAAAAAGTTGGATATTATAGGGAATCCTTCCATGAATTATACATTAGTAGATATTACTGGTATAGACTATAAAAAATCTCATAAATTGAAAGTTAATATATGTCCTACAATTTGTGATACTTCATTGAGAAAAAAATATATAAGTTAGTTTTTAAAAGATAGTGGTATACTCACCAGATGTTTGTTTAAAGTCCACTAATAATAGGATATTTTATATTTTAAAATGAAGAAAAGATACTTAAGATAAGCTAAAAATATATTTCTATAAATAATAATGAATAAAACTTCTATATTTAAATATTATTTTAAATATAGAAGTTTTGTGATATAATATGTAAAATTATTAACTAAAGTAAATTTATATTTATTAGGGGCAAAATAATATTATATATTACAGGTTTAATTAAGGGAAAATATTTTTATTATAGATTTTCAGAAAATAAATTACAATTTGTTAGTAAAGTGAATGGTTTTTCTAGAAATAATATACCTAAATAAGTATTTTAAATTATTTGGAGGTGGAGATATACTATGAATATAGCAGCTTTTTTTGATATTGATGGAACATTATATAGAGAGGGTCTTATAACAGAAGTATTTAAAAAATTAGTTAAATATGAAATTATAAAACCAGAAAGATGGTATAATGAAGTAAGACCAGAATATATTAAGTGGGACAAAAGACAAGGAAACTATGATGATTATTTACTAAAAATTGCATATATATATATAGAAGCAATAAAAGGACTTCATAAATCACAAGTTGAATTTATAGCAAAAAAAGTAATAGAACAAAAAGGGGATAGAGTATATACTTTTACTAGGGACAGGATAAAATGGCATAAAGAGAAAGGACATATGCTTATAACTATATCTGGTAGTCCTTATGAATTAGTTAAAGAGATGGCTTCAAAATATAAGTTTGACCACTTTAGAGGAGCAACTTATTTGATGGATGAAAAGGAGATATATACAGGAGAAGTTATTCCTATGTGGGATAGTAAAAGCAAAAAAAATGCTATAGAAGAGTTAGTGAAAAAATATAATATAGATTTAAGCAAAAGCTATGCATATGGAGATACATCAGGAGATTTTTCTATGTTTAAAATGGTTGAGAATCCTATATGTGTAAATCCTACAAAAGAACTTATAGGAAAAGTTTTAAGTGATGAAGAAGTTAAAAAAACATTAAAAATCATAGTAGAAAGAAAAGATTCTGTTTATAAATTAGATCCACAATGTATTGAATTAATGTAAAAAGAACTTTAAGTATAGTTTTTATTATTTATGAAATTTTAAAATTATTGCCTGTGTACAAACACTCTAAATTCTTTTAATTATAGAATGTTTAGTATTTAGAGTGTTAAGTAAGCAGAAAAATTAGTTGTATGTTTTATATATAGACTTAAGTTTTGGAAAGAGTGATAAGGTGATTATAAGAGAAAATGAAATTGATGTAAAAGATGTTTCAAGTGTAGATGCTTTAAATTTCCAAGGAGATAAAGAAGCTTATAAGAGGGCTATATTCTTTGATTTAGAGCATTATATATACAAGAAACCGATTTGTATAGGTGTCTTTGGTTGTTGCTATTATGATTATGATACTAACAAAATAAAAGTTACTCAATACATGATAGAAAACAAAAAAGATGTAAGAGAGATAATACTGTTATCAAAGAAATATTTAGAGAAAATGTATAGGAGTGAAGAAAAGGATTATATTATAACTTTTTCAGGAAATAATGACTATACTGTTATAAACTATTTATTTAAAAAATATAATATTGATTTTGATATAGATGTTCATTTTGATAAGATAGATTTACAAAAGGAATATGAAAAAGAAAATAAGACTTGTATAGGGTTGAAAAATTTAGAAAAACAGTTCAATATAATAAGACAAGATGAAAATATGATAAGTGGTCAAAATTTAGCTAAAACTTTTAGCAGAATAATAAAAGATGATGATTATATAAACAGAATGCCAGAAAATAAGAAAAATAAAATACTTTTGTACAATGAACAAGATGTAGTAAGCTTATTTCATATATATGTAAATTGGTTTAAAAGCATTCATTCTAATATATAGGTTATATATATTAGAATGAATGCTTTTTATTTAAAAAATAAATATTTAAACTATTAATGAAATTAAATATTAAAAATAACAAAATTTGTAGAATATTTTTTTAAAATATATTATTATATATATGGACTGTTATATATGTAATATTTTGTTAAAAATGCTGATAAAGGAGATAGATTGCATGTTTACTCCAATAAAAAACGTTAAAGTATATGAACAAGTAGTTGATCAAATAAAAAAAATGGTTGAAATAGGTGAATTAAAAAAAGGAGACAAGCTTCCTTCAGAAAGAGAATTAGTAAGTGAGCTTAATGTAAGTAGGAGTTCTATAAGAGAAGCTTTAAGATCTTTAGAAATAATAGGACTTATAGAATGCAAAAGAGGAGAAGGAAATTTTATAAGAAAAAATTTTGAAAATAATTTATTTGAGCCTCTACACATAATTTTTATGTTAGAGAAAAGTACATCAAAAGATGTAATGGAAGTTAGACAAATAATAGAAACAGAATCTGCTGCATTAGCATCTAAAAATATAAAAAATAAGGATATTTCTATATTAGAAGATATGCTCCTTAAGCTTAAAAATTGCAATGATGAAAAAAAGAGCATAGATTTGGATAAAAAATTTCACTATAAAATAGCAGAAATGTCTAATAATTTTATACTTTTAAGTATAATGAATGCATGTTCTGGATTGATTGATTTAAATATTAAAGGAGTAAGAGATAATATAATACTTAGTAGTGATAAAAAAGAAGAATTGGTAAAGCAACATGAAAAAATATTTTTAGCTTTAAAAAATAAAGATTCATCAAAAGCTTATAGTGAAATGAGAAAGCATATGAAATTTTCTAATGATAATTTATTATTATAGAAAATTTAAATACTAAAAATAAAAAATTATATAGTAAAATTTTAATAAACATTGGAGATAATAAAAATGAATAGTAAAATTTTTAATAAGCAAATGTATAAAGATATGTTTTTTGTAGCATTAGGTTCTTTAGTAGCAACACTAGGAGTAAACCTTTTTTTGGTTAATGCAAATCTTTTAAGTGCAGGACTTTCAGGAATAACACTTATAGTTCAATATGTTACTGGTTTTCCAGCTGGATATTTGTTTTTTATACTAAATATACCTTTATTTATATTAAGTTATAAAAAATTAAATAAAAGATTTACATTTTTATCTTTAATTGGTGGAGTTACTTTTTCTATAGGATTAATTGTAACTGATCCTTTAACTAATGTTATTAAAATCGATGATATAATGCTTCTAAGCATGTATGGAGGAGTAATATCAGGAATAGGATATGGAATAGTATTTAGCAATAGAGGATCTACAGGAGGCTTAGACATAATTTCAGCTTATATAAAAAAGAAATATGATAGTTTTGACATAGGAAGTATATCCTTTGTTGTAAACTGTATAATAGTTTTAGTATCAATTTTCTTTTTTGGAGCTAGTAGTGCTTTATATACATTATTTTCAATGTACATAACTTCTTATCTTTTAGATAAAGTTATGAAAGGTTTTAATAAAAACAAAATGATACTTATAATCAGTGAAAAAGAGGATAGAGTTAGTAATAATATAATGGAAAAATTAGGAAGAAGCGTTACTTTTCTTTATGGAAAAGGTGGATATAAAAAGCAAGAAAAAAGGATATTATATTGTGTAGTTTCTTTAAGACAATTACCTAAATTAAAATATTTAGTAAGAGAAATTGATGGAAATGCATTTATATCCATATTAGATGCAGCAGAAGTGCAAGGTGCAGGTTTTAATGGAAGCTTTTTATAAAAAAATGTGAATCATATCATAGCAGATGAAGATATTGATATATAAATATAATTTTTAACTTGATTTCACTCAGTTCCATAATATATTTAAGTCTAAAAGGACTCATAATATAAATAAGAGGTGATTATATATGTTCTTTTTAAAATCTGCTAGTAATATTATGCTAAGCTTAACTATGATGTTTTCTTTAACATCTTTAAAAAATACTGCAAATGTATTCAATAAAAATAACTTAAATAATATAACTAAAATATGTATAAGTCAAAAAGATGATGAAATAGAAGACAATGAAGATAAATTAAACAAAAACTATGATGAAATTGAAGAAGATAATACACAAAAAGATGAAGAAGATTCTATTGAAAAAAATAAAAAACAAAAAAGAGTAAAGTTAAGACCAGAAAAAGAAGTAAAAATAAATTTAGATAATAATACAATAAATTTATAATTTTAGTTTCCTTACAAACTAAAATTAACATTTAAATAATAATAATCATAAATAACTTAAAAAAGTTATTTAAGTTAAAAACTTTGTTTATATATATTATTACAATTAAAGATATAATTATTTATAAATTTGATAATTTGTATCTAGTAACTTTTGCCATAAGAATTACCATAATATAAATGCTGTTTTAAACAAAAAGTTTGAGACAGCATTTTTTTTATAAAATAAAATTTTTTAAAATAAAAAAAGTCATCAAATTATTTGATGACTTTTTATTATTTATTATTTATTAATTGCTTCTTTAAGTTTTTCTATACCAACTTTAAGTCTTTTTAAAGTTTCTTCTTTACCTAATATATCAGCTATTTCAAAAGCTCCACCAGGAGTGAATTTTTTACCAGAAACAGCAGTTCTTATTGGCCATAAAACAACGCCATTTTTTACTTCAAGTTCTTTAACTAAATTCATACATGTAGTTTTTATATTATCAAATGTCCAGTCTTCTAGAGATTCAAATTTAGCTAAAGCTCCTTCTAAACTTGTTAGTGAATTTTCATAAGTTGTTTTCATTCTTTTGTGAAGATACATATCTATATCATATTCAGGTAATTCTTCAAAGAAATCAACTTGTTCAGGAATTTCACTAAGTAATTCTAATCTAGTTTGAAGCAATTCACTTATTTTATTTAAATCTAAGCTTTCTTTAGTTAAAACTTTTTTATAATAAGGAAGTGCAAGTTTAGTAAATTCTTCTACAGGTAGTTTTTTGATATATTCGCCATTCATCCAGTTTAATTTTATAGTATCAAATACAGCTGGAGATTTATTAATATTTTTATAATCAAAAGCTTCTATTAATCCTTGCAAAGAGAAAATCTCTTGTTCGTTACCAGGATTCCAACCAAGAAGTGCTATATAGTTTAATACAGCATCTTTTAAATAACCTTTAGCTAATAAATCTTCAAAAGATGCATCACCATTTCTCTTACTTAATTTGTGATGTTGATCTTTCATTATTGGTGGACAATGTACATATATTGGTATATCCCAACCAAAAGCTTCGTATAATCTATTGTATTTTGGAGCTGAAGATAAATATTCACTTCCACGTACTACATGAGTTATACTCATAAGGTGATCATCTACTACATTAGCAAAGTTGTATGTAGGAAGACCATCAGATTTAATTAATATCATATCATCTAATTCTGAATTATCAACAGAAATTTTACCGTATATTACATCGTCAAAAGTTGTTTTTCCTTCAGTTGGATTATTTTGTCTTATAACATAAGATTCACCATTTGCTAATTTTTCTTCAATTTCTTCTTTTGAAAGTTTAACACAGTGTTTATCATATCTGAAAGGTCTTTTTAAAGCTTCTGCATTAGTTCTTAGCATATCTAATCTTTCTTTAGTACAGAAACAGTAGTATGCTTCACCTTTTTCTACTAATTGTTTTGCATATTCTATGTATATGTTTTTTCTTTCACTTTGAACGTAAGGACCTACAGGACCACCTATATCTGGGCCTTCATCATGTTTAAGACCAGTTGTTTTTAATGTGTTGTATATAATATCTAAAGCACCTTCAACCTGCCTTTGCTGGTCTGTATCTTCGATTCTTAATAAGAAATCTCCATCTTCATGTTTTGCTATTAAATAAGCATATAAGGCAGTTCTTAAATTTCCAACGTGCATATAACCAGTTGGACTTGGTGCAAATCTTGTTCTGATCTTATTTGCCATTGTTTTCACTCCTATTAAAATAATTTATTTTATAAATAAAACCTTTCATCACTGAGGACGAAAGGCCTGCGTTCTCACATACACATAAATTTTATAATAACCAATATTTAATGTCAAGATTTATTAAGCTTTGTATTTACTTTTATACTATTATATTGAAGAAATAAAAATGGAAAAATTTTAAAATATGAAGTAATACTGAGAATTGTAAAGATATATTTTAAAATGTAATAATAATCTATGTATAACATTAAATTAAATATGTTGACATATATTCTGTAAATTGTTATAAATAATATATCACATATAATTAAATATTACATAAATTAAATAATATAAAAGTATTTATGATACATAATTATTTAAAATGCTAAATAATTTTTGTAAATTGAAAAATTATAGTATAATAATAGGGGGAAAATAGAATGTCTATAAAAGTAGCTTTAAATGGTTTTGGAAGAATAGGAAGATCTGTTTTAAGAATCGCTCAAAATAATTTAAATGAGGATGTTGAAATAGTTTGTATAAATGCTAGGGCAGAAACAGATACACTTGCTCACTTGTTTAAATATGATTCTTGTTATGGAAGATTTGAAGGTACTGTAGAAACTGGGAAAGACAAATTAATTATAAACGGAAAAGAAGTAAAAATATTAAGAGAAAATGATCCTTCAGATTTACCTTGGAAAGATTTGGGAGTAGATATAGTAATAGAATCCACAGGTAAATTTAAAGATAGAGATAGTGCAACAAAGCACATAAAAGCAGGAGCAAAGAAAGTTATAATAACAGCTCCTGGTAAAAATGAAGATGTTACTATTGTTATGGGAGTTAATGAAAAGGATTACGACCCAGTTAAACACAATATAATATCAAATGCATCTTGTACAACAAATTGTTTAGCACCTTTTGCTAAAATTTTAGATGACAAGTTTGGAATAGAAAAAGGTTTAATGACAACAATACATTCTTATACTAATGACCAAAAATTATTAGATAAAACTCATAAAGATTTAAGAAGAGCTAGAGCTGCTGGAGAATCAATAATACCAACAACTACAGGCGCTGCTAAAGCTGTAGCAAAAGTTTTACCTAATCTTGAAGGTAAATTAAATGGATTTTCTGTAAGAATACCAACTCCAACTGTATCTTTAACAGACTTAGTTTGTAGTTTGAAAGTTAAAGCTACTAAAGAAGATATAAATAGAGCCTTTAAAGAAGCAGCTGAAGGAAGTATGAAAGGAATTCTTGGGTACAGTGAAGAACCTTTAGTATCAGTAGATTATAAAAAAGATTCAAGATCTTCTATAGTAGATGGATTATCTACTATGATTATAGAAGATGATATGGTTAAGGTAGTATCTTGGTATGACAATGAATGGGGATATTCATGTAGAACTGTAGATTTAGTAAACTATGCAGCTAGCTATATGATTAAAAATCAAAAATCTTGTAGAGAATGTAAAGAAAATCAAATTGCTTAATATTATTATTTAATATTAATATAGATAGCTTAAATTTTTTAAGCTAATACCTCTAAAATAGCACATATTTATTTTTAAATTTATTTTTAACTGCATACTTAATAGCATTAGTGTGCAAAACCTCTAAAAAGAATGGGACGCCATTCTTTTTATTTTTTTGTTTGTTTTTAGGTATATATATTATAAAATTGAATATTTTAAATCTAAAATGTAAGAAATAATATCAAAAATATTATTAGATTAAATCTTTTATTTTGAAAATATGAATTATTTTGGTAAAATAGATATAGTTTTCATACAATTAAATAATATAAGTAATTATTTAATTTAAAATTATAGACATTATAATATGTAATTTATAGAGAATAGGAGTAGTTATATGTTTTTAAAAAAGACAAAATTAGTTTGTGAGGCAGAAAAATCAGAAAAATTTTATAGTTTATTTTCAGCATTTTTTTCAGTTATAGCTTTTACCTTAATGGGAGAAATAATAGGAGTAGGTATATTATGGCTAATTGGATTTACTAAAATTAATGAGAGTTCTACTATGAAATTTTTAGGTGAATTAATAATATCTAATTTTTTTATTTCTTTAATTATATTTAGACATGTAAAAAAAGAAGAAAAGAGAAGTATTTCAGGACTTGGGTTTTATAAAAAAGGATGTATAAAAAACTATTTAATAGGATTTACTGTAGGAATGCTTGAATTTATGCTAGTAGTTATGTTACTTTCAATTTCTGGACATATAAAAATAGAACAGGGGTTTATAACTAATAAAATAGGTGCATTTTTAATCATTTTGCCAGCATGGATTATTCAAAGTGCAACGGAAGAAATATTGTCAAGGGGCTGGCTTATGAATGTTTTAGGGGCAAGATACAATATTACTATAGGATTAGTAGTGTCTTCTTTATTTTTTGCAGCTATGCATTTAGGGAATCCAAATATGAATATAATTGCATTTTTAAATTTATTTATGACAGGAATATTTTTTGGGTTGTATGTTATAAAAACAGAGAATTTATGGGGAGTATGTGGAATTCATGCTGCATGGAATGCATTCCAAGGAAATTTTTTTGGTTTTGAAGTTAGTGGGCTAAATATAGGAGTGGGAAGTATTATGAAGTTAAAATCTGTTGGTTCACCTATGATTACAGGAGGAATGTTTGGACCAGAAGGTGGATTAGCATGTACTATAGTTGAATGTTTAATTTCAATATTTTTAATATATATAATTAAAAAATCATATAATAAAGCTGATAAACCTCTTTATCATATAAATAAAAAATTTAATTCTAAAGGTTAAATTTTTTATTTATTCAACAGAATTAGAAGTTTCACATATTATAAATAGTATATAAATTAAAAAAAGGCATATTACAATGCCTTTTTAGTTTATATAAGTAATTTATTTTAAAAGAATTATTAATTTTGCAGGTTCTGTTTAAACGTTTACTAATTATGGGTCAAGCTAAATTATAATATGGGGAAAGATGATTTTATTAAGATTTAAATGTTTTATGATTAAATGTCTATTGGAGTTTAATATTAATAAAGGAGCGAGTAATTTGAAAAAAGTGAATTTTTTAAGTAAACACAATTTGGTTATTTGCTTAGTAATATTTTTCTTTATTTTTAGTCAATCATTTAATGTTTTGGCTAAAACTGATGATAAATCAAAAACAATTAAAACATCTAAAAAATCTATAACTATGGAAAGAAATAATGCTAATGATATTAATAAAGGTATATCAGGTTTAAATTATGATAAAAACGAGATTTTATCAAGTAAAGGAGATGAAATAAAAAGTTTTGTACCGAAAGAAGGAAAAAAATTAAAAGATAAATTTATAGTAGTAGAACGTATTAAAAGATCTGTCCAAACTTCACCGGTAGATATTTCTATTATTGATTCTATGGCTAATCGCGCATATCCAGGAGCATTACAAATTGCTGATAGTGATTTTATTAATAATCAACCTAATTTATTAGTATGTAAAAGGAATCCATTAAAAATTAGTATAGATTTGCCTGGTTTAGGAAGAGATAATAAAGCAAGAGTGAAAAATCCGACCTATGGTAATGTATCAGGGGCTATTGATGATTTAATAAATACTTGGAGTGAAAAATACTCATCTACTCACACATTACCTGCGAGAACACAGTATTCAGAATCTATGGTTTATAGTAAGTCTCAGCTTAAAACTTCTCTTAATATTAATCCTAAGATAACAAATAATTTACTTGATATAGATTTTAATGCTGTTCAAAATGGGGATAAAAAAATAATGATTGCAGCATATAAACAAATATTTTATACAGTAAGTGCAGAGTTACCTTATAATCCATCAGACCTATTTTATAGTAGTGTTACTTTTGATGAATTAACTCGTAAAGGTATAAGTAATTCAACTCCTCCTCTTATGGTATCAAATGTGGCTTATGGTAGAACGATTTATGTGAAATTAGAGACATCATCTAAGAGTAAAAATGTACAAGCAGCTTTTAAAGCCTTGCTTAATAATAATGGTGCAGAAACTAAAGAAGAATATAAAGATATTTTAAATCAAAGTTCTTTTACTGCTTTAGTATTAGGGGGAGATGCTAGTGAGCATAATAAGATTATTACAAAGAACTTTGATGAAATAAGAGAAGTTATTAAAAGTAATGCACAATTTAGTATTAAAAATCCAGCATACCCAATTTCATATACTAGTGTTTTCTTAAAAGATAATTCAGTTGCTGCTGTTCATAATAAAACTGAATATATTGAGACAAGGGCTACAGAATATTCTAAAGGTAAAATATCTATAGATCATTGTGGGGCATATGTTGCTCAGTTTGAGGTAGCTTGGGATGAATTTTCATATGATAAGAATGGAAATGAAGTTTTAGTTCATAGAACATGGGATGGAAACTGGAAGGATAGAACAGCCCATTATTCAGCAGTGATTCCACTTAAGCCAAACTCTAAGAATATAAGGATATTAGCAAGAGAATGCACAGGCCTTCAGTGGGAATGGTGGAGAACCATTATAAATGAATACAATGTACCATTAAATAGTGATATAAGAGTTTCAGTCGGAGGAACTACACTATATCCCACATCAAGTATTGATTACTAGAATATAAAGATGCCTTTAATATACTAAGAAAATCAATTTAGTATATTAAAGGTGTTTTATTTTCAGTTTAATAAAATAGTATTATATTTTTAAGATAACTTTAATGGATCATTAAGTTTTTAATAAGTAAATTATAGTATATTAAATAAATATTATTTTTATACATGCAAAAGATAAGATTGATATGAAATAGGAGGAATTATATGTTTTTAAAAGAGACACAATTAGTTAAAGAAGCAAAAAAATCAAGAGTCTTATTAAATGTAGCATCAGTACTTTTTTTAGCTATGGTAATTAATGTTGGTGGGCAAGGAATAGGCCAGTTAGGTTTGGATGTTTTAAAAATCTCCGTAAATACAATGCATGGAGGCATATTGAAATTAATTTTCTATTTTGTACCTAGCATTGTAATGTTATTTATTTATGTGAAATTTATAGAAAAGCGTAATATTAGAACAATGGGGCTATATAAAAAGGAATTCATTAAAAAATATCTTAAAGGTTTTATGATAGGAATGGCATCATTTACTTCAGTAGTTTTATTACTTGCAATTACAGGTCATATAAAAATAGTAGAGGTATTTAATCCAGAAAAAATAGTTATATTTTTAATACTTTTACCTGGTTGGATAATTCAAACTGCTTCAGAAGAAATAGTAGCAAGAGGATGGGCTATGAATGCTTTGGGAGCAAAATATAATATTACAACAGGGTTAATAGTTTCTTCTTTATTTTTTTCATCAATGCATCTATTGAATCCAGGTACAACTTATTTATCTAGTATAAATATATTTATAGCAGGAATATGGCTGGGACTATACGCTATAAAGACAGAAAATTTATGGGGAGTTTGTGGGTTACATGCTGCATGGAATGCCTTTCAAGCTAATTTTTTCGGATTCAAAGTAAGTGGTGTAGATAGACATATGGAAAGCATAATGCAGTTAAAAACTGTTGGTTCAGATATAATTACAGGAGGAGCATTTGGACCAGAAGCTGGATTAGCAAGTACTATAGTTACAGGTTTAGTTTCAATATTTTTATTATATAAAATCAGAAAATCCTACAAAAAAGTTAGTATATAAGTATATTAATTATAAAGAATTAAATTTAAAATTTAGATAATATTAGATTAAGTAAAATGTTAAAATAACATATAAGGTAGGAAATTTACCATATATTAATTATAGAGTTAATAGGATCTCATAAGTAAAGGGAGATCCTATTTTTAATATTAGTTATAAGGTTATTTTTACAAAGATAATTTTTCACCTAATTTAGGACAAATCACTTTAAAACCTTCTTTTTCTAATGCGTTTTTAAAGCTTTCTCTAGAACTTTCTTCTCCATGGAC
Source organism: Clostridium oceanicum (assembly GCF_039521385.1). NCBI lineage: Bacteria > Bacillati > Bacillota > Clostridia > Eubacteriales > Clostridiaceae > Clostridium > Clostridium oceanicum. Next base: position 330,811 of record NZ_BAAACG010000008.1, on the reverse strand, counting down.
TAGTATTATTTTTTTAGGTTTTGGATTAAAGTTTTTTATCCAAGACAAAAGTCCTTTTTTATCAGCGTGGCAAGAAAGACTCTGAAGATTATAAATAGATGAATTTACCTCTATTTCTTTACCAAATATTTTTACTTTTTTATCCCCATCTAATATTCTTTTACCAAGAGTTCCTTCAGCTTGATATCCTACAAAAACTACAGAACATTCACTTCTAGATAAGTTATTTAATAGATGGTGTTTTATTCTACCAGCATCGCACATTCCGCTAGAAGATATTATTACAGCACCTTTTTCTATATCTTTTAAGGCAATAGATTCTTCTTTAGATTTAGTAAAGAAAAGTCCATGGAAATCTAAAGGGTTATCACCTTTTTTAAGTAAATCTTTTGCTTCTTTATCATAGTCTTTTTCGTATTTTTGAAAAATTTCAGTACATTCAGAAGATAGGGGACTATCAATATATACTTTTATATTTTTAAATATATTTTTTTCAACATAATTATTTAACGTATATATTACTTCTTGAGTTCTTCCTACAGCAAAAGAGGGAATTATTACATTTCCACCTTTTTTAAAAGTATCAGTAATTATTCTAGCTAATTTTTTAAGTTCATCACGAGGATTTTTATGATCTTTACTTCCATAAGTAGTTTCTATCATTATATAATCAGAAAAATTAATTTTTGTTGGATCTTTTAAAATTGGTATGTTTATATTTCCTATATCACCTGAAAAAACAAAATCAAATTTGTCTTTATCCTTATTTATATGTATTTTAATTATAGCAGCTCCTAAAAGATGTCCACTATCTAAAAGTGTTATTTCAAATCCAGAAAAAAGAGTTATATTTTCGTTATATTCATGTCCTTCAAATAAAGGAAGAGTTTTTTTGGCGGTTTCAACATCGTATAAAGGTTCTATTTCTGGTAAATTTTTTTTCTTTCTACTTTTATTTTTCCACTTAGTTTCATATTCAATAATATGAGCACTATCAGGAAGCATTACTGAACATAAATCTTTTGTTGATTTAGTACATATAATTTTTCCTCTAAAACCTTTTTTGTATAGTAGAGGAATTTTACCACTATGATCTATATGGGCGTGGGATAGTATAAGGTAATCGATGTCTTGAGGATTAAATTCAAAGGAAGAATTTTTTATTTCATCTGAATCCTTACCTTGATAAATTCCACAATCTAAAAGTATATTTTTATTATCTATATTTATAAGGTAACAGGATCCAGTTACTACTCCACAAGCACCAAGAAAAGTTATGTTCATTTTATAAGTCCTCCTTTTAAATTTAGTGTTTTATTAAGGATTAAATAAACTGAAAATTACATATATAGTAAGTAGATTGTTCATATATTTTAAAACTATATTTTAGTAAAGCAGTAATAAAAACATCTTTTAGTAAGATGTTTTCTTATATTTTAAATGATTTTTATATACTAAAGAATTTAATATTTAATAGTATTATGTGATAAAAATACAAAAATATAGATTTTATTATGAATATTATTTAAAGTATTTAATAAAATAATATATATAAATCATGGCAACATATAAAAAATAGATGTATTAAATAAATGTTTAGTAATTTTAAAATTCTTATTTATTTTCATATATCGTATATAATGGTTAATAAATATAACAACAAATGTATAAAAATATAATAAAGAATAAGTAATACAAATTATAAACAATATAAGGAGGGTACAATATGATACGAAATATAAAAAATGCTATAATAGAACTTTTGAATAAAGATATTGTACTGGGCAGTTTATTGATAACTATTTTAGTACTTATAGTGGCAGAATGTATGTATAAAGTAGGTATGAGATTAGGATATATACTAAAAATTTAGTTATTATAATATAAAGTTAGAATAGTATATGGATAAAATAAAATGTGAGGTTAATATAGTTAATTTTAAAATAACAAGCCAAATAGAGAATATGTTTGGCTTGTTATTTATTTTAATATATTTAAAGTAAAGTTTAATTAAATAGTATAGTTAATACATTGTATATAATTGGTGCTAAAAACACAGTCATAAGTCCAGCAATTCCTATAGATAGGCTACTCATAGCTCCTTCAGTTTGTCCAATTTCCATAGCTTTTGTTGTTCCTATAGCATGAGATGCTGTTCCAAATACAACACCTACAGCTATATCTTCTTTTATCTTAAATAATTTACAGATTATAGGTCCTATAATAGTTCCTAATATACCAGTAAATATTGTAACTGAAGCAGTTAAAGCAGGTATTCCTCCTAATTGTTTAGAAACTTCTAGAGAGATAGGCACTGTTATTGACTTAGAAATTATAGATGTATTTACTAAAGTATCTAATTTAAATATATGACCTAAAACTACTATACTTATTAATCCTAGTATAGTTCCACTAGTTATACCTATTAATATTGCTAAAGAATTTTGTTTTAAAAGTTCTAATTTCTTATAAAGTGGAACTGCTAATATAACTGTGGCAGGTGTTAAAAATAAAGATATAAAATTACCACCAACATTATAAGAATTTAGATTAATATTGCATGTTTTGAGAAATACTATTATAAACAATATACTTATAAAAAGTGGATTAAATAATGACAGTTTTGTTTTCTTATATGCAAAGCACCCTATTTCAAAAGCAACTAGGGAGATTAAAATACCAAAAAAAGGAGAAGTTATAATTTCAGACATTATTTTTTCCTCCTAACTATAAACTGTGCAATAGTACCAGTTGATACCATAGTTATAATTGTGCTTATAATAGTTATAGAAATTATTGCTGTTAAATTAGCTTTTAAAAGAGAAAAGCAACTTATTAGTCCAACACCAGCAGGTATAAAGAAAAAAGGTAAGTGATCTAATAAAAAGTCAGTGATTTCTTTAATATATTCTAATTTTATTATTTTTAAGTATAAACATATAAATAAAATAATCATACCTATAATACTTCCAGGTATAGGAAGGCTTAAGGTATTATGTATTAAATCTCCTGCAACGCATATAAACGCTATAATTAAAACTTGTCTTAGTAATTTCATGATTACACCTCGTATCTTTAGTTGTTAAAAATGCATGAATTATATTATACAACAATTTTTTTGTAAAGTTAACAAAGAAAATCGATTCTGAATATTAAATTGTTTATAAAATAGGTGAATTTTATTAAATAAGTGAATTTTTTTTATATATAATTAATTTATTCTAAATGATAGGGATTACATTTTAAAATTTGAGAAAGTTATTAAATTACATAAATTATATGAATTTAGGAGGACCAATATGGAGAATATAAAAAACACATTTCATGGTATAGATAAGCATTTATTGATAGATGAAGTTCCGTCAAAATACTTAGAATATTGTTATAATGAAAAACTATTAGATCAGTATCCATTTAGTATTTTAAAAGATTTAAAAGATGTAGACCAATCACCTAAATATCATCCAGAAGGTAGTGTATGGAATCATACAATGTTAGTTTTAGATAACGCAGCAAGTTTAAGATTTAATAGCAAAGATCCTAGAGTTTTTATGTGGTCAGCTCTTTTACATGATATAGGAAAAACTACTACTACAAAAATTAGAAAAGGGAGAATAACTGCATATAATCACGATAAAGCTGGAGAAAATTTAGCAAAAGATTTTTTAGAATTATTTATAGATGATAAAGTTTTTATAGATAAAGTATCTAAATTAGTAAAATGGCATATGCAACCTTTATTTGTAAAGAAGAATTTACCTTTTAAAAATATAGAGAATATGAAAAGAGAGACTTCTGTAAAAGAAGTAGCATTACTTTCTTTATGTGATAGATTAGGAAGGGGAGAAATGTCTGAAGAAAAAATAAAAGAAGAAAAGAATACTATAGAAAGTTTTAAAAGCCACTGTCAATTAATTAACTGTAAAGAGAAATAAAAAATATTATAGATAATTAAAAAGGTATATATCTTCTGTAAAACAGGTACAAAAGTACAAAATTTAACACTTTTATTTCCAAATTAAATGAATTTTTAAATTTATATAAAATTTTGCATGAATTTTATGGAAAAAATATGAAAATAAAAGTATAATATTAATGGTAATGTTATTTTTAGTATTAATATTAAAAACAGCATTACTCTAAGAAGAGTATTTTGTTTTATTTGTAAAAGGAGTGCATATCATGCAAAATGTAAATTATACACTAGATAATCAAAGAAAGTATTTTGATGAAGGAAATACTAAGGAGATAGATTTTAGGTTAGAACAATTAAAAAAATTAAAATTAAATATAAAAAAAAATGAAAATAAATTAATAAGAGCTTTAAAAAAGGATTTATGTAAGTCAGTTTTTGAAAGTTATACAACAGAGATAGGAATAGTATATGAGGAAATAAATATAGCAATTAAAAATTTGAAAAAGTGGGCAAAGCCTACTAAAGTTAAAACTCCTATAACTAATTTTTCAGCTCATAGTTATATATATAGTGAGCCTTTTGGAGTTGTACTTATAATATCTCCCTGGAATTATCCAATACAGTTACTATTAGCACCACTTGTAGGGGCTATTGCAGCTGGAAATTGTGCTGTTTTAAAACCTTCAGAAATAGCTAAAGAAACAGAATGTGTTTTGACTGATATGATAAGAGATACTTTTGATGAAAGTTATATATCTATTGTAAATGGAGGAGCAGAGGTAAGTTCAGAACTTTTAAAAGAAAAGTTTGACTATATATTCTTTACTGGAGGAGAAAAAGTTGGCAAAATAGTAATGAAGTCAGCAGCAGAACATCTAACACCGGTTACATTAGAACTTGGTGGAAAAAGTCCATGCATTGTAGATGAAGATGCAGATGTAGAACTTTCTGCTAAAAGAATAGTATGGGGGAAATTTTTAAATGCTGGACAAACCTGTGTAGCTCCAGATTATGTTTTAGCTCATAAAAAAATAAAGGAAAGATTATTAGATGATATTAAAGAATACATATCAATATTTTTTGGAGATAATCCTAAGAAAAGTCCTGATTATGGAAGGATAATAAATGAAAAAAATTTTTGGAGACTTAGAGAATATATAAGAGATGGAAGAACTTTTGTAGGTGGAGATATAGATAAAGAAGAGCTTTATATAGCTCCAACGGTTTTAGACAACCTAGGCTGGGGTGACCTTATAATGAAGGAAGAAGTTTTTGGACCTATACTTCCAGTTATGGAATATGACAATCTAAATGATGCCATAAAACTTTTAAAGAAGAAATCTAAGCCATTAGCTATGTACTTATTTATGAAAGATAAGAAAAAACAACAGTTAGTTATTAATAGTTTATCTTTTGGTGGTGGATGTATAAATGATACAGTAATGCATTTAGTTAATCCTTATCTTCCCTTTGGAGGAGTAGGTAGTAGTGGTGTAGGAAGTTATCATGGCAAAAATAGTTTTGACACTTTTTCTCACAAAAAAAGTATACTTAAAAAGAGTTATGTAATAGATGTAGAAATGAGATATCCTCCTTATGAAGATAAAATTAATTTAGCTAGAAGACTGATGAAATAATATTAAAAGATGTATTTATTAAAAGATTATTAATAAAATAAATTTAAAATTTTTAATTTGTAGTTTTATTATAAATATTGGTTTTAGATAGTATAATTTATATAATAAATTTATTGACAGGATAAAATCCTTAGTGTATAATCCTATTTAATAAATATTTTAATAATAAATAAATCCTTGATTGGGAGTAGTACTTCTAGAATTTTATTTAAGCGAGTTGATGTTTGGTGAGAGATCAACAGTAAAATCTTTTAGGAATGGACCCATGAGATGCTAGGTGAAATTACAGTATCCGATGCCGTTTCCTTACGTTATAAAGGTAAGATATCGAGAAGTTTTCTCTGTATCTGATAAGAGAGATTTATTAAGTTTTATAGGTGGCTTAACGAAATTATAGGTATTTCGTCCTGTTTGGATGAGATACCTTTTGTATTTAAACTTATATTAAGAAAATACATGTTAAACTTTAAGTTATTTATAAAAATTAAAGATAAATTGGGTGGCATAGCGAAAAAGAACATTTCGTCCCATATTAGGGATGAAATGTTCTTTTTTATAGTAAGAGGTATTTTGAGTTATCAAATATTATTTAAAAAATACAAGATAGGTTAATAAAAAATAAATATAATAAAATAATTTTTATGAAGGGAAAAGTATAGTAGATTTTAATAAATATTTACTATATAAGGGAAAGAAATGAATAATAAAATTTTAAAAATTTATACTAAAATAATTCCAGGTGATATTGAAACACCAATAACTTTATATAAAAAATATGTTGGTAAAAGCAGAGGGTTTTTACTTGAAACCAAAGATTTAGATAAAGGGAGATATTCATTTATAGGGAAAAACGATGGTTCTAAAATAAGTGGTAAAGGAAATGAAGTAACTATTGTAGAGGGCCTTAAATCAGAAACTAAAGAGGGAAAAGTACTAGATATAACAAGAGAATATATGAATAATTTTAAAGTTATAAATAAAGAGGATTTTCCTTTTGTAGGTGGAGTAATTGGTAGTATGGCCTATGATGTCATTCGTCAATATGAAAAAATACCAAATGGAACAAAAGATTTTCTAGATATACCGGATGTAGATTTTATGATTGTTAAAGACTTTATAGTCTATGATCATTTAAAAGACCAAATTATAATTGTTATATTAGATGAAGATAGTAAAGAAGGACAAATGAGAGCAGATAAAAAGATTAGTAAAATAGAAGAAATAATAAGTAAAAGTGATGTAAAAATTAATAAAATTAGTCAGAAGACTTTGAATTTTAACAATATAGCAAAAAGTAACCTTTCAAAAGAAGAATATTTAGAAATGGTTAAAAAAGCAAAAGAGTACATTGTTGAAGGAGATATATTTCAAGTAGTTTTATCTCAAAGATGGAATGTAAAAGTTGAAGAAGACCCTTTTATTATATATAGAAGATTAAGATCTTTAAATCCATCTCCTTATCTGTTTTATTTAAATTTTGGGGAATATAAAATAGTTGGAAGCTCCCCGGAAATGCTTGTTAATGTAAATAAAGATAAGGTTTATACATGCCCTATAGCTGGAACAAGAAAAAGAGGAGAAAATAAAGAGGAAGATGATAAATTAGCTTTAGATCTTATAGGAGATGAAAAGGAAAAAGCGGAGCATGTAATGCTTGTTGATTTAGCAAGAAATGATATGGGGAGAGTATCTAAAATAGGATCAGTTGATGTAGTAGAGTTTATGAAAGTAAAAAATTATTCTCATGTTATGCATTTAGTTTCCTTAGTAGAAGGATTAAAAGAAAAAAAGAAAGATTCATTTGATATCTTACCTACATTTTTACCAGCAGGAACTTTATCTGGTGCTCCTAAAATAAGAGCTATGGAAATTATTGAAGAACTTGAAAAAGAAAAGAGAAGTTTGTACGGGGGAGCAATTGGTTACTTTAGTTTTGATGGAAATATGGATACATGCATAACAATAAGAACAATGCTTATAAAAGATGATATAGCTTATATGCAAGCTGGTGCTGGAATTGTAAAAGATTCTATACCAGAAAAAGAATATGAAGAAACTCAAAATAAAGTTAGGGCTTTAATAAAAGTAGTAGGAAGGATGGAAGAATAATGATACTTTTAATAGATAATTATGATTCATTTACATACAACTTATATCAATATTTAGGAAGGTTCGATGAGATTAAAGTTTATAGAAATGATGAAATAACAATAGAAGAAATATCAAATCTAAATCCAGATAAAATAGTGATTTCTCCAGGACCTAAGACACCAAATGAAGCTGGAATATGTATGGAAGTAATAAAAAACTTTTATGATAAAATTCCTATTCTTGGTATATGTCTTGGACATCAATGTATAGGACAAGTTTTTGGTAGCAAAATAACATATGCAAAAGAAATTTATCATGGTAAACCATCTATTATTAAGCATAATGGAAAAGGAATATTTAAAAATTTAAAAAATCCAATAAAAGTTGCAAGATATCATTCTCTTTCTGTAGATGAAAAAACTTTGTCAGATGAGTTTGAAATTATATCTAAAACAGATGATGGTGAAATTATGGCTATACAGCATAAATGTTATAAAGTTTATGGACTTCAGTTTCATCCAGAATCTATATATACAGAGCAGGGTATGAAGATGATAGAAAATTTTATTAAAGCTAACTAATAATTAATCAATTAGCTTAAGGTAGTATTTACTAAATGTATATAGCTATCTAAATAATAAAAAATATATAAATAGCAAGGTGAAATTTAAAAGGAGGATAAACAAATGTTAAAATCTGCACTAATTAAAGTTATAGATAAAAAAAATTTAACAGAAGAAGAAATGATAGAAGCTTTAAGAGAGATAATGAATGGAAAGAGCAGCTTATCAGTAATTGGAAGCTTTTTAACAGCATTAAAACTAAAAGGAGAAACACCTATTGAAATTACTGGTGGAGCAAAAGTTATGAGAGAAAAAGCTGAAAAAATAAATTTAGATGATTTATATACATTAGACACCTGTGGAACAGGAGGAGATAACTTAGGAACTTTTAATATTTCAACGGCATCAGCTTTTGTATGTGCTGCAGCGGGATGTTTTGTTTCTAAACATGGAAATAGATCAGTTTCTAGTAAAAGTGGAAGTGCAGATGTTTTAGAAGAACTTGGAGTTAATATAAATTTAAATCCTAAAGCAGTAGAGGAGTGTGTTAGAAATCAAAATATAGGATTTTTGTTTGCTCCATCTTTTCATAAAGCCATGAAACATGCTATGCCAGTTAGAAAAGAGCTTGGATTTAGAACTATTTTTAATATATTAGGTCCATTAACAAATCCAGCTAAAGCTAGAAGTCAAGTAGTTGGAGTATTTGATGAAAGATTAACAGAAACTATGGCAGAAGTTTTAAAAAATTTAGGAGTTAAACATGCTTTAGTTGTCCATGGAATGGATGGATTAGATGAGATTTCAATTTCAGATAAAACAAAAGTAACTGAACTTTATAAAGATAAAATAAAAACTTATTATATAACACCAGAAGATTTTGGATTTAAAAGACATGATATAAGTGAAGTTTTAGGGGGAACAGCAAAAGATAATGCAAAGATTATAAATGACATATTTGATGGAGAGATAAGTGCTAAAAGAGATATCGTTCTTTTAAATAGTGGAGCAGCTCTTTATGTAAATAAAAATTTGAATTCCATTGAAGAAGGAATAAACTTAGCTAAGAAAATTATTGATAGTGAAAAAGCAAAAGAAAAACTAAGAGAATTTAGAGAATATACTAAAACATTTTCTTAAGATTTATAGTATGAAAATTTAAATATTAATGTAATACTCAGTTTTATTATACTAGAATCTATACAATATATTAAGAAAATTTTTAATATTAGGAAAACAATATTTAGACACAAATAATTATTGGAATATTTTTATACAGGAGGTGTGATAAATGATATTAGACCAAATTACAGACAAAAAAAGAGAAACATTAAAAGAAAAAAAATTTTTATCTAAAGAAGAATATAAAAATATAATTGATTCTATGAAAAAACCAGTAAGTTTTTATGAAGCTATAAAAAAGGAAGGTTTATCTATAATAGGTGAGATAAAAAAAGCATCTCCATCAAAAGGTATTATAAAAAAAGATTTTAATCCTAGAAGGCTTGGGAGTTTATATAACAAGGCAGTAGATGCTATATCTGTCCTTACTGAAAAACACTTTTTCATGGGAGATATAGATTATTTAAGACAAGCTAGTGAAGTAGCTCAGATTCCTATATTGAGAAAAGATTTTATTATAGATGAAAGGCAAATTTATGAAGCTAGAATAAATGGTGCAAGTTCAGTACTTCTTATAACTTCTATATTAAAAAAAGAGAAATTAAAAGAATTTATAAAGATAGTACATTCTTTAGATTTAGATGCTTTATTGGAAGTTCATACAAAAAAGGAACTCTATATAGCTTTAGAATGTGGCGCTAAAATTATTGGCATAAATAATAGAAACTTAAAGGATTTTTCAGTAGATTTAAATACTACTTTGAATTTAAAAAAAGATATACCAAAAGATATTTTAGTTGTAAGTGAAAGTGGTATTAAAGAAAAAGAAGATATAAAGTTTTTAAAAGACATAGATGGAATTCTTGTAGGTGAAAGTTTTATGAAATCTAAGGATATTTTAAAAAAGGCAAAGGAGTTAAAGGAGGCCTATGAATACAAAGGTTAAGATTTGTGGATTAAAGTCACTTAAAGATATATCTATAGTAAATAAATATGATATTGATTATGTTGGATTTGTTTTTGCTAAAAGTAAGAGACAAGTTACAAAAGAATTAGCAAAAAAAATGAAAGAAAGACTTAAAGGGAAAATAAAAGCAGTAGGAGTTTTTGTTGATACTCCCTATGAAAGGATAAATGAGATTATAGAGTATGCTAGCCTTGATATGGTTCAGCTTCATGGAAATGAAACAAATGATTTGTGCAGTAAAATAAACAAACCAGTTTTAAAAGCTATATCTATAAAGAATAAAGATTCAGTTAATAAAGTTTTAAAATATAAAGATATTTGTGGATTTGTAGTAGATGGAGCTGTAGCTGGATCTGGTAAAGTTTTTGATTGGAATTTTATTGGAGATATATCTAGCAATTATTTTACTTTTTTAGCTGGAGGACTTAATGAGGAGAATGTAGAGGAAGCTATAGAAAAAATAAAACCTCAAGTTGTAGATGTAAGTTCTGGAGTTGAAGTAGATGGAATTAAAAATGAAGAAAAGATAAAAAAATTTATTAGGAAGGTGAAAAATAATGGATAGAAAATTTGGACAATTTGGAGGACAATATGTTCCTGAAACAATAATGAGTATACTAAAGGATTTAGAAGAGGCTTTTATAAAGTACAAAGATGATGAAGAATTTAAAAAAGAGTATATGTATTATTTAAATCAATATGTTGGAAGACCATCTCCTCTTTATTATGCAGAAAGGCTTACAAAAAAACTTGGTGGAGCAAAAATATATTTAAAAAGAGAAGATTTAAATCATACAGGAGCTCATAAGATTAACAACGTTATAGGACAAATGCTTTTAGCAAAAAGAATGGGAAAGAAAAAAGTAATTGCAGAAACAGGGGCAGGTCAACATGGAGTTGCTACAGCTACAGGTGCTGCACTCTTTGATATGGAATGTACTGTATTTATGGGTGAAGAAGATATAGAAAGACAAAGTTTAAATGTATTTAGAATGGAACTTTTAGGAGCAAAGGTTGAAAGTGTAAAATCTGGTACAAGAACTCTTAAAGATGCAACTAATGAAGCAATAAGACAATGGGTAAAAGATCCTTTAGATACTTTCTATGTAATAGGATCAGTAGTTGGTCCTCATCCTTATCCCACTATGGTTCGTGAATTCCAAAAGATTATTGGAGAGGAAGCTAAAAAACAAATCTTAGAAGCTGAAGGGAAACTTCCAAATAAAGTTATTGCTTGTGTTGGTGGTGGAAGTAACGCTATGGGAATATTTAATTCTTTTGTTTCAAATAGTGAAGTTGATCTTATTGGAGTTGAAGCAGGAGGAAAAGGAATAGAAACAGGGGAACATGGAGCGGCACTTCAAGATGGGAAAGTTGGAGTACTTCATGGAATGAAAACTCTTTTAATACAAGATGAAGAAGGGCAAATTAAACCAGCTTATTCAATATCAGCAGGATTAGATTATCCAGGAGTTGGTCCAGAACATGCATTTTTAGGAGAGACAAAAAGGGCAGAATATGTATCAGTTACAGATAAAGAAGCACTAGGAGGTTTTAAAACTCTTTGTGAGTTAGAAGGAATTATACCTGCACTTGAGAGTTCTCATGCTATAGCTCACCTTATGAAGGTTGCTCCAAGGATGGATAAAGATGAAGTAGTTATTGTGAATTTATCTGGTAGAGGAGATAAAGATGTTAATACTATAGCAAAATATATAAATAATAAAGCTAAGTAATTTGATATAAGAATTTTTAATAATAGTTGTTAGATTTACATTGTTAGAGTTATATTTATTATTTTTAAAATTTAATCATAGTAAATGAAGTAATTATGAGAGATGAAATGTAAGGTATATGATATATAAATTAAATACTAAGTAAGGGTGAAAAAATTAAATTGGAGGTGAAATTTAGAAAAAATCAGAAATGATTTGTTTCTAAAAATTATAATGAATAGAATAGATAAGAAGTTTAATGAACTTAAAAGTCAAAATAAAAAAGCATTAATAACATATGTAACTGCTGGAGATCCATCTATAGATAAGACTGAAGAAATAATATATGCAAAAGAAAAAGGTGGAGCTAGTGTAATAGAAATAGGAATACCTTTTTCAGATCCATTAGCAGATGGCCCAGTAATACAAAATGCAGCACAAAATGCTCTGGAAAATGGAGTGAAAGTAAATCAAATATTTAAATGTATAGAAAATGTTAGAGAAAATACAGAAATTCCACTAGTATTTTTAGTTTACTTTAATACAATTTTAGCTTATGGAGTAGAAGAGTTTGTAAAAGAATGTAATGATGTAGGAATAGATGGACTTATAATACCAGACCTACCTTATGAAGAACAAGAAGAAATAATGAAATATATAAAAGGTAGTGATGTAGCTTTAATACCTCTTATAGCTCCAACATCAAAAGATAGAATTAAAGACATAGTGAAAGACAAAAATGGATTTGTATATTGTATTTCATCATTAGGGGTTACTGGAATGAAGGATGGATTTTATAAAGAAGTAGATGAATTTTTATCTTCAGTAAGAGAATATACAAATTTACCTATAGCAGTAGGGTTTGGAATATCTACAAAAGAAGATGTTAAAAGATTTAGTGGATTAGTAGATGGAGTAATTGTTGGATCTGCTATTGTAAAAAAAGTTAGTGATAGTAATGGAGATCCAAAAGAAGTAGAGAAGTTTGTAAAAGAACTTTCAAGTGGACTTAATTATAATAAATAGATTTTTATTTAAAATAAAATATAGAATAAAATAAAGATCAGAAGTTTTAAATTTAAAATAATAAAAATAGGCCAATATGGGCCTATTTTTATTATGAATTTATATATGTTAGATATATTTAAATATATAAATTTTAATATAGTTTTAAACTTTAAAATGAATCGGCATATATTTGTTTTACAATATCTTTTGTGCCATCAACAGGAGCTACACTTATTAATAGACCAAGGCTAGGAGTATCAAATACTAAGTTTGTTAGTTTTTCTATATCATTTTCTACAAAGCCTACATCAGATAAAGTTTCAGTTACTCCAACTGAATGTAGCCAATCTTTTATACCTTCAGAGGCTTTATTACCTTCAGAAGGATTTCCCTCTAAGCCTTCTACCATAGGTGCTAAGATATCAGCTAAAGTATTTGGTTTTGCAGAATAAATTTGTTTGATTATTGCAGGAAGGAGTATTGCTAAACCTAATCCGTGAGTTAAGTTAGGTTTAATACCGCTTAAAGGATGTTCAAGTGCATGAGTGAAATGTAATAATCCATTATCGAAAGAGGTTCCAGCAATCATTGATGCATATGATAAATAGTATCTAGCTTCTAAATCATTGGGGTTTTCGATTGCTTTTGGAAGATATTTAACTATAAGTCTTATAGTTTCTTTTGCTAGTAAAACATCAAGTGGATTTGATATTTTAGTTGTAGCAGCTTCTATAACGTGATTGATAGCATCAATTGAAACATATAAGGTTTGTTTTTTAGGAAGTGATGTCATTAAAGCGGGATCATCTATAGCATATAAGGGATAAATGCAATCATAAGCTATAGCTGGTTTAAAGCCTTTTTCTTCGATAGTTGTTACTGCGAATCTATCTACTTCAGTACCAGTTCCATGAGTTAAGTTAATAGCTATAATAGGAACTGCTTTTTCTGGAGTGAATTTATATTCATATAATTCAGTGGCATTTTTATCAGTGTATTCTAATAATATGGCAGCACTTTTTGCCGCATCTATAGGACTTCCGCCACCTATACCAATAACAGCTTTTGCTCCAAACTGTTTTCCAAGTTCTGTGGCTTCATCAACTTGAATTACATTTGGATTTGGCGTGACTTTATCATAAAGGACATATTTTATACTATTAGATTCTAATGCATTTTTCACATGCTCCCATGCTCCAGTAGACTTGTAAGAATTTTTACCTGACATTATAAGTACTTTATCGATGTTCATAGTTTTAAGGGTAGATAAAATATCATTAATTTTATTTATTGCACCAACCCCTAGATAAGCTGTAGTTTTAACACGTATTTCTTTAATGTCATTAATATTAATTTCGGTTTCCCACATAAAATAGCCTCCTAATATAATTTGTTTAGTTTTTTGAATATAATGAATTTTCAAATATTTATTTATATTATACAATATAAAGGTAATATATACATATTTAATTAATAGAAAAATGTAAAATTATACTGAATTATATGTATATATATTTAATGTAATTAATTAAATATTAATAAAATATATTTTTTTAAGTTAAATTATAGATGTAAAATAATAAAATTTTGGATAGAATTTAAAATATGATACAATTTTATAGTATGTTATTTTAGTTTTGATGATTTTTAAGAAGGAGAAAAAACTTAAATTTTCTATTTAAATTAAGGTTACATTTTCATAAATATTTTAAAGGAGGATTAGTGATTTTAACATGAGAAATAAAAATAAATCTGTTTTAGTTTTGATTATAGGAATTATAATTTTATTAGCTGTGTATGTAGTAGCTGTTCCAAAATTAAGACGTAAGTTTAATGTTATAAAGACACCTTGGGGAGAAAAAATAAAAAGTGGTAATTTAGCTCCAGATTATGAGATATATAAAACATTAGAGGATGTAAAGAAGTTTAAATTGAATACAATAAATGTACCTGTCCTTATAGATATAAAAGATTTAAATTCAAGTAATGTTACTGTAAATAGAAAAAGTATAGAAAAGGCAAAAACGTTAATTGATAGACTTAATAGAAGAGGAATAAATGTAATATTAGAGGCATTTCCATTTATAAAAAATGGTGAACTTTATGAAACAAAATGGAAGCCAGATAATTTAGATAAGTTTTTTTATAATTGGGAAAATAAAGCTTTGAATAAAATAGTTGAAGAAGTAGCTATTCCATATGATGTTTATGCAGTTAATGTAGCATCTAATTTTGTTAATATGGAAAAGTATCAGGACAAGTGGTGTAAAATAATAGACAATATATCAAATAAATATAAAGGAAAAATAACCTATAGAACAAATTGGTGGTATACATCAAAGATAGATAAAAATTCTCAAAAAGCTTTTGAAGAAAAACTTGAAAATAAAATATTTTCAAAAGTAGATTTTATTTCTGTAGCAGCATATTTTGAGTTATCTGATAAAGAAGAGAATAAAACCAAATATTTGAAAAAGTGTTTAAAATCTTCTAAGGTTTATAATAGACATCAGAATATATATGGAGAACTAAAGAAATTAAGTGAAAAATGGGGCAAGCCAATTTTCTTTGGTGAACTAGGTTTTCCAAGAAGAAAGGGAGCTGCAAAAGAGCCTTGGAATCCTATTCCTACCAGTGTAGTAAGTGGACAGGAGCAAGCTAACTGTTTTGAAGCTTATAGAGATGTGTTTAAAAATCAACAGTGGCATTTAGGCTTTTCTATTTTCGCTATAGGTAAAGAAGATGAATTTAAATATTATTATCCAAGCAAAGAAAGTACAGAAATACTTAAAAATTGGTATAATAACTAAAAATACATAAGAAATAAAAAATATATAGATAACAAATAAAAACAATAGATAATAAAATGATAAGGATTATTAGAGAGAAGGATGTAATTTGAAATTTGCAGATACGGGGCTTATTACAGCGTTTATATTACTTTTATTAGCAACAAGAATGGGATTTTTAAATATGGTAGGTTTTGTTTTATTAATAGGCGTATTTTTTATAATTAATGGAGTTTTTATGAAAAAAATTCCTCCTAAAAATACTAAGTTGTGGGCAGGAAAAGTTACAGAAGATAATGATGAAGCTAGATCTTTAGCTATAAAGCTTGTAGCTGAAAGACAAATAATAGTTGGGATAATATTAATTATATGTTCTTTTATATTTAAAATAAGTAAGTTTACCCTTAGAGGAAATCCTATAATAGTTGGTGCAGTAATAATATTTTTTATATTTCTAGTTTCTTATCCATCTTGGTCTGTTGAGAGAACTATAAGAAAGAAATATTGTAAGAAAGGTTCAAATAACACTAAAATATAGGTTACCTATATTTTAGTGTTATTTTTTTAAATCCCATAGAAGAAAGAACATTTTTTAAGTATTTTTTGGTATATTCATTACTTTTTTTAAGTAGTCCTTTTTTTATAACATCTTTTTCTACTTTATTTTTTTCAGAGGATATTTCTTTAAGCATATCTTTTAAGTTTAATTTGTTAAATAGACCAGAATGTTCATCAAACACTTCTATAGAGTTATCATCTATGTAATGACTTAAAATTTTAGATTTGGGAATTGTAAGTTGAATGTTTTTATTAGTTATTTTTATAGAACAAGATTTCAAATCTATACCGGATTTTATTGTACCATCATATTTAACTATAAAGTATTTTTGAGTAAAGGGAAGTTCTATATTGGAAAATTTTTTTGAATTTTCTTCTTTTATTACTTTTGTATAACAATATTTATTTACTGATAATTCATTTATTTCTATTAATTTTTCTTTAACGGTCATTGAAGTTAAAGAAGGTTTATTGTTTTTTATAGTTTTAAAAGATATTACAAGGAAACATAAGGATAAAGCAAAAATTAATATACTGATTTTTATTAGAGTATTATTTTTGAATTTAAATTTAATCATTTTCTACCCTCCTAAAATATAATTATATATAATAGATATGAAGATTATATAAAAGGTAGACTAGTAATATTATTAAATTAAAGACATAAAAATAAATGATATAAAAGTATTTTATATAAAAAAACAGTATAATTTTAAAGTTTATCTTTAATAAGATATCTTTAAATTACACTGTTTTTATAATTTCAGATTAAATTCATATTTTTATAGATTATTATTTTTTTAAAATATTTTATGCTTTAAAAGACTCATCTTTATTAACTGTTTTAGCACCGGGATAGTATTTAGGATTTGAGAAAAATTCTTCTTTTAATTCTGTTACTTCCTTTCTCATTGCTAAAACACCAATTATATTTGGAATAACAACAAGGGCTAATAATATGTCAAGTAGTGAGAATAAAAGTTGTAAATCCCCAATAGCGCCGTAAATTATTGCAAATAAACAAACAAGTCTAATTATTTTTGATGCAGTAAGTCCAAATAATGCTTCAGCCTGTTTTTCACAGTAGTAAACTATAACAATTATAGTTGACAAAACAAATAGTAATAAACTTATAGAAACTATTCCACCACCTATGGCATCACCAAAAGTATGTTGGAAAGCAGCAGAAGGCATTGAAGCAGCATTACTAGAATCAATTTCAGTCCATACACCAGTAGTTATAATTGCAACAGCAGTTAAAGTACAAATAAGTAAAGTATCAACTATTATTTCAAATATTCCCCAAAATGCTTGGCGAACAGGATGATCAGTAACAGCTGCAGCATGAGCTATAGGAGCACTTCCCATACCAGCTTCATTAGAATAAGTACCTCTTGCAACACCCCATCTTAAAGTTTGAGCTATAGCAGATCCACCGAATCCACCAGCTGCAGCTACAGGAGTAAAGGCGCCTTTAAATATAAGACCAAAAGCATGAGGAAGTTTATCTATGTTACATATAATAATTATTATTGAACATAATATGAAAACTAAAGCCATTATAGGAACTAGTTTTTCAGTAACTTGACCTATTCTTTTAATACCACCATAAACAACTAAAGCAACTAATAAAGTAACAATTATAGCAGTTACTATTTTAGGTACACCTATTGTTTCCACAGTTTGACAAACTGAAAGAGATTGAGTTGATATTGAAGGTATTATTTCTATCATAAAACAGAAAGAACACATAGTTGCTAGTATAGTTCCTAAATGTTTATTTTTAAGTCCTTTTTTTAGATAATAAACAGGTCCTCCTACATATTCGCCTTCTTTATTTTTTTCTCTATATTTTATACCTAGAATAATTTCAGAAAATTTAGTAGCTTGTCCAATTATTGCAACTACCCACATCCAAAATACTGCACCAGGTCCACCAAAAGATATGGCAACTGGCACACCAACAATATTAGCAGCTCCTACAGTAGATGCTAGAGCAGAACAGGCTGCTTGGAAAGGGGTAATTGTTCCTGAACCTTCAGAAGGTTTACTAAACATTTTACCAAAGGTTTGTTTTAGTATGAAAGGTAAATATCTAATCTGAAAAAACTTCAAATTTATACTAAGAATGATTCCACCACCGACTAATAGTATCATTAAAGGTGGTCCCCATAACCAATCTGATATAGAAGTTATGCCGTTTATAAACGTTTCCATAATGTACCTCCTTATATTAAGTAAATATTATTACACTTATGTTAAAATTATATCATTTAATTCCAAAATATTCAATATATATGAAAATATATGATATTTTGAATAAAAATGATAATTAACATTCAAAAATATAAAATTAGTTTAAATTATAATCTTCTACCTCTAGTAAACGATATCATTTTGAAATTTACTTAATTACATAATTCAAATTTATAAGAAAAAATTCTATTATAAAGTTTTAAAATAATTATTTTATTAAAATATATGTAGAAATTAAAAAGAAAAGAAAGAATTTTAGTTGTTATATATATAACATAGTTGTTATGACAACTATGTTGTGATATAGTATATATTGTTGTTATTGCAACTATATTTTTAATTTGAAGTATTAGATATTTAAATGATTCTATTATTTGTAGTTTTGAAATGGAGATCACATATATATAGATAAATATTTCTAAGTTGTATATGGAGCAGAAAGCTTTATTTAAAGCTTAAAATTATTATTCATATGGAGGAATTAGATTGGAAGATAAAACTAAACAAATTGGAAAACATATAGGAATAATAAATAGAATGGGAAAATGTTATATAAGCAAAAAATTAGAAAAGTACAATATAGGTAGTGGACAGTATATTTTTTTAATTTATCTTTTTAATAACAATGGAATGAGTCAAGAAAATATAAGTGAGGCACTTCATATAAATAAAGGAACTACAGCTAGAGCTATAAAGAAGTTAGAAAAAGAAGGATATGTGTATAGAGAAATTGATGGAAATGATAAGAGGATAAATAGAATATTTATTACAAAAGAAGGGTTAAATATAAAAAAAGTTATATATGAATCTATAAAAAAATGGAATGAAATAGTCTATAAAGATTTCGAAAAAGAAGAAAAAGAATCTATGGTAAATTTACTGGAGAGAGCAATAAAAAATTATTCTACATATAAAAGTCAGCTAGATTAGGGAGGTTATAATTTGGATAGACAAAAACAATTAGGAAAAGAAAATATAAAAAGACTATTATGGAGGTTTTCTATTCCGGCTATAGTTGGTATGATGGTAAATGCCCTTTATAATATTGTAGATAGAGCATATATAGGTCATATTAAAGGGGTAGGATCTTTAGCTATAACAGGAGTTGGATTAACACTTCCTATAATGACAATGATCATGGCTTTTTCAATGTTAGTTGGAATAGGAGCAGCTGCACTTATTTCTATTAGATTAGGTCAAAAAAGAAAAGATGAAGCAGAAAAAATATTAGGAAATGCTTTTACTCTTCTTTGCATAATAATGGTTTCTATAGGGATAATAGGTGTGATTTTTATTGATCCTATTTTAAAATCCTTTGGAGCAAGTGATGCTACTTTTGGTTTTGCAAAACAATATATAGTTATAATATTACTTGGATGTATAACTAATGGATTAGGATTTGGATTAAATAACTCAATAAGAGCAGAAGGAAATCCTAAGATGGCTATGATTACTATGCTTTTAGGAGCAATCTTAAACTTAATATTAGATCCTATATTTATATTTGTATTTAATATGGGAATAAGAGGTGGAGCTATAGCTACAATAATTTCACAAACAGCTAATACAATATGGGTAATATCTTATTTTGTAGGAAAGAAAAGCTCTTTAAAGATTAAAAAAGAAAATTTGAAAATAAAAAAAGATATAGTTTTATCTATTTTTTCTATAGGGATGGCACCATTTTTTATGCAACTTGCCGCTAGTGCTGTAAATATTATAACTAATAATGCACTTAAATCAACAGGTGGAGATTTAGCTATAGGAGCTATGACTATAATAACTAGTGTAAGTTTGGTATTTTTAATGCCTATATTTGGAATTAATCAAGGTTCTCAACCTATAATTGGATACAATTTTGGAGCTCAGCAGTATAAGAGAGTAAAAGATACACTTAAAATAGCTATAATAGCCGCTACTTGTATTGTTGTTGTTGGATTTTCATTAGTTCAAATATTCCCAGAGGCTATAATAAAGATATTTAACAAAGATCCTAAGCTTATAGATATAGGAGTAAAAGGGATAAAAACATTTTTGCTTATGCTTCCTATAATAGGATTTCAAGTAGTAGCATCAAATTACTTTCAGGCAGTTGGTAAGGCTAAAATTGCAACATTTTTAAGTTTGTTAAGACAGGTAATTATTTTAATACCATTACTTTTAATTTTACCAAATAAGTTAGGACTTGAAGGGGTATGGATGTGTGGTCCTATATCTGACGCAATATCATCTGTAGTTACTGCAGTACTTATTTTTAGAGAAATGAAAAATTTAAAAAGAAGCCATGAAATGAAAGTAGCAATTTAAAATTAGGGATGAAATAAATGATATATTTCAAGTGAAATAAAAAATAACTTGAAGTATATCATTTTTATTTTAAAAAAATATCTATATGAATTATATATTTATAAATAGTCAGTAGTATAGAATTATGTTATATACTTTATTCAGTATGGTTATAAAGAAATATATTAAGAGGTTATAGGACTATAGAAACTTTAGTAGGTTAAATAGGGAATGTAAGTATAAAAGAGAAAGTTAATGTTATAACAAAATAAGTTAAAAATATATCAAAATTTAAAGAGTAAATACATAAAATAGTGAATAATCAGTAAATTGAAATAAATCTATAAGCTTAGATATATTGTATAATTAATTGCAAATGTAAAATAATGAATATATTGTATTTTTAAGCATAGTCAGTGGAATGAAAAATGCTAATATATTAACTTATTTTATAAATATATACGTATATGTAAAATTATTCATTTATATCTTGAATTTAATTTTTAAGTATAGTAATATCAAATTGTAAAATATATGTTAAAAATATCACTAAAATTGCATTGATATTTAACACTCTGCATCAACTTAATAATAAAACATAGACAGGAGGCAATAAAAGTGAAAAAGTCAATAAAATTTAGAGATTTAGTATTAATGACTATGACAGCTATCTTAGGGTTAAGATGGGTAGCAGCTTCAGCAGAATATGGAGCATCTGTTGCAGCATTATGGGCTTTAGCGGCGTTACTTTTCTTTATACCAAGTGCTTTAGTATCAGCAGAACTTGGTGGAAAATATCCAGAGCAAGGTGGGGTATATGTATGGGTAAAGGAAGCATATGGGGATAAAATGGGATTTCAAGTAACCTGGCTTAACTGGGTAAGTAAATTGTTTTTTTATCCAGGATTTTTAACATACATAGCGGTAACCTTTGCTTATGTAATAGATCCTGCCCTAGCAAATAATAAGTTTTATAACCTATTTGTTGTTTTAGGAGTATTTTGGTTTATAACTTTATTTAATTTTAAAGGTACAGGTAAAGGAAAATGGTTTGCAGTAGTAGGAGGGCTTGTAGGAAGCATTATCCCAGGAATTTTAATTATAATATTAGGTTATGTATCAGCTTTTGTTTTACATAGACCACTAGCTACTCATTATACTGCACAAGCTATGATACCAGATTTAACTAAGCCTTCTAATTTAGCTTTGTTATCTTCATTAATGTTTGGTTTAACTGGTGCAGAAGTAACAGCAGCTTTTGCAGGTGAAGTTGAAAATGCCAAGAAAACGTTTCCTAAGGCTATAATATTTTGTGCAATATTTATAACCATTTTATATGTATTATGTTCATCTGCAATAACTTTTGTTGTTTCAGCAGATCAAATAGGAGCAGCTAATGGACTTATAGAAGCTTTTAGACTTATAACAAAACAATTTGGTATAGGTGGATGGTTTTTAACTTTAATGGCAGTGCTTATGACTATAGAAGGTTTAGGTGGAATAAGTTTATATATAATGTCTCCTATAACTATGCTATTTGAAAGTTCTAAAAAAGGCGTATTACCTAAGTTTTTAACAAAAGAAAATAAAAATCATGTTCCTACAAATGCTATGATAGTTCAAGCTATAGGAATATCTGTAGTAATAACAGTAACTACATTATTACCATCAGTAAATGCTATTTATTCTATACTTATAATAATGACAGCTATAACAGGATTAATTCCTTATATATTAATGTTTGGTGCATATATAAAAATAAAGAAAAAAGAAAAAGCTGGAGTTAAAAGTGAGACTTACGAAATATCAAAATCAAAGAAATTTTCAATTTTAGTTGGTATTGTAGGGTTTTTATGTGTAGTGCTTGGTATAGTAACTTCTTTTGTTCCACCAGCAGACTATAAAACAGTTGGACAAATAGTATACTATGAATCACTTACTATAGGGGGTCCATTGCTACTTATTTACTTAGGGTATAAAATGTATTCCAATTATGAGAAAAAAATAAAATATTCTAAGAAATCACAAGTGGAAATGGCAGCAAGTAAAGATTTAGATAGTTAGATTATAATTATAACAAATTTAGAAAGATGATAATGAAATAATATTTATTAAGTAGATAGGTGTAAAATAAAGATTATCTTACTAAGGTCTGATTCCAAGATTAAATAGGAATTAGACCTTTTAGATTTTTTAATAATTATTTTATAAAAGGGAAAAATAATATTAATTAGGTATATTAAAACAAATAATAAGGGAAAGCTTTTAGGTGTGTTTACAAAGATGTATGATTTTAATCTTCGTATTATAAGGGTTTAAGAAAGGTGTAGCTTACAAATAAGGCTAGTATATTAATAGTGATTCATTTAAATCAGTCTTATACAATTTAATTAACTAAAGAAGGGGGATTTATAATGAAAGAATCAAAGTCTTTAGATTCTATAAAAGAGTATACTAATAAATTTAAAAAAGATAGAAAATTTTTTACAGAAAATCTATCCATTTACCAAGATAAAAAACCAGAGATATTATATTATTATACTAGTATAAGTGTTTTAGATAATATATTAAAAAATGAAACATTATGGCTTTCAAATAGTAAGTATATGAATGATAGTACAGAAATAAATTATACCAAAGAATTAATACATAATATATGTGATGAATTTTTAGATTTACATTCTAATTTTGATAAATTTTTTAAAAAAACTATTGATAACCTTTTGAATAATATGGATAAAGATTTAGGGGATACTTATATATTATCTTTAACAACAAATAGAGATTCTTTGGCATTGTGGTCAAATTATTCAGATTATGATGGATATAATGTAGGATTTAATAGTGAAAAATTAAGAGGAATGTTTGATAAAAGATATTATTATTTTAAAGATAAACATGAAAGACCTATACAAATAAATGATGAAGATTTTTTATTCGATTTTGGAGAAGTTATTTATAAAAAGGATTGTCAACAAAAAATATTAAAAGAAAGAATTTTATTTTTATATAACATTTACAAAGATTATTACGATTTTATAGATAGTAGGGAATTTAAAGTTTTAGTTGCTTGTGTTATGTATGATATATCATATATATCTATATTCTTAAAAAATCCTAGTTTTAAAGAAGAAGAAGAATGTAGAATAGTATTTAGATTTATAAATAATGAGTTGAAAAATAGAGTAGTTAATCATAGAATATCTAATAGGGTATTTATACCTTATATAAAGTTAAGTTTTAAGAAAATTGACCATAAAAATTATAGAAACATACCTATAAAATCCATAACTATAGGACCTAAAAATAATTTAGATATTGCAGAAATTGGATTGATGTCTTTTTTAGAAAGTGAAAAATATAGAAATCTTAATATAGGAAAATCTAATATTCCACTTAGATATTAATGGCTTATAAATATTACAAAACATTGGGGGGATCGGTGTGAATACTAGTGCAAATAATAAAGTTAAAACAATTAAGAAAAATAGTAGAACTGTTAAAAAAAGAAGAAATAGTAATACTTCAAATAGAGATGCTATTTTAAAAGATACTCATAAGAGGAAAAAAAGAAAATCTAAATCAAATTTAAAAAAATCAAAGGCTAAAAGATCTTCTTTAAAAAACAGTAGTAAAAAGAAAAAATCAAATTTAAAATTTGTTTTGTATACAGTTCTTTTTTTAATACTTTTAGTTATATCAGCATTTTTAACTTATTACTATAATCTTTCTAAAAATTATAAAAAATTTATTATAGAGGGTAATCAGCATTCAAATGTTGAAGAATATAGCCAAGCTGTAAAAAGTTATAAAAAAGCTCTTGATTATAAAGTAGATAAAGAAGTATATATAAAGATTGAAAAAGTTAAAAAACTTGTTGAGTCTAAAAATTATTATTCTTTAGCAATTAAATTGAAAAATAAAGAAAAGTATAAAGAAGCTATAAATACTTTTAAAAAAGTTATTATAAGCGATAAAGCAAGATATTATCATGCTCAAAATGAAATAGAAGAATGTAAAAGATTTTTAGAAAGTAGATAACAATTTAAAAATAAAAAGGAGTGGCCTTATAGATTTGAATAAAATTATATTTCATGTAGATGTTAATTCAGCTTTTTTATCATGGACTGCTGTGGATTTAATCAATAAAGGTGAAAAAGTAGATTTGAGGGAAATACCTTCAGTAATAGGTGGAGATATAAGCCAAAGAAAAGGTGTTGTATTAGCAAAATCACATATAGCTAAAAAATATGGGATTAAGACTGGAGAAAGTATTTTTAGTGCTAAAAAAAAGTGTAGTAAATTAACTATAGTTAGGCCTAATTTTGATGTTTATAAAAAATCTAGTAAGGATTTAATGAATTTACTTTCTGCATATACTGAAAGAATTGAAAAATTTTCTATAGATGAATGCTTTTTAGATTTAACTTATAGTAATTATAAGGAACCTATAAAACTTGCTTTAGAAATAAAAGAAAAAATACATAAAGAACTTGGGTTTACTGTAAACATTGGTATATCAACTAATAAAGTATTAGCTAAAATGGCATCAGATTTTGAAAAACCTAATAAAATACATACTCTTTATAAAAATGAAATAAAAGAAAAGATGTGGCCACTTCCAGTAGAAAATTTATTTATGGTAGGAGAAAAATCAAAACAAAAATTAAATACTATAGGTGTATATACTATAGGTGATTTAGCTAATATGCCTCTTCAATTAACTAAAGGGAAATTTAAAAAATATGGAATCATGATTTGGAATTATGCAAACGGTATAGATAATTCAGAAGTTAAGAATGAAGGGTATAAAAATAAATGTATAAGTTCTTCAACAACCTTATCTTATAATATAACAAAAAAAGAAGAGGCTTTTAAAGTATTATTAAATTTAAGCGAAGATGTTTGTTATAGATTAAGAAAACTTAAAAAGAATTGTTTATCTATTTCTGTAACTATAAGAAATAATGATTTTAAAGATTATTCTCATCAAAAGAAGATAAAAAATTCTACTAGTTCTACAGAAGAGGTTTATAATATAAGCAAAAAATTATTCTTAGAAATGTGGAATAATGAACCTATAAGATTATTAGGTGTTAGTATATCTAATATATGTAAAGAAGAGTACTATCAAGTAACTTTGTTTGAAGATAAAAAGAAAAATAAAAGCTCAAATTTAGATAGAACTATTGATGGAATAAGAGAAAAATATGGAGAAAATTATATTTTTAGATTATCATCTAAAAATAAAAAATAATATAAAATAACTATAGGGTAAACATAATTGTAAAACTAAATAATAAATACAAAAACCTACTATTTATATAAAGTATTTATATAAATAGTAGGTTAAATAGATCCTAACTCATTTGATGATTCTTCTGATGCTACTTGAATTTCTAACAATCCTTTCTTTTTATATTTAATAAATTAATATGTTTTTTTTATATTAAAAAGTTGCTTTTACAAACACTCCTTTCTTTATATACATTTTGATAAAGGATTTTTATAAAACAGCTCCTTTCTCTACTTATAATTTGAATATAGGTGTAAAAAACAACTCCTTTCAAATTTTATATTATTAATAAAAGAGCTTGTACAATTCTCCTTTCACTTTAATATTTTAGTATAGGTTTACATGTTGGATAATAAAAAATAAAGGTGATAGTTTTAGTAAAGAATTATTCGGTAACCAAACTTAAAGTTTTGATTCTGAATCTATCTTTACTAAATAAAATAACAGTAGAAATTCACTAAAGTCCGTTGTAGGTACCTTGCAAAAATCTAAATTAAAACTAAATATTGAAATGATAATTAAAACTTTTAGAGTTAGGACCTTAAATCAAATTATGATATAAGATTATATGGTGATCCCACCTCCAAACAAATATATTATTATGTTTGTTAAATAAATTATATAATATTCAGATAATTTTGTCAAATTAAATTTATTTGTTAATATCTTATATAATGGAAGTTTTATTAGGTATTATTGTATTTTATGGCGTTTTATTCAAATATAATATTAATTTCAAATAAGGTGTTTTAAGTAGGAAAAAAATAATGTAGTTTTTAAATTATATTATTCTTATATAAAGATATTATCAAAGGTGTATAGTGGGATATTTTTATAAATGAATCATAATATATAAAGATATTAATTAAAAAAGATTGACTTATAGAAAAAGTATGATATACTTACATAGTATCTTTAATGATTAATAAATAATTAACTAAATTTATATTTTGAAGTTTTGTGTGATTAATAATATTTTAAATACATAGATTTCGGAATTTTTATTGAAGTTTTATTTTGAAAAGTTAAAGAAATAAAAATTTCGGAGGTAAGAGATTATGACAGGAACAGTTAAATGGTTTAACGGAGACAAAGGATTTGGATTCATCACAACAGAAGAAGGAAATGACGTATTTGCTCATTTTTCACAAATTAATAAAGATGGATTTAAAACTTTAGAAGAAGGACAAAATGTATCTTTCAAAGTAGTTGAAGGACAAAAAGGTCCTCAAGCTGAAGATATTACAATACTTTAATATTATTTAAATATGTAATTGAAACTTAAGTCTATAAAGGTGATTTCTATTAAGAAATCACCTTTTTATATTGTAATAAATTATCTTTTTTAGTTTTTAAAATATAATAAATAATTACTAAGGTTTAACATAGTTACTATAAGATTATATTTTAATATTTGAATATATAGTAATTTATTGGTATAATATAAAACATTGTACAATTATATCGACTTTATATTACTTTAAAAGTAAAAAATATACATGATATTTATTGTATATACTAGTATAACGACTAGTTATTTTAATGTTAGTTATATCAAGGAGAATTCCAATGGATTTTATGTATAATAAGCTTGAAAGAAATAAAAAATATTTTAAAATAATAACCTTTTTAGGAATATTAATACGTGTTTTTTTTATATTAAAAGTTCCTTGTGAGCCTATATCTGATTTTCAAAAATATCAGCAAATAGCTACAAATATTTTTATGGGAAAAGGTCATTACTATTTAGGAAAACCTATAGCATTTCAACCAATGGGATATCCTTTTATATTAGGCTGTCTTTATAAATTAATAGGATCAAATAATATAATTTTAGGTAAAGCATTAAATGTGGTATTTTCTTCAGTAACATTAATAATTATTTTAAAGATACTATTAAAAATATCTAATAATAAAAAATTAATCTATATTACATATACTATTATAACTTTTCTGCCTAATTATATTGTATATAATAATGTGTTAGGTTCAGAGATTTTAGTAACTTTATTATTATCAATTATAATATATTTACAATTATGTGATTTTAACAATAACCTAAGATATGTACTTATAGGGTTATTTATAGGACTAGCTACTTTAACTAAACCTTTTTTTATTCTATATCCTATAATAGTAGCAATAATTCAGTGGCTCAAAAATAAAAACATAAAAGACACATCTAAAATATTTTTTGTATCTTTTACAATTATGTGTCTAGTAATTGCACCTTGGACCTATAGGAATTATAAAAATTTTAATTTATTTATTCCTGTATCCTATAATGGTGGGTATGTGTTATTTATTAATAATAATAGCAATAATAAAAGTGGAGCTTGGATGAGGATAAAAGATATAGATATATCAAATAAATTAGAAAGCAAATTTAAAAAATATAAATTTAATTATAAAACTAGTGTTAATAATGAAGTGAATCAAGTAATGATAAAACCAAAATTAAATAACATATTAAAAGAAGAAGCAAAAAAATGGATATTTAACCATCCAGGAAAATTTATTGAAATGGGACTTCTAAGAATAAAAAATACTTTTTTTAGTGGTTCAGGAGATATTTATCAGTGGGGAATGAATAATCAAAATAAATATAATGATACTTTTTTAAAAAATAGTTATACTAAGTGTTTTACTGATTATATTATTTACATATTAAGTTTTTTGGCATTTTTTTATGTTATATATAATTTTAAAAATATAGTTTTTAGCCTTTTTAAAAAAGAGTTAAAAGTTAATTATATAAAATCTATAATATTTTTAAATGTTTCATATTTTATATGTATTCCTTTTGTTTTTGAAGGGCAACAAAGATATGATTTTCCTATATTGTTTTTATGTGTAATTAGTGCTATTAGTATTTTAAACAGTATTTTTAAAGCTATGTTTATAATATCAAATAAAAGTAAAGTTAAATATATAAAAATACAAAACTAAGGATACAAAAATATATAATTAATAATAGAAACTGCTGCTTTGGTAGTGGTTTTTTATTATGTTTATTTTTAGTTTTATTAATTAGACATGGGAATTTTAAAAGGTTATATGTAAATTATAGTCTATATTTTTATAGGTGAATTTAATATAATAATCATAGTATTTTATAATAAAAACATAATCAATAAAAAAATATAATAATTATAGAAAAAAATATATAAAGTATTTAAAATTAAAAAGATAGGCTTATTTGTAAAAGAGAATAATTATAATTTATATGTGATATAATTAATTAAATTTTAAGTTGTTTATTTAAAAGGAGGACAAAGTACTAATGAAAAAAATTGTATCTATAATCATATCTTTAATTTTAGTTTTATCATTTACAGCATGTGGATCTAAAAGTAAAGAGAATGCTAGTGCTAATTTATTAGATAAGGATTGGAATTACATATTAGAAAAAGCTAAAGGAACTGCAGTTAATTTTTATGGATTTGGAGGTAATGAAGCTACAAATAGATGGTTAGATGGTGCTTTTACAAATAAATTAAAAGAAAAATACAACATTAAATTCAAAAGAGTGCCAATGGATATAGAAGACATAATTAATAAATTATCTGGAGAAAAACAAGCAGAAAGTAATGATGGTAGTATAGATATAGTTTGGATAAATGGTGAAAATTTTTATACAGCTAAAAATAGTAAATTACTATTTGGTCCTTTCGATGAAAAATTACCTAATTATAATAAATACATAGATAAAAATGCAGAGGATATGAAAAATGATTTTGGGCTTTCTACAGAAGGTTATGAAGCACCTTTTGGAAGAGCAGAATTTGTTATGGCATATGATAAATCAAAAATTAAAAACTTTCCTAAAAATCATGAAGAGTTATTTCAGCTTATAAAATCAAATAAAGGTAAGTTTACATATCCTGCACCGCCGGATTTTACAGGTAGTGCTTTTGTTAGAAATATAATATATGATGTAGTAGGTTATGAAAAGTTAAAAGATCTAGATGCTGACAAAGAAAAAATAGAAAAAACTATAAAGCCAGCTATTGATTATTTAAAGAAAATAAAACCTTATCTTTGGAAAGAAGGAGAAACTTATCCTTCTACTGCAGCTATGATAGAAAATATGTATTCAGATAAACAAATAATAAATACAATGACATACCATCCTAATTCTATTGTTGAAAAAATAAATAATGGACAATATACTAAAACAACAAAAGCTTATTTATTTGATAAAGGAAATATAGGAAATACAAACTTTTTAGCTATACCTTTTAATTCAACTAATAAAGTTGGAGCCATGGTAGCTATAAATGAAATGTTAAGTTTTGAAATGCAAAAATCAAAGTATGATTCTAAAATTTGGGGAGACTTACCGGTTTTTGATAATAATAAGTTGTCAGATAAGGAAAAGAAAGAAATAAAAAGTATAAATGCAGGGGATGGATCAATACCACAATCTACTTTACAAAAAAACAGATTGCCAGAACTTAAAGCAGAGATTATACCTATAATAGAAAAAATATGGTTAGAAAATATACCAGGAGAAGATTAAAGTGAGAAAAAAATTAAAACCTTATATTATGCTTATGCCTGTTTTATTTATAATAATTTTTATTTTGTCAGTAGCAATAGTATCCTCTGCTTTAGAGAGTGTAGGATACTATAAAGTTGCAGGATTAAATCATTTTACTTTTAAATATTATATAGAAGTTATAAAAGATAAAGGCTTTTTAACTTCTATAAAATTTAGCTTTTATACATCAATGGTATCTTCTACAATTTCTATAATTCTAGGAATTGTGATTTCATATTTTATATTTACAAAAAATAATAAAAATAAATTCTTATATTATATATATAAATTTCCTATAGTGATTCCTCATGCTGTAGTTGCATTTCTTATAATAAGTATGTTATCCCAAGGTGGTATATTAGCTAGGATATTCTATTCTTTGTCTATAATAAGTTCTCAAAATTTTTTTCCTAATTTTATATTTGATAAGAAGGGAATAGGAATAATAATAACTTACATATGGAAAGAGATGCCTTTTGTAGTTTTAATGATCTATGCAGTTTTATCTAATATAGATAAAAAGATATGGGAAGCTGCTATAAATTTAGGGGCAAGTAAAAGACAAGCATTTTTATATGTTATGATTCCAATGATTAGATCTACCATATTTTCTAGTTTTATATTGATTTTTACATTTTCTTTTGGAGCTTTTGAAGTACCATATTTAATAGGACCAACTACACCTAAAGCTTTACCAGTAAGAGCTTACTTAGAATATTCTAATCCAAGTCTTTTAAATAGGCCCTATGCTATGGCTACTAACATGATTTTAATTATAATTTCTTTAATATTAATATTTTTTTATGAGAAAAGTTATTTTAGAGCTAAAAACATAGATTGATTTCAAATTAGTATTTTTAGGTTGATGGTATAGATAAGTTTAATTAAAAACAGAAGATTTAACTAATAAACATATGCTATTTGATAAAAAGAAAGGAAAGCTTAGAATGAAAAATAATAAGTTAAGTTCTTTTATATTATACATATTAGGAGTATTTATAATTTTCCCTTTAATAATTTTATGTATATGGGCTTTTTCAAAAAATTGGCCCTGGCCTTTAATATTTCCTAGAAAATTAGGATTAAGAGGCATAAAAAATGTATTGAATTTAGGAAATAATTCTTTAGTAGTTTTGCTAAATAGTATAGGTATATCTCTTATAGTTACTTTTTTAGCTATACTTATAAGTATTCCTGCAGGAAAAGCTTTAGCTTTTTATAACTTTAAAGGAAAGAATTTAATAAAAATTATAATACTTACTCCTTTAATAATACCTCCAATTTGTATTGGTCTTGGAATTCATGTCTTTTTTATAAAAATTGGTATAGCAGGTAAGCTAATAGGCGTTGTGATTATTCACTTAGTTTTATGTATACCATATTCAGTAAGAATTATTACAAATGTATTTGAAATAATAGGTGAAAAGATTGAACTTCAAGGGAAAATTCTTGGAGCAAATAAATTTCAAAGGTTTATATATATAACATTACCTATGATTTCTTCAGGTCTTATATCTGCAGGTTCTTTTGTATTTATAATATCTTTTAGTCAATATTTTTTAACATTTTTAATAGGTGGTGGGAGAATAATTACCTATCCTATACTTATGTTTCCTTTTATAAGAAGTGGTGATAGAACTATAGCTGCAAGTTATAGCCTAGTTTTTGTGTTAGTGTCTTTATTTGTTTTATTTATCATAGAAAAATTAGTAATTAAAATTTATAAGACAGATAAATATTTATATATGTAGAGTAGTTACTAAATATTAAGTTTGACTATATTATATGAGGAGAATTAAAATGTATCAGATAGAAGTTAAAAAATTAAAAAAGTATTTTAATAAAAAAATTGTATTAAAAGATATAGATTTTAAAGTTAAAAAAGGAGAATTAATGTGTCTTTTAGGACCATCAGGATGTGGGAAAAGTACTACTTTAAAAATTATATCAGGACTTACTTTAGAAGATAGTGGGGAAATTTATTTAAAAGGGAAACTTTCAAATAAAATACCAGCAGAAAAACGAGGAGCTATAATAGTATTTCAAGATTATGCTTTGTTTCCTCATATGAGTGTTTATGATAATATAGCTTTTGGACTTAAAATAAAGAAAGTAAATAAAGATATATTAGATAAAAAAGTAAAAGATATGATTGAAATTTTAAAGTTAAAAGGCTTTGAAAATAAATTTCCAAAAGAGCTTTCTGGTGGACAAAAACAAAGAGTGTCTATAGGAAGAGCCTTGGCAGTAGATCCAGAAGTTCTTCTTTTAGACGAACCTTTTGCTAATTTAGATATAAATATAAAATCTTCTATAAGAGAAATGATACTTGATATACAAAAAAAATTAAAAGTAACAACCATATTAGTAACTCATGATAAAGAAGATGCATTAACTATGGCAGATAAAATAGCATTGATGATAGATGGTTCTATAATGCAATATGGAACTCCAAAAGAATTATACGAAAAGCCTATAACTAAAGAAGTGGCAGATTTTTTTGGAGAAAGAAATTATATAAAATGTATTTCTAAAAATAGTGAAGTTATAACTGAAATAGGCAATTTAAATGTAGAACTTAAAAGAAAAGGTGAATTTAATATAGTTGTAAATCCTGAAGACATTTCTATAGGTTTAAAGGAAAAAGAAAATAGTATAAATGGACAAATTTTAAAAAGGACCTATGCTGGAGAAAAAATATATTATATTATAAAATGCAAAGATAAAATTTTAAAAGTTACTGATTACTCTAAAAATTTATATAAAGTTTCAGAAATGGTTAAAATAAATATAGACTTTAATAGAATTTCTTTTTTAAATTAATGTTAATTAATTTATATATAAATATTTTATATTGAAAAAAATAGATTTTAAAATTATAATATATACAAAAGATAACTCTTCTTAATAAATAATAAATATTAGGAGAGCTCTTTTTATAAGTTTTAGTTACTTACATAAGATAAAACAAAGGAGATAGGCTATGTTAAAATTCAAAAGATTAGAATTAGAAGATAAAGAGATATTTGATAAATATATATATCCCTATAGATTTTCAAGTAGTGAGTATTCTTTCTCTAATTTGTATATATGGAGAAAAGAAATGAATACTGAATATGCTATATATAAAAGCTGTCTTATAATAAAAAAGATAGATATAGAAGGGAAAGGCTATTTCATGGAGCCTTTAGGATATACTAATGAAAATTTAAAAGATATAGTTGATGTTTTAATAGATTATAAAGATCACCATAAAGTAAAATATTTGTTTAAAGAAATAGAAAAAGATTTTATAGAAAAATTAAAAAATATATATGGTGATAGGGAAAATATATTTATAGAAAAAGATAGAGATAAATTTGATTATTTATACGAATCCAAAAAATTAATAGATTTATCAGGAAAGAAGCTTAGAAAGAAAAAGAATCATTATAATTATTTTATAAAACATTATGATTATAAAGTTAAAGATTTTAATGAAAAAAATGTTATAGATGACGTTATAAAAAGTGCTGAAAAATGGTATGACAGAAAGGAAGAACACAAAAAAGAACTTTTAAGTGAATTAGATGGTATAAAAGATGCCTGTAGAAATATGGATAAGTTAAATTTAAAAGGAATAGCTTTATATGTAAATGGTGAAATAATAGGATTTACAATAGGAGAGACAATGAGCGAAAAATTGGCTATAATTCATATAGAAAAGGCAGATCCTGAGATAAGAGGATCTTATAATTTTATAAATAGAACTTTTATAGAAAATTATTTTAAAGATGTAGACATTATAAATAGAGAAGAAGATCTAGGAATACAAGGACTTAGAAAAGCTAAACTTTCATATGATCCAATAGATCTTGAAGAAAAATATGAAGTTATTGTTTAGTTTTATTTATATATATAAATAAAAGTATAAAAATAAAAGGTTTAAAATAAAAGTGTGTACTTAAATTCCTAATATAGAAAATTAATAGATATTAGTATATTGGAGTTGTTAAATATATGGCTATAAATAATTTATTAAAAGGAAGTAAGGTTAATTTAGAAAGTATAAAAAAACAAGATTCTTCTTCTATAGAAAGATGGTTTAATGATATAGGATTTTTAAGAAATTATGATGTTGTTCCAGCTTTTCCTAAAACTCAAGGAGATGTGGAAGAAATGCTTTTAGAATATAAAAATTCTAATGAAAGCTATATTTTTTCTATAAGAGAAAATGAAACAGACCAAATTATAGGTTTGTGTGGTTTTGAAAATATATTATGGAATAATCAAAATGCAGTACTATATATTGGAATTGGAGAGGAGGATTCTAGAGGGAAAGGTTATGGAAAAGAAGCAATAAAGCTTTTAATTCAATTTGGATTTGAAGAATTAAATTTTCATAGGATTCAACTTAATGTATTAGAATATAATAAAAAAGCTATAAACTTATATGAAAAAATAGGATTTAAAAAAGAAGGGGTATATAGAGAATACATATATAGAAGCGGAAAGAGATATGATATGTATTTATATGGTTTTTTAAGAGAGGAATATAATAATAAAAATGAATTATAATAAAAAAGTTTATATTGAAAATATAGAAGAATATATTAAAAATAATACTTTTGCACTTTTGTATTTTGAAAGTAAAAGATGAGATGTATGTAAAGTTTTATTTGGAAAAATAGAAAGTATGTTAAAAAAATATGAGAAAATAGAATTTATTAAAATAGATATAGATTTAAATCCTAAAATAGCTTCAAGATATTCTGTATATACTATACCAACTATTTTATTGTTTATAGAAGGGAAAGAAACTATAAGAGAGGCAAGATTTATAAGTCTTTTAGATTTAGATAATAAAATAAATAGATATTATAATTTATTATAAATAAAAAAATAAGAAACAATTAGAACTTAAAAATTAAGTTTTAATTGTTTCTTATTTTTATGTAAATTTGATAAGTTATATTTTATATTATTAAAATTAACTTGACTATTTAAATTTCATAATATAAAATTAAGTTGTAATTACAAGTTAAGTTATTATAATTATTAACTTTATCATTTGTTAAATAAGAGTATTTTATAAGTATTAATTAAGTTGTAATTACAATATCTTATCATTTTATTAAAGTTATAGATTCAAATTGGTTTAATTAAATAGATGATTATGTAAAAATGATAATTTATTATGATAGGACAGTTAATTTAGACAAATAATATAAATTAAAGATGAAATTATAATTTTAAAGGAGGCATTATATATGATAAAGAGGGAACTTAAAAAAAATGATACAAATGTAGCGGTAGCTCCAAAGGAACCTTTATATATGAGTAAATTAGAGCAATTAAAAACAGCTCTCCAGTATACAAAAGTTCATAGTAAATATAGTGATGATGAAAAATTAAAAAGAGAAATAGAATGTTTAAAAGTATTATTTCCTAAAGTTTTTAGACCAATGTATGAAGATGATTTAATATTAGGTAGATTTGATCCATTACCAGTTGGATTTGGAAGTGTTACATCAGTAGGAGGTCCAGGTCATTATTGTAGATTTGAAAAATTAGATGCAATTTTAAAAGAAATTGGTGATGAATACAAAGATGATGTTGAGTATTTAAAAGAATATTGGAAAGAAAATGATACAAGGGAAGTATTTTATAGAGAGAAATTAAAAGAAAATGTTTTAGGAAGATTTGTTGATGTATTATATCCTGCTATTGTTACTGCACGTTTTAGTGGAATGTATTTAAATTATAATTTATTACTTGATAATGGTATAGAAGGATTAAAAAATTTAATAAATTCAAAAAGAGAAATAAATAAAAATTCAAAAGAAGAATATGATGTTATGATAGAAGCCCTTGATTTATTACAAGAAGTAATTATACATCATATAAAAGAAGTTGAAACTAAACTTTCTAAAGAATTACTTTCTCCAAAAAGAAAAAAAGAAATGGAAAGATTATTAGTTGCACTTAAAAAAATTGAAAATGATAAACCAGATTCTTTTATTTCAGCAATGCAACTTGCGTGGTTGTATTCATCTTTAGCTGGTGTTGTAAACTATGGAAGAATGGATGATTATTTAGGAGATTATTTAGTTTCTGATTTAGAAACTAATGTTATAACAAAAGAAGAAGCAATTGAGTATATAGAATCTCAATTTAGATTAATAGAAGTTAAAAGAACAAATGTAAATGGTCGTGTTATAGTTGGTGGAAAAGGAAGAAGAAATCCTAAAAATGCAGATGTTTTTTGTAAACTTTCTATTGAAGCTGTAAGAAGAGCTAAGCTTGTAGAACCACAATTTACATTAAGAATTTATGAAGGGATGGATAAAGAAATTTATAATGATGCTCTTGACTCTATAGGTGAGGGAAGAACATATCCAATTCTTTATAATGACGATGTAAATGTACCTGCAGTTATGAAAACAATGCATGTAGATGAGAAAACAGCAGAGCAGTATGTACCTTTTGGATGTGGAGAGTTTGTTCTTTCAGGTCAAGGAGTAGGAACACCAAATCAGTGCATAAATCTTTTAAAAGCTTTAACTATATTAATTCACGATGGAGTTGACCAATGGGATTATAAATATAAATATGGATCTTTAAAATTAAAGAAAATGAAAGATATAAAAACCTTTGATGAGTTCTTTGATGAATATAAAAAATTATTAACATATTATATAGAATTAACAGCAGACGCTCATGCTGATTCTTATAAAATAATGAATGAAAAAGTAGGATTTATCTTTACAAGTATATTAATTGATGATTGTATAGGTCGTGGAAAAATGGTGTTAGATGGTGGAGTTAAACATCTTGGTGGTACAAATGAGATGTATGGTAATATGAACGCTGCAGATTCATTAACGGCTATTAAAAAACTAGTTTTTGATGAGAAAAAGTATACATTACCTCAAATACAAGAAATTTTAGAGAAAGATTTTGATGGATATGAGGATGTTAAAAGGGAAATGAAAGAGTGTCCTAAGTTTGGAAATGATGATGATTATGCTGATTCAATAGCTAAAGAACTTCATGAATTTACTTGCAATGAAGTAGCAAAGCAAGCTTCAAAAGTAGGTGTTGATAGCCTTCTTGTAGTTGTAATAAACAACCAAGTAAATACAGAATGGGGAAGAGCAACATCTTCATCACCTGATGGAAGAATAGCAGGTCTTTATATGAGTAATGCTAACAACCCACAAAGTGGAGCAGATGTTAATGGACCAACAGCAATGCTAAATTCATTGTCAAAAATAAGAGCTGATATACATGCAGGAAGTGTTCAAAATATCAAATTTTCTAAAAAGATGTTTAATAAAGAGAGAGAAAAAATAAAAATATTATTTTCTACTTACTTTAAAAAAGGTGGACCTCAATTAATGGTAAATGTAGTAGGGAAAGATGAGCTTGAAAAAGCTTATAAAAACCCAGAAGACTATAAGGATTTAATGGTTCGTGTAGGTGGATTTAGTGCAAGATTTGTTAATTTAGAAGATGATGTACAAAGAGAAATAATGGCTAGAACTTGTAACGATTAAATTTAAATATTATTTTAGGTACTACATAGATTACATAATTTGGTTGTAGTCTATGTAGTGTTAAAAAATTGGAGTTAAAAGTATTTTTAATATAAAGGAGAGATATTAAATGAATAACACCGGTATAGTCTTTGATGTACAAAGATTTTCAGTGAATGATGGTGAAGGGATAAGAACAACTATTTTTTTAAAAGGATGTTCTTTAAGATGTAAATGGTGCCATAATCCTGAATCTATTTCTCCTAAAATACAGTTAAACCATAATCCTAAAAAATGTGTTTTATGTGGTAAGTGTATAAAGCATGTTAATGGTGATGGAATTGAAATAGTAGATGGTAAACTTAAAATAGATTTTTGCAAACATGAACAGAATTTTCAGTTGATAGATGTATGTCCATATAAAGCTTATAGTAAATATGGCAAAGAGTATACAGTAGATGAAATAGTAGATATAGTACTAAAAGACAAGGATTATTATGATAATTCAAATGGAGGAGTTACATTTAGCGGTGGAGAAGCTATAAATCAGATAGATTTTGTACGACAACTTGGATTAAAACTTAAAAATCTAGGAATCCATATTTGTTTAGATGTAAGTGGATATGATCCAGCAAATAATATAGAAAAAACATTAGATTTTGTAGATGAGTATTTACTAGATTATAAATTAACTAATAAATCTGATTATAAAACTTATATTGGAAAAGAATTTGATGTTTATAAAGTTCTTGATTTATTAAAAAATAATAATAAGAGTGTAATATTAAGATGTCCTATTATTCCATCAGTAAATGATACAGAAGAGCAT
Organism: Clostridium oceanicum; assembly: GCF_039521385.1. Classification (NCBI taxonomy): domain Bacteria; kingdom Bacillati; phylum Bacillota; class Clostridia; order Eubacteriales; family Clostridiaceae; genus Clostridium; species Clostridium oceanicum. The sequence goes on along the minus strand of NZ_BAAACG010000008.1, from coordinate 291,718 downwards.
TTTAAAGCTATATGTGATATTTCAAATAAATACAGCAATATAATAAGATATGTAGATATATTACCATATCATAATATGGTTAAAGCTTATAAATTTAGGTATATAAATGATCATAGAAAATTTAGAGTTCCATCTGAAAAAGACAAAAATAAATGGAAAGAAATATTGAGGCAAAATGCTATAAATAAAGGTGTTATGGAGAATGAAGATATTTAATTTTATAATTACAATATAGGTCTTATTAAAGATTAATATGTTTGGTTTAATGATTATTATATAAGGATTAAGAACAGAATGAGTTTTTTTAAAAAGATTTCAATATAATCATATAATCTCTTTTCCTAAGGCTTTTATATCTTTGAATTCTACGTGAAATTTATAATATTTTTATGATAGAATATATTTTAGGATAAGGGAGTGGATTATGAGGATGACAAAGAAAGATTATGTTTATGAAGAAATAAAAAAACTTATATTAAATGGAGAATTTAAAGAGGGAGAATTACTTATTTCTGAAAATGAAATATGTAAAAAATATAATGTTTCAAGAGAACCGGTAAGAAGAGCATTAAAAAAATTAAAAGAAAAAGGATATGTTAATTCTAAACAAGGAAAAGGATATTATATAAACCCTAAAGATTTTTATTTAAATACAACTATAGCATCATTAAGTGTAGAAAGTAAAAAAATACATTCAGTAATCGTACTAGAATTTAAAACTATATTAAATGATAAAAAAGAATATTTTAATTCTAAGTATTTATATGTATATAAGAGAATAGTTAAGACTGATAATAATGTTACTTATGAAGAAGGATATTTACCTTATGATTTCTTTGAAGGATTTTCTATAAAAGATTGTGAAGGAAGTATTTTAAATTATTTTAGAGATCAAAAGAATTTAACATTAACTCATGATAGAAAAGAACTTAAAAGTGTACTAATTGACAATGATCATATTGTGAATAGATATATGCCTGAAAAAATAACTCATTCTATTGAAACTACTCACCATCTTTATTCAAATAATTTGTTAATTCAAATAAGTAAACAAATAAAATATAATTCAAATGTAACAATTGTTTCTACAAACTAGATTTAAAGCATTAAATCTAGTTTGTAGAACATTAAAATTTTATTTTAAGAAATTTATAAATTTTTAAGTAAATTTACTAACTTAAAAAAGCATATTCAATAGATAAGGGGGGAGTATGTAGAGTGATATACAAATTATACGTATCCATTAAGGCCTCTTATTGATATTTCTCCTGAAATTATAGGAGAGATAGTACCATCTTCAAATTTTACTATTAGTTGACCTTTGTGATTTAAGTCTAAAGCTTCTGCTTTTTTAGTTTTTCTGCTATTTATCACTCTTACTTGTTTACCTATAAGTATAGAATATTTTCTGCAGATATCTATGGATTTTTCTATATTATTTTCAGTTATTAAATCTTCATATAGATTTTCAAAATTATTTAAAATATTTGCTAGTATTAAGTTTCTTTTAAATGATTTTTGGTATTCTATTTTTAAAGATGTAGCAGTTTCAGAAAGATTACTATGGAAATCATCTAAATCTAGGTTTGCATTTAAACCTATTCCAACTATAACATAGTTAACTCTGTTTATTTCTCCACTCATCTCTGTTAATATTCCGCATACCTTTTTTTTATTTACAATTATATCGTTAGGCCATTTTATATAGGAATCTACGCCTATATCTATTAAAGTTTTTTGTACAGATGCAGCAGCTATTTGAGTTATTTTAGGAACATCTATTGTATTTATATCTGGTCTAAGAATTATTGACATCCATATGCCTTTACATTTAGGAGATACCCACTTTCTTCCTAACCTCCCTTTTCCAGAAGTTTGCTTTTCGCATACTACAACAGTACCTTCTTTTGCATTCATATTAGCAAATTCTTTAGCTTTATCATTACTAGAAAACAAGGAATCAAAATGATCTATAGTTCTACCAATATATTTAGTATTTAAATATTCTTTTGTTTCTTCATAAGTTAATAAATCAGGAGAAGAGATAAGTTTGTAACCTTTTTTAGGTGCAGATTCAATTAAATAACCCTCTTCTTTAAGTGCTTTCATATACTTCCAAATAGATGCTCTAGTAACACCTAGTTTGGCACTAATGGCCTCACCAGAAGTAAATTTATCTTTATTACTTTTAAGTATGTTTATTATAGAATATTTCAATTCAAATCCTCCTAAATTAATGTATTAATTTAATTATACTATATCAAAGGATTGTATAGTAAGGTATATTGTTATCATATTATTTTTATAGTAAAAAATGTTAAAAATAAAATTAAATGGAGTATGAAAAAGTTGTTACAAAATAGTAAATTCAGCCATGTATACATTTAATTTATTCGAATTTGTGATAATATAAAGGTGTGGTGTATAATAGACAAAGGAGGTAGAAATTTTTTAGTTGAATAAATGATATTTAACTAGAAAGGAAGGAATATGAATATAGCGTTTTTTCTTACACCTAAATCAAATGTCGTTCATGAAAAACTAAAGTCTACTATGAGGCAAGCATTAGAGAGAATGGAATACCATAGATATACAGCAATTCCTATAATAGATTCTATGGGTAAATATGTTGGAACACTAACTGAAGGCGATTTACTTTGGAAAATTAAAAATACACCAGATTTAAATTTCAAAAATACTTCAAAAATATATATTAAAGACGTAGAGAGACATACTTATAATAAACCTGTTCATATAAATGCACACATAGAAGACCTAATAGATTTATCTATAAACCAAAACTTTGTACCGGTTATAGATGACAACGAGGTTTTTATAGGTATAATAAAAAGAAGTGATATAATAAATTATTGCTATAAATTTATGAAACTTAAAAAAGCAGAATAAAGTTATGAAAGCTACACTTAACTAAGTTGTAGCTTTTTTTATTATTAAAAAATTGTAAATTTTTTATGTGCTTAATTATCATTTTGTTTAAATTTGTTTTTATGATTAATAAATTAACAAATTTACTTAAATAAAAGGAAAAAATATACATTTAATAGAATATTAACAATGATAAGAATATTTTTTATAAACTTAGACATTAAATAATTTTAAATATAGAGCTTAGAGGTGTAATAACTATGAGTCTTTTTAAAAATTTAAAAAAGAAGATAATAATTCATATTTCTATTAAAACTAATATTTATAGTTTTATCATTTCAAATTAATAATCAAATCCAATTTAGATTTTTTAAGTATATATCAGTGTTATATGTAAGAGGTGTATTTATAATTTTATCTTTGAGATATATAAATAAAGAGTTTAATAAAAATAGTATTTTTGATTATATAAGTGTATATTAAATGAATCTATATCAAAAATTACAGAAAATTTTAAAGTAAACTGTAAACGTGACAATAATAATTATTTAAAGAGGTTAGAGAGTGTTATGGTGAAGACAAGTAAAATAAATAAAACTTGCTGTGAAGATTTTTTTGATAAACTAGATATACCTTTAATAATGGTAAAAGAAGATTATATGGTTTTTACCAATAATGCGGCTATTGATATTATAGGTATTAACGGAAAACTTGAATACAAATATATGTCGAAATATTGGAAAAATTATAAAGAAATTAATGAAGAGAAATATCTTTATAATAGTAAAAAAGATAAAGTAGAGTTAAAAAATCAGATTATTGAAATAGGAAACAATAAAAAGATTAAAACTAATATTAGTTTGTTTAATGTAGGTATGTTAGAAGAAAAATATTTGTGTATAACTATTAAAAACCCAACCGTATCTACAGAGGATTTTAACAAATTAAAAGAAGATAATAAAAAGATTAAAAATAGAGATAAAAGAAGAACAGAATTTTTTGCGAATTTATCCCATGATTTTAGAACGCCCATAAATGTAATTTATACAGCTATACAAGTTATGGATATAGGTGTAAAAAACAGGAATATAAATGCTATTAAAAAGTATACCAAAATTATGAAACAAAACTGTTATAGGTTATTGAGGCTTATAAATAATTTGATAGATGCAACTAAGATAGATGCTGGATATTATGATTTGAATTTAGAAAATAATGATATAGTTAGTTTAATAGAGGATATAGTAACATCAGTTTCAGGGTATGTACGTCATAATGATATGGATATAATATTTGATACTGATGTAGAGGAAAAAATATTAGCCTGTGATAAAGACTTAATAGAAAGAGCCTTTCTTAATTTAGTATCTAATGCTATAAAATATAAAAAGAAGGGGCAGGGAGAAATATTTGTAAATATATGTACTACTAAAGAAATGGTTTCCATATCTGTTAAGGATAAGGGCATGGGCATACCGAAGGAAAAGCAGAAGATTATATTTGAAAGATTTGTACAAGCTAGTGCATCTTTAGATAAGAATAGCAATAGTAGTGGAATAGGATTGTCTTTAGTAAAATCTATTGCAGATATGCATGAAGGAACTGTGGATTTAAGAAGTGAAGAAGGGATAGGAAGCGAATTTACTATTAAATTACCTATAAAACTTGTGGAAAATGAAAAAAATAAAAAAAATGAAATGAATGTGAAAAGTAAAAAAGAAAAAATAAACATAGAGTTTTCTGATGTATATACAATAAAATAATAAAAAGCATATATGATTAATTTTTTAATCATATATGCTTTAAGGTACATTTAAATAAATAACTAGTCAGTATACTAGTTTATTTGTTTGTCTTATGAATCCTTTTTTTACTTGGATTTTTTAGATTCTTACCTTCTTCAGATATTATAGGAGTTTGAAATTTGCATTTTTCCATTCTACTTAGTTTACTATCTGGTTGACTATCTTTTGCCATCTTTTTCTCTCCTTTAAATAATATTTATTATATAGTTTAACTAAAAAAATAGATTATATGTAAAATATAAATAGTTCAGAGAGAAATTTAAAAATATTATAATAAACACTTGAAAAAATACCAAAAAATTACTAAAATAAAGAAAAAGGGAGTTTGGCCGATAACTTTATATAAGAAATATATTTTAAATTTTATCAATATAGAGGTATATTATGAATAAAAGTGATAAAAGGTTTTATACATTTTTTATTATTATATGTGTTATAGTAATAACTTTAGCTACAATAAAAATATATAGGTTTATAAATTAATTTTTAATTTTATTAAAAAAAGTTTAGCTTTAAGGGGTATTTAATATGTATTAATGAAAAAAATATAATCTTAATTGTTATATTAATAACAAAAAAACGTTTTTATACTATGGAATTTATGATAAAATATATGATATAGTAAATGTAACAATATAAATGAAATTTAATATAGTATATATTGGTAATATGTTTTGAAATTTACTATAATATAGAGTATATTTTAAAGTTGCAGGAATATTAATTGTTTATTTGGCAAAAATGATTAATACATAATTGTGAGGTGAGTTTATGTACAAAGATCTAGCAGTTGTTTTTCTTGGGGATAACTATTATTATAATTTAGGCTTTCTTAAAGCTATAAAAGAAAACGATTTGTATGAAAATTTTAAAGCTACTACTGGAACATCTTTAGGAGCATTATTTTCAATATTATTTGCAAATAGTGATTATAATTCTATAGAAGAGGTATGTTCTTTATTAGATAATATAAATAAATGTAAACTAAATAAAGAGTTTATATTTAATAAGTTAAATATGTATACGATTAATAAGAATTTTAGAAATAAGTTTTTAAAATGGGCTGAAATTATTTCTAATAAAGGAATAATAAAAAGACAGGATTTAAGTGATATTTTTACAAGTGAAAATGTAAACATTTTATATGAAAATGAATATCATATGGATTGTTATAATATATGTTATGAACTACCTTTTATGGGAAGAAAAGTGGAAAAAGTTAATGATAATCCTAAAAATATAAAAGATGTAATATTAAATTCTATAGCAAGTCCAGTTGTATTTCATAAAGATAGTGTAAAAACTAGAAGTTATATTACATCAGATGTTGATTGCAAATCAGTTATAGATGTTTTAAAAGAAGAAGGATATAAAAAAATATTAGTAGTAAATTCAGAGAAAGATAGATATAGTGTTAATTTTAATGATAATGATATTTTAGAAATAACAAATACTACTCTTGAAAGTAATATTAAATTAGATGAAGAATTAAAATCTCAAATGATAGATAAAGGGTACAAAGATACAGTTAATTTTATAAAGTGTAGTTTTAAAAATATTGCTTAAAGCAAATGAATATATTTTTGCTCAGAAATGTATTCTTTGTTTTATATAATTGACAAAAATATAGTAATAAAAAAATGTTTGCTAAACTTTAGTAAGCGTTTTTTTATTGCTATAATTTAATATTTATTAATTTTATGTTATAATGTTTTGGTTGTTTAGATAAAATTTTATTATTAAAATACAAAATAATGAAATTAGATTAAAAGGAAGGTGATAGTTGTGGAATCAAGTGCTGATGGGGGTCATCAGAGGATTAATGTAATTTATAAAATAAGGCTACAACTATATTTTCTTTTAAGGATTTGATGTGGATTAAAGATTTTATGTTGTAGCTTTATTTAAGGAGGCTACAAAAGTGAATATAAAAAATCTTATAGAAAATAACAAATATTTAGAAGCTAGAAAAGAAATTATAAAGTTAAATAGTGTTGATATTGCTAATTTCTTAGAGGATGATGTTAATGTAGATACTATGCTTATATTGTTTAGACTTCTGCCTAAAGATATGGCAGCAGATGTGTTTTCATATATGAGTATAGATATGCAAAAATATATTATACAATCTATTACTGATAAAGAGATTAAAAGTATAGTAGATGAATTATTTTTAGATGATGCAGTAGATTTATTAGAAGAAATGCCTGCTAATATAGTTAAAGGTGTACTTAAAAATACAAGTAAAGGCAGAAGAGATTTAATAAATCAATTTTTGAATTATGAAGAGTATTCAGCTGGAAGCATAATGACTATAGAATTTGTTAATCTAAGAAAAGAGATGACTATAAAAGATGCATTAGAATATATAAAGAAAGTTGGCTTAGATAAACAAACTATAAATACTTGTTATGTTATTGATAAATATAGAAAATTAGAAGGAATTATATCAATAAGAAAGCTTATATTAAATGATGAAAATACTCTTATAAAGGATATAATGAAAGAAAACTATGTTTATATTAATACATATGACGATCAGGAATATGTAGCTTCTCAATTTAAAAAATATGATTTAACATCTATGCCAGTAGTTGATAAAGAGCATAGATTAGTAGGAATAATAACTATAGACGATATAGTAGATATTATAGATCAAGAAAACACAGAGGATTTTCAAAAAATGGCTGCAATGGAGCCTTCAGAAAATGAATATTTGAAAACAGGAGTTTTTAAACTAGCTAAACATAGAATAATATGGCTTTTGATACTTATGATATCAGCTACATTTACAGGAGCTATAATAAGAAGATTTGAAAATACATTGCAATCTGTAGTTATATTAGCTTCATTTATTCCAATGCTAATGGATACAGGGGGAAACGCAGGATCTCAATCTTCAACACTTGTAATAAGAGGTATTGCATTAGGTGAAATAGAACTTAAAGATATGTTAAAAGTAGTTTGGAAAGAATTTAGAGTAAGTATTATAGCTGGATTTACTTTAGCTGTAGTAAACTTTTTTAGAATATACTATATAGAAAAAGTGCAGTTTTTAGTTGCTGTAACTGTATGCTTAAGTTTGTTTTTTACTGTAGTATTAGCTAAAATGGTAGGAGGAATGCTTCCTATAATTGCAAAAAAGTTAAAATTAGACCCTGCTATAATGGCAAGTCCATTAATTACCACTATAGTAGATGCTGTAGCTTTAACTGTTTATTTCTCTTTGGCTACATTCTTACTAGGTATATAAAATACTATAATAAATTTCAGAAAATTGTCGTTGACAGTGATTTGTAATGCATTTATAATAAACTTACACAAGCACAAAGGAAATTTATTTGTGTATGAAAATTTTATACTAGCCTTAGATGAGAATAGTAACTATATATTTGCTTTAGAGAATCAGTGGTTGGTGAAAACTGATGCATAATATCTAGTGAATCCACCTCGGAGGTAATTGTGATGAGCAATCCGGTTTTAACCGTTATATTAAATTGAGAGAATTATGTTAGTTAAACTTACTAATATAATTAATTAGGGTGGCAACGCGAGTCAATCGTCCCTTTAGGGGTGGTTGGCTCTTTTTATTTTATAATAAATTAGCTTTATTATTTTAATCAAATGTTTTAAGATTAATATCTTATATAAGAATAATATAACAATGCTAATATATTAAAGAGATTTAAAATTTTTTAAAAGTGAAAAATGGTTTTATACATTAATATATGACAACTTAATTTGATTTTCACTTAATACATAGAAACAAAAAAATAGTATGGTTTTTATGTATATTTTTGTAAAACGTCCACTTTAGCACTGTATAACTTTAAAACTTAAAAGTTGAAAGATATACAAAGAATATTTTTATTATTATAAGAAATATAGATAGTTTTACCTATCTATTATAGGTACCTTTAACAATAGGTAATTAAAAATTATATTGACTAGAATTTTTGAAATTTATATAAATAGGAGGAATAAAAAATGCATAAAAAATTATTTATACCAGGACCTGTGGAAGTAGAAAAAGATGTTTTAGAAAAATTGGCTACGCCTATGATAGGCCATAGAACTAAGGATGCATCTGATCTTCAAAGGGAAATTAGTGATAAGCTTAGAAAAGTATTTCATACAAAAGAGGAGATCCTTTTATCAACATCTTCAGGAACGGGGCTTTTAGAAGGTGCAATAAGATCTACTACAGCTAAAAGAGCAATTGTTATATCTATAGGAGCCTTCGGGAAAAGATGGTATGAAATAGCAAAAGCTAATAATGTAGAAGCAGATTTATATGAAGTTCCTTGGGGGGAAGCTGTTAAGGCAGAGGAAGTAGATAAATTGCTCTCTACAGGAAAATATGATTCTATATTTATAACTCATAATGAAACATCAACAGGAGTAATGAATCCAGTAGAAGAAATTTCTAAGGTTATAAAAAAATATAAAGATGTAGTTTGGTCTTTAGATTGTGTAAGTTCAATGGCAGGGACTAAAATTGAAGTGGATAAGTTAGGAGTGGATGTGTGTATAACTTCAACTCAAAAAGCTTTGGCACTTCCACCAGGAATGAGTATATGTTCTTTTTCTAAAAAAGCTATAGAAAGAGCAGAAAAAGTAACAAATAGAGGATATTATTTTGACCTATTAGCTTTATATAAATATTTGAAGAAAAAAGATTATCAATATCCATCAACACCATCTCTTCCTCATATGTTTGCTTTAAATTATAGATTAGACAAAATATTAGAAGAAGGATTAGAAAACAGATATAAAAGGCACAAAGAAATGGCTGAATATGTTAGAAATTGGGCAAAAGAAAACTTTAAATTATATGCTAATGAAAACTTTTTATCAAATACTTTAACTAACGTAGAAAATACAAAAAATATTGATGTTAAAGATTTAAATAAAAAATTAGGAGAAAGAGGATTTGCTATATCTGATGGATATGGAAATTTAAAAAATAAAACTTTTAGAATAGCTCATATGGGAGAAACAACTTTAGAAGATATAAAAGAGCTTATAGAAAATATAAATGATATATTAGGAATTTAAGCTTATTTAATTAGAAATAATTACTTGAATTTATTTAAATAATATAGGGCTTTAATGGATATTTGATATTTAAGATTAAATAGGAGGTAATTTTATGATAAATGTATTAGTTTGTGATGGAATGGAAAAGAATGCTTTAAATAGATTAAAAAAAGATGGTTTTGTAGTGCTAGATAAGCATTTTGAAAAAGAAGATCTTTTAAATAATATAGGTAATTTTGATGTAGCTATAGTTAGATCAGCTACTAAAGTAACTAAAGATGTAATAGACAAAGCAGCAGAAGGCAAATTAAAAGCTATAGTAAGAGCAGGGGTAGGCCTTGATAATATTGATGTTGAATATGCAACAGAAAAAGGCATAAAGGTATTTAATACACCAAAGGCTAGTAGTATATCTGTAGCAGAACTTACTATAGGTCATATGCTTTGCATAAGCAGATTTATAAATACAGCAAACGTAACTATGATAGATGGTAAATGGGAAAAGAAAAAATATAAAGGTACAGAAATCTTTGGTAAAACATTAGGACTTATAGGATTTGGAAGAATTTCAAGAGAAGTTGCTAAAAGGGCTAATGCTCTTGGAATGGAAGTTATATATTATGATATCTTAGGAAAATGTGAAACAGAAGAAACTTATGAATATTATCCATTAGAAGAATTATTAAAAAGAGCAGATTTTATATCACTTCACGTACCTTTTGATAAGGAAAAGGGAGCACTTATTGGAAAAGATCAGTTTGAAATTATGAAAGATGGAGTATATATTGTAAATTGTGCTAGAGGTGGAGTTATAGACGAAGATGCACTTTTAGATTCTTTAAATAAAGGAAAAGTAGCAGCGGCAGCATTAGATGTTTTTGAAAATGAGCCTAAACCTAAAGAAGAAATTGTAAATCATGAAAGAGTTAGTGTAACACCTCATATAGGTGGTGCCACAAAAGAAGCACAAAAAAGAATAGGAAAAGAAATTGTAGATATATTAGAAGATTATTTTGAAGTTGGAGGAATTTTATATGACAATACTAAGATCATTTAAGGCAGTAAAACCTAGAATAGGATATGAAAAAGATGTAGCAGCATTTCCTTATGACGTATTAAATTCAAAAGAAGCAAGAGAAATGGTTAAAGGTAACCCGTATTCTTTCCTTCATGTAGATAAAGCAGAGATAGATCTTCCAGAAGATGTAGATGTATATGATAAAAAAGTTTATAAAAAAGCAAAAGAGAACTTAGACAATATGATTGAAAAAGAAGTTTTAGTTAGAGATAAAAAAGCAAAACTTTATATTTATAGACTTCAAATGGGAAATATTATTCAAACAGGAATAGTGGGATGTGCATCTATAGATGACTATATGAATGATGTTATAAAAAAACATGAGCATACAAGAGAAGAAAAAGAAATAGATAGAATAAATCATGTAGATACTTGTAATGCTCATACAGGTCCAATATTTTTGACTTACAAATATGATAAAGAAGTAGATAATATAATAAAAAAATGCACACTAGAAAATCCAGTTTATAATTTTATGGCAGATGATAATATAATCCACACTGTATGGGAAATAAAAGAAGATGAAATAATAAAAAGATTAGAAAATCTATTTAAAAATATTCCTAATGTTTATATTGCCGATGGTCATCATAGAACAGCTTCAGCAGTTAAAGTAGGTCTTAAAAGAAGAGAAGAAAATAAAAACTATACCGGTGAAGAAGAATTTAACTACTTTTTAGCAGTATTTTTTCCAGCTGATGAACTTAAAATAATGGATTATAATAGAGTAGTTTTTGATACTTTAGACTTAACAGAAGAAGAATTTATGAAAGCTGTAGAAGAAAAATTTGATGTGGATTTATATGAAAAAGATGAGCCTTATAAACCAGAGAAAAATCATTATTTTGGAATGTACTACAATAATAAATGGTATAAATTAAAAGCAAAAGAAGGAACTTATGATGAAAAAGATCCTGTAGCTAATTTAGATGTATCTATACTTCAAGAAAATTTATTAACACCAATACTAAAAATAAAAGATGTAAGAAAAGATAAAAGAATAGATTTTGTAGGTGGAATAAGAGGCCTTAAAGAACTTCAAAAAAGGATAAATAAAACAGAAAATGGAGTAGCTTTTTCAATGTATCCTACAGCAATAGAAGAGCTTATGAATATAGCAGATATTGATAAAGTTATGCCACCAAAATCTACTTGGTTTGAACCAAAATTAAGAAGCGGACTATTCATTCATGAAATATAAGAATTATTTTAATAGAAATTTATTTTTAATAAACAATAAAAAATTCACCAAGAGAAAAAATAGGGTTAGAAAAGGTAATAAATAAAAAAGGGATATTATAGATAAAAAATGGGGTAGAAAAGTAGATGAATTTGTTTTTATACAAATTTATCTACTTTTTTAATTTTACTAAATATTATTTGGAAAATAATAGAAAATAAGGTGTAAAGTAGTATAGGATATAAATATTAAGTGCTATTTTATTTTTTGAATATAGTTGACTTTATCAACAACTTAGATTAAAATGATAGTTGACAAGGTCAATTTATGTAGAAAGGAATTTTATATGACTAGTAATAAAATTATTTTTGAATCTGAAGGTATATCTCAATATATATGTATTTTATATAAGGATTTTCAAAATTATTGTGAAGAAAGACTTAAACCATATAACTTAACAAAGGGAGTTTATTATTATTTAATACTTGTTTCTAAAAAACCAGGGATTACATCTAAAGAGATAAGTGAAGAGTTAAAAGTAGATAAAGGCTATACTGCTAGAACAATAAAAAAACTTAATGAATATGGATATATAAAAAAAGTAACAAATGATAAAGATAAAAAATCTTTTAATATATATCCTACTAAAGAGTGTGAAAAGGTTATAAATATGATGATAAACTTATTTCCTCAATGGGAAGAAAAATTGTTACAAGGATTATCAAAAGATGAAGCATGTGTTTTAAATGGATTGCTTAAGAAATGTTTTAATAATTTATAATAAATAAGTTGTTTTAAATAATTCTCATTTTGGATGTATATTACATAAAAATAAATAGGAGTGATTAATATGAAAAGTTTAGTTGTATATTCTTCTGTAACAGGAAATACAAAAAAGGTAGCAGAAACAATTTATAATCAAATTCCTTTAGAAAAAGATATATATAAATCTGATGAAAAGTTTGATTATAATAAATATGACTTAATTGTAATTGGATATTGGGTAGATAAAGGAACCTGTGATAATAATACAATAAAACTTATAGAGAAGATACATAATAAAAATATATTATTATTTGGAACTTTAGGCGCAGAAGATGTTGGAGATTATTATGATAGTATAAAACAAAAAGTAGAAGAAATAATAGATAAAGATAATAAAATACTAGGTCATTTTTTATGTCAGGGAAAAATAAATGATAAATTAGTAGAAAGATATAAAGAAATGCTAAAAGAAAACCCTAATAACATAAAAATAAGAGAACAAATTAAAATATATGAAAGAGCAAGTACACATCCAGATAGTAGAGATATGAACAATGCAAAAGAATTTATTAAAAAATATATTACAACTTTATAGTAGTTTAGTGGTATAATTTTATATTATCAGTTTTAAAATTTTATTTAAGCATATAAAAATAAATAACAGTCTGAGCATGGTACTTATATTATGTAAAATATAGTAATTGGTTATTTATTAGTATTTAAACCATCAGTAGGTTTAGAAAAATAGGTTGTTTGAAAAAAATATTTTTAGCATACTGCCTAGTTATTATTTATTTAAATGTGACTTACATAAGGAGGAATAAAAATGAGTGTTAATTATACGCAAAACATGGAAGAGGCTATAAAATCTATATCAACTAGAGGAGCTTTTCTAACTTCAAAAGCAGATGGAAAAGTAAATACAATGACTATTGGGTGGGGAAGTATAGGATATTCATGGAGAAAGCCTATATTTACAGCTCTAATTCGTGAAAGTAGATTTACAAAACATTTTGTTGATAAATCTAATGAATTTACAATAAGTGTTCCTTTAGATGATAACATGAAAAAAGAGTTAGCTTTTTGTGGGTCAAAATCAGGAAGAGATTATGACAAAATCAAAGAATGTAGTCTTAAGTTAAAAGAAGGTAATAAAGTAGAAACCCCTGTAATCTCTGATTGTAAAATGCACTATGAATGTAAAGTTCTATATAAGCAAGAAATGGATCTAAATTTATTAGATGAAGATGTTAAGAATCAAGCATACAAAGATGGAGATATTCATACTATTTATTATGCAGAAATAGTTGACTGTTATTCTTTATAATAGAAATTTTAAATTATGATAGCGTAAAATAATATTTATAGAAACTAGCTTAAAATAAAAGTTATTGATTATTTTAAGTTAGTTTTTTAATGTGATTTTCAATAAATTAACTAAAATTAATATAATTGTAATATTTTTATTTTGTAATTTTAGTATAGTTTATTACACAAACCACGATATTATAAAATATATAGAATTAAAGAGGTGAAATTATATGGACTCAGTTAATAATGAAATTTTAAATCATGTATGTAAATCAAGTAAGTATTTTTATGAAGCCTTGAGAGAAGATACTGCTATAATAATTTCAGATTTAGAAAAATATATAGAATTTATTCCAGCTAAGAATTTTAATATTAATGTTAATATAGGAGAAAAATTAAATAAAAAAGCTTTAATGGTTAAAGCTATGAATCAAGATTCTAAGATTATAGAAAACTTAGATAAAGATGTTTTTGGCACAGATATGAAATGCTTAGCAGCTCCAATAAAAGATGTAAGAGGGAAAGTTATAGGATCAATATGTACTTGTGTTAATATTGAGGAAAATTTAGATTTAGTAAACAATATTAAAACTCTTATGGATGCTACTAATCAAGTAACAGAAAGTGTAGAAGAAGTGGCATCTGGAGCTTCAGAACTAGCAAAACATGGACAAGAAGCTATTAATCTTGTAAATGAAACTTTAGATAAAGCAGAAAAGACTACTAAAGCTTTAGAAATAATACAGAATATAGCAGCTCAAACCAATCTTTTAGGCCTTAATGCAGCAATAGAATCTGCAAGAGCTGGAGAACATGGAAAAGGATTTGCAGTTGTTGCAAATGAAGTTAGAAAGCTATCTGCTAGAAGTAAGGAAGCGGCAGTAGAAATAAAGGATATAATATATGAGATGAATGATTCTGTTAATAAAATAAATGATTCAATAAGTAGTACTGGAAGCATAAGTGAAGAGCAAGCAGCATCTACAGAAGAAATATCTGCAACAATGGATAGTATAAGAGAATCAGTAGAAAAACTTTCAAAATTTGTTCAAGATTTTAAATAGAATATTTATATTTAAAATTAATTGTGATTTATTAGATGCAATAAGCTTAAAATAGAGAATATATTAAAATAAATTTTAAACAAATTTAAAATGGTTATATTAAATCCTATAAAGTAATTTTTATAAAATACTTTATAGGATTTATTTATATAGTTTTTTCTTATAGATAATTAGTCAAACTATTATAAATTACTATTTTAAAAACATTAAGAATTGTAGTAAAATTTATCTGAATTTATATTAACTAAGGAGGATCATTAAATGGGTGGAAAATGGAATCTTAAAGAAATAGTGGTAGGATGTATGCTTGGAGCAGTGTTAGGAGTAGTTTTAATGATTTGGGATAATTTATACATACCTTTATCTCCAATATTAGGACCTATTGGTATAGAGGTTCTTTATGGAATGTATTTTACTTCTGCTATGTTAGCTATGTATATTATACGTAAACCTGGTGCAGCAATATTAGGTTCTATGGCAGCAGCTTTAACAGAAGTATTACTTGGAAGTCCTTTTGGACTTGTAAACCTTGTCTTAGCAGGATTTGTACAAGCTGTAGCATGTGAATTAGTATTTATGGCATTTAAGTACAAGAAATTTAATATGGTGACTTTATCTATGTCAGGAATACTTATAGCAATATTTATGTTCATTAGAGATTATATTGCCTTTGGTTATGGAGTACAACCTACTGCTGTTTTAATTGGAATGATATCTGTAAGAATGTTAAGTGGAGTATTACTTGGAGCACTTATTACTAAATTAATAGGAGATACTCTTAAAAAGACAGGTGTAGTTAATAACTTTAATATAGGCAGAGGAGAAAACTGTTAATAATGAATTCATTTGTTGAATTTAAAAATGTAAGTTTTAATTATTTAGCAGATAATAAAAAAGTATTAAATAATGTAAGTTTTAGTATAAAGGAAAATAAAATAAATATTTTTATTGGGAAAAGTGGATGTGGTAAAAGTACTATAGCAAAGTGTATTTCAGGAATTATACCTAATTTAGTTCAAGGTGATATAGAAGGCAAAATAATTTATAAAAATAAAAATATTATAGGAGAGTCTACATCAAATTTATGTAGAGAATTTGGCTATGTTTTTCAAAATCCAGACTGCCAATTTTGTACATTTACTGTAGAAGATGAAATAGCATTTGGTTTAGAAAATTTAAATATTGATAGAAATAAAATAGAAAAAAGAATAGAAGAAGTTTTAGATATTATTGATATAAAACATATAAGGCATAAAGATTTAAATTTGTTATCTGGTGGAGAAAAACAAAAAGTGGCTATAGCTTCTATTTTAGCTATTGATCCTAAATGTTTGATTTTAGATGAACCTACAGCTAATTTAGATCCTAAATCTACAGTTGAAATATTTAATATTTTAAAAAGACTTAGAGATATACATAAAAAAACAATA
The DNA here is from genome assembly GCF_039521385.1 of Clostridium oceanicum. Taxonomy (NCBI): domain Bacteria; kingdom Bacillati; phylum Bacillota; class Clostridia; order Eubacteriales; family Clostridiaceae; genus Clostridium; species Clostridium oceanicum. The sequence continues at coordinate 275,159 of NZ_BAAACG010000008.1, read as the reverse complement.
ATATTAATTGAGCATAAGTTAGATTATATATTTGGTTTTGTAGATGAAGTTATCTATTTTTCTGATTCAAAAATATTAAGTGGATCTGTGGATTATGTTTTAAATAGTATATGTAATAAAAATAATTCATGTTATTTTATGCCAAGATCAGTTTATATATCTAAAATACTTAAAGAAAATAATTTGTTAGACAAATACTTATACAAAAAAACAGATATAGTAGAAAGTTTAATTAATATTTATAAGAAAAATAAGATTATAAAAGAAAGACATATTAGGAATAAAAATAAAACTGTACTTAGTGTAAATAATTTGAATTTTTCTTATCATAATAAAAGCAATTCATTAACTAATATAAATTTAGATATAAAATTAGGGGATTTTACATGTATTTTAGGTCATAATGGAGCTGGAAAATCTACTTTAACAAAAGTTTTGTTAGGACTTTATAAAAATTATGATGGTAGCATACTTATAGATGGTAAAAATCTAAAAGATTATTCAAGATTAGAGTTAACTAAAAAAATAGGATTAGTTTTTCAAAATCCAGAACATCAATTTGTAGCAAATACTGTTTTTGAAGAATTAGGGTATAGTCTTAAAAATCACGGGGAAAAGGAAGAACTAATAAAGGAGAAAGTTGATTTATATTTAAAAAAGTTTAATTTATATAACATGAAAAATGCTAACCCATATCTTTTAAGTGAAGGTGAAAAAAGAAGATTAAGTGTTGCAAGTATGCTTATAACAGGACAAGAAATATTAATTTTAGATGAACCTACTTTTGGACAAGATATAGAGAATACTATAGAGCTTATGAATTATATGAAAAGCATAAATAAAAGTGGAGTTACAGTTATAATAATATCTCATGATATGGATATGGTAGTAAAGTATTGCGACAAATCTATAGTATTAAAAGAAGGAAAAATTTTATTTAATGGATATACTAAAAGTTTATTTAAAAGTATTGATGTTGTTTATGATGCTAAACTCCAATTACCTTTTTTAGGTGATGTATGCAGGGAAATAAGAAAGAATATTAAAGATTTTCCAATGCTTATAAATGAAGAAGATTTAAAAACATATTTAGGGGATGAAAGTGTTATATGATAACATATGATGAAAATAACAAGGATAGCCTACTATATAAAATAAATCCAATTGTAAAAGTTTTAATATTAGTAATTACTACTACAATAATAACTTTTGATTACAAACCATATAGTTCCATTATATTTTTTGGAGTTGCTATATTTATATTAAAATTTTTAGGGAGATTTCCTTTGAAAAAAATAATAAGGCTTATAGCACCTTTTTTTATAGTAGCTTTGAGTTTTTTCTTATTTACAATGTTAACTAGGGGATTAACTCATAAATATATATATGATTTCAAATTTTATTGTTTTACATGGAGAAATAAAGATATAATATTATCTTTGGCATTAGGATTTAGAATTTTAGCTATAATAACATATTCTATAATTTTTGTTGTTTCTACTAACCCTGTAGATTTTATATTAAGTTTGATAGCATATTTACATTTACCATATAAAATAGGATATTCTATTTTAACAGCCTATAGATTTTTACCTACTTTTACTAAAGAATTAGAGAGTATAAGATTTGCTCATGAAATAAGAGGAATAAAAAATGAGAAAGGGTTTATAGGTAAAATAAAGGATTTTAAAAAATTTGTTATACCTATGCTAGCTACAGCAATAAGAAGAGGAGAAAGAATTTCTATAGCTATGGAAGCAAGGGCATTTGGAATATCAAAAGATAGAACATATTATAGAAAAATAAAATTTGAAAAATTAGATGGAACTAGCTTGATTTTAAGCATAATATTTTGTATTTTATTAGTTATTATATTGCAAAGATATAATCTTATGAATATGGGAATAGGATTTAATTTTAATTAAATATAGCTGTTTATAATAATGATATTATTTTAAAATAGTGATTTTATTTTTATTAAGTATATTATAAGTTTTAAAATAAACTAATTGGCTTAGAAATAAGTAGATTTAATGTATAAGATATTTATGTGAAATTATGCCTTTGAATTTTATACTTAGTTACAGTATATGAAAAAATAGAAATTTTAGTAAATGGGATAAATATAATTATAAAGGAAGTGATTTGTTTGAGTCCATTTAAACATCCTAAGATTACTTATGGATTATCAACAGATAAATATGATAAGTGTTTTTTAAAAGAATATATAGAAGATATAACATTAGCTATTGGATTAACTAGGAAGCCTGTAGGAATAAAATTTATATATACAAAAGAAGAATTTGATAAATTAGAAGTTAAAAGACCAGAATTTAAATTATGTTACTGTTGTATGGTAGAAAAAGCTACTAGGGGGTTTGCTTTTAAATCTTTATTGGAAGATCATATTTGTGATGGAGCAACAACAGCCTTAGGTCTTGAGGATAGTACAGAAAAGATTGAATCAGGAAGGGAGTATTTTTCTTATAATTTATATTCAACTTTAAGTGCTGCTAGAAGAACTAGAGAAAATGTTCCAGGATTATATAAAGCAGGAAGTAAGACTTACGGTGTATTAGTTATGCCTTTTGAAGATTTTAATATTACTCCAGATGTTATAATATTTATATGCAATCCTTATCAAGCAATGAGAATACAGCAAGGATATGTTTATCATATAGGAGGTAGAGTTAATATGACAGGAGCTTCAATGCAAGGTATTTGTGTAGAAGCTACGGTAGAACCTTATTTAAAAGGTAGGATGAATTTAACTCCATTATGCCCAAGTACTAGATATATGGCCAAATGGAAAGATGAAGAAATGGCAGTTGGGCTTCCATATGAAAAATTTATAAAAACTGTAGAAGGTGTTATGGCAACTATAAATAGTACAGATATTTCAAAGAGAAAAAAAGAGATAGTAGATAGATTTAAAAATAAGGGTAAATATGTAGATTTAGATTTAAGTTAATTAAAAGTAATGTTTCAAAATTTAGGTATAAATGATTAGAAAGACTATTTTAAAATTATAATTTTAAAATAGTCTTTTTGTTTAAAGTAATTATACAGGGGGAGTGTTAGCTTAACATGTGATCTGAAAAAGAGTTTTTTAATATAGAAAATTATATTTAATTTAATTATGAGAAATTATCAAATTAATATATTATATTAAAAGGTAGTAAAAATAAATAGAAAAATTTTACTTTTTATATAATATAAATGAAAATTTATTTTTATTTTTAACTTATATAAAAAATATTAAAAAAAAGTTAATAAACCGTAAAGGAATTTTAAGTTTAACCGAGAATATATAACTCATGTGTAATTTTATACAATTTTATATAATAATATTTTCTACAATAATATGTTCAACTTAGGAGTATTTTAACATAGAGTATTACTATATATTCAGTAGCAAATTAGGATCAATACACAGAAAGGGATGAATTAGTTTTTATGTATACTATTTTAGATATAATAGACAACTTAGTATATATTGTAGAAAAAGAAATAAGCATATTTAAAGATATATCTAATGATGAAAATAAAGATATTAGAATTAAAATAATGTCTGATGCCATTAAAAAACAATGCAAAAAGCATAAGGATTTATTAGAAAATTTAAAAATGAATATAGGAAATGAATTAGAGGAGTATGTAGATTTTCATTCTTATGATAAAATTTCTTCAAGAATACAAGAATTTAAAGGAAGAATTCATAAACCTAATATAAATAGTTTAGATGATTTTAAAAATTGGCTTCTTTGTATGGAAAAAGATAATTTAGCATTGCTTTTAGATATAAGAGGAAGATTAGTAAAAAAAGAAATTGATATTAATAGTTTAGCCTATAGTATTATATCAAGGATAATAAATGAGCAAAAGCAATATATAAATATGTTGGTGGCTTTTTTTCAATAAAATAATTAGAAAAAATCTATTTTTATAATAGTATGTAGAATACTTCTTTTAAAAATTAAATATTTTTTAAGAAGTATTTTTTTATGAGTAAGTGTATAATCTATTTAAGAGGTGAAGTTTTATGTGTGGAAGATTTCATTTGAATATAGATGGTGATTTTAAAGGAGTACCTTTAAAATTTACAAGAGGAGATGTTTTTCCATCTGAAATATGTCCCATAATGAATCAAAATAAAGAGATTAAACATCTTAAATGGGGATTTCCTATAGAAGGATTAAATAAGTTAATAATAAATGCTCGCAGTGAAACAATAATAGATAAGAGAACTTTTAGAGATTTGTTAGAAAATAATAGATGTGTAATACCTGCTGAATTTTTTTATGATTGGGATAAAAACAAAATTAAATATAAAGTATCTTTAAAAAATATTGATAGATTTTCTATGGCAGGCCTATATAAAAAGTGTATTGATAAAAATAAAAAGGAATTTTGGGGATTTGTAATTATAACTACAAGTGCTAATAGGGAAATGAGCAAAATACACCATAGAATGCCTGTTATATTTGATAGAGAAGCGGAAGAAAAGTGGTTATCTAATGAAGAAGATATATTTAAAGTTAAAAATCTCTTAAAGCCATATAAAGATGGAGTTTTAAAAGTTGAATCACAAGCAAAGACAGAACAAATAAAATTTAATATTTAGAAATTAAATTAAACTTTAGAATATACTAAAAACCTCTTAATTTTAAGATGAAGTTTTATTTCATCTTAAAATTAAGAGGTTTTTTAAAATAGATGTTTTTGTTTTAGTAACAGTTAAGCTATTTTTTATATCCATTTTGAAGTTTATGTTGTTTTTTAAAAAAACATATACTTTTAATATTTGAGTTTACAAAAATTATTCCTATGGCAACTAATGCTAAGCCAAGAGTTATATGAAATGTGAATTTTTCAGTTGGTAAAAATATAGAAGATAAAATAGATCCAGAAATAGGAACTGTAAATTTATATAGTGCTATTTCGCTTGCTTTATTATATTTTAAAAGAGTAAACCAAATTGAAAAAGCGGTAGCGGATAGAAATGCTGAGTATATAATCAATATAATTACTTTAGGGGTAAATACTAAAGCATTAATAGAAGTATTAGTATAACCTATAAAAAGTAAAAATAATGAACCTAGAAACATTTGCCAACCGGTTATAAGTATGGTATTAATTTTTTTAGATATATGTTTGCTATATAAAGTACAACAAGCAGTGATAAAAGAAGAAATAACTAAAAATCCTTCTCCCTTAAATGAAAATGTGAATTGAAAGGAGCTAGTCCAGTTTACACTTATGATACCTAAAAAACCTAAAATTAGTCCTATAACTTTAGAAAAGTTTATTCTATCATTAGAGTATAAAAAGTGAGCTAGTACTATTACGAAAAATACAGATAAAGAGCCAATTATAGATGCTTTTATTCCAGAAGAATTACCTACCCCTGTATAAAATAAAAAGTAGTTTATTGAAGTTTGGAATATTCCAAGCCCCAGTAAAGGTAGAAATTTATTTTTTTTAATCTTTATTGATTTTTTTATTACTATAGTTGAAAATAAGAAAATTAATATGGAAGCCATAAAAAATCTTATTCCAGCTAAAAATATTTTAGCACTCATGTCAGAGGCTGGTATATTCATTTCTTTATAAGTTATCTTTAAAAGTGGAAAAGCACTTCCCCACAATATACAAGCAAGTATAACTAATAGAGTTTTAGATGGATTACTAGAAAAAAGTTTGTTTTTAGACATTTTAAAATCTCCTTAAATATGTTAGTAAAGACTAAATTATACTACCTTTAGGTTATAATTTCAATTTTTTATATGTTAATAGAGTTATTTATTAAGGAAGCAAACTAAATAAATAAAGTCTTATTATAATATATAAAAGAAAACTTGATTAACTATATTAAGGTTATAGTTTATATATATACTTTAATTTAGAAAGATTTTAACTTATAATATACTTTGTTATGAAGAGTTATTTATAGTAGATTTTACAGTTGAAGAAGGTTGATTTAAAAAATGATACAAAATAACTATAAAGTAGAAAATTATAAAACAATAGGGAAAAATTTTTATAGTAAAAGAGATATAAAAAATGCATTAAAATTTTATAAAAAGGCTTATAACCTTTTGAAGGAAAATAAAGATACAGACCTTTTAATAGATATGGCTTTAATTTATGATGAAATAGGTGAAAAAAAACTAGCTGAAGAAAAGTATAATGAAGTAATTAATATAGACTCTAAAGATGAGAGGGCATATTATGGATTGGCAATAATTTATGATGGTAAAAAAGAAAATGAAAAAGCTATAGTTAACTATAAAAAAGCAATAGAAATAAATCCAAATTATAATAGAGCATACTTTTTTTTAGCAGGAATTTATGATGATATAGGAGAAAAAAATAAGGCCATAGAAAATTATAAAAAAGTTATAAACTTAGATTATAAAGATTTTTGGAGTTATACAAATTTAAGTTCTATATATGAAGAACTAGCACAGTATAATGATTCTTTGGAAATGGTAGATAAAGCATTGAGTATATATCCTAATCATTATATGGCATTGTTTAATAAAGCTGTAGTACTTTATAAATTAGGTAGAAAATATGAAGCTATTAATTTATATAAATTATCTATAGAAGATAATAAGGAATATCCTTATACATATTTAAACTTAGCTGTTATATATAAGAATATGGGTGAATATGAAAAGGCTTTAGAAATTATAAGTGAAGGAATAGAAAATAACAAAGACTCTGGATTCTTGTATTATAATAGAGCCTGTTACTATGTTAATTTAAAAAAGTATAATAATGCATTAAGAGATTTATATGATGCTGTTAATTTGTATCCAGGATTTATTAAGTATATAATAAAAGATAGAGAACTGGACCCTATAAAAAATGATAAAAGGTATAAAATTCTTATAAAAAATTAAATATAGATTTAAGGAGCATTGAAATAAATAACCAGTTATTATTTATTTTCATGTGCTTAATTGCTCGTATATACTTAAAAATATGGTTTGAGTGTTTCTACCAGGTGCCATAAATACCTGACTACGAGTATACAGGATTATTATAAATTTATAGTTATATATAGATTTTTTATAAGTAATGTATATTCATTCCTAGGTTATGGCCTAGGAATTTTTTTAGGTAATTATAAATTTTTTATAAAGATATGTTTTTATTTAATATAAAAAACAAATGATATTAATATAATTAATAAGGAGAGGTATAAATGGATTTATTAAAGCAAAAGATACTAGAAGAAGGACAAGTAATTGGAGATAATATTTTAAAGGTAGATAGTTTTCTAAACCATCAAATGGATGTTGAACTTTTTAATGAGATGGGAAAAGAGTTTAAAAATAGATTTAAAGATACTAAAATAAATAAAATATTAACTATAGAAGCTTCTGGAATAGGAATAGCAACTATAGTTGCTCAACATTTTAATAACATACCAGTAGTATTTGCAAAAAAAATAAGTGGAAGTAATATGGATAAAGAAACATATACGTCAAAAGTATATTCTTTTACCAAAGATAAAACTTATAATGTAAATGTTAGTAAAAGATTTATTAATAAAGGAGATAATATACTTATCATTGATGATTTTTTAGCTAATGGATGTGCAGCTTGTGGTCTTATAGATGTAGTAAAACAAGGCTCAGGTAAAGTTTCTGGTATTGGTATTGTTATAGAAAAAGGATTCCAAATAGGAAGATCAGAATTAGAAAAAAGAGGAGCAAGAGTAGAATCTTTAGCAATTTTGGATAAAATAGAAGATGGTAAAGTGTATTTTAAAAGTCAAAATTAAAATAAATTTTAAATTAATGTCATAAGTAGTACTTATTTAGGTTTTATGATTAACTCAATTGGTGTTAAAATATAATTAAATAACAAGTGACAACATATTATATTTTATAAGAGGTGAAAAATAGTGAGTGAAATTATAAATTTTAACGAAATTAAAAATAAAGCTACAGATAAAGACTTAGATAAATTTGAACAATATGTTTATGGCCTATATGATTCAATGGCAACAGGGAAATTAAGTATAACAGATATTATGACTAAAATTAAAGATTATATGGAAAAAAACAATGTTTCAGAAGAAAAATTTATTAATATACAGAAAAAAATGATGGATAAATATGCTGATATGTATGGTGTAGATTTCAAGGATATAGAAAGCCAGATGAAATCTATGGGAGTAGATCCTAAATCTATGGGAATTAATATGGAAAACTTAAACTATGAATCTTTTAGAAAGACTTTAAGTTTTCATGATAAATATAGTATAAAAACACAGATGAAGAAACTAAGTTTGTATAAAATAAAGAATAACATTAATGATTTGGATATAGAAATGAATGAAGAAGAGGTAACACTTAAAAGTAGTAAAAAAATAGATCTTAATGATAGTGAATTAAATGAATTTTTATGTTCTTACAAAAAATTATTTAAAGAAAAACCTTTAAATATTAGAGTGTGTGAAAATACTTCTAGTTACGATTATTAAAAGAACTGAAAAACAGTTCTTTTAAATTTTTTTGCAAATTATTAATAATTTACAAAAAAAATATACAAAAATGAATAATAAAGTAGCTGAAAATTTCATAATATGTGTTATAATTATATTTATTGATAAAAAATGAAGGAATTGAAGTATGTATATTTCATGTATGGAGGAATTATTATGAGAAAAGAGTTTTCACTTAGCACAGGAAAAGCAATGATAAATTTTACTGCTAAATACTGTGACAATTCAGAAGCTGTTTTTAATAGTTACGGTTTTAAAAGGGTTTTAGAAAGTTATTTAAGAACAATTAAAAGAAAAGAAAGCAACGTATATAAATATATAGAGAATTGCTTTGGAAAAGATGATCAAATAGTATACGACGAAATAGTTAATGTATTTAAGTTACTTATAGTTTTAAAATCAGATGAAATAATAAAATTAGAAAATAAATATGATAGATTTTTAGAAGATAAAGATAAATTCATATTATTTGTAGAAGATTTATATAATTTTTGGAGAAAACTTGAAAGATATACTATAGTTCAAAATAAAAAAATAAGAGAAGGCTTTCAAAATGTAAGTTTTATAGATGCAAATAATGAATTTTCTAAACTTATATTAAATACTTATAGAAAAATAGAAGAGAATGCTATAGGTCTTGCTCCAAAAGTTTATAGACAACTTCCAGCAGGAGGAAACGCTGGTGTTATTTTAACTAATTCAAGTTGGGACATGCCTGAAGAATATAAATTATTAAAAAATGTTCCATTTATTGAATCTATAGTATTAGATCCACCATTTATAACTTATCCTAAAAAGAATACAAGAGATGGTATGTTTACTGAATGCTTTGAGAATCCGTTAAAGAAAGGATGTTCTATAAACGGAGATCATTGGTTTTGCTTTCCTGCAAAAGTTGGTTCACTTTTAGCATATATATATTTCCATAGAGATTTTATGGCTCATGGGGTTACTCTTTGTAACTTATTTGAACTTGCAAGTGAAGAAGAGTATAGAGGTAAAAATCCAGATCTAGTTTATGTATTTGGTGCTAGAGATGATAGTGAAGAAATGCAAACCGTATTTTATGATGATAAAGAAAATGATATAATGCTTGGTTATGTAAATTATAATGAAGCTATAGATTATTTTGGATATATGAAAAAAATGACTTTAACACTTCACAATCTAATAATGATTAAAAAAGGATATCTTCCAATACATGGTGCGATGGTTAATATAATAACTAAGAATGGTAAAACTGCTAATGTAGTTATAATGGGAGATAGTGGAGCAGGAAAATCAGAAAGCTTAGAAGCTTTTAGAAAACTTGCAGATGATTATATAAGTGATATGACTATAATATTTGATGATATGGGTGTAGTGAAACTAGATGGAGATAACAAACCTAAAGGTTTTGGTACAGAAACAGGAGCGTTTGTAAGATTAGATGATTTAGATGCGGGATATGCATTTAAACAAATTGATAGAAGTATATTTATGAATCCAGATAAAGTTAATGCAAGACTTGTTATTCCAGTGGCAAGTTATAAGGAAATAACAAAAGGATATCCTATAGATTTATTCTTATATGCCAATAATTATGAAGCTAGTGGAGAAGAGCTAGATTTCTTTGAAAATAAAAAAGAAGCTATAGAAGTTTTTAGAAGTGGAGCTAGGATGGCTAAAGGAACAACTACTGAAGAAGGATTAGTAAAGACATATTTTGCAAATCCATTTGGTCCTATGCAAAAAAGAGAAGATACAGATGTACTTTTAAAAGCTTATTTTGATAAATTTTTTGAATCAAAAGTAAAAGTAGGACAACTTAAAACAAGATTAGGGATAAAAGGAATGGAAAAGAACGGTCCAGAAAAAGCTGCTAAAATGCTTCTTGAGCAGATTAGAAATTTATAGTAATATAATAAGACTATAAATTTATTCATTAAATAAATTTGTAATATGTTTAATTAAACTACTGAGTTTAAGTTTTTTAAAAAATAAATAGATATTTTTAACTTTATATATAATAAAAATAAGAGAGCTAATTAATAGGGCTCTCTTATTTTTTTATAAATATATTTAAATGGCAGTTTAATATATTTATAAGGTGTGTGTAGTGAATTTATATAATATTAAGTTTAATATTATAGTCTTATTTATTTTAGTATATTTGAATTTTATAAAACGTTTACTTAAGATTAAGTATCATATAAACTTAAAAAGTATTATTATTACTTAATCTTAATATTTATTAATTTTAACTTAATTATATCATTTTAACTTAATATAGTAAATATTAGTTAAATATAGGAAATATAATAAAAAAGACAAAATAAAATGGAATATATACTTAAATTAACTATATAAGAATTTGGTACAAAAATCATGTGAATTTATAAAATTAATAATATGGTTACTAGTTATTTACTTCCATGTATCTAAATAATTAATAGATATAAATTAAGGATAATATTATTATTTTTCCAGGTTTATAAATATTAAATATGCAAAAAATAATATTGATTTTAAAATAAGTATTATTAAAAAATTATTTTATAAATCTATAGGTTAAATAGCAGTATATGATTATAGTATTTTATAACTTATCAAATCTTAGTATTAAAAGGAGGAGCAATATGGATATAAAAAAAGCAGGTGCCATTGATAAGGCTAAAGAGATGCTTTTAGATGGAGAAACTGTTGATTATATAATGAGGGAAACAAGATTAAGGTTAAAAGATATAAAAAAAATTCAAACAGAAATATCAAAACATTTTTAAATCACTTTTTAACTATGGAATAACTTAAAAGGAAAAATTGATTTTTTATCATTATATTCTTATAAAACTAAGAAGATTTATATATATAAATTTTCTTAGTTTTTTATTATAAATTTTAATATTAATAATTTTTATTAAAAATAAGCTGATTATATTAATATTAAAAAAATTTTGAGAAAATTAACAAATTAAAATTTCAATATTAATATGAACGTTTACATATGAAAAATTTGTATAAAGATATAAAATATAGTTTATGAAATGCTTTTCTAATGCCAAATTTAGCAAGAAATAAAAGAATAAATTTCACCATAGCCTATAAAAAGTATATAAAGATAGGGGAAAACCATAAATTTGTATATAAAAATGCAACTTTAATATTGATTTAATTCAATTTTCTATATATAATTATAATTAAAATATTCAGGTTTGAAAGACAGCAAATGTTTTTTCATAAAAGAAAAAGGGGGAAAATAAATGGCAAACAATATAGGTTTTCCTAAAAAACAAGGGCTATATAATCCGGAATTTGAAAAAGATAATTGTGGGGTAGGATTTATAGCTAATGTTAAAGGAGAGAAAACTCATTCTATAGTGAGAAAAGCTCTAGAGATTTTAGTTAATTTGACACATAGAGGAGCTGTAGGATCTGATCCTAAAACTGGTGATGGAGCAGGGGTGTTAATCCAAATACCAGATGAATTTTTTAGAATAAATTGTTATAATCTTGGAATTGATCTTCCAAAGTTTTCAGAATATGCAGTTGGTATGACTTTTTTGCCTAGAGAAACTGCTATAAGATATCAATGTGAAGGTATATTTGAAAGAGTAGTAGAAGAAGAAGGACAAAAAGTTTTAGGTTGGAGAGATGTACCAACAGATAACAGATCTATAGGTGAAACTGCAAAAGGTACAGAGCCTGTTATAAGACAATTATTTATTAAAAGATGTGATTGTAGTCAGGAAGAATTTGAAAGAAAATTATATATAATAAGAAAAAAAGCAGAAAATGAAGTTAATAAATTAATAAATAAAAGCAATGAATATTTTTATGTCTGTAGCCTTTCAAGCAAAACAATAATTTATAAAGGGCTTTTATTAGCAGATCAGATTAGTAAATACTATATTGATTTAAATGATATAAATTTTAAAAGTTCTATAGCTTTAGTTCACCAAAGATTTAGTACAAATACTTTTCCAACTTGGGATTTAGCTCAACCTTTTAGATATTTAGCTCATAATGGAGAGATAAATACTATAAGAGGAAATAGAAACTGGATGCATGCAAGAGAAGGTCTTTTGAAATCAGATGTATTTAAGAAAGATATTAAAAGTTTATTTCCTATAGTAGTTCCAAATGGAAGTGACTCAGCATCTTTAGATAATGTATTTGAACTTCTTAATAAAGATGGAAGAAATGTTGTTCATTCTATGAGAATGCTTATTCCAGAGGCTTGGGAAAAAGATGATTTTATGGATGAAAGCACTAAAGCTTTTTACGAATATCACTCATCACTTATGGAACCATGGGATGGGCCTGCTGCAGTATTTTTTACTGATGGAGAAAAAATAGGAGCAACCTTAGATAGAAATGGACTAAGACCATGTAAATATGTAATTACAAAAGATGGAGACATCATAATGGCCTCAGAGCTTGGTGTTTTGAATTTTAATCCAGAAAACATAATAAAAAGAGGAAGATTAGAACCAGGAAAAATGCTTTTAGTAGATACTAAAGAAAAAAACATTTTAGAAAATGATGATTTAATTAAGACATTTTGTAGTAGTAAGTGTTATAAAAAAGTAGTTAAAGATAGTAAATATACTCTTAAAGATTTTGATTTAGATTATAAAAGAGAAAAAAGTAATATAAATTATGAATTTTTAAAAGAAAAACAGCAAGCTTTTGGATATTCATTAGAAGACTTAAAGGTAATTATTAAAAGTATGGCAGAAACGGGAATTGAACCTATAGGATCAATGGGAAATGATACACCTTTAGCTGTATTATCTAATAAATCTCAATTATTATTTTCATATTTTAGACAATTATTTGCACAAGTTACAAACCCACCAATAGACCCAATTAGAGAAGGAATAGTTATGTCCCTTAAAAACTATATGGGACTTCAAAATAACTTACTGGATAAAGAAAGAAAAATTTCTCCTTTTATACGTTTAGATAAACCAATTTTATCGGATGAAGAAATGTATAAAGTGAAAAATTTAAGAACAAAAGATTTTAAATCAACTACAATACCTATAACTTTCAAATCAGATAGTGGAATTGAAGGATTTAAAGAAACTTTAAAAATTATATGTGAAAGAGCAGAAAAAAGAGCTAGTGAAGGATACAATATTATAGTTTTAAGTGATAGAAAAGCAGATGATTATGATGCAGCTATTCCAAGTTTACTTGCAGTATCAGCAGTACATCATCATCTTATAAAAAAGAAAAGTAGAACTAAAGTATCTATTATAATTGAAACAGCAGAACCTAGAGAAACTACTCATTTTGCACTTTTAATAGGATATGGAGCAACAGCTATAAATCCTTATCTTGCATATGAAACAGTAAGAAGTATGGTTTTAGATAAAACAATAGAAAAATTAGATGAAACTAAGGCTATAGAAAACTATATTAAAGCTATATGTAAAGGTCTTATGAAAATATTATCTAAAATGGGCATATGTACAATTCAAAGTTATCATGGAGCTCAGATATTTGAAATACTTGGACTTAATGAAGAATTCGTAAATAAATACTTTGATGGAACACCTTCTAGAATAGGTGGCATAGATGTAGAGGATATAGCAAAAGAAGTTTTAGAAAGGCATAACAAAGCATTTAATAAGTTAAGAAAACCTGAAAATGAATTAGATGTTGGAGGAATATATTCTTGGAGAAAAGAAGGGGAATTTCATCTTTTCAATCCAGAAACAATATATAAGCTTCAGTTAGCAACAAGAAATAATAGTTATGAAACCTTTAAAGAATATACAACTATTGCTGATAACCAAAGTGAAAATTTATGTACAATAAGAGGGCTTCTAAAGTTTACTAATTTTAATCCTATTCCTATAGAAGAAGTAGAGCCTATATCACAAATAGTTAAAAGATTTTGTACTGGAGCTATGTCTTTAGGATCTATAAGTAAGGAAGCACACGAAACTATAGCCATAGCTATGAATAGACTTGGTGGAAAAAGTAACTCTGGTGAAGGTGGAGAAGACGAGGCTAGATATAAAGTAAATAGTAATGGAGATAGCAAAAGAAGTGCTATAAAACAAGTAGCTTCTGCAAGATTTGGGGTTACTGCAAACTATCTTGCTAATGCAGATGAACTTCAAATAAAAGTTGGACAAGGAGCAAAACCTGGTGAGGGAGGACATCTTCCAGGGAAAAAAGTTGATAGCTATATAGCTAAAATAAGAAATTCTACAGCAGGAATAGATTTAATATCTCCTCCTCCACATCATGATATATATTCAATAGAAGATTTAGCTCAACTTATATATGATTTAAAATCAGCAAATACAGACAGTAGAATTAGTGTAAAACTTGTATCAGAAGCAGGGGTTGGAACAGTAGCAGCTGGAGTTGCTAAGGCTCATGCAGATGTAATACTTATAAGTGGACATGATGGAGGTAGTGGAGCAGCACCACTTTCTTCTATAAGAAATGCAGCTATTCCTTGGGAAATAGGACTTTCAGAAGCTCATCAAGTTTTAATGATGAATAATTTAAGAAGTAGAGTAAGACTTCAAACAGACGGAAAGCTAAAAACTGGTAGAGATGTTGTTGTTGCAGCACTTCTTGGAGCAGAAGAATTTGGATTTGCAACTACAGCTTTAGTTGTTTCCGGATGCACACTCCTTCGTAAATGTCATTGTAATACTTGTGATATGGGTATTGCAACTCAAGATAAAGAACTTAGAAAATGTTTTAAAGGTAAACCAGAACACATTATAAACTTCTTTACATTTATAGCTAAAGAAGTTAGAGAATATATGGCTCTACTTGGATTTAGAACTGTAAATGAAATGGTAGGTAGAGTAGATGTACTTGAAAAACGTGAAGATGTTAAACATGAAAAAGCAAAGAAACTGGATTTAGATAAGATTTTATATAAACCAGATATGCCAAATAGAATAAAACCATATTGTGTTTTAGCTCAAGACCATGGAATAGACAAATCTATGGATCACATATTACTACAAGCTGCAGCTAAAGTGTTTGAAGAAAAGAAAAAGGTTATAGGAAACTTTGAAATAAAAAATACTGATAGAACTGTAGGAACAATGTTAAGTGGTAAAATAGCTAAAACTTTTGGTCAACAGGGACTTAAAGAAGATACAATGGTGTTTAATTTTAAAGGATTTGCAGGTCAAAGTTTTGGTGCATACTCTGTTAAAGGACTTACTTTAGTTTTAGAAGGAGGAGCTAATGACTATGTTGCTAAAGGTTTATCAGGGGCTAAGGTAATTGTTAAAAACTCAAAAGAAAGTGCATGTGCTGCTGAAGAAAACTTTATAGCAGGTAATACTATACTATATGGAGCTACATCTGGAGAAGTTTATATTAATGGAATGGTTGGAGAGCGTTTTGCTGTAAGAAATAGTGGAGCAAATGCTGTTGTAGAAGGAGTAGGAGATCATTGCTGTGAGTATATGACCGGTGGAGTAGTAGCTGTTATAGGAAAAGTTGGAAGAAACTTTGGAGCAGGAATGAGCGGTGGAATAGCTTATGTTTTAGATGAGGATAATAGCATTACTAAAAAATGTACTGAAACATCTATTGAAATAGAAGGATTAAATATAAATAGTGAAAAAGAAGTTTATAGCTTAATAGAAAAACATTATAAAAATACTGAAAGCTCTAAAGCTAAAAATATATTAGATAACTTTTCAAAATATAAGAGTATGTTTAAAAGAGTTATACCAAAAGAATATAAGAAAATAATAGAAAAAAATAATTTAGAAGGAAAAGTTTCTTAATAAGGGGGTGTATTTAGTGGGTAAAATAACAGGTTTTAAAGAGTTTGATAGAAAGAGTTTTAATAAACGTCCTACAGAGGAAAGAGTAAAAGATTATAAAGAAGTATATGTACCTTTAAGTGATAGTAATATGAAACAGCAAGCATCAAGATGTATGGATTGTGGAACTGCATTTTGTAACTGGGGATGTCCCCTTTCAAATGTAGCACCGGATTTTAATGATTTATTTTATAAAGGACAATATAAAAAAGCTTACGAAAGATTAGCAAGAACAAATGATTTTCCAGAGTTTACAGGTAGAATATGTCCTGCACTATGTGAAGCTGCTTGTACTTTAGGTATTAACAGACAAGCTGTTTGCATAAGGGAAATAGAACAATCTATTATAGAGAAAGCATTTAAAGAAGACTTTATAAAAAAAGATCCTCCTAAAGTTAGAACGGGAAAGAATATATGTGTAGTAGGATCAGGTCCAGCAGGACTTTCTGTGGCATCTCAGCTTAACTCAGTAGGACATGAAGTTACAGTTTTTGAAAAAAATAATAAACCTGGAGGCCTTTTAAGATATGGTATTCCAGATTTTAAATTAGAAAAATCTATAATAGATAGAAGAATAGATATAATGGAAAAACAAGGTGTTAAATTTAAAACTGGTGTAGAAGTTGGAAAAGATTTAATACTAGAAGAAATATTTGAAGAATTTGATGCTATTGTTTTAACTGGTGGATGTACTGTTCCAAGAGACTTAAAAGTAGAAGGAAGAGAGCTTGAAGGAGTACATTTTGCTGTAGATTACTTGTCTCAGCAAAATAAAAAAGTTTGTATGGAGAACTTTAAAGAAAAAGAGATAAATGCTAAAAATAAAAATATAGTAGTAATAGGTGGAGGAGATACAGGTTCTGATTGTATTGGTACTGCAGTAAGACAAGGTGCTAAAAAAATTCATCAAATTGAAATAATGCCAAAGCCAAGTGAAAAAAGGGATGAATCTAGTCCGTGGCCTACTTATCCTAGAATATTAAAAACAACTACTTCCCATGAAGAAGGTGGAGAAAGAGAGTGGAATGTTCTTACTAAAACTATTAAAGGAAGTAATGGTAAGGTAGAAAAATTAATTTGTTCTAAAGTTTCATGGAATAAAGCTGATAATGGAAAATTTGTTATGAAGGAAGTAGAAAATAGTCAATATGAAATTAAAGCTGATTTAATTTTAATAGCTATGGGATTTTTACATCCTAAAGTTGATGGTATTATTAATGAGCTTTGTTTAAAACTAGATGATAGAGGAAATGTTTATACAGATGAAAATGGAATGACAAGTATTCAAGGTGTATTTTCTGCAGGAGATATGACAACAGGACAATCTTTAGTAGTAAAAGCTATTAAAAGTGGTAGAGAAGTTGCTAAAGGTGTAGATGAATATTTGATGGGAAGTACATTTTTAAAAGGATAAAAGTAAAATTTTTTATAAAGGTTATCTTAAATTTTATGATTTAAGATAGCCTTTTATCTATTTAATATAGTATGAAATAGTCTATAAAGCTTTAAAAAATTTGTTATTAGCTTTCAAGTGTGGTATAAATACATAGTCTGGTAAATAAAATTTTATAGTTTGAAATTTAAGTTTAATAATAAATTTTCGTAAAAATAATATATAACTGTTCTTTTATAATAAAATATAGCTTTTTATGATAAAATTAAATTTATAATCCATAATTTAGGGGTTGGGTATTATAAATTCTTATACTAGACCAGTGTAGTATTTTTATTTGTAATAGTTAAATTCTTGAAAAATATACTATAATCCTTTAAAATCTAAATTAGTATGCGTATAAAAATATAATATGGACTAATAACAGAGGGGGAAAATGATGAAAAAAATAAAGGCACTTTTATCTATAGTTCTTACAGTAATATTAATGTTTGCTTTAACAGCATGCGGTAGTAAAAAAGAAGTAAATGTAAGTTCTGATAAAAAGGATTTAAAAGGTAGTACTATAAAAATAATAGGAACTTCTAAAATATATCAAAAATTATTTGATAAGTTTACAAAAGAGACAGGAATAAAAGTAGAATCTTTATCAATGTCTTCTGGAGAAGTTTTATCAAGAACAAAAGCAGAAGATGGTAAGCCTATGGGAGATGTATGGTTTGGCGGTGGAATAGATGCTTTTATGTCTGCTAAAAATCAAGGGTTATTAGAAAAGTACTTATCTCCTGAATCTAAGGATGTTTCAGATAGCTATAAAGATAAAGAAGGTTATTGGATAGCAAAAGGAGTAACAATAGTAGGATTTTTAGTAAACAATGATGTAATGAAAGAAAAAAATCTTGAAATACCTAAATCATGGGAAGATTTAACTAAGCCTCAGTATAAAGATGAAATTTTAATGTCTAATCCGGCTATTTCAGGTACTAATTATGCAGTAGTACATTCTTTACTTGGTAAAATGGGAAAAGAAAAAGGATGGAGTTATTTTGAAAAGTTAAATAAAAACATACCTTATTATTCTAAAAGAGGAAAAGATCCTCAATTAAAAGTTAGTGCAGGAGAAATTGGTATAGGTATTACATATGTAGATAACACAATAGTAAAATTAGAAAAAGAAAAGAATGTCCAAGTAGTATATCCAGAAGATGGAATACCATGGGTTCCAGAAGGTATGGCTATATTTAAAGATTGTACTAATTTAGAAGGGGCAAAAGCCTTTGAAGATTGGGTACTCCAAAAGGATAATCAACAATATTTAGCAGAACTTGAAGGAAAAGATGGAACAATGATGGTTAGGCCAGGAGTAAAGGGAATGGATTTAAAAGTTCCAAAAGATAAGTTTATAGAAGAATATTTAGGTCAATTTGGAAAATACAGAGATGAAATTTTAGATAAGTGGAAAGTTATAACAAAAGATAAGTAAGTGAATATAAGTAATTTAAAAGAAAGGGTATCTAAGAAATTAGATACCCAATTTTATAATATTTTAGATAAGATTTTAATAGTTTTAATATTTATCTCTGTTTTAATATTTATTCTTTGGCCTATAATGTCTGTTATAAAAGAAAGTTTTTTTAAAAATGGAAGTTTTACATTAGATCTCTATAAAAATATATTTATGGATAATAGAAAAATAATAAAAAATAGTTTATTTATATCTATAGTGTGTACTATAATTACTACAATTTTATCAACATGTATTTCTATTTACATAAGTTTTAGCAACAAAAAGGTAAAAAAAGTAATACTTATAATATTAATGCTTACAATGATATCCCCACCTTTTGTCTCATCATTATCATATATAACTTTGTTTGGAAGAAGAGGACTTATAACTCATAAACTATTGAATTTAACTTTAAATACATATGGATGGCAAGGTATAGTTATAATGGAGAGTTTATCTTTTATTCCACTTTCTACATTGATTATGATAGGAATAATCAATGGAATTGATACTAGAGTAATAGATGCTTCTTTAGACTTGGGAGCAAGTATATCTGAGACTATAATTAAAATAGTTATTCCTCTTATGAAACCTGCCATAGTAGTTTGTGCTTTGTTGGTTTTTGTAAGAAGTTTATCAGACTTTGGAACTCCTATGATTATAGGAGGATCATTTACAGTGCTTGCAACGGAAGTTTATACTAATGTTATATCTAATGGAAATTTTAAAGTTGCTGCAGTTATGAGTGTTCTTATACTTATACCTGCTTTAGTAGCTTTTATATTTTATAGAATTTATATGAAAGATACTAATGTATTTTCAAAAGAAAAAGGACAGCTTTTTAAAGAAGGATCAAGATATAAATTGAAAGGATCCATGAAATTTATATTTTCTTTTGTTACATATTTATTTGTTATAATAATGTTATTACAATATACTGCTATATTTATTCAGGCTATAACTAAGTTTAAGTATGGAAAAATATATTTGACTTTAGATAACATTAAATCTATGGCAGAATATAGCATGGGAAGTTTCGGCAGGAGTATAATATATTCATTAATAGTAGCAGTAGTAGGAAGTTTTTTAGGAGTTATTATTTCTTATTTTGTAGATAGAAGAAAAATAATAGGAATGAAATATATAGATTTTATAGCTACACTTCCTTATATTGTACCAGGAACTTTCTTTGGAATAGGATATATATTAGCTTTTAACAAATATCCCTTAGAACTTACAGGAACAAGCTTTATAGTAATTGTTAATTGTATATTTAAGCAACTTCCTATGACTACAAAAATGGGATCAGCAGTTTTGACTCAAGTAGATCAAGAAATAGAACAAGCATCAAAGGATTTAGGTGCATCAAATATTGTAGTTATAAAAGATATAATACTGCCTATGTTAAAGCCTGCCTTTATATCAGGCTTTATAAATAATTTTACAGCTACTATGACAACTATAGGATCTATAATATTTTTAATATACCCAGGAGAAAAAGTTGCAACAGTGGAAATGTTTAATTCTATACAAAGTGGAGAATATGGAGTAGGTGCTGCTATGGCTACTTTTATTATAATTATAACTTTAACTATAAATATTCTTTTTTCGAAAAGGCTTTTAGGAGGGAAAAATGTATTTCAAAGTTAGAAATTTAGTAAAAAAATTTAATGGATTAAATGTAGTAGATAAGCTAAGTTTTAATATGGAAAAAGGAGAAATTCTTTGCCTTTTAGGACCATCTGGATGTGGTAAAACTACTACATTAAAAATGATAGGAGGATTTTTGAAAGAAGATTCAGGAGAGATTTTAGTAGAAGATAAAGATATATGCAGCATTCCACCAGAGAAAAGGCTTGTAGCTACAGTATTTCAGTCTTATGCCTTATTTCCACATATGAGTGTTATAAAAAATGTTACTTATGGATTAAAGTTTAAAGGATATAATAAAAAAGAAGCCTATGAAAAAGGAAAAGAATATTTAGACATGGTAGGCCTTTTAAAGTACAAAGATAAAAATGTAACTAAGTTAAGTGGTGGTCAAAAACAAAGAGTAGCTTTAGCTAGAGCTTTAATAATAAAGCCTAAGGTATTACTTTTAGATGAACCTTTAAGCAATTTAGATGCAAAGCTTAGAATAAAAATGAGAAATGATATAAAGGAAATACAAAAAAAATTTAATATAACTACAATATTTGTAACTCACGATCAAGAGGAAGCTCTTAGTATAGGGGATAAGATTGCAATTATGGATAAAGGAAAGATTAAGCAAATAGGTTCTCCTAAAGATGTATATAATAATCCTAAAGATGAATTTGTGGCTTCTTTTGTAGGTTCTGTTAATATTATTGGTGATAAATTTATAAGACCAGAAAATATTATTTTAGACAAAAAAGGAGGGGCTATAAAAGGAACAATAGTTTCAAAACAATTTTTAGGAGCTTGTATAGATTATGTGGTAAATATAGATAATAAATATATAAAATCTAAGTGTATAAATAATAACTCAAATGATTTTAAAATCGGAGAAGTTGTATATACAAGAAATTTCTATTAAATTATTATTAAATAATGTGATAAAATAATAGTTATATAATGAAATAAACATTTAAGGAGTTGTTATTATGTCAGAAGAAATTTCAATGAATGATATGATGAATCAAATTGATTCTTCAATGAAAAAAATACATAAAGGGGATGTAATTAAAGGTAGAGTTATATCAGTTTCAGAAAATGAAATTGTAGTAAATATAGGATACATAACAGATGGGATAATTCCTAAAGCTGAATTTGAAGTTAAAGAGGAAGAAAATCTTGAAGATTTAGTAAAGGCTGAAGATGAAATAGAAGTTTATGTACTTAAAGTAAACGATGGAGAGGGCAGCGTTTTATTATCTCAAAAGAAAGCGAAAGAAATAGCTTCATGGAGAGAACTTGGAAAAATATTTAAGACTAAAGAAAAAATAAAAGTTACTGTAAAAGATGTAGTAAAAGGTGGAGTTATAACATTTATAAATGGAATAAGAGCCTTTATACCAGCTTCTCACTTATCAATTAACTATGTAAAAGATCTTAATGAATTTAAAGGAAAAACTTTAGAAGTTCAAATGATAGAGTTTAATAAAAGTAAAGGAAAAGTTGTTCTTTCAAGAAAAGTGATTGAGCAAAAGGAAGAAGAAATAAGAAAAGAGAACCTATGGGAAAGTCTTGAAGAAGGAAAAAAAGTAAAAGGTGTAGTTAGAAGACTTGAAAAATTTGGAGCTTTTGTAGATATTGGTGGAGTAGATGGATTAGTTCATAATTCACAATTATCTTGGGGAAGAGTTAAACATCCATCAGAAGTAGTATCTATAGGCGATGAAGTTGAAGTATTTGTATTAGATTTTGATAAAGAATCTGGTAGAATATCTCTTGCTTTAAAAGATGTAAAAGAAGATCCTTGGAATAATATAGAAGGCAAATATAAAACAGGAGATGTAGTAGAAGGTGTTGTAGTAAAATTAATGGATTTTGGTGCCTTTGTAGAGCTTCAAAAGGGTATTGAAGGATTAGTTCATATATCACAAATATGTGATGAAAACATAGCTAAGCCATCTGATAAACTAAATAAAAAAGATAAAGTTAAAGTTAAAATATTAGATGTAAATGGAAAAGAAAAAAGAATATCTTTAAGTATAAAAGAAGCTATGCAAAAACCTAAAGTAGATGTTTCTAAATTTGATGATTCTAAAGAAGATGATATGAAACTAGGAGATCTATTTGGAGATAAACTTAAAGATTTATTTTAATAGTATAAATTTAAATAACAAAAGATTTTTATAATTTTTTAAAATTATAAAAATCTTTTTTTTTATACATATTAAAAAATTGAGGATTTAATCTTTGTTTGATAAATATTCTAAAACGCCTTCAGAGATTCCTTTAGCAGATTTAGCTTGTCCTTCTTTTGAAGTTAAAAATTTTGCATCAGAGGAATTACTTAAAAATCCTAATTCAATTAATGTGGCAGTAGAATTGTTAAGGGTTAATACAGCTAAGGATTTAATTGATTCGTTTTTTATTCCTCTATTTTTAGTATAGTTGTAACTTGAAAGTTTATTAATTATATTTTTAGCTAATTTTTCACTTTGAGTATTTGGAAATCTAATCCACCCTTCCATTCCATTGTGAGCGGTGTTTTCGTTAGCATTACAATGAATTGATACAAATGCATCTGAGTTAGAATCATTTGAAATCTTTACTCTAGCTCTAAGATCTTTTTTATTATTAGAAGGCCAAGAAACATTATCGCTTGTTCTAGTCATTATTACATTTACCCCTTTTTCTTCTAATAGTCTTTTTACCTCAAGTCCGATTTTTAAAGTTATTTCTTTTTCATGCATCATACCATCAATAGTGCTTGTACCTACATCATAGCCACCATGACCTGGATCTATTGTAACTGTAAATTTAGAATATTTACTAAAATTTTTTGTGGTAGTAACTGATTCATTAGGTATAGGAGTAGTAAAATCCTTATACATATTTAATAGTTTTTTACCCATGAAACCAGAAAAAAGTACAATTATAATTAGTAAAAATAATCTTAGTTTTAATTTTTTAATGACTCTTTTTTTCTTTAAGTATTTGTTTTTCTTTTGCCTTTTATAATCTAAATATTTTTTTGAATACTTAAAATCTTTTTTTCCTTGGTGTTTTTTTGGTTTCATATATAATATCCTTTCAATATAATCACACTAAATTTAAGTATATAAATATTATAATAAAATAATGTATTGTATGTTTTTTATATGTGTAAAAAAGTTGTAACTTATAATGGATAACTCTTGATATGTTAGCTGTTTTATATGATATAAAACTAATATCCTAGCTTTCATTTGACATAAATTCTTAATATTTGGTATTATTTTATGATATAATTTTTATTATAAATGTATTAGGAATATGAAAACAAATAATAAATAAAATATATTAGTATACTGACTAGTTATTTATTTGAATATATATTTGTATAAATTTCTAATTTAGAAGGAGTTATGATTATGTATATCAACAAAACAGAAATAACCGTTAGATATGTAGAAACAGATAAGATGGGAATAGTTCACCATTCTAAATATTATCCATGGTTTGAAATAGGAAGAAGTGAGTTTATAAAAGCTACAGGGTTAAGTTACAGTGATATAGAAAATCAAAATATAATGATGCCTTTATCAGAAACTTATTGTAAGTATTTAAAGCCTGCAAAATATGAAGATAGAATTATTATAGAAACTTATATAAAAGAGTTTTCTCCTGTAAAAGTTATATTTGAATATAAAATAATAAATAAAGAAAATAATCAATTGTTAGCTAGAGGGAAAACAAAGCAAGCATTTGTATATGCAGATACTTTTAAGCTTATGAATCTAAAAAAATATAATGAAGGTTTATGGAAAAAATTTAAAGATTTAATTTAATTATTTAAAATATATTCGATTTCTAAATCTTGGGGAAAGGTGTGTGTAATATGTTAATAAAGAATGTTAGATTAAGAGGAAGAAATGGTTTATTTCAGATATTAATAAAAAATAAAAAAATAGAAAAAATAGCACCTATAATACCAACAGATGATAAAGAAGAAATTGATGGTAAAGGAGGACTAGCTCTAGAACCTTTTATTGAACCTCATATACATTTAGATACAGCATTAACTGCAGGAGAACCTAGGTGGAACTTAAGTGGAACTTTGTTTGAAGGAATAGACTGCTGGAGTGAAAGAAAAAAATATTTGAATACTGTTGATGTTAAGGAAAGAGCAAAAAAAACATTAAAGTGGCAAATTGCAAATGGAATACAGTATGTTCGTACTCATATAGATGTTACAGATGAAAAATTAACTGCATTAAAGGCACTTTTAGAAGTAAAAAAAGAAATGAGTCCTTTTATAAATATGCAGATAGTAGCTTTTCCACAGGAAGGAGTCCTTTCTTATCCTAAATCATTAGAACTTTTAGAAGAATCATTGAAGCTTGGAGCAGATGCAGTAGGTGCAATACCTCATTATGAATTTACTAGGGAATATGGAGTAGAATCTATAGAAAAAATAATAGATTTAGCAATGAAATATGATAAGCTTATAGATGTTCATTGCGATGAGATAGATGATGATCAATCAAGATTTTTAGAAGTTTTAGCTACAAAAGCCTATGAAAATCAAATAGGTAAGAGGGTAGCTGCCAGTCATACTACAGCTATGCACTCTTATAACAATGCATATGCTAGAAAACTATTTAGAATATTAAAGTTATCAAAGATAAATTTTGTATCTAATCCTTTAGTAAACATACATCTTCAAGGAAGATTTGATACTTATCCTAAAAGAAGAGGTATAACTAGAGTTAAAGAGCTTATGGAAGAAGATATAAACGTATGTTTTGGTCATGATGATATATTTGATCATTGGTATCCACTTGGCACAGGTAATATGCTAGAAGTTTTAAAAATGGGACTTCATGCATGTCAAATCATGGGCTATGAAGATATAAAAAAATCTTTAGATTTTATAACAATAAATGGAGCTAAAACATTAAATATTGATGATAAATATGGAATAAAAGAAGGCAATTTAGCTAATATGATAATCCTTTCAGAAAAAGATGAATATGATGTTATAAGAAAAAATGCAACAGTTATTTATTCTATTAAAGAGGGAAGTATAATAGCTAAAGGAAGACCATCAGAAGTTGACGTTTTGTTACCACATAAAGAAAAAATAAATTTTGACAAGTAGTATGTTTTTTTATAAATATTAATAGAGGAAATAAGATGATACTAACTCTAGGATTTAATTACATCTATGGTAAATAAAAAAATATTTTTGTATATATTTATGATAAATATTTTAAATAGGAGTTGTTTTTATATACAGGTTATAAAGGAGATTAGTTTTTATGAGAGTAGAAAGTGAAAAAGTAGCTAAAGCTTGTATAAAAATGGCCATATCAACCAGAGAAGAAGAAAAAATATTGATAAGTAAATTTAAAGAAAAAGGAATACTTACAACTGCAGTAGATGTAGGTGGAAATATAAATAATAGTATGTCTAAAATAATTGAAAGAGCGTTAGTTGCATCTAAAAGATCTGGTCTTACAAAAGAGTGCCATGTCCATGATGGAGCAGTAGCTGGTGCAACTAGAGAAGCGGTGCTTCAAGTAGCAGAAAAAGCTAATGGGTTAAATGTTGGAGGGAAAATTGGAATAGCTAGATGTGATGAACATATAAGTGTATGCATATTTATGAGCATAGGACTTTTACATTTAAATGAAGTAGTAATAGGTCTTGCACATCGTTCAATTCCAAATTTATAAATTTTTAGGAAAAATGAATTTATTAATAATATCTTGACAGAATTTATAAATAACGTTAAGATATTATTAACATAATTTTGTACAAATAATTATTAAGTTTATGTAGTGCAGTAGAAATTTTGTAGGAAGATAATTATTTGTTTTTAGTTTAAGTTTTTAATTTACTTAGAAGTATTTTATATTTAGCAAAATTGTAGAATAGTAAGTTATTTGTTTGTAGTAGGAGTATGTTTTGCTTATAAAATATCTGTGAATTTATTTGTAGTAGTTTGGTATAATATTATAAAATTGTAGACTTTTAAAAGCTCATTTAAAAAGAAGCTTTTAAGTATTATGATTTAAAATTGGAGTATAGTAGGTTAAGTAGGATATATTGGAATAAATAAAGAAAGATGCAAGTGAAATATTTTGCATTGTTTATTTAGCATATAACTCTTCCTAGGAAGAGATTTTTTATTTTATAATAATTTAATATTTGGAGGATGGTAGTATGGTAGTTAAAAAGAAATTATCAATTTTATTAGTAGTAGCGTTATTTATTACAATTCTAGGTGGCTGTTCAAAGTCAGGTTCAAAAGCCTTAAAAGATAAGAAGGTATTAAATATAGGAATTATGCAAATCGTAGAGCATCCAGCACTTGATTTAGCCAGAAAAGGTTTTGTAGAAACATTAGCTAAAAATGGTTTTAAAGATGGAGAAAAAATTAAATTGGATGTTCAAAATGCACAAGGTGATATGGCAACTATTCAAACTATAGCTAAGAATTTCACATCACATAAAAAAGATATGATTTTTGCTATAGCAACGCCTTCAGCTCAAGCAGCTTACAATTCAACTAAAAAAACCCCAATAGCAATAACAGCAGTTACAGATCCTAAAGAAGCAAAACTTGTAAAGTCTTTAGAAAAATCAGGTACTAATGTTTTTGGTACTTCAGATAAAATATCAGTAGATGAGAATTTTGATTTAATTAAAAAGATATTGCCAGGTAAAAAGAAAATAGGAATATTATATAACACTAGTGAGAAAAACTCTGAGATTCAAGTTAAAGATGCAGAAAAGGCAGCTGAAAAATTTGGATTTGAAATTGTAAAGCAAGGAATAACTAATGTTAATGACATTCATCAATCTTTAGCTTCTATATTAGGAAAAGTAGATGTTATGTTTATCCCAACAGACAATACAGTAGCATCTGCTATGCCTTTTATAAGTAACGAATGTAACAAAAAGAAGATTGCTATAATAGGATCTGAAGAAGCTCACGTAAAAGCTGGAGCCTTAGCAACATCAGGTATAGATTACTATAAATTAGGAGCAAAAACAGCAGAAATGGCTATTGATGTTATAAATGGTAAAGATCCTAAGGAAACAAAAATCGAATTTATGAAAGAAACTGAATTAGTTATAAATGAAAAGGCAGTTGAAAAGCTTGGAATAAAAATTCCAAAAGATTTAGAAAATAAAGCTAAAAAAGTAAAGTAAAAGACGGTGGTGAATAACAATGGATTTATTAATTAGTATTTTAGAACAAGGATTTATATTTGCAATTGTGTGCTTAGGAGTTTATATAACCTATAAAATATTGGATTTTCCAGATCTTTCGGTAGATGGAACTTTTCCCTTAGGAGCAGCTGTGGTAGCAGCTTGTCTTACAAAAGGAATGAATGCTTATATAGCTTGTTTAGTAGCACTTTTAGTAGGAGCTTTAGCAGGAATGGTTACTGGAATACTTCATGTTAAGTTTAAAATAAGTAACTTGCTTTCTGGAATATTAGTTATGGTAGCATTATATTCAGTTAACCTTAGAATAATGGGAAAATCAAATATACCTTTATTTAACCAAGAGCATATATTTTCTACTATAGAAAATCCTATAATAGTGATTACTATACTGCTTATAGTTTGTAAAATTTTATTAGATTTATTTTTAAACACTAAGGCAGGATTTTCTTTAAAGGCAGTAGGAGATAACGAACAGCTAGTTACATGTCTTGGAATAAACAAAGATTTAGTAAAAATAATAGGGCTTATGATATCTAATGCATTAGTAGCATTAGGAGGAGCTGTAATGGCGCAATATCAAGGCTTTTCAGATGTAGGTATGGGAACTGGTATAGTAGTTATGGGTCTTGCATCTGTAATAATTGGAGAATCTTTATTTGGAAAAATGACTTTCTTAAAATCTACATTTACAGTAATTTTAGGATCTTTAATATATAAAGCAGCAGTAGCTTTAGCTTTAGAAGTAGGCCTTGCTCCTACAGATTTAAAATTAATTACAGCAGTTATTGTTGTTATAGCTCTAACATTAAGTAAAAATCCTTTTAATTTAAGAAAGAAAAAATCAGCTAAAGGAGGGACTTTAAATGCTTCAAATACAGAATCTGTCCAAAGTGTTTAATAAAGGAACAGTAAATGAAAATAGTTTATATAACAATCTAAGTTTTCATGTAAGTAATGGAGATTTTATAACTATAATAGGAAGTAACGGAGCAGGGAAATCTACTCTTTTAAATATGATATCAGGAAATTTAAATCCAGATGAAGGAGCAATAGTTTTAGATGGAGTCGATATAACTTATAATAAAGAATATAAAAATTCAAAATATATAGCTAGAGTTTTTCAAAATCCATCTTTAGGAACAGCCCCTAGTATGACTATACTTGAAAATATGTCTATGGCATACAATAAAGGGAAAAAATTTGGCCTTTCAAGAGGTATAAATAAAAAGAATATTTCTATGTTTACAAAGCTTTTAAAGAAAGTAAATTTAGGTCTTGAAGATAAATTAAATGTTAAAGTTGAATCTTTGTCTGGAGGACAAAGGCAGGCGCTATCTTTAATAATGGCAGTTATGAAAAAACCTAAAGTTTTATTATTAGATGAGCATACAGCTGCCCTTGATCCAAAAACTTCTAAAAGAATAATTGAAATAACTAAAGAAGTAGTTTTAGAAGATAATATAACAACACTTATGGTAACACATGATTTAAATCAGGCAATTACTTTAGGAAATAGACTTATAATGATGCACAAAGGAAATATAGTTTTAGATGTTAAAGCTGAAGAAAAAAAATCTTTAACAAAAGAAAAACTATTTAAATGTTTTGAAGAAATTCATGTGGAAGATAGTTTAAGTGATAGGGTTTTATTCTCTTAAAAGAGATTAAAATATATTGAGATTATAACGATACCCCAAATTGTTTTATCTCTTAAATGCTTAAAACAACAGGAAACTGCTAAGCTATTTAATAGCTTAGCAGTTTTTCTATGTGTTTTACATATATATTTTCTCTTTTATGAAGATATATTTAATTTGTTTAAGTATTTAAAAAATATGTATTCCATAAGGAAAAGACATTGAAGTCTTGATTCAAAATTTAAATTTTGAATTTTGAAAGATGTAGAATTTACAAATAAAGATTTATCAGCAATTTTGCAAAGGGAATTTATACTCATATTAGTTACAGAAATAACTGTTGCACCCCTTGTTTTGGCTATATTAGATGCTTTTAGCACAGAATTTGTTTCGCCAGATAAAGAAATTGCAAAAACCACATCATTTTTTTTAAGGGAACTAGCAGATAAAAACATTATACTAGAGTCATCATAACTATAAGCAGCTCTACCTAAAGTTCTGAATTTTTTTGAAATCTCTTTGCATATCATTTCAGAAGAACCTGCTCCAAAAAAATCAATTTTATTTGCATTATCTAAAAGATTCAAAATTTGATCTATCATAGAATCATTTATCATATCTTTAGTTTTTTCAATATCTTTTAATATATTTATTTGGTTATGGCCTTGAGAAATACTTAAGTTATCATTATCTGTAATAGACATTGATAGGTTAGTTTTAAGTTCAGAGTAACCACTAAATCCAAGTTTCTTGCAAAATCTTATTATGCTTGCAGGAGAAATGAAAGTTTTAGAGGCTACATCTTGTATTTTCATGTTTTTTATATTAGAAGCATTTTTTATAAAAAAGTCAAGAAGTTCGCTTTCACTTTTATTTAAATTTGCTTTTTTTTCATTTACTATTGTAAAAAAGTCCATATATGCCTCCTTATGTTAATAAAATTATAGTGTTTAAATATTAGTTGATTATTATAAAATCTTTATTTTATATAGGTAAGAAAGTAATACTTAAATTATATTTCAAATCTTTTTAAATATAAATTTTAAATTAAATGATTTTTCCTTTTAAAATACTGTATATAGGTATATTATATAACATTATCATGAATTTTTAAATTTTATATATTGCATTATGAAAAAAATTTACTAAAATGAAATTTTTTTTATCTATAAACAAAATTGATATTAGATGTAAAAGTATTTATATTGTGTTTTAGAGATTATATAATAGCACTATAAAAGAAACATTTAATTAAATGATTATATTATTTACAAAAGGAGAGATATATATGAAAAGATTTAATGTTACATTAGTTGGAGGGGGAAGTACTTGGACTCCTGGATTATTACAAAGTTTATGTAAATTAAAAGATAGATTTCCAATGAAAAAATTGGTATTATTTGATATTGATGAAAAAAGACAAAGGCCTATAGGAGAAGCTGCAAAAATATTATTTAAAGAACAATATGAAGAGTTGGAATTTCATTATACAACTAAAAGTGAAGAAGCATATAAGGATGTAGATTTTGTATTTATGCAAATGAGAACCGGTGGATTAAAAATGAGAGAAAAAGATGAAAAGGTACCATTAAGTATGGGACTTTTAGGACAAGAAACTTGTGGACCAGGTGGATTTGCTTATGGACTACGTTCTATAAAAGATATGATTAAGACAATAAATGATATACGCAAATATTCAAAAAAAGCATGGATTTTAAATTATACCAATCCAGCTGCAATAGTTGCAGAAGCTTTAAGAAGAGAATTCCCAGAGGATAAAAGAGTATTAAATATATGTGATCAACCAGTAAACCTTTTAAGATCTTATGGAAGGCTTTTAGAAATGGATTCTAAAGAATTTGAACCAGTTTACTTTGGATTAAATCATTTTGGGTGGTTTACACATTTATATGATAAAGAAGGAACTGATTTACTTCCAAAAATAAAAAAATTAGTTGTAGAAAAAGGATTTCAGCCAGCAGATGCTGAGCAACGTGATAAATCATGGCTTTATACTTATGGAGTTGTAAAGAATATGGTTGAGGATTTTCCAGATTACTTACCAAATACCTACTTACAATATTATTTATATCCAAAAGAAAAAGTTCAACATTTAGATCCTAAGTATACTAGAGCTAATGAAGTAATGGATGGAAGAGAAACACGTATATTTGAAGAATGTGAAAAAATAATTGAAAAAGGTACAGCTGAAGGGTCATCTTTTGTTCATAACGATGCACATAGTGAATTTATGATAGAAGTTGCAGAATCAATAGCTTATAACAAACAAAAGATGTATATTGTAATAGTTGAAAACAATGGTACAATTTCTAATATACAAGATGATGCTATGGTTGAAGTAGCAGCAGTTATGACATCAAATGGTCCAAGACCATTATCTGTAGGAAAAATACCTACATTTTATAAAGGTTTAATGGAAGGACAACTAGCCTATGAAAAATTAACAGTAGATGCTTATTATGAAAAGTCATATCAAAAAGCATTACAAGCATTAACATTAAATAGAACAGTAGTTTCAGCAAAAGAAGCTCGTAAAGTATTAGATGCTTTAATAGAAGTAAATAAAGATTATTGGCCAGAATTTAAATAAATATTAGGTTATAAACTTAAGGTCATTTTATAAATAAAAAATAAGCGCTTATTTTATATAAAATATATTAAAAATATTATTGTTACAAGATTTAAGATGATATAAATTTGAAAAAATTTTAAAAATTAAAAATAAAATAACAAAGAAGCATATAATTTTAAAGCCATTATAAATTTTTAAGGTATATATTTTGTTTATGTAAATAGCTTTTTTAATATATTAATCTTTTAGTAAACGTTATCTAAATAAAAATTAAGGATTTAATACTACTTTCTATATTGTTTAAATTATACAAAAGAAGGAGGAATAATAATGTCAGGTAATAAAAAGTATTTTGCATTTTTTCAAAAGCTAGGTAAAGTATTAATGACTCCAGTTATGATACTACCTATAGCAGGTATATTATTAGGTATTGGAGCAGCTTTTACTAGCGCATCTATTTTAAATGTTTGTCCAGCTTT
This sequence comes from Clostridium oceanicum, assembly GCF_039521385.1. NCBI lineage: Bacteria > Bacillati > Bacillota > Clostridia > Eubacteriales > Clostridiaceae > Clostridium > Clostridium oceanicum. The sequence continues at coordinate 242,377 of NZ_BAAACG010000008.1, read as the reverse complement.
GGAAAATCCTTTTGTACAACTAATATTTAAGCTTTTCAAAGTGGTTGGGGGTATAGTGTTTTCAAATTTACCAGTAATATTTGCAATATCTATTGCTATTGGTTACGTTAAGCGTGAAAAAGGTATAGCAGCTTTAGCAGCATTTATATCCTTTATAGTAATGCATAAAACAATGAGTACAATTCTTATATCATTAGGTAAATTAAATCCTGAAAAATTAACTACAGGACAATCTTTAATTTTAGGAATACCTTCATTGGATGTAGGGATTTTTGGAGGAATAATAATTGGATTTGTAGTAGCATATCTTCATAATAAATACTATGATATAATGTTGCCACCGGCGCTTTCAATATTTAGTGGAACTAAATTTGTACCTGTAATATCTATATTAGGTTCTATAGTAGTAGGAATAATATTATCATTTTTATGGCCTTTTGTTCAAACTGGATTAAGTAGTTTAAGTTTACTTATTAAAAGCACAGGAGCTATAGGAACATTTATTTATGGTTCGGTAGAACGTTTACTTTTACCTTTTGGACTTCACCATTTTGTGTATTTACCTTTCTTTTTTACAAGTCTTGGAGGTTCTGCAGAAATAGGAGGAAAAGTAGTAGAGGGAGCTATAAATATATTTCAAGCTCAACTGTCATCACCAACAGCTATGTTTGATATAAACGTTACTAGATTTTTAATGAATGGAAAAATTTTATTTGCATCATTTGGTTTGCCGGGAGCAGCTTTTGCAATGTATCATGTAGCAAGACCAGAAAATAAGAAAAAAGTGAAAGCTTTATTTATAGCAGCAGCAATTCCTGCTTTCTTTACAGGAGTTACTGAGCCTATTGAATTCTCATTTATGTTTATAGCACCAATTTTATATTTAGTTCATGCTGGAATGTCAGGACTTGCATATTTTTTAACTTATCTATTTAATATTAATGTACCAGGAAGCTCTGCATTTGGAGGACCATTTTTAAGTACTATATTTAATGGAATGTTACAATCTTCTAAAGGATCTAATTGGATATATATACCTATAATAGGGGTTATTTATTTCTTAGCTTATTATTTTATATTTAAAGGATTAATACTAAAATTAAATCTTAAAACACCAGGACGTGGAATAGAAGATTCATTAGAAGAAGATGAAAAAAATTCAACAATTTCTAAAGCTTCTGATGATATAATTAAAAATATAATAGAGGCTTTAGGGTCAAAAGAAAATATTCTTAGTGTAGATGCTTGCTTTACAAGACTTAGGGTGAAAGTTAAAGATAAATCTAAAGTTGCCGATGATAATAAATGGAAGAAACTTGGAGCTAATGGAGTAGTAAGGGTTCAAGATGGAGTACAGGTTATTTATGGAAATAAAGCAGATGTATATAAGAATAAAGTAAGAGAAGAAATTGGAATGGACTAAATATAATTAGGAGATGTTAGTTATGTTTAAAAGTGTTGTTAGTAAATTAGGTGGATCGAAGAAAGAAAGTATAATATCACCAGTAACTGGAGAGGTGGTAGACTTAACAGAAGTACCAGATCCAGTATTTTCTGAAAAACTTATGGGGGATGGTATTGCCATTATTCCCAGCTTAGGAGAAGTTTGTTCTCCAGTAGATGGAGAAGTAGTACAAATATTTGAGACAAAACATGCAATTTCTATAAGATCAGAGAAAGGTCTTGAGATAATACTTCACATAGGACTTGAAACTGTAAATCTTAAAGGAAAAGGTTTTAAATCATATGTAAAGGAAAATAAAAAAGTTAAAGCTGGAGATAAACTAATAAGTTTTGATTTAGACTTAATAAAGTCAGAAGGTTATAATCTTATAACACCTGTAGTTTTAGTTAATATGGATGAAAAAGTTAAAAAAATTGATAAGAAATTAGATAAGAAAAGTATTGCTGTAGGTGATATTGTCATGGAAGTTAAACTTAAATAAAAATATAATATAAAATTTAAATTAAAATCCATCAAATTTTTTATAAATTTGTTGGATTTTAATTTGGTAAATAAACATAAAAGTGTTATAATGTAGTAAACAAAATTAAAAATATTCACATAATTATGAATCCATTTTAGATGTTTTTATAAATTTAATTCTATTAATCAAATAATTTTATAAGCATATTACTGTGTAAAAAAATAATGTATTATTAATTAAATTGGTAGGAGGGATTCTTTATGGAAAGAAGAAACTATATTTTTAGCCATCCAAATCGAGTATTTGTAAGGGAAAATTGTATCTATCTAAAAAAACAGGAAGATGATTTATGGATTAAATCTAAAGGTGAAGTAGTTATACCTGTAGATGGGTTAAAGGAAAATCAAGATCCATATGTGTTTTCTAATCCATGGATATATGGAAATTCTAATAATAAAATATCATTAACAGAACCTATTTGTGAAGAATCAACAATTCTATTTGGAAAATATCATAAAGATTGCTATAGTGGAAACTATAAATTTTTAGTAGATAACATATTCATTGTAGATAAAAAATATTCATTAGATAATAAATCAGAAAGAAGTATATTTCTAGATCATTTCGTAAAAGATTACCCTAATTTTAAAGAAAACAAAATATATAAAGATTTTTCAAATAAAATGCTTAACTATAATAAATCTCTAAATCTTATTTTAAGTTCAAAACTCTTAAACAGCAAATCTGATTTCATAAATTTAAAAGATTATAAATATAAAAATTTATTTAGCTTTATTCCTTTAATAAAAGATAATAACAACAAATTTAGTCTAATAGATATAATGCCAGTTATATTAAAATATAATCCAGATCATTTTAACAATTTCTTAAAGAATCCTAAAAAATTATATCCGATAGATAGTATTACTTTGAAACATGTAATAGATTATGTTTTGAAAAATTCTAATACATTAATTACTGAAACTGAAAGTATAGGAGCACCTAAAAAACTTGATATGAAACTTCAATATGAATATTATAAGTTGATTTATGGAGGTTTAAATAAAGCTGCTAATATATAAAAAATATATAATGTGTAAAGGTATTCTTAAAACTATTTTAAGAATACCTTTATTTTTAAATGTTTCTACCTATTTCGTAAGCATCCCATATAGCATTCATAATATTTTTCACCTTTCTTGCATCGCCTAAAAGATATGTCTCTTTATCAGAGTATTTAATCTTTTCATATATTGAATTATTAGAGTTATATCCAATAGATAAAATTATAGAATCTGTTTTTAGTTCCTTTTCTTTTAGTGGATTTTTAGATTTTATAGTAATCCCATTAGTTGTAGCTTTTTCTATAAAAGTATTTGTATATATTTTTGCGCCATAAAAATTTAAAAGATCTTTTAACATTTGACTATTAGCATGGCAAAGGGCTGGTCCAGAGGATAAAATATCATCAAGAGCTTCTATAATAGTAACTTTTTTACCTTGCTTTAAAAGCCATAGAGCAGTTTCACATCCTACTAAGCCACCACCTACAACGATACATGATTTGCCAGGTTTTTTATTTTTTAAAAGTACTTCTTGAGCTGTATATATTTTATTTATAGTTCCTTTTATATCTAATTTTTTAGGAGTTGATCCTGTAGCTACAATAATTACATCAGGATTAAGTTTATTTACTTTTTCTGCAGTGATTTTATTGTTTAGATAAATATCAACATTTTGATTCTTTAGTTGATTTTCATACCATTTAATAAGATATCTATCATTTTCTTTAAAATCAGGAACTGAACCTGGAATAAGATTTCCACCTAATTTATCTTCTTTTTCATAGATAGACACTTTATGTCCTCTTATAGAACATACCCTTGCAGCTTCACACCCAGCTATTCCACCGCCTATTATTAAAATATCTTTTATTTTTTTGCAAGGTTTTAAATCATAGTCTTTTTCTCTACCAGTTGATGGATTTACAGCACAGGATATAGGACCACCTAAAGCGATTCTACCCATACACCCATCTTGGCAGGAAAGGCATGGACGAATATTCTCTAATTTATTTTCTTTGATTTTTCTTGGAAGATAAGGGTCAGCTAAAAGTGGTCTTCCAAGACCTATCATGTCCGTTTTCCCTTTTTTTATAGAATCACTTGCAAGGTCAGGATCATCCATTCTTCCAGCAGTTATTACAGGTACTTTTAATATTTTTTTTAATTTTTCATTTAATGAAAGATACATTCCTTTTTTAAAGTACATAGGTGGATGATTCCAATACCATGAATCATAGGTTCCAGCATCGGAATTAAAGGCATCATAGCCTGCTTCTTCTAATATTTTAGCAGCTTTTAAACCTTCAGGAAGATCACGACCTTTTTCTTCAAATTCTTCTCCAGGAAGTGCGCCCTTATTATAATCTTTAATATAACTTTTAACGCTATAACGAAGAGATACAGGAAAATCATTTCCGCATTCTTTTTTTATATTTTTCAAAATTTCTATAGGGAAACGTAGTCTATTTCTAAGGCTTCCTCCATATTTATCCCTTCTTTTATTAAAGAAAGATATAGTAAATTGATCTAGTAGATATCCTTCGTGAACAGCGTGGACTTCTACCCCATCAAATCCACAATCTTTTGCTATAGAAGCAGATTCACCAAATTTTTTTATATAAGTTTCTATTTCTTCTATGGTAAGTTCTCTACAAGTTAGATTAGGTATCCATTTATGTGGAATTGGTGATGGTGCTATAGGCTTTAAATCTCCAACCATAGAAGGAATACTAACCCTTCCAAATCCAGCAGTTAATTGTAAGAAAATTTTTGAATTATAGGCATGAACTCTTTCAGTAAGAATTTTTCCCATTTTTATAAAATTTGTAGGGTTAATAGTAGGGCAAGGCATTGAAGGCATAGTGCATTTTTCTATATTGTTTTCTACATAAGTTACACCAGTTATGATTAACCCAGTTCCACCTTCTGCTCTTTTAACATAATATTCAATTCCTTTTTCGTTGAAGCTTCCATCTTTAGAGCATAATCCTGAAGGCCCCATAGGAGCCATTGCAAATCTGTTTTTTATTTCAAGTGTTCCTATTTTAATTGGATCAAACAGATTAGAATATTTGTTTTTCACATCCATTCCCCCTTTATTTTAATGGAATTTTTAGTAAATAAAATAAACAATACACCATTGTTATAAAATAATTAATATTGAAAATGATTTAATCTAATTAATAGAATTTACTTTTGAAAAGTTTATTGATTAGATTTTAATGATTATAAACTAATGTATGATTTTATCTTATAAAGATATTCATAAATATCTTTATAAGATAGATAATTAGAGTTTATTGTTAGTAAATAAGAATTATAAATTTTTTAAAATGGTAAAACACTAATAGGAAAAATAAAATTTTATATTGGGCACAATATATAGTATAATTGTAGGCATTTTAGTGTATATAAATATAATTTTTAAAATTTAATTTATAAGTTACAAAAGTGTAAGGATTAATATTTGATTTGTAAGTTTTATAAATGGTAGCATATAGTATATTGCTATAAAATAAGATTGTGAGTTATTAAAAAGGAAAAATTATTTTCACTAGGAGGAAATTTATTATATGAAAAATGTATTAGTAGCTAAAAGTTTAAAAAAAGTTTATGGAGCTAAAGGAAATGTGTATACTGCACTTAATGACATAAATTTTCAAATAAAAGAAGGAGAGTTTATAGGTATAATGGGTCCTTCTGGAGCTGGTAAAACTACATTACTTAATATAATATCTACTATTGATACTCCAAGTTCTGGAACAGTTTTAGTAGATGGAAAAAATATAGTTGGTATGAAAGAAGAAAGATTATCTGCTTTTAGAAGAAGTAAATTAGGCTTTATATTTCAAGATTTTAATTTATTAGATTCATTAACTTTAAAAGAAAATATAGTTCTTCCACTAGCACTTTCAAATGTTAAAGTATCAGAAATAGAAAAAAGAGTAAATGAAATAGCAACTACTTTAGGAATAAAGGAAATTTTAAATAAATATCCTTATCAAGTTTCCGGAGGACAAAAACAAAGAGCAGCTTCTGCTAGAGCTATAATAAATAAACCATCATTAATACTTGCAGATGAACCAACAGGAGCTTTAGATTCTAAATCTGCAACAGAGCTTTTACAATGTTTAACAGATTTAAATGAAAATAATAATGCTAGCATAATGATGGTAACTCATGATGCTTTTTCTGCAAGTTATTGTAAAAGAATATTATTTATAAAAGATGGTGAAATATTTACTGAATTAGTAAGAGGGGGAAGCAGAAAGGAATTCTTTGATAAAATCTTAGATGTGCTTTCAACTTTGGGAGGTGCAGTTAATGAACTTAGCTAGTTTAGCTTATAAAAATGTAAAAAGAAATTTTTATAACTACTTTTTATATTTTATATCAGTAGTTTTTAATATAATGTTATATTTTACATTTGCCTCAGTACAATATAATGATCAAGTATTAAAAATGGCAGAAGGAATGGATAAATTAAGCAAAGTATTTAAAGGCGCATCTATAATGATTGCTTTATTTGCAGCTTTATTTATATGGTATTCAAGTTCATTTTTTATAAAGAAAAGAAAGAAAGAAATAGGACTTTATTCATTACTTGGATTAAAAAAATCACAAATAGGCAAAATGCTTTTTTATGAAAATTTAGTTATAGGTGGACTAGCTCTTATAGTGGGAATAGTCTTAGGAACACTACTTTCAAAGGGATTTATAATGTTAATGATGAAAGTTATGGCAGTAGATGGATTAGTTACTTTTAAGTTAATACCAAAAGCTATGATACAAACAGCTATAGTATTTACAATACTATTTTTCTTAACTTCAACATATGGAGCAAGCACTATATATAGATATAAACTTATACAATTATTTAAAGCAGATAAAACTGGAGAAAAACAGCCTAAAGCATCTTCAATTTTTGCAATTATTTCAGTTATTATGATTGTACTTTGTTATTTATTAGTTTTAAAATTTGAAGTAGGATTTATGGTAAAACTAGTAGGTGGACTTATTCTTGCTGTAATAGGAACCTTTGGAGTATTTTCCTCTTTTACTATATTTGCTATAAAAATTTCTAAGAAAAATAAGAAAAAACATTATAAAAATATAAATATGATAGGTTCTTCTCAGCTTCTTTATAGAATAAAAGCAAATGCAAGAACTCTTGCTACAATAGCATTACTTACAGCTACAACACTAACTTGTATGGGAACAGCAGCAGTATTTTATTATGATGTAACAGCAAATATATCAAAGGAATTTCCTGTTACTATGGCATATCATGACAATTCAAAAGAGTTAGATAAAAAGGTTGAAGATATAATTGCTAGATATCCAGAACATAAAAAAGAAGACACTGTAGAAGCAAATTTTCTAAAAATATCAGGTAGTATGCCTAATACTCATAAAGATGAAAGGAAAACAAAAGGTCCTTTTAATAAGTTATATAAAGTTTTTGTGTTAAAAGAAAGCGAATTTAGAGATATTTACAAAAAAACTAGAAAAGATATAGATAAAATACCTAAACTATCTAATGAAAATGAAACAATAATATTTACTGAGTTTTTTAATAACAAATTTGAAGATACCTATAAAGGTAAGACTGCTAAAGTAATTTCTAATAATAAATTAAAAAAAGATTTAAAAGTAAAGTATTTTGAAAACAGTACTTTAATCAGTAAAAACGTTACAGGAGATATAGTAGTTGTAAAAGATAACTTATATGATAAGCTTTATTCGAAAGATAGTTTTTATAGAATAAAAGGCTATATGATAAAAAGTCCACGTAAAGCAAAAGCTTTAGAAGAAGATTTACAAAAGATAAAACCTAAACAACCACCTATTAAATCATTTGATGATAGTTATTATGTATATTCCTCTTACACTTCTCAATACATAGGAGGAATGATGGGAACAGGAATGTTAGTATTTATAGGTGGAGCTATAGGTCTAATATTTTTAATATCTACAGGAAGTATAATATTTTTCAAGCAACTGTCAGAAGCAGAAGATGATAAAGGAATGTATAAGATATTAAGAAAAATTGGAGTAAGTAGTAAACTTATAAAGGGATCTATAAGAAAGCAAATGTTATTTATATTTGGATCACCTTTAGTATTAGGTATAATTCATAGTTTAGTAGCATTTACATTTTTATCAGATATGTTAAATAAAAATTTATTTACACCTATATTTACAACTTTTGTTGTATATGCAGTGATTTATATATTCTATTATTTCTTAACTGTATATTACTACACTAATATAGTTAATGAGAAATAAAAAATAAAAATTTAAAAATAGATTTAGTTATTTAATGTTTAAATATAGTCTTGTAAAGATGTATAAAGTATATAATAAAAGAACCAGTATTTTGCTGGTTCTTTTATTTGTTGAAAATTATAAAATTTCATATGAGTTTACTAAATTTAAAATATATGATGTTTTTTTATGGAATTTATAATGGTATACAGTTAATAATATTATCTAACATAAGGTCCTTTTTTAGATAAAGCATCTTTTATCCAAGTAGGGTTCATTTTTAGTATATTAGTAGGTAGGTCATCTATAGAGAAAAATTTAGCATCTAAAGTTTCAGGCGAGTCATTACATAGCTTGCCACCAGTAATTTTTCCTTCAAAAAAACAAGTTACAAAGTGAGTTATTCTTCCATTTGGATATTTAACTATTTGAAATTTAGGATCAGAATATATTGAAATTAATCGGACTATTTTAATATGTAGTCCAGTTTCTTCAAATATTTCTCTAATAGCAGCATTAGTTATAGTTTCTCCATATTCAACATGTCCAGAAGGAATTCCCCAAACTTTCATATCAGATCTTTTTTGTAATAAGATATTTTTGTTACGGTCAAAGACAGCAACAGCTATAGCAGGAAGTATTTCATCTTTTTTAAACATAATAGTAATCCCCCTTATTAAAGTAATTTATAAAAACTATTTGTTTTTAGTTTTTTAACAAAAAAAGCCCGAAAGATAAAATTTAGCGCACTTAAATACGCTAAACCTTCCCCCTCGGGCATTTTATTCCACAGGTGCCTCTTAAAATAAGAGATGTAGCGCTTGGTCACAGCTTTTAATAATAAAATTAAAACGGAACCCTAGCTACCTAATCCCAGTTTAGTAAAATTTTATATGATTTTTTATACTAACAATAGTTTATCATAAAAGTTAAATAAATTAAATGTATCTTGGGTTAAATTTACTTTTATACATAAAATAGTCTGAAAATAAAAAATATAAAAAATAGTCTTGAAATAATAAAAAAGATATGATAACATTCTCATAAGCAATTGTTTAATAAATAAACATATGTTAAGGAGAAGAAGATGACAGGTCGTGAAAAAGAGATTTTAGATTTAATAGAAAAAAACCCTTTAATGTCTCAAAAGGAGATAGCAAATATTTTAGGCATAACTAGATCTTCAGTAGCTGTTCATATAACTAATCTTTTAAAAAAAGGGAAAATACTTGGTAAAGGCTATATAGTTTCAAAAGGTGATGATTATGTATCTATAATTGGAGGAGCTAATATGGATTTACAAGGATTTCCTGAAAAACAGTTAATTTTAAAAGATTCTAATCCCGGAAAAACTAAAGTATCTTTAGGAGGAGTAGGAAGAAACATAGGAGAAAATTTAACTAAGTTAAATGTAAGTACAAAACTTATAAGTGCTGTAGGGGACGATATGTACGGGAAAAAAATATTAGATGAAGCGAGATTTATAGGTCTTGATATGGAGCATTCACTTATTATAAAAGAAGAGGCAACATCAACTTATTTGTCTGTTTTAAATGAAGATGGTGATATGGAAATTGCTATATCTGATATGGAGATACTTAATAAGATGTCTATTGATTTTATGAAAGGTAAAAAATCTTTAATAGAAGGCTCAAACATATGTATATTAGATACTAATATTTCTAAAGAAATTATAGAGTATGTGGTAACTAATTTTAAAGATACTAAGTTTTTTTTAGATACAGTATCTACAACTAAATCAAAAAAAGTTAAAGATATAATAGGTAAATTTCATACTATAAAACCTAACAAAATAGAGGCGGAGATTCTTTCAGGTATAAAGATAAATACAAAAGAGGATTTAGAAAAAGTAGCTTTGTTTTTTTTAAAAAAAGGAGTTAAGAGAGTATTTATAACTTTAGGAAGCGAAGGGGTTTATTATAATGATGGAAAAAATAAAGGGAAGATTAATTCACCTAAAATTAAGCCAGTAAATACAACTGGGGCAGGAGATGCCTTTGTAGCAGCATTAACTTATAGTTATATAAATAATTTTAATATAGAGTATACTGTGAAATTTTCTATAGCAGCGTCTATTTTGGCTATGTCACATGAAAATACTATAAACCCTAATTTTTGTGCCCAAAATATAAATAATAAAATGAAGGAGCTAGAACTATGTTAGAAAAATATTTAGAAATTAAAGATGAGGTTAAAAAAGCTTTAGAAGAAAATAGACCAGTAGTTGCGCTAGAATCAACTATAATATCTCATGGAATGCCCTATCCACAAAATGCTGAAACTGCATTAAATGTTGAAAAAATTATAAGAGATAAAGGGGCCATTCCAGCAACTATTGCTATTTTAAATGGAAAATTAAAAGTAGGTCTTACAAAAGAAGAAATAAAATATTTAGGTAAAAAAGGCACAGAAGTAGTAAAAACTAGTAGACGTGATATACCATTTATAGTATCTAAAAAATTAGATGGAGCTACAACCGTTGCATCAACTATGATTATTGCAAATTTAGCAGGAATAAAAGTATTTGGTACTGGTGGAATTGGTGGAGTTCATAGAGGGGCAGAGAAAACCTTTGATATATCAGCAGATCTTCAAGAACTTTCTAATACAAATGTAGCAGTAGTTTGTGCAGGGGCTAAATCTATACTTGATTTAGGCTTGACTTTGGAATATTTAGAAACTCAAGGAGTACCGGTGGTTGGATTTGGAACAGAAGAACTTCCAGCTTTTTATACTAGAAAAAGTGGATTTAAAGTAGATTATAGAGTAGATACAGAAGAAGAACTTGCAAAAGCTGTTAAAGCAAAATGGGACTTAGACCTTAAAGGAGGAATTGTAATTGCAAATCCAATTCCAGAAAAATATCAAATGGATCATGATCTTATAACAACGGTTATAGAAGATGCAGTAAAAGAGGCAAATATAAAGGGAATAAAAGGAAAAGAGACTACACCTTTCCTATTAGCCAAAATAAAGGATATTACTAAGGGGCAAAGCCTTGAATCTAACATAGAGTTAGTTTATAATAATGTAGCTGTAGCGACCAATTTAGCAATAGAACTTGTTAAATTAGGATAGCGAAAGAACCAAACCATAGGATTTGTAATTTGCATAAATAAGAAGATAACCTCAGTACTTTGACTACTGAGGTTATTTTTCTAAGGAGATATAAAAATATGAAAATCAAAAATAAAATACTAGTTGTGGAAGATGATGACTACATAAATAAATTATTGTGTGATATGTTAAAAGATAGTGGATATATTACTAAATCTGCTTACTCAGGTACAGAAGCTTTAATATATTTAAAAGAAGATTTTGATATGGTAATATTGGATTTAATGCTTCCAGGAATAAGTGGTGAAAAAGTTTTAGAAGAAATAAGAAAAATAAAATCTATTCCTATAATAATAATTTCAGCTAAGGAAGATAAGGGTATTAAGATAAAAACTTTAAGAATGGGAGTAGACGATTATATAACTAAACCTTTTGATATGGAAGAAGTTTCAGCTAGAATAGATTCTAATTTAAGAAGATATAAAGAATTGTCACAAAATAATAATACTAATAATAATGTAACTAAGTATAAAGAAATTACTGTTAATGAAGATACAAGAGAAGTATTTGTAAATAAAATTAAGGTAGAGTTAACTATGAGAGAATTTGATATTTTATTTCTTTTAGTCAATAATCCTAAAAAAGTTTTTTCTAAATCTAATATATTTGAAAGTGTTTGGAATGAAGAATTCTTAGCTTATGATAACACTATAAATGTTCATGTAAGCAATTTAAGAAATAAATTATTAGCGGCAGGAGTTAATAAAGATTATATAAAAACAGTTTGGGGAATTGGGTACAAGCTTGACAGCTAAACTTTATACTTTCTTAAGATTTTCTTTATGTTTGCTTATTAGGTAAATTTTATAATTTATTTATAACATAGAGAAAGGGGAGTAACAATTTGAGTAAATATATTTTAAAAACTAAAGATTTATGTAAGAAATATAAAAATGTTTATGCCGTAGATAATATAAACATGAATATAAAAAGAGGAGATATTTACGGGTTTATTGGAGAAAATGGAGCAGGTAAAACAACTACTATACGCTTAATTACAGGGCTTATACATAAAACTAAAGGTGAAGTAGAATTATTTGGTAAATCTAATGCTTGTGAAAGTAAAATAAATAAAAATAGAAAAAGAATAGGTTCTTTAATAGAAAGACCAGTTTTTTATGATGATATGACAGCTTATGAAAATTTAGAGGCATGTAGAATACAAAAGGGTATTCCAGGTAAAAAGTGTGTAGATGAAACTTTAGAAATGTTAGGACTTTACAGTGATAGAAATAGAAAAGTTAAGAATTTCTCTCTTGGAATGAAACAAAAGGTAGGAATTGCTATGGCTATTTTAGGTGATCCTGAGTTTTTAATATTAGATGAGCCTATAAATGGATTAGATCCATTAGGTATAGTAAAACTAAGAAATTTCTTTAAAAAATTAAATAAAGAAAAAGGAATGACTATACTAATTTCTAGCCATATACTAGAAGAACTTCATCTTCTTGCAACTTCCTATGGAATAATCCATAAAGGAAAACTTATAGAGGAAATTACAGCAGAAGAATTAGATAAAAAATGTAGAAGAAGTTTAAATATAAAAGTGGATAATGTTAAAAAAGCCTCTGTTCTTTTAGAAAAAGAGCTTAATACTAATAATTTTAAAGTGATGGAAGATGAAAGAATAAAACTTTATGATTTTGTAGATAACCCTAAGTTAGTCTCATCTATTTTTTCAAAGTCTGGAATTATAATTGAAGAAATAACAGCAAAAGGTGATAGTTTAGAAGATTACTTTATGAATTTGATAGGAGGTGCAAATTCATAATGTATAATTTGATTAAGTTTGAACTTTACAAACTAAAAAAGAATAAAGCTTTTAAGATATGTATTTTATTAACACTGTTTATAGTTTTTCTTACAATAAGAAGATTCTTTTCTAGTACAACACCGAGTCATGTATTACAGTTTGTATATAAAGGTCAGGAGTATGGATTTACTGTTAATAGTTTTAAGGATAGAATGAATCCTCAATCTATAGAATTTTTAAATTCAGCTTTTGGTTATATTTCATTTATTGAAATAATGATTATGTTTATTGTAGGGTCAATTTTTATTAATGAATATTTAAAAGGAACAATAAAATCTATAATAGCCTATGGTCATGAAAGATATAAAATATATTTTTCTAAACTTATAGCTATATCAGTAGCTGCTGGTATATTATTAGGAATACTATTATTAGGCACCGTTATAGTTTCAATACCTATTAGAGGAGCAGGAAGTAATCTTTCAATAGAATCTATTATAAAAATATTAAAGTTTGTATTTTTAGTATGGCTTATTTTTATTGCTATAGCTAGTATTTATATTTGTATAGCAGCTATTATAAGAAACAAATCCTTGCTTATAGGTTTAGGTATGGGATATTTTATTTTTAGTTTGCTTTTTGCAGGAAAAGAATCTTTATTTAAGTATCAGCAGCATACACTATTATTTAAACTTATGAAAATAGGAATGAATTATCCAAATACAGATACAACTTTAAATATAATATTTTTATGTTTAGCTACGATTATTATTACTGCAGTTTTAGGAGTAATTACTTTTAAAAAGCAAGATATAAAATAAAAAAATTTTATAAAGTATTTATAAGTATAAATTTTTATAATTACTGTAAATTAAAGGGGTGAGTAAAATTTTATTATTATTAATAATATCATTATGTATTATTGTGTTTTTACTTGCCCGATTATATTTTATAAAAAAAGAAATAAAAAATATCTCTATACAATTAGAAGAATATAATAATTTTAATTCTAGAAAAAAGATAGATATTTCTCTCTTTGATAAAGAAGTGGAAAATTTAGCATTAAATATTAATAAGCATATTGATCTACATATTAAAAATATTATAGAAAAGCAAAAATCCGAAGAAAAGTTGAAAAAAGATATTGCAAATATATCTCATGATTTAAGAACGCCTCTTACGTCTATTATGGGATATATTCAAATAGCAAAAGTAGGAAAAATTGAAAAAGAAAAGCAGAAGGAATATCTTCATATAGCCTATAATAGGTCAAAATATTTAAATTTACTTTTAAATGATTTTTTTGAGCTTTCAGTAATAGAGTCGCCAGATTATTATATGGAATTAAAAAAATTAAATTTAAATAATATTTTATGCAATGTTATGACAGAGTTTTATAATGAATTTACACAAAAGGGGATAGTTCCTAAAATAAAATTACCTAAAGAAAGTATTTTTATTTTAGGTGATGAATTAGCAGTAAAAAGAGTACTTTCTAATTTAATTACTAATATAACAAGGTATGGGAAAGAAAAAGTTTTTGTGAATTTAGAGAAAAATAATGATGATGCAATATTATATACTGCAAATTCTGCACCAAATTTAAAAGGGGTTTTTGAAAATGGGGATGCTAATATAATATTTGATAGATTTTATAGAGGAAATAAATATAGGGAAAGTAAATTTAAAAGTACGGGGCTGGGGTTATCTATAGCAAAAGGAATTATGAATAAAATGAATGGAGAAATGTTTGCTAAATATAAAGACAATTTTTTATACATATATTGCAATTGGAAAGTATATAGGTAGTTTGAGATATTTGCTGTGAGTTTATTTATAAAGAAAATTTTTAAAGAAAAACAAGAGTTTCTTGGGAATTTTATTAAATTCTTTTAAATTTTAAGTTTTCTATATAAATATGTTTATGGTATTATTACTTTGGAATGTTTATTAAGGGAGGAAACTATATTGGTAAAACTTATAGCAACAGATATGGATGGAACTTTATTAAATGATAAGGGAACTATAAATGAAAATGTATTTAGTTTAATTAATAAATTAAAAAGTAATAATATAAAATTTGCAGCAGCCAGTGGAAGATTTTACTGTCAGCTTAGTAGAAATTTTGAAAAAGTAAAAGAAGATATGATATTTATAGCTCATAATGGGGCTTTCGTTAAATATAATAAAGGTGGAAAGACATTATATAGTGATGAAATTTCTAAAGAACTTTTAGATCATGCAGTAAAATTAAATCCTAATTTAGGAGAAGAACTATTTCTTTCAGGAGAAAGTGAAGCATATATAGTTAGTCCAACTGAGCATATGTTAAATACTTTTTCATATTTTCATGTTCCAGCTGTAATATTAAAATCTTTTAGTGAAATTAAAGCACCAATATATAAAATTACTTATCATATGAAAGATGGAGTTAATAATGAAATTTTAGAGTTTTTAAAAGAAAACTTAGATCATAGACTTCAGTTTGTTCAATCAGGAGATAATTGGATAGATATAATGAAAAAAAGTACAAGTAAAGGAAATGCCATAAAAATACTTCAAGAAAAATTTAAGATAGAAAAAGAAAATACTATGGTTTTTGGAGATTATTATAATGATTTGTCAATGTTTAAAATGGCCCATCATAGTTATGCTATGGGAAATGCTCCAGAAGAGGTAAAAGGAAAGGCTAATTTTATAGCTAAGACTAATAATGAAGATGGAGTTTATAATGTGTTAAATGAAATGTTAGGCTAAAAATAGTTTGTGTTTTTTATAAAGGGATTAGGGTAAACTATTGATAGATAGTATAAAATATTTAGTATAAATATAGTTAAGCATATATTATTAGAAAGATTTTTAAGCTTGAAATATAGAGTTGTACTTTTAAGCTTAGTTGAATGTTTTTATAATATATGCTTATTATTTTGGGTGTATCTCAATATGATACATATAGTTTGAGCTTTTCAATAGTTTTAAATAATTCTTACTAAACTGTAAGAGTCCTTTTAGGCTGTTAGTAAGAATAAAGGGGTAATATATGAAATATAAACAGTAGATAATTTATTTTAATGGTTTTAGTATAAATATTTAGGAGGGGTATTATGGAGATATTAAGAACAGAGGATCTTTATAAAATTTATGGAAAAGAAAATAACAAAGTTGAAGCATTGAAAAAAGTGAATATAAACATAAATAGAGGAGAGTTTATAGCTATAATTGGAGCTTCAGGATCTGGTAAAAGTACATTACTTCATTTGCTTGGAGGGTTAGATAGACCTACTAAAGGTAAAGTTTTTGTAGATGAAGAGGATATATATAAGTTAAATGAAAGTAATTTATCCATATTTAGAAGAAGAAAAGTAGGATTTATATTTCAATTTTTTAATTTAATTCCTGTATTAAATGTAGAGGAAAATATAGAACTACCAGTACTTTTAGATAATGAAAATATTGATAAGGAATATGTAGATGAAATAATAAATCTTTTAGGATTAAAAGAGAGAAGAAAGCATTTACCTTCAGAACTTTCCGGTGGACAACAACAAAGAGTTGCTATAGCAAGGGCTTTGGCTAATAAGCCAGTAATAATACTTGCAGATGAACCAACAGGTAATTTAGATAGTAAATCTAGCAGGGAAGTTATAGAGCTTTTAAAGATATCTTCTAAAAAATATAATCAAACACTTATAGTAATAACTCATGATATAAGAATAGCAAAGCAAGCTGACAGGGTAATTACTATAGAAGATGGGTCTATAAAAGATGACAAGACATTAAAATAGGGGGAGGTGATTAGATTGAAACATTATAAAAATTTAACTGAAAAGTATTTAAAAGAGAATAAAAAAAGAACTGTATTTACTATATTAGGCGTAGTATTATCTGTAGCTTTAATAACTACAGTAGGAATATTTTTAAAGGGTATGCAAAATAATTTAATTGAGCAAAACAAAAAAAATTATGGATCTTTTCATGTTATGTTTAAAAATACAAATGATAAATTAATAAATGATTTAAAATCTAACCCTAAGGTAAAAAACATAGGTATAATGCAACAATCAAAAGATAAAGCAATACTAAAAAATAATTCTAAATTATCCTTTGTAAAAATGAATAAAACAGGAATGAAAATTGCTCCAGTTAAAGTGGAAAAAGGTAAGTTGCCATCTAAAAAAAATGAAGTAGCTATAGAAGGATGGGCACTACAGGATTATTCTAAAGATGAAGTGAAAATTGGAGATAATATAGATTTTAAACTTGAAAATGGTGAAACAAAAACTTTGAAATTAACAGGATTATTGTTAAATACCATAAAAGGTCAAGAGAACAATGTAAGTATGGCCTTAGTTAAAGATGTAGATTTTATAGATGGAAGTAAAAATGCTTTTATTGAGATATCAGAAAAAGCAAACTTGAAAGAAACTATTTCTGAACTTAGAAAATTAGTTTCAAAAGATAAGTTTTCTACAAATGAGCATTTATTAGCTTTACTTGGGGCTTCTGGTAATGAAACTGTTAATAATGCTATTACTACTATAGCAATAATAGTTATAACTATTATAATTATTGCAACTATTGCAGTAATATATAATTCTTTTCAGATAAGTATTATGCAAAGAATGAAAGAGCTCGGATTATTAAGAGCAATAGGTACAACTCCAAAACAAATAAAGAATATAGTTTTAAGAGAAGCTACCTTTATGGTTCTTATTGGGATACCATTAGGTCTTATACTTGGTATAATTGCTATGCTTATAGTAGGAATGGTATTTAATCAATTAAATTCATCAATGAGTAAAGACACAATGACATTAGCTATTAGTGTTTTAAAAACTCCACCAATTGTTTACTTTATAAGTTCTTTAGTAGGGGTATTTTCTGTATATATATCTGCATTATTACCAGCTAGATCAGCAGGTAAGGTACCTCCTTTAGTAGCTGTAAATAATGGAAATTATATAAAAAAGGTAAAAATAAATAAAATAAGTTTTTTTGTTAGTAAACTACTTAGAAAAATTGATTTGATTATGGCATATAGAAATATAAAAAGAAATAAAAAAAGATTTAATATAACAGTTTTTTCTATGACAATTAGTATAACTATATTTATAATTTTTTCTAGTATGGCTAGGATGGGAGAAAATTTTACTCCTAATGTTAATGAAAGTAGTAAGATGGATTTTACTATTAATTTTCCTAAAAAGTTGAAAGAAGAATCTTTAAATAAGATAAGTAAAGATTTAAAAAAAGTAGATGGAATTAAGGATATATATATAAATTATAATCCTGTAAATATGAATAGTATAGTAGAGTATAGTGATATTAATAGTTTAGCTAAAAAAATAGATCCAAATTCTTTTAAAGAAAAAGTTACTTTAGATGGAAAAGAGAAAGTTAAGACATTTATATTTTTTCAAGGATATGATGATAATAAATTAAAACTTTCAAAAAACTATGTAAAAGAAGGAGAAATAGATAAAGATAAATTAAATAAAGAAAATGGTGTTATATTAGTAAGAAATTATTCTTTGTATAGCGAAAAAGAAAAAAAATCTTATAATACTTCAGTAGTAGATTTTAAAGTTGGAGACTATATATATGTAGATTCTAATTTGAAATATAAAAAATCAAAAAATGGGGAAAGTGAAGAGATAAAAAAAGATAAATATAGTGAAAAAGATTTATCTAAAGTTAAAATTCTTGCTATAGTAGATGATGATCCTTTTGGAAAGCACTCAATGCCTGTTAGTGTAGTTACTACAAAGGATGTTTTAAATAATTTAATCAAAGATAATGATTATATAAAAGATGAATTTAAAACTAAAAGTATAGGGTTAAGGTTAAAGAATAAAAAAGATGAAAAAAAGGTAAGTAAAAATTTAAATAAATTATTAGAAAAAGAAACAAATGGTAGACTGATAAATAATATACAACAGTTAAGAGAGCAAAATAGTAGTTCTATTCAAATTCTTATACTTATGTATGGATTTGTAGTTGTTATAACTTTAATAGGAAGTATTAATATAATAAACACAATAAATACAAATTTGATATTGAGGAAAAAAGAATTTGCTTCCCTTAGAGCTATAGGAATGAGTATGAAAAATATAAAAAGAATGATATCTTTAGAAGGAATTTTATATGGAGTTATAAGCTCTATATATGGGTGTATACTAGGTAACTTAGGATCTTATTTATTGTATAGCCAAATGATGAGAGTGTCTGGATTTGCCTTTAAGATATATATAGATATTATAATTATAGCAACTTTAGGATCTATAATTATAGGATATTTATCTACACTTATACCACTAAAAAAACTAACTAAAGAAAATATAATAGAAAGTATGAGGGGAGAATAAGCAAAAACATAGAATTTAACTTTTAAAAGAGAGTTTAAATATTTATAATAAATATTTAATGACAAATATAAAATAACTATTATATGTAGGTAAATGTAAATTCAATTTACCTACATACTTTTTATATTGTATAATTTAAGTAAAGTATATTCAAATTTTTGGTAGGCGGTGTGTTTATGAGCAAAATTTTATTATTAGAAGATGATGAAGCTTTAGCTTTAGGAATAGAGTTTACTTTAAAAAAAGAAGGATTTGATGTGATTAAAACTTCTTATGTAGAAGATTTTAAAAAGACATTTAATAAAGAAAAATTTGATTTATTAATACTAGATGTTACTCTTCCAGACGGTAATGGATTCGATGTATGTAAAGAAGTTAGAAAAGAAAGTGATATACCAATAATATTTTTAACTGCTTGTGATGATGAAGTTAATGTAGTTTTAGGGTTAGAAATAGGTGGAGATGATTACATAACTAAACCTTTTAGAGTAAGAGAATTAACTTCTAGAATAAAAGCTATACTTAGAAGGGCAAGTAAGAGTAGTAATAACAAAGAACTAGGTAAGATACTTAAAAGTGGTGATATTGTATTAAATACTGCTAATGCGTCATTAATTAAATTTGGTGAGAGTATTCAATTAACAGCACAAGAGTATAGATTACTTCTTATATTTATGAATAATGCTAATATTGTTTTAAGTAGAGATACTATATTTAATAAGCTATTAGAAAATGAAGATGGAATATTTATGGATGACAATACTTTATATGTTTATATAAAAAGACTTAGAGAAAAAATAGAAACAGACTCAAAAAAACCTGAATATATAGTTAATCAAAGAGGTATTGGGTATAAATGGAACAAAGATGTTGTAAAGGAGTAATAGAAAATGGTAGATAAATTTTATAATCCAGAACTTAAAAATAGTTCTTTAGCTATTGTATTGATTTGTAGTGCTTTTATATTAATGTCAACTATAGTGTTGGACTATGGATTTAATACTATAAAGAATAGTTCTATAAAAAATAATTCAGCTATAGTTGGTAGTATAATAAATAAACATCCAGAACTTAAAGAAGAAATAATCCCTTTAGTTACAAAGGGAATAACAGAAAAGGATAAAGAGATAGGTATAAAAACACTTTCAAGGTATGGATATAATGAAAATTTAAACATAGAATTTTTACCAGAATTAAAAAATGATTTAACTAAAACAAAGATATATATTTGGATTATTAGTTTATTTATGTTTATAGTTTTATTTTATCTAAATTATATTCAGTATAACAGTATATATAAAGATATTTCAAAGATAACTTTAGGATCAAAGTATATGCTAGAAAATAATTACGACAAGCATTTATATACTAATAGAGAAGGGGAGTTTTCAAAATTATTTAATACTTTTAGTAATATGAGAGATATTATAAGAAATAATATTTTAGATTTAAAAAAGGAAAAAACTTTTTTAGTAAATTTGCTTTCCGATATTTCACATCAATTAAAAACACCTCTTTCATCTTTAATAGTTTTTAATGAAATAATAATGAGTAAAGATATAAATGAAAAAGAAAAAAATATATTTTTATTAAAAAGTAAGAATCAGCTTGAAAGAATGGAGTGGCTTATAAAAAGTCTTCTTAAACTTGCTAAATTAGATTCAGGAGCTATAATTTTTAAAAAAGAAAATAATTGTTTAAATGATACTATAAAAGAAAGTATAGAAACTTTATCTACTAAATCTTTAAAAAATAATGTAGAAATAATTTTTAATGGAAGAAATAAAATTAAGATGAATCATGATAAAGAATGGTTAACAGAAGCTTTTATAAATTTAATAAAAAATGGTATAGAACATACTGATAAAGGAGGATATATAAATATAAGTATAGTAGATTCTCCTATTTATTATAAAGTTATAATAGAAGATAATGGAGAAGGAATCTATGAAGAGGATTTACCTAATATTTTTAAAAGATTTTATAAGGGCAAAAGAAGCAAGAAAAGTGATTCTGTAGGTATAGGTCTTGCACTTAGCAAATCTATAATAGAAGGTCAAGGAGGATTTATAGAAGTAGAAAGTGAAAGAGGTTATGGAACTAAATTTTCAATTCTTTTTCTTAAATATTTAAAGTCATAATATTTATCTATGAAAAGTGTCATATTATTGATATAATATAAATTAAAAATCGTATAATAGGTGTATTAAAAGGGGGATATATATGAATATAGCTGTTATAGGTGCAGGTGCTATGGGATGTTTATATGCAGGATATTTATCAAGGGGGGATAACAAAGTATATATTTTATGTCATAGTAAAGAAGAAAAAGATAAGATAAATAATTGTGGAATATTGATAAAAAAAAATAATGAAGAAATAATAACATATCCAGAAGCTATATCAAATTCTTCTAATATAAATAAATTAGACTTAATTATTGTTTTTGTTAAATCTAAGGATACGGAAAAAGCTGTTTTAGAGAATTTACATATAATAAGTAAAGAAACTTTTGTTTTAACTCTTCAAAATGGATATGGTAATTTAGATATATTAAAAAAATATATAAATTCTAATAATATTATTGTAGGGACTACATCAGAAGGTAGTACTAAACTTGATTTAGGGTATGTAGTACATGCTGGAAGAGGAAATACATATATAGGCTTAGAGGAAAAAAGAAAAGAACAAAATGATAAAATAAATAATATTTTAAAAGTATTTAATCAAGCTGGATTCAATACATATATATCACAAGATGTTTTAAAACTTGTATGGAGTAAACTTATTATAAATGTAGGAATAAATGCATTAACTTCAATATTAAATTTAAAAAATGGTGAACTTTTAGATTCAGAAAATACTATAAAACTAATGGAAGAGGCAATAAAAGAAGCAGTAGAAGTTGGAAGGGCTAAAGGATTTAGTTTTGAATATAAAGAAGCAATAAATAAGGTAAAAGAAGTTGCAATAAAAACTTCTAAAAACAAATCTTCTATGCTCCAAGATATTTTAAATAAAAAGAAAACAGAAATAGATGTTATTAATGGTGCAGTTGTTAAAGAAGGAAAGAGATTTTCAATAAATACAAAAGTAAATGACACATTGACTAATTTAGTTAAAGCTATGGAATTAAATTATTAATTCTAAAGAAAAGTTACAAAAAGTGTTTTTAAAAATAACTAGCAGGATAACTAGTTATTTATTTCAATGTGTCTTAAAATGATAATATGTTAGATAAGGAGGTTATTTAAATGAATAGAACTTGCAAAAATTTCACATCAGAATTAGCATCTAAATCACCAGTTCCTGGTGGCGGTGGTGCTTGTGCTTATGTAGGGGCCCTAGGCACAGCTCTTTTAAATATGGTAGGTAATCTTACAGTAGGTAAGAAAAAGTATAAAGATGTAGAAGAAGAAGTGAAAGAAATTTTAAAAGCAGGAGAGCATCTTATAGAAAGATTAGAGAATCTTGTAGAAGAAGATGAAAAAGTTTTTTATCCTTTGTCAAAAGCCTATGGTCTCTCTAAAAATACTGAAGAAGAAAAGTTATATAAAGAAAAAATAATGGAAGAAGCATTAAAAAAAGCTAGTTTAGTACCTTTAGAGGTAGCAAAATGTGCAAAAGATGCAATTAAGTTACATGAAAGATTATCAAAAATAGGAACGAGAATAGCTATAAGTGATGTAGGTGTAGGAGTTTTGTTTTGTAAGTCTTGCCTAGAAGGGGCAAAATTAAATGTACTTATAAATACTACTATGATTAAAGATTTAGAATTTAAAACTAAATTAGAAAAAGAAATAAATGAAATAGTTTTAGAATATGCTCCTAGAGCAGATAGGACATATAAATATGTAGAAGGTTTAATAACAGGAGGAAAGTAAATGTCAGAAATATTATATGGAAAAAATGTAGCTTTAAACTTAAAAGAAGATATGAAAAAGAATATAGAAAACCTAAAGAAAAAGAATATAATTCCTAAAGTAGCTATAATTAGAATTGGAGAAAAAAGTGATGATATAGCTTATGAGAAAAGTATAATAAAGAATTGCACAAATTTAGGAGTTAATACTGAAACTTATAAGTTAGAAAAAAGTGTTTCTCAAAATGAAATGCTAAATTTAATAGATAAATTAAATAAAGATACAGAAGTTAATGGTATTTTGGTATTTAGACCATTTCCTAAACATTTAGATCAAGAGCTTATAAATTCATCAATAAGCGCAAAGAAAGATATAGATTGTATGAATCCATTAAATTTAGAAAAAATATTTGAAGGTAAATTAGATGGATTTATGCCATGTACAGCAGAAGCAGTAGTAGAAATGTTAAAATACTATAATATTAATTTAGAAGGAAGTAATGTAGTTATAATAAATAGAAGTATGGTAGTTGGTAAACCACTCTCTATGATGCTTTTATCTCATAATGCTACAGTTACTATATGCCATTCAAAGACTAAAAAACTATCTTCTATAACTAAAAATGCTGATATAGTAGTAACAGCAGTAGGTAAAGCTAAGATGATAGATGAAGAATATTTTTCTAAAGACTCTGTAGTTATAGATGTAAGTATAAATGTTGATGATAATGGTAAACTATGTGGAGATATAGATTATGATTCTGTTTATGGAAAAGTGAAAGCTATAACTCCAGTTCCAAGAGGTGTTGGAAGTGTAACTACTACTCTTTTAATTAAAAATATTGTAGATGGTTGTATAAAACAAAATATTTAATACAAATATAACTAAAAACTTTCTTGTATAACAAGGAAATATAAAAATTTTTACAAAAAAGATCGGCTATATATTTAGTCGATTTTTTTTATTATATAGTAAATTATAACTTTGTTATTGCTTAAGTTAAAAATAAGGATATTTAATTTGGTAACTTAGTTTTTATAAGCATAAGAAAAAAGATAGTATAAGAAGGCACATTCAAATAAATTTATTAAGTTTTGAAGATGTAGTATTTAAATTAGGATTGATAATGATTACATGCTTTTGTGTATCTTTTTGAGAATATATTAAGTATCTAATATATGGTTTTAAATATATATTTGTTAAAATATTATCTTGCTTATAATATTAAAAAATAGTAGAACAATAAGTTATAGGAAAGTATAAAAAATTAAAAGAGGTGAGTTTTGATATGAAAAACAATAATATTAAATCAGAAAATGAAAGTGCTAAAAGTAATAGTAATAATAGCAAAAATTCTAAAACAGGATATATGGATACAGGAAATGCAGGTAAAATAGTTAGTAAACAAGGAATGAAAAATAAAAATTAGTAACTGATGAAATAAAAAAGTTTATAGAAACTTGACAGAATTCAAAAAATGGTATAAATTTATTTCTAGCGACATAAAGATAGCATGTACAATTGAAAATATGAATGCAATTAAATAAAATTGCATTCTTTTTTTAGCTTATAAATTCTTGTAAATAAACATATCTATAAAAAAGTATGAAACATATTTAAAAAAAATAATAGGATAAGTATTAAGGGTATTTATGAGAATTTTTATTTGGTGATATAATAATTAAACATAAAAAAGAATTTAGAAAAATTCTGTGATATGATATAAATAATAATTTTAATTTTTTATGTTATTAGTTTTAAAAGGTATTAATAAAAGATTTATATAAATCAATATTTAATTTATTTTAATTTAATTTTATTTTTGAAAATTTGGAGGAGGAGTTTCTAAATGAATAAAAAGGTGTTGTCGGTTGTAGTAGCATTAGGTTTGTTTTTTTCTGTAAACTCAACTGCTATAGCTAGCCCAAGTAATGGACAAGGAAACGACAAGACTAGAGAGCTTGAAAGTACAATTCTTGATATGAACAATAGTATACAAGGTGTTAACGAAAAAATACAAGCTAATGAATCAGAAATACAAAAATCAAAAGCTCAAATTGAAGATTTAGAAAAACAAATAGGTAAATCAAAAGAGGAAATGAAATCTAAACAGGAATTATTTGGGAAAAGAGCAAGAGCTATATATATAAGCGGAGTAGACAGTTATGCTAGTATAATACTTGAATCTAAAGGATTAAGTGATCTTGTAGAAAGAATAGAATCCGTATCTAAAGTAATGAACTTTGATAAGAAGATTATAAAAGGATTAAAAGAAGAACAAGAAAAACTAGAAAGTAAAAAAGTTGCTATAAATGAAAAAAATAAAAAAGTTATGGCATTAAAATCTGAAAATGAGAAAAAATTATCTAGTTTGAAAAATGAAAAATCAAAACAAGAGGTAGCTTTAAGTAATTTAAAACAGGAATTAGAAAAGAAAACAAAAGAGGCAGCAGCTTCAAGAGCTTCAAAGCAATCTTCTAGTCTTTCAAGAGGAAGCAGTGTATCTTCCAGCTTAAAAAAACCTAGTGGAAATATTGGAAGAACTCTTAGTATGAGAGCAACAGCATATACGTCTTCATACGCAGATACAGGGAAACATCCAGGTAGTGCTGGATTTGGTAAAACAGCATCTGGTAATATGGCTATTAGAGACCCTAATGGATATAGCTCAATAGCAGTTGACCCTAGTGTAATACCTTTAGGTACTAGAGTGTATGTAGAGGGGTATGGATATGCTATAGCTCACGATACTGGTGGAGCTATAAAAGGTAATATAATAGATTTATATTTTAATAGTGATTCAGAAGTAAATAACTGGGGATCAAGATATGTAACAGTTCATATATTAAATTAAATATTAAACAAGGAAGAAGCAGATGCTTCTTCTTTTTATTTATATAATTAAATAAATATGAGCTTTTATAATATTTAAATTATTGGTTATAAATAATAAAAAAATAAAATGTTTTCCAGTATTCTATTGAATTAAACTTGAAAATTATGTATAATTATAGTGTTAGCATAAATTATGTGTTATAAGAAGTTACTATGTTTACTATAAATGTAAATTTAAGAAAATTTATAAATACATAGGCAAAATATGTTATAGATGTTGAATTTACTGGATAGATGACTATTTTAGAATATCGGTATCATAATTCAATATGACAGTTAATTAGAAAAAAAAAGAGAGTTTTTTGTTTGTGATAATAGATGATATAATAAGAATGTATTTTGTTATTTTTATTTTGTTTTTGGGATGAAGGAGGAATATAAGTGAAGAAGAAAGTGTTGTCGGCTGTGATAGCGCTAAGTTTAGCTTTATCGTTTAATTTTGGTGTTATGGCAAGCCCGTCTAATGGACAAGCAGACAAGACTAGTGACTTAGAGAGACAAATTGAATCAATGGATAGTAGTATAGAAACATTAATGCATAAAATAAGTACTAATAAGGATGACATAGCTAATTCTAAAAAAGAATTAGAAAAATTATCAAAAGACATAGAAAAATGTAAGAAAGACATAGCTTCTAAAACAGAAGTTTTTAATAAGAGAGTAAGAGCAGTATACATAAGTGGTTTAGATAGTTATGCTAGTATAATACTAGAATCTAAAGGCTTAAGTGATTTAGTTGAAAGAATAGATTCAGTATCAAAAGTAATGAATTTTGATAAAAAGGTAATGACAGAATTAAAAAATAAGCAAGAAGAAATGAAAACTAAACAAGTAGCTGCTAATGAAAAAAATAAAAAAATGATAGCTTTAAAAGCAGAAAATGAGAAGAAATTAGCTTCTATGGAAAATGAAAAAGCTAAAGTTCAAGCTCAAGTAAAAGATTTAGAGAAGAAACAAGAAGAACAAAGACAAGTAGCTCAAGCATCAACAAGTAGTAGTTCTTCAAGTTCAAGTAAATCTAGTAGTTCAAGAAGAATGTCAAGAGGATCTAGCTCTATAGTACCTAGTTCAAAAAATGGAGGATCTGTTGTAGGATATGCTCAATCTTTCTTAGGCGTACCATATGTATGGGGTGGAACATCACCATCAGGATTTGATTGTTCTGGTTTTGTACAATATGTTTATGCTCATTTTGGAGTAGGACTTCCAAGAGTAGCTTCAGCGCAACAAGGAGTAGGTACATCAGTTCCTAAAAGTCAGCTTCAACCAGGAGATTTAGTATTCTTTAATAGTCCAGCTTCACATGTAGGTATATATGTAGGAGGGGGACAATATATTCATGCACCACGCACAGGTGATGTAGTTAAAATTTCTCCATTAGGATATAGATCTGATTATAGTGGCGCAAAAAGAGTTAGATAATAGATGGTAAGTATATAATTTTAAGTAAATAAAATTAAATATTTTAGAGGTTACTGTCCTTAGTAGCCTCTATTAATTTAACTCTAATTAATTTTACTTTTTAATCTATAATATGATAAGTTTTATATTATATGATATATTTGGAAGAGAATTTCCTTAAAATAAAAGGATATTGTATAAAAATAAAGAATTTTAGTATATATACGTATATATACTAAAGAAGGATAATTATATATCTTTTATTAGATGCAAGATATTAATAAAATAAATTTTAATTTAAAGGGAGGAATCATAATGAAGAAAAAGCTGTTATCAACAGTAATAGCTTTAGGGTTAATTGTATCTTCGTGTCCAGTTGCTTTTGCAAACACTAATGGTACTTCAAACAATGATTCTAAAGTAACAGTAAATAAGAATAAAGGTGTAGAATTAGAAGTAGAAATAGAAAAAATGGATAGTAAGATACAATCTCTTATGCACAAAGTGAATAAGAATGAAGCTGACATAGAAGAAACAAGAAAACAGGTACAAGCTTATAAAGAGCAAATAGAAAAGTTAAAAGAACAATTAAAAGAAAAACAAAAATTATTTAATGACAGATCAAGAGCTATGTATATAAATAAGTTAGATGCTTACTTAGATATGCTATTTGATTCTAAAACATTAGGTGATTTATTAGGAAAAATTGATTCAGCATCTAAAATAATGAGTTCTGATAAAAAGATGATGGCAGATTTAAAAGAAAAACAAAACGAAATAGCAGAAAAAAAAGCAGCAATAGATGCAAAAAATAAAAGAATGACTGAATTAAAAAGAGAAAATGAACAAAAATTATCTAATATGCAAAAACAAAAGGATACACAACAAAAAGCACTAGAAGAGTTAAAAGCTAAAGAAGAGGAAGCTAAAAGAAGACAAGAAGAAGCTAGAAGAGCAGCTGAAGCTTCAAGAGCTAAAGAAGCACAAGAAGAAGCTTCAAAGCCAGCAGCTTCAAGTAGTAGTTCAAGCTCATCAGCAAGTAGCTCAAGTAGCTCAAGTAGTTCAAGCTCAAGTTCAAGTAGTAGTTCTTCAAGTTCAAGCAGCAGTTCTTCATCTAGTAGTTCAAGACCTTCAAGAGGAGGATCTAGCTCAAGTTCAGTTGTAGGTATTGCAGCAGGTTATTTAGGAGTACCATATGTTTGGGGAGGAACATCACCATCAGGATTTGATTGTTCTGGATTAGTTCAATATGTTTATGCACAAGCTGGAATATCACTTCCAAGAACTTCTCAAGAACAGCAAAATGTAGGTACAGCAGTATCAAGAAGTAATCTTCAACCTGGAGATCTAGTTTTCTTTGGTAATCCAGCTCATCATGTAGGTATATATGCAGGTGGTGGTAGCTTTATAGAAGCCCCACATACAGGAGCTAATGTAAGATATGCTTCATTAGACAATAGATCTGATTTTAGTGGTGGAAGAAGAGTAAGATAGTATAACTATAATGAATTTAAAATAGAGTTAATATATAAAAGAGTAAGTTTGCTATGACTATTTATCATAGTAGACAAGCTCTTTTTATTTTTAACATTAAAAGCTGTTTTATTTTAGTAAATTTAAAGACATTTTATTTGCTATTTTAAGATATATTTTATAAACTAATTTTTTTATTATTGACATATTAGATTTTAAAATATATAATCATATTAAACAAATAGGATTTATAGGTAAGAGGTGTGAAAATGAAAATATCTACTAAAGGAAAATATGGTATGAAAGCTATAGTGGATTTAGCTATCCATTCTAGTGAAGGTGCTGTGACTTTAAAAAGCATATCTGAAAGACAAGATATATCAGAAGGTTATTTAGAACAAATATTTTCTCTTTTAAGAAAGAATAATCTAATTAAAGGTAAAAAAGGATCACAAGGAGGATATGTTCTTCAAAAAGATCCTAAACATATAACAGTAGGAGAAATATTAAGATCCTTAGAAGGAGATTTATCCGTAGTACAATTAGATGACAACTATATAGACGATAGAATGGAAAAGTGCATCAAAGATATTGTGTGGGATAAGCTTAACGACAAAATAAATTTTGTGGTAAATAGTATAAGTTTAGAAGATTTAGTAGAAGAGTATAAAAAAGATAGAAATTCATTTATGTATTATATATAATACATAAATATTTACCTTAATTCCTAGTAAACATATAAGAAAACTTATGTATAAATGGATTTAGTTGTTAATCCATATTATATTTGATCTAGAATATATTACAAAATTTTTAAATTTAAAACCTAGTAAACTAATGTGAATAATATAAAAGGAGGAACAAATATGAAAAAAGTATATAATAATTTAAGTGAATTAGTAGGGAAAACACCTTTAGTAGAATTGAAAAAATTAAAAAAAGAAAATAATTTAGTTGGAAAAATTATAGGTAAAATAGAATATTTTAATCCAGCAGGAAGTGTTAAAGATAGAATAGCCTTAGCGATGATAGAAAAAGCTGAAAAAGAAGGTAAACTTGATAAAGATACAGTTATAATAGAACCTACTAGTGGAAACACTGGAGTAGGACTTGCTTTTATAGCAGCTGTAAAAGGATATGAACTTATATTAACAATGCCAGAAACTATGAGTTTAGAGAGAAGGTTATTAATAAAATCTTATGGAGCTAAAATTGTTTTAACAGAAGGGAAACTTGGAATGAAAGGTGCTATTGATAAAGCTTTAGAAATTTCAAAGGAGTATAAAAAATTTTTTGTACCACAACAATTTCAAAACTCCGCTAACTATGAAATTCATAGAAAAACTACAGGAAAAGAAATTTTTGATGATTTAGATGGACAGGTGGATATAGTTGTAGCTGGAGTTGGAACTGGAGGAACAATAACTGGAGTAGGTGAATACTTAAAATCAAAAGATGAAAAAATAAAAATAGTAGCAGTAGAGCCAGAAACTTCTGCAGTAATATCTGGAGAAAAACCAGGACCTCACAAGATTCAAGGTATAGGGGCAGGGTTTATACCAGATACATTAAATGTTAAAGTTATTGATGAAGTTTTTAAAGTAAAAGATGAAGATGCATTAAATTCTATGAAAAATATAGCAAAAGCAGAAGGAATATTAGTAGGAATATCTTCAGGAGCTGCTTTATTTGCTGCAGAAAAATTAGCATCAAAAGAAGAAAATAAAGATAAAAATATTGTAGTTATTTTACCAGATACAGGCCAAAGGTATTTATCTATGGGAATTTTTAACTAAGACATATTAAAAGTGGTGATTTAAATGAACAAGAAAATATATATGGATTATGCAGGTACTACTTATTTAAAAAAACAAGTTTTTGAAGAAATGATTCCTTATTTTAAAGAAGAGTTTTATAACCCTTCTTCTATGTGTAATGAAGCTTCTAAAGTTAAGATGGCTATAGATGAATCAAGAAAAATTATAGCAAACTTTATAGGAGCAAAAAGAGAAGAAATATTTTTCACAAGTGGTGGTACTGAAAGTGATAACTTTGCAATTAAGGGTATAGCATTAAAAAACAAAAATAAAGGAATGCATATAATAACTTCAAAAATAGAGCATCATGCAGTATTAAATACTTGTGAAGACTTAGTTAAAAATGGTTTTGAAGTAACTTATATACCTGTAGATAAAAAAGGAATTATAGATTTAAATGCTTTAAAAAGTAGTATACAAAAAGATACAATTTTAGTTTCAGTAATGATGGCTAATAATGAAATTGGAACTATACAACCTATAAGAGAAATAGGAAGGATTTGTAGAAAGAAGGGTATATTATTTCATACTGATGCGGTACAAGCATTAGGACATATAAAAATAGATGTAGAAGATATGAATATTGATTTACTTACAATGTCTGCACATAAAATATATGGACCTAAAGGAATAGGAGCTTTATATATAAGAAAAGGAACAAAAATAGAAAATATAATTTATGGAGGACCTCAAGAAAGAGGAAAAAGAGGAGGTACGGAGAATCCTCCAGCAATAGTAGGGTTTGGTAAAGCTGTATCATTGCTTAAAGAAAAACGAATGGAAAAAGATATAAATAAAATAAAAAGGCTTAGAAATAGACTTTTAGAAGGGCTAAAAGAAATACCTAAAATTAAATTAAATGGTGTTGAAAGTGAAAATCGATTAGATAATAATATAAATATAAGTTTTGAAAATGTAGATGGAGAATTACTTTTAATGATGCTTTTTTCAAAAGGTATATGTGTATCTAGTGGAAGTGTTTGTTCTGCTGGATCTTCAAATCCTTCCCATGTTCTTTTAGCTCTAGGCAGTGATAAAAAGCTAGCAAAAGCCACAGTAAGGTTTACTTTAGGTGATAGAAATACTGAAGAAGAAATAGATTATGTGATTAAATCTGTATGGGAAATTGTTAATATTCTTAGAAAGTAAAGTTAATATATAAAGTAGGTGTTATTTTTGATGAAAAAAAAAGTTTTAGTGGGAATGAGCGGAGGAGTTGATAGTTCTGTTACAGCTTATCTTTTAAAAAAGCAGGGCTATGAAGTTATAGGAGTTACAATGCAAATATGGCAAAATGATTCTATTTATGAAGAAATGGAAGGGGGATGTTGTTCTTTAAGTTCTGTAGAAGATGCAAGAAGAGTTGCATATAACCTCGGTATCCCCTTTTATGTTATGGACTTTAAAGAAGAGTTTAAAGAACATGTGGTAGATTATTTTTCAAAAGAGTATTTAAAGGGAAGAACTCCTAATCCTTGTATAGCCTGTAACAAACATATAAAGTTTGATTTGTTTTTAAAAAAGGCTTTGAAAATGGGGATAGATTATATAGCTACAGGTCATTATTGCATTATTGAGAAAAAAAAGGATAGGTATATAATAAGAAAATCTAAGGATAGTAAAAAAGACCAAACTTATGTACTTTATAATTTTACTCAGTTTCAATTAAGTAAAACATTGATGCCTTGTGGAGAATATAATAAAGATGAAATTAGAAAAATAGCAAAAGAAATAGGCCTTGATGTTTATAATAAAAAAGATAGTGAAGAGATTTGTTTTATACCAGATAATAATCATGGAGGGTATATAAAGAGAAATTATAAGGATAAAGTTAAAGAAGGGAATTTTGTAGATAAAGATGGTAAAATCTTAGGTAAACATAAAGGCATTGTTTATTATACTATAGGACAGAGAAAAGGGCTTAATATATCTTTTGGAAAACCTATGTATGTAATAGATATAAATACCTCTCAAAACCAGGTAGTTTTAGGAGAAATAGAGGATTTATATAAAGAAGAACTTATTGCAAAAGAAGTTAACTATATACCTTTTAAAGATTTAGAAGAACCTATGGAAGTAGAGGCTAAAATAAGATATTCTCAAAAATCTTTTAAGGCTAAAATAATACTTTTGCCTAAAAATAAGGTCAAAGTTTTGTTTTTTGAAAAACAAAGAGCTGTAACAAAAGGACAATCAGTAGTTTTTTATAAAGAAGATTTATTGATAGGTGGAGGAATCATAGAATAGAGTTTAGAGGATATGAATTTTATATTACAAAAGTGTAAGTATTACAATAAATTTTGTAATACTAATCGATTTTAATAAGAATATAATCCCTTTATAATTTAATTGTAAAGTAAACTAATGGAGGGATTTAAAATGAAAAAAATTATAGCACTTATAGTAATTGCATTCATTATAGTATCAGGGTATATAGTTTCTTCAAATTATATATATCCAGTAAAATATCAGGATTCACTAAAAAAATATTCAAAAAAGTATAATATAGATGTAAGATTATTAGCTTCAATCATATACACAGAATCAGGTTTTAGAGATTTAAAATACGAAAAAGGAAAACCTAGTGGGCTTACTCAAATGAAGGATAAAGTTATTGATAACATAGCTAAAGAAATGGGAATGAAAGACTTTAAAATAGAACAAATAGAAAACCCAGAAATAGCTATAAAAATGACTTCTTGGTATTTGAAAAACAAATGTGATGATAATTCAAAAGATTTAGATAAAATTATTAGAAAATGGGCTCTAAGAAATAGAAAAAATAAAAGTGAAGAAGAAATAAATTCATATATAAAGATGGTGAAAAGAACAAAAGGTATGTATAAAATATTTCATTTAAGTCTTTAAGTTATATGGAAATAAAAAAACAAAGATAAAGTAATATTTTTTATAGAAGATTAAAAATTTCTATAAGTTTAGGTTAGTTATACCTTTTCATGAAAGTTGATTTATAAATTAATAGATGTTATAATGGTCGTGAATTAATAAATTTAAAGAAATATGAATTTATATTAATACATTGGGTAAGATATAAATAATATTTTATATTTAAAAGCTGTGATGAGAAGGAGTAAAAATATTATTTTTTTCAAAGAGAGTTTCCTTTTGGTGAGAAGAAACAAAAAAAGATATTTTGAATACATCTCTGAGCTAAACACTGAATCCTATTTTTAGGTAGTAAGCTGTTTTCGGATTCCTTGCACCCGTTATAGTGCTAGAGTATAATGTGAGAATTTTATTCTTAATAATCTATGTGATTTAATATAGATTATTTGTATAGTATATTATAAAGAATATTAATTGTTTTCACTGTACTTGAAAAGGTTAGATGCTTAAGCATTTAATAAATTGAGGTGGTACCACGTGATTATATCCCGTCCTCTAGGTTAACTAGAGGATGGGTTTTTATTTTTTAAATATATATTTTAAAGATTTAATTATTATTGATTAATCAAAATTATTATTTTCAATTTAAATATAGTTTAATACTATTAACCGGTTAAAAAAATTAAACTTATTTTGAGATTTTGAAAATGAACTTAATAAATAAGTAACAGATTCTAGATATAAAAGAGTACCATATGGCCATATGAATTTATGAAATAATTAGGAGGCTGTATTAAAATGAAAAATATTGAAGATCAAATTAAAATAATTTCAAAAGGAGCTTTTGAGATTATAAATAAAGATGAGTTAAAGACAAAACTTGAAAATTGTGAAAAAACAGGGAAAGGCCTTATTGTAAAATTAGGGTTAGATCCTACAGCACCAGATATACACTTAGGACATTCTGTAGTCTTAAGAAAAATAAAACAACTTCAAGATTTAGGTCATAAAGCTGTTATAATAATTGGAGATTTTACTGGTATGATAGGAGATCCTACAGGAAAGTCTAAAACTAGAAAACCATTAACTTTAGGGGAAGTTCTTAAAAATGCAGAAACTTATAAAGAACAGATTTTTAAGATATTAGATAAAGACAAAACAGAGCTCAGGTTTAATAGTGAGTGGCTTTCTAAGTTAAATCTTAAAGATATTATATCTTTAACTTCAAAATATACAGTATCAAGAATGCTTGAAAGAGAAGATTTTAAAAACAGATTCAAAAATCATGCTAGTATAGGTATCCATGAATTCTTTTACCCATTACTTCAGGCATATGATTCTGTTAATATAAAGGCAGATATAGAATTTGGAGGAACTGATCAAAGATTTAATGTGCTTATGGGAAGGACAATACAAAAAGATTATAATATGGAAAGTCAAATAGCCATATTTATGCCAATATTAGAAGGTACAGATGGAGTAGAAAAGATGAGTAAAAGTTTAGGAAACTATATCGGTATAAATGAAAATCCTAAGGATATGTATGGAAAAGTTATGTCAATACCAGATGGAATGATTATAAGATACTATGAATTAGTTACTGATGTTCATCCAGATGTAGTAGATGGTATAAGAGAAAAGTTAGAAAATAATATGATTAATCCAAGAGATGTTAAGATGGAATTAGCTAAAGAAATAGTTAATTTATACCATGGAAAAGAGATGTCTCAAAGGGCAGAAGAGCATTTTAAAAATGTTTTTCAAAAAGGAAATATTCCTGAAAATATAGATAGCATTAAATTAACTATAAATGATTTTAATGAAGGTAAAATTGATGTAATAGATATAATGGTTAAATATAATTTAATTTCAAGTAAAAATGAAGGTAGAAGACTTTTAAAGCAAAATGCTATAAAAATCAATGGAGAAAAAATAATAGAGCAATTTACAAGTATAAATAATGAAGATATTTTACAGGTAGGAAAAAAGAAATTTAAAAAGATATTATTATAAAAGAGAAGAAGCTGACTCAATTATATTGAGTCAGCTTTCCTTTTTAAAACAGCTGCTTGATTAGGTCTAATATATTAGACGGTCTTTTGTATAAATGTGTTTGAAGGGAATTAAAGGTAGATACCTTTATTTATTATGAAATTAAGCTAAAATAAAATTATATTATACCTTCGGATGGAATTTGTTTATTTTAAATTTAAAGTTAATTTAGCTTAATAACATACAAAACTATTAATTTGTTTTAAGTCCATTCCAAAGTAGACATAGCGATATCCAGTCCATCTATATCCAGATATAGACCTTCTGCCTACATATACAATCCATGCCCAGAATGGTTTACCTCTATTAGGCCAAATATAAGTAAATTTATATTTACAAAATCTGATAGATCCAGGATCTACAGCTTTTAAGTTGTTATCTTTTTTAGATGGTGTAGTTTTTGGTGGTGGTGTAGTTGGTGCTGCATTTGATGACATATTAGGTGGCGGCATAAAAGGTGGACTAGGCGGCATTGGACTTCTCATCATATTATACTGATTAATTGGAACTAAATAATACATATAAGGATACATTTAAAACTCCTATAAAATTAGTACACTAATATGTTATTCATAATAACAATAAATGTTAAAGAAATAAAATAAAAAAATGAAAATATATATGTAACCTATTTTTTTAAAAATATAAAAGAATATATTTAGTAACAAAATAGCCTGTACACCATATTATATATTAGAAACACTTAAATTAAGAAATTAAGTGATGTTAATATAAATTATATAAATTCAGTAGAGAAACAGGAGGAATTTTTCAATGGAAATAGAAAATAAATCTGGATATTGTTGTAAACCTGATATAAATTGTGGAAAAGTATTAGATTCAAAAACTCTTTCTATGTGTGATGGAGTAGATATAGATCCTGAAGGAATAGAAGATGAATTAGTAGCTAAAATACCTGTTGTTTTAGCAGAAAAAGATATACAAATAGATATAGAAGCAGATATTAAATTAAAAGAAAAATATTATGAAATCAAAAGAATATATAAAGATGTATATTTAACTCAATGCAAACTAGTACCTGTAGAAATGGATAATGAACCTGTAGGAAAATTATTTATAGAAGGTTATGTTAGAGAAAATATAGAATATGCTTCAGCAGAATGTGTAAAAGATGGAGTAGTTAGTGGAGATATAAGACACACTACAGTAAAAGTTCCTTTTAGTTGTGTTACTCAAATAGATTATGATACACTTCCAGATATGCCAAATAAAAAACAAAAAGAAGAATATGATTTTACTTGTCAGTGTCCTTGTGACCAATGCAAATGTGACGATATTAAATTAGGAAAACTTGATTGTGAAAACTATATGCAATCTATAACTGATTTTGCAGAAAAACCTTTCTGTGAATTAGAAGGAACAAGAATATACGAAATAGATATTCAACAAAAACGTTGTAGAGACGAATATGGAGCAAAAGTATATGATAGATTAAAAGAAAAATTAGTTGTTTATGTTACAGTTAAAGTTTTACAAAATCAGCAAGTAAGAATAAACAAAGAAATTAATGGATAAGATTGTATGAATTAAGAGTGAGAAGGGAAAAATCCTTCTCACTCTTTTTAGAAATTAGAATTGATTGTATTATTTTTAATTATATATATTGATTTTAGAATTTGTATATGTTAATTATGAATAATTTTAGTTAATTCACTATCCATATAAATATTTAAACATATAAATATAATAGGGAGGGAGTATAAATTAGTATGGATATGAAAGGATTAATTTTATTAGTACTTATTTTATCTGCTTTAGACCAAAAAAAATATTGCAAAGATAAAAAAATAAAAAAAGAAAATAAATCCAATAATTCTAATGATATAGTAGGCAAAGATTTGAATTGTCATAATGAAAAGCCAAAAGATAAAATAAAAATAGAGGAGGATGTAGCAAATACAATAGGAAAAGAGGGGATAGATATGAAAAATAATTCAGATGAAAAAGATAAAAAAAGTATTGAAGAGGAAATGAATGATATAAAAATAGAAATGGAAGAAAAGTTTAATGAAGAAAAAATTAAAAAAATGAAATCAGAAATAAAAGAAGTAAAAGAAAAAGTAGAAGGAAACATAGATAAAAACAAAATAAATGAAATGAAAGATAAGATGAAACAATTAGAAGGAAAGTTTAAAAATAATTTAAATAAGGAAGAAGAATACAGTAAAATTTATGATTCAAGTGAAGACCATGATATAGTTAATCAAGAAGTTGATGATTTAAAGGAAAATGTAATTAATGATGATGAGATAGAATGTACAAAAGAGAGTAATAAAGACAAAATTTTAGAAAAAATAGAAAATAAAAAAGAAATAGTAGATCATGAAAAAGAATATAGTGAAGATTATAAAAATAATAAAGTTGAAAAAGAAAATTCACATAAAGTAGAATTTGAAAAAGATAAAATGAGTAGTTCTAAAAATGAGTTTAAAAACAAAGAGAAAAATGAAAATGATTATAAAGTTAAAGAGCAGGTTAAAAATATAAAAGATAAACTTAAAGAAAGTATGGATGAAAAAACAGCAGAAGAATTAGAAAAAAAACTAAAGGTTTTAAAAAGTATGATGGGAAAAAACATAAATATAGAAAATATTGCACAAGCAATAAAAGAGGTTAAAGAAAATAGAAAAAATATAAAAAAAGATGATAATAGAAATAATCAAATAAAAGATGTTGAGTATGTGGAGTTACAAGAAGATGAAAAAGAAGATGAAAAATTAAATTATGATAGTGATTTAAAGAAAGAAATATCTGATGAAGATATAAAAGATATTTATATGGATAAAAAAAAACTATAAAAATAGAAAAAGAAGAGATAGAAGATATAGAGAATAAAAAAGATGAGAATATAGATTCTATGAAAGATTGTTTATATAAACCTTTTGAAAAATGGATTAGTAAAGATAAAAATAAGTTTCCTATTTATGTGAAATATCATAATAAAAAACTAAAATGTAACTCTAATAAAACAGTTGATATTCCAGTTATAATAGCTAATAAAAAAATTGATATAGATTTAAAGGATAAAATAAAAGTAAAAGAAGGATTTATAGATATATTAGATATAAAAAATGATCTTTATATAACTGAGGCAAAATGCATAAATATAAGGAATGTATCTAATGATAAATATAAAGATGGTAAAGTTTTTCTAAAAGGTTATATACGTAATTTAATACAGTATACAGTTTTAGATAAAATGTATAATGAAAATATAACTACTACTGTTAGAACCTTAGTAAATTATATTGATTTTAATTGTACAACTAAAGTTAAATATTTGATGCCTGTCCAAATGAAAAAGAGAAAATATAATATGAAAAAAATTGATTTAAAAGAAAATATGTCTAAGGATATAGCAGAGTTCAATACTCCTATAACTTATAATTTAAATAAAGTTAATATATTTTGTGATATAAATTATTATAATCATAAACATTTAAAAAATTCAAACAATGAAAAGATATTTTATGGTATACAACAAAATATATCTTCAAAATTGGAATTAGTTTTATTAAAGAATCAGTCTGTGTTGGTGTAGTATAAAAGCTACATGTTATCAAATATTTTTTATTAATATTTTGATAGCATGTAGTTTTTATTAGTTAAGAAATTATAGACTTTTTTTAATATATTTAGTGATTAAAATAAAAAAGTATTATTTATTTGATTATAATGGTAAATTTAAAATATTGTGGCTTGTTTGGTTCTTTTGTGTTAAAATTCTGTTAAAAGAATTAAAGGAATGTTATAGATTATAACTAATGCATAAATTTATAGAATATATATACGTTAATAATAGTAAGAAAAGATTAATAACCAAAAAGTCCTAATTCTAATTTTAAAATTTGAAATACGAAAATACTATGTTACTTTTTATAGAAAACTTAATTTCAAATTTGGAGGAGTTTATATGAAAAACTTAAAGAATAAAGGAAAAATAAATTTAAATAGTATTAGTGTGAAATTTATATTAGCAATTATAATCATTACTATAGTGTCATCAGTATCTTTAGTTTCTGTAATATTATTTAAGAATTCAAAGACTATAGAAAAAGAAGCAAAAGATAAGCTTAAATATTTAGTTCAATCAAAGTCTCAAATAATAGAGAATAAACTAAATAAAGCAGAAAACATAACTAATACTCTTAAAGAACTAGTTGTATCAAAAGTAGGAGATAGTTCTAAAATTGATCAAAAATATATTGAGGGTATAAAAAAAGATATAGATCCTTTTATAAAGAATATAGCTGAAAATCAAAGTGATGCTAAATCAGCCTATGTTTATTTTAATCCTGAGCTAACAGGAAAAGGGAATAATATATACTATTTAGATGGAGATCAAGATGGAAAAGTAACAAAACAAGATGAACTCCATGCAGATTTTTTTAAAGAAAAAAATGATAACAATGCTTGGTGGTTTGAAAGTGTAGAAAATAAAAATGGAATATGGACAAAACCTCATCAATGGAAAACAGAAACTGGACAAACCTATAAAATTATGACTTATAATAAACCGGTATATATGAATAACAAATTAATAGCAGTAGTTGGAACGGAATATAGATTTAATGATATAGAAAAAATGGTTCAATCTATAAATGTATATGATACTGGATATGCTTATATTTTAGATGAAAAATTAAACTTTTTAGTACATAAAGTACATAAGAATAATGAAAATATAAAAGATGTAAAAAATGGAGAATTAAAATTTATATATGATAAATTAAAAAAATCAGATAACCTTACTGAAGAGTATAAAAGTACTGTAACTAATAGAAAATCTATTGCTGTGTATAAAAAAATGAGCAATGGTTGGTATTTTGGAGCTACTGTTAGTAATGAAGAAGTATTAAAAGAAGTAAGTAAGCTAACTAAGCTAATAATTACAATACTTGTTATATTTATTATTATTGCTGTAGCAGCAGCTTATATTATAGGTACTTTTATAACTAAGCCCTTAAAAGAATCTTTTAAATATATAGATTATATGGCTAAAGGTGATTTTACAATAAAGATTTCTGATAAATTAATGACGAGAAAAGATGAAGTTGGAGAACTTTTGAAATCTCTTATGATTATGAGAGATAGCATTAAAGAATTAATGATAGATATTAAAAAAGCTAGTAATGAAGTTGGACAGCTTTCATCATCTTTAGCAAGCACTTCAGAAGAAACTAGTGCGTCATCTTTAGAAATATCCTCTACAGTAGAAGAAATAGCAAAAGGAGCAGGAAAACAAGCGGAAGATGCACAAAAAAGTTTAGAGATAGCATCTACCTTAAATCATACTTTAAGAGATTTGAGTAAATCTACTAAAAATATGTTAGAGGTTACGTCTAAAGGAGAAAAAGAAAATTTAAGCGGTAAAGAGTCTATAAAACAGTTAAAAAATAAAAATAAGTTTACTAATAAATCTATTTTAGAAATATCAGAAGCAATAAAAAGGCTTAATGAAAAATCTAAAGATATAGGAAATATTTTATCCACTATTAATTCTATATCAGAACAAACAAGCTTACTT
This sequence comes from Clostridium oceanicum, assembly GCF_039521385.1. Taxonomy (NCBI): domain Bacteria; kingdom Bacillati; phylum Bacillota; class Clostridia; order Eubacteriales; family Clostridiaceae; genus Clostridium; species Clostridium oceanicum. The sequence continues at coordinate 200,965 of NZ_BAAACG010000008.1, read as the reverse complement.
TCTTTAAATGCATCTATAGAAGCTGCAAGAGCAGGAAAAGCAGGACGAGGATTTTCAGTAGTAGCAGAAGAAATAAGAAAACTTGCAGAGCAAACTAATGATTCCACTAATGAAATATCTAATATAATTGAAGGTATAAAAAAAGAAAATATAAATACTAATGATATAATGAAAGAAGTTAAAGAAACATTCAAAGATCAAAATACTTCTATAAGTAGTGTTGATAAAAGCTTTAATAATATTTCAGAGGTTATGGATGATATTTCAGTTAAAGTAGATGGTGCTAGAAGAGTTGTTAAAGCAGTTAATGAGGGAACAGATAAGATTATAGATTCTATAAATAATATTTCTTCTGTAAGTGAGGAAACTGCTGCAGCAACAGAACAAGCTAGTGCGTCAACAGAAGAGCAGACAGCGGCAATTGAAGAGGTGGCTAATTCTGCAGAGAAATTAAGTGGACTTTCAGAAAATATGGAGAATAAAATATCTAAGTTTAAATTAGATAAAAAATAGAATCTTAATTAGTTGTTTATTTAAATGTGTTTATAGGTAAATTAAAGCATATACATTAAAGAAAATTTAATGTATATGCTTTGTTTTTGTGTAAATTTATAACTATAAAATAAAATACAATATTAAATGTGATAACTGTTTAATATTAATTTCAAGTATATCATATATATAAAATTATGTGCTTAGGATAAAAGGAAAAATATATTACTAAATTTCATTAAAGTTAATAGAAATGAAAAATTGTAATTTTACAAATAATTATCATGTAATAATAATTGTTTGTATTAATGAATAATAATTATAATATATAAAAGGTTTCATTTAAATAGATATAACATAATATATTTATGAAATAAAATATTTGAATTTGAAATTATTTTTGTGGAGGGTTTGTATGTTTTTTTCAAAGATTAAAAAGAATAAGTTTATAAAGCTAAACTTAAAAAGTATTAGAGGAAAGTTTATAATAGCTATAATAATTACAACGGTGGTATCATCTGCTTCTTTGGTAAAGTTAACTTCTTTTGAGCATTCTAAAATAATAAAAAATGAGTCTCAAGATAAACTTGAATATTTAGCAAAATCAGAATGTAGTAATATAGAAAATAAACTTAACAAAGCAGAAAATGTAACTAATGTATTAGAAGATTTTATAGTTTCAAAGATTGATACAAAAGAAAAAATAGATGGAAAATACTTAGAAAATTTAAAAAAAGAAATAGATCCTTTTGTAAAAAAGCTAGCTTATAAAGAGAGTCCTTCTAAATCTGCATATGTATGCTTTAATCCTGAGTTAGGAAAAGAAAATAATATATATTATTCAGATTCAAATGGGGATGGGAAAGTTACAAAACAAAAAAATTTTCCATCAGATTTTTATAAAGTAGAAAATGAGAATAACTCTTGGTGGTTTCAGGCAATAAAGAATAAGAAAGGAGTATGGATAAAGCCACATAATTTAAAAACAGATAGCGGTAAAAATTACAAAGCTACGTCTTATAATAAAGCCATATATATTAATCATAATTTAGTAGGGGTAGTAGGTACAGAATATAAGCTTGATCATATAAAAAATGAGATAAAAGGAATAAGAATTTATGATACAGGATATGCATCACTTTTAGATGAAAATTTGAATTTTATAGTCCATAAAAATTATAAGAATAACGAAAATATTAAGGATATTGATGAAGGTAAATTAGGATTTATAAAAGATAAACTAGATAAGACTAGTAATATTACTGTTAAATACGTAAATCCTGTGAATAATGAAGATTCAGTTGCTGTTTATAAAAAAATATCAAATGGTTGGTATTTTTCAGTTACAGTTCCTGTTAAGGAAGTTTTAAAACAAATGAATAGTACAGTTAGATTTATAACTTTAATAGTATGTATATTTGTCCTTTTAGCTATAGTTGTAGCTTATTTCATTGGCAATTGTATAACTAAACCTTTAAAGAGTTCTTTTTTATATATTAAGCATATTTCTAAAGGAGATTTTACTATTAAAGTTTCTGAAAAACTATTTAATAGGAAAGATGAAGTTGGAGAATTATTAAAGTATATTGTAACTATGAGAGATAATATTAAAGAATTAGTTTTAGATATAAAAAAAGCATCCAATGAGGTAAGTGCACTATCTTCTTCTTTAGCAGCTACATCTGAAGAAACTAGCGCATCATCCTTTGAAGTAGCATCTACAGTGGAAGAAATTGCAAAAGGAGCAGGAAGGCAAGCGGAAGATGCTTCAAATTGTGCTAGAACTTCTTGTGAACTTAGAAATTCTTTGAAAGAATTAGTCAATTCTACAAAGCATGTATTAGAAACAACTAGTATAGCTGAAAATGAAAACTTTAAAGGGAAAAAATCTATAGAAGAATTGAAAGAAAAAAATGCTTTTACTAACAAATCTATAATTAAGATAAGGGAAGCTATAGAAAATCTTAATAAAAAATCTAGTAATATAGGAAATATAGTTTTAACAATTGATGGCATATCTGAACAAACAAGTTTACTTGCACTAAATGCATCTATTGAGGCTGCAAGAGCAGGAGAAGCGGGAAGAGGATTTGCTATAGTGGCAGAGGAAATAAGAAAATTAGCTGATGAAACTAATAGATCAACTACAGAAATAGATACAATTATAGAAGGAATAAAAGAAGAAAATATAAATACAAATAATATTATGAAAGAAGTAAATGGAATGTTTAAAGAGCAAAATATTTCTATAGAAGAAGTGAATAAATCTTTTGAAAATATATCAGAAGCTATAGATGATATTTCTTTGAAAGTAGATGGTGCAAAAATAGTAGTTAATGATGTAAACAAAGAAACGGAAAAGATAATAGAATCTGTAAATGATATATCTTCTATAAGTCAAGAAACAGCAGCATCAACAGAAGAAGCTAGTGCATCAACAGAAGAGCAAACATCGGCCATTGAAGAAGTAGCAAACTTTGCAGAAAAACTTAGTGGACTTTCAGAGGATATGGAAAAGGAAGTATCTAAATTTAAATTATAAATTTACTGTCATAAAGCATTTATTTAGAATACTATAGAATGAGCAATAATTTATAGAAGGGATATTTAATGTATAGACAACCAAACATAGTTTATACTGTTACAAGAGGAGATTCTTTATTTTCAATAGCAAAAAAATATGGAATTTCAGTTGAAGAATTAAAAGAATATAATGGACTTGAAACAAATGAAGTATTTCCAGGTCAAAGATTAGCTATACCTATTTCAACTTATAAGGTAAGGCCTGGAGATAGCTTATATTCTATAGCTAAAAAGTTTCAAACTACAGAAAAAAGTATAATGAAATTAAACAATTTAGAGTCAACAAATTTATTTGTAGGAGAAGTTCTTCAAATACCAGCTTATACAGAAGGAGTGACTTTAGTAGATTCAGTTAATATAAGAGCTTTACCAAGTACCCAGTCAGAGATATTATATAATATGGCAAAAGGTGCAAAACTACCTATATTAGATGTGTATGATAATTGGTATAAAGTTAAATTATTTAATGATGATGAAGGCTGGGTATCTTCTGAATTAGTTCAGTTTAATGTTTATGGAGATATGAAACCAGTATCTTCAATAGTTGGATTTTATACTTTAGAAGAGGGACCAACACTTCCTAGTTCTTTTAACTCTTTTATAAATAATAAAGAAAGTTTATCAGAAGTTGGTTTATTTATGTTTAGGATAAATGCAGATGACCCTACTTCTATAGAAAAATATGGTGGAGAATTTACAGATGAAGATGTAAAACAATTAATTGAAATAGGTCATAGAAATAATATAAAAATGCTTGCAGTTGTTCATAATCTTCTTTATAAAGATGGGGGAACAACTAAAGCGAAAGAAGCAGTTAAAGAGCTTTTATCTACTAAGGAGAATAGAAAAAAATTTATAGATAATTTAATAGAGTTAATTGAAAAATATGGTTTTGATGGTGTGAATATAGATATAGAAGATGTTTATATAGAAGATAGTGATAGGCTTTCATATCTATATGTAGAATTAGCTAAAGAATTAAAAAAGAAAGGATATTATTTATCAGCATCTATTCCTTCAAGAATAAGTGATGAACCTTTTAATCCATTTTCTGATCCTTTTGATTATAAAATTATAGGTGCAGTAGTAGATGAGTTTATAGTTATGCTCTATAATGAGTTTGGATGGCCAGGAAGTCCTCCAGGACCTGCTGTTACCACAGGATGGATGAGAAAGGTTTTAGATTATACAATAAGCCGAATTCCAAGATATAAAGTAGTAGGAGCAGTTTCAGTTTTTGGATTTGATTTTAATTTAGATACAGGAAAAACTACCTATGTAACTTATGATTCAGCTATAAAACTAGCAGAAAAGTACAATGCTAATATTAAATTTAGTGAAGAAAGGCAAACACCCTATTTTGATTACGTAGATGATAAAGGACAAAAGCATCAAGTTTGGTTTGAAGATGAAAGAAGCTTATATTCTAAAATTAATTTAGCTTATAAAAAAGGAATTAAAGGAGTAGCTCTTTGGAGACTTGGAATGGAAGATAAAGATATATGGCCTATGATAAAAGAAGATGTTGTAGTTAAAAGATTTTAAAAGCTAAACAACAAATAAATTCCTATATGATTATTTAATATCATATAGGAATTACTTTTTAGTTCAAATTATATAAAATTAATATTTGTATATTTTATAATAATTTTTTTAAAATAGCTTATTTAGCTATTTTTAAAAGATTTTCCGCAAAGTTTTTTGCATCTTCAAGATCTTTTTCATTAGGTCTATTTTTTGCTATTCCTCCTATTATTTTGAAAGGACCGTAAGTATTATGTCCTTTACAAGAAAAATTACCAACATTTTCTAATCCATGTTCTTTTAATTTTTCTACAATAGAATTGTTAAACTTTTTTTTCCCTATTCCACTTGTAGAAAAAATAAATACTTTTTTATTTAATAATATAGGCATTTTATCAATCAATTTATTTATGTTTTTATGAAATTTTCCATAATATATTCCAGAGCCAAATCCGATTAAATCATATTCTCTAAGAGTACCTATATTAACATTTTCAGCCTTAATTATTTTGGCTTTTAGTACTTTTCCAATTATGTCTACCACTTTTTTGGTGTTACCGTGATGTATAGATTCGTATATTATTAAAGTTTTCAACACTACTCCTCCTAAAATTAATTCCGTGTCTATTAGTTTATATAATTATTATATTCCAAATTATAGTAAATTGGTAATGGTAGATAAAATATTATCTTTTTGTTCATTTAATATATTTCCTTGTATTTGTGTAAAGGCCTGGTATATTAATATAAAAATCCCCCTAATATGAATAAAATATAGCAAAAATATTATACTATATTAACAGAAAATAGCAAGAGTAAATATATGAATGTTGACTTTATGTTTTATAGATAGTATATTATAAATATAATGATAGATTTCAAAATGAAGAGAGGCATGTTTGTGAGTGTATAGTATCTTAAATAGGTAACTTAATATTAATTCCAAAATAGGTATATTTTATACCTTTGTTTGTTGTGGAATTAATTAATACTATTGAAGATACACCAAAGCGAATTTGCTTTAAAGATAGCTAAGCTATCTTTATTAATTGTTAAATTAAAGCTGTGGTAGTTATCCACAGCTTTTTTTATTTTAGAAATTGAAATCTGTCAATAAATTTATGGCTTTATAGTAAATTTGCTTATTCAATTAAAAGTTTAAAGAGAGGAATAATAAAATGGATAAAAATACATTGAAAAAATTAGATTATTATAGATTAAAAGATATTGTAAAAACACATTGTGTAAGTGGATTAGGTGAAAAGCTTATAGATAATCTTCAGCCAACTAGCAATATAAAACAAGTAAAAAGAATGTTAAATGAAACTTCAGAAGGTAGGAATCTTTTAGATATTGGGTATCACATACCTTTAGAAGGAATATTTGACGTTACAAATCTTATAGAAAAGATAGATAAAGGTGCATCACTAGAAGCATCAGATTTAACTATGATGTCAAACTTTTTAAGAGGCTGTAGAAAAATTAAAACTTTTATAAAAGATAAAGAAGGATATGCTCCTACATTAAGTGCCTATGGAGAAAATATATCAGATCTAAGTTATATAGAAGAAGAAATAAATATATCAATAAAGGGAAATAGAGTAGATTCTAATGCAACTAAACAATTAAAGAAGATAAGAAGGAATATTGATAATTGTGAAGAAAAAATAAGAGAAAGATTAGAAAAATTCCTAAAGTCTGATAAAAATAGAAAGTGTATTCAGGAGTTTTTTATAAGTAAAAGAAATGATAAATATACTATACCAATAAAAGCTGCTTATAAAAATAAAATAGAAGGTAATATAATAGAAACTTCATCTAAAGGTACTACAGTTTTTATAGAGCCTAAATCTATAGATAAATATGTAACAGAATTAAATGTATTAAAGGCAGAAGAAAGTGTAGAGGAATACAAAGTTTTAGCAACTTTAACAGAAATGCTTTTTGAAAGAGAAAAAGATTTAAAGATTAATATAGATGTTATATCAGAGTATGATATGATTTTAGCTAAAGCAAAGTATAGTAAAGAAATAAATGGTGTATCTCCTAAACTTAACGATTATGGATATTTAAATATAGTAGAAGGTAAGTATCCCTTAATATCTAATCCAGTTTCTTTAAATGTAAATTTAGGAGAAGATTTTAGAAGTTTGATTATAACAGGGCCAAATGCAGGAGGTAAAACTGTAGTATTAAAAACAATAGGTCTTTTAACTTTAGCTATTCAGTCAGGATTTCATATAACTTGTAGAAAAGATACAGAGATGGCGGTTTTTGATAATATATATGTTGATATTGGTGATAACCAAAGTATTGAAAATTCATTAAGTACTTTTTCTTCCCATGTTAAAAATTTAGCTTATATTTTAAAAAATAGCAGTAAATCTACATTATTGTTGTTTGATGAAATAGGCAGTGGAACAGAACCAAATGAAGGTGCAGCACTTGCTATAGCTTTATTAGAAAAATTTTATCATAAAGGATGCATAACAGTTGCATCTACCCATTATGGAGAGATTAAAAACTTTTCTTATAATCACCCTGATTTTGAAAATGCAGCTATGGAGTTTAAAAAAGATACTTTAGAGCCTACCTATAGACTTAAAGTTGGTAAATCAGGAGATAGCAATGCTCTTTATATATCAAAGAAGATGGGAATAGAAAATGATGTTTTAGAAAAAGCAAAAGAATATATAAAAAATAAAAATTATGATTATACTTTAGTACATCAGAGTAAGATAAAAAAGAAAAAAGCTCAAGAAAAAGAAGAAGATTTTTATAATTATAAAATGGGAGATAAGGTTTTACTTTTAGAAGAGAATGAATCTGCTATAGTTTATAAGGAAAAAGATGAACTAAACAATATTGTGGTTTTTTATAATAAGGAGTTTATAAAGGTAAATTATAAAAGAGTTAAATTAGAATTACCCTCTGAAAAACTCTATCCAAAGGGGTATGATTTAAATCAATTGTTTACAAGTTTTAAAGAAAGAAAGCTTGTAAAAGATATTAAAAGAGGATCTAAAAAAGCTTTAAAGAAAATAAGAAAAGAAATAGAAAAATAGTTATAGATGAGGGGATTTTAAAATGAAAAAAAATTGGAGTAAAGATTATATAAAATTTAGTTATTTAAAGGAAAAAGATTTAAAGTTAGTGGCTAAAATGTTAAAGAAAGAGTCTGTTTGTAGATATTTATTCTTTGGACCTAACAGGGAAGAAGAAACCATTAGTTATTTTAAACCAATAGCAGAGGAAATAGAAAAATCAATAAAAGAAAATAAACTTCCAAAGAATGCTTGTTTTACTATAATAGAAGAGAAAACAGGAGAATTTATAGGTCAATGCGCTGTAATGCCTATTGATTTTTGTCCACATAACTATTTAATAGGTTATCAATTAGATGATCTTCATTGGAATAAAGGATATGGTACTTTAGCTTGTGAATTTCTAATAAATTATGCCTTCAATTATTTAGATGCTAAAAGATTAACAGGAGATTGTGTAGAAGATAATATAGGGTCTAAAAAAGTAATGATTAAAAATGGATTTAAAAAAGAAGGGATTCAAAAGAACTATTATTTAAATAACAAAAATAAGAATTATGAGAATAGGCTATTATTAGGATTATTAAAAGAAAATATATCTAATGAAAAATTAGAAGAAATAAAAAGTGTTTTTAAATAATAAATTAGATAATAGATTTAAAATATAATTTATTAGGAGGCAGAAATATGAAGTGTGAGAATTTAGACAAGTGTCCATTTTATAATGATAAGATGAATATAAATTCTGGATTAGGACTTATGTATAAAAGAAAATATTGTGAAGGAGATAAAACAAAATGTGCTAGGTATATTGTATCTTCTAAATTAGGTAAAGAGTTTGTTCCTAGTAATTTATATCCTAATATGAATAAAAAAGCAGAAGAAATATTAAAAGATAATAAATCAAAATAGAAGTTTGTATAATGGAGGCTTTCAATTTATATATTTAAATTGAAAGTCTTTATTGTATATTTTAAAAATTAAAATCTTTTGTATACTAAAGTTTCTTTAGTATTATAATAATTATTAAAAATAAATGTAAATTTATAGAATTAAATGATGAATTTGTATGTATAATGTTATATAATAATATAAGAAAGATTAATATTAATTATTAACTAATATTTGAAAGTAGGAACACAAATGATAATAAATAATATCTATTTACTATTAATAAATTGTTATTTAATTTTATCTATATATACATTTATGGCTATATTAGTAGCTTCAAGAATTAATAGACCATCAAGTTCTTTTAAAGTTATGAAAGATATAAATGAAGAAGTAGAAAATATGAAAAAAGAAGGTAATAATAAATCAGCAGAATTTATGAAAAATATTGCTAAGTCTGTGTTAGATGGTAAGAAATATATAGTGTATATGTTACTATTGACTATAAGCTTATTTCCAATAATTAATTTAATATTAGCATTTTTTGTAAGTAAGGATATATTAAATTATTATAAAACAAATAAATATATTTAATTGGTATTAAATATAAGTTTTTTTATAAATATTAAAATAAAATCTACGAATTATAATATATAGTTTTTATATGACAGGAGGCATTATAATATGTTAAAGTGGAAAGAAGAATATTCTGTAGGTATAGACAGTATTGATTTACAGCATAAAAAGCTTTTTAAAATAGGAAATGATGCTTATAAATTATTAAAAAATGATTTTTGCATAGATAAGTATGATGAAATAGTTGATATAATAGAAGAATTACGTAGATATACTAAATACCATTTTAATTTAGAAGAAGAATATATGCTAAAGAATAAATGTAAGCGTTATTTTAATCAAAAGAAAGAACATGATGCATTTATTGAAAAAATTTATTCTGCAGATTTAAAAAAAATAGATACTAATCAAGATGAATATATAAATAATTTATTAAAGTTTGTTTTTGAATGGATAATAAATCATATGTTAAAGGAAGATAAAAGGATACAAAATGAATGTAATGTAGATTAAAATTTAGTGAATTTGTATTTTAAATAATACTTTATATATATTTCAATTATTATTTATTTTATATTTTTTAAATTATAAAAATACAGTTTGAAACTAATGTTTAAAATAATATATAAGTATAAAAAAACAGCTGTTAGGGCTGTTTTTTATTTTTGAAAATAAATTTTAGTATAAGTTAATGATAAGTTACAGAATATTATAAAAATACACAATATTTATAAAAAATAAATTTTAAGGATATTTTTTATATAAACTATTAAGAGTATTATAATCTAATACGAAAATGATAAGTAAGTCATAAAATAGATGTTTATAAAAGAAAATGTCTATAGATAAAGAAAAATAGAATTTTGTAATTTGTAATGTTTCGTAAATATGGGGGGATTATTTTGAAAAAACTAGCACTGAACATAAAAACCATAGGAGCAAAAATGATGCTGTATTTTACTATATTAATGGTTGTAGTATCTATAGGCTTTGGGGTGACATCCTATGTTATAAGCAAAAATTCTTTGGAAAAGACTGTAGACATGATGTTGCCAGAATTTTCTAAACAAGCAGCCAATACTGTAGAAGAAAAAATAAATAGTGAATTTAGGGTTTTAAAATCAATAGCTAATAATCCAATAATAGAGGATGAGAAGTTAAGTTTGCAAAAAAAATTAGATTTTCTTAAAGAAAAAGTTAAAGAAAATGATTATTTAAGGATGGAAATAGTAGATACTAAGGGTAAATCTTTTTATACAAATGGTGTAACTGCAAATGTAATGAATGAAGAAAATATAATAAAAGCTCTTAAAGGAGAAGAATGTGTAACGGATCCTTTGAAAAGTAAGGTTACTTCTGATCTTGCTATAATATACAGTGTTCCAATAAAATCTAATGATAAAATAATAGGGGTTTTATCTTCTGCTACAAAAGCAGAAAAATTTAGTGAGGTAGTTAGTGATATAAAAGTTGGAAGAACAAAAAGTTCTTTTATAATAAATAAAGATGGTGTATCTGTTGCAGATAACGATTTAAGTTTAGTTAAAAATCAAGTTAATCTTGTAGATAAAATGAAGACAGATGCTAACTTTAAAAGTGTTTCAAAAGCAATAAAAGATATGACTGAAAATAAAAATGGAAAGACTAGTTATAAATATAAAGGAATAGAAAAAGTTATAGGATATTCTGAAATTAAAAATACAGGATGGATAGTTGGAGCAGTAATTGAAAAGAAACAAGTTTTATCTCATTTAAATGAGCTTAACAGAGGAATAGTGATTATTTCTATAGTATGCATTGTTATAGCATCTATACTTATAAAATTTATATCATCAAAACTTTCTAGTAATATTCAATCAGGAGTGAATTATATTGAAACAGCATCTAAAGGTGATTTGAGTTTTAGAATTGATAAAAGAGATTTAGAACGAGAAGATGAAATTGGTAAGATGGTAAATGCAATAGATATTATGAAAAAATCAGTAGGAAATATGATAAATGAAATAAAAAATACATCAGAAGATATAGAAAATGAATCGGATAGTTTATATAATGCTTCAAGTGAAATGGCATCTTCTTCAGAAAGTGTTTCCTTAAGCATACAAGAGATGGCAAAGGGCAACCAAAATGAATCAGAAGAGCTTTCCTTTATAAATGAAATTTTAAATAAATTTGGGGGAAATATAGAAAAAGTATCTAAATCTATTGAAGAGATAGAAAAAAATACTTTTAATATAAAGAATACATCAGATGATAGTAGCAAAAACATGAATATACTTATTCAATCTGTAGAAAGTGTGAAAGATGAATTTAATAATTTAGTTAAAGCTACTAAAAGCGTTGAGGATAACATAGGTCAAATAAATGGAATAACAAATTTAATAAATTCTATTGCAGATCAAACAAATCTTCTTGCTTTAAATGCAGCAATTGAAGCTGCAAGGGCAGGAGAGGCAGGAAGAGGTTTTTCAGTAGTTGCAGATGAGATAAGAAAGCTTGCAGAAGAAAGCAAAACTTCTTCTGAAAATATATCTTTAATAGTTAATAATACTATAAATGATGCAAAAAATATGGGGGGAAATACACTTAAAGTTAAAGAAGATTTAGAAAAACAACAATGTAATATAGATATAGCAATGAAATCTTTTAATAAAATAACTAAAGCAGTGGATGAAATAATACCTAAAATAAAAAATACAACTAAAGCTACTCTAGAGATAAATAAAGATAAAGATAATATAATATCTAAAGTAGAGAATATATCTGCTATATCACAGCAAGTTTCAGCTTCAAGTGAGGAAATTTCAGCTTCAAGTGAAGAAATGACTGCTATATCAAATCAAGTTGAGGAAACTGCTAAGAAATTAAATGATATGACTAAAGGGATGAAAAAAGAAGTTAATAATTTTCATATAGAATAATAAATAGATAAAGACTATGTAATAGGGAACGATATATAATATATACTATAAAGTATATTAAACGATAAAAGGTTGTAAAAATTACAACCTTTTTTGTATCTCTATAATGTTTGCTAATAGGTAACCATTAAAGTATTGTATTAGTTTATGGTTAGTATATATAATGTAATATTTAAATTGTAATTTCAATATTAAAAATTTTAAATATAATAATGTATCTTACAGTATTAGACAAGTATAATCAATAAAATACAAAAAACTACAATTTAATTTATATATATGGTAATATATATAAATACAAATTAAAATATAATATTAATATTTTGTAAGAGAAAAGATTATTTTAAGGAGATAATTTAATGAATGCTAGTGTATTTTTTGTGATATGTGTTTTGAGTTTATGTACATATATTTTTATACAGATTAATATACCTAAAGTTCATTTTGAAGAACTTAGATTTGACAAGATAGAAAATGATATAAAAATATTACATATATCAGATTATCATAATAAAAAGTTAATATTTAAAAATATTTTTTATAAATTAGAAAAGTTTAAACCAGATTTAATAGTGATAACTGGAGATTTGATAGATAGAAAATCCAATGATTTGACCTATTCTTTTGAATTTATAAAAAATATAAGAAAAATAACTTCAAATATATTTTTTGTATCTGGTAATCATGAGTATGAAAATAGTAAACATGAGTTGTTGATAAGTTTTTTAGAAAAAAATGGAGTATCCATTTTGAATAATAAAAATTTAGAAATATTAACAGGAAATTCTAATATAAATATAATAGGGGTAGATCATTTAAATCCACAATATAAAAAAGAAAGTATCTTAGATAAAAAACAATTTAACATAATGATTATTCATAGTCCTGATAAGGCACTGAATTTTGATTTATCAAATATAGATTTGGTACTAAGTGGTCATACTCATGGTGGGCAAGTAAGATTACCTTTTCTAGGAGCAATAATAACACCAGATAAAGGAATTAATATTAATTCAAAATATGATAAAGGTGTCTTTAGAATTGGAAATAATACTATACTATATATAGATAGTGGGTTAGGATATAGTAGGTTTCCTTTAAGATTTTTAAATAGAAGCCAAATATCCCAATTAGTTATAAAAAATAGTTCTAGTAAATAAAAAATCTGAAATAATATTCAGAAAAGTTAAAAAGATATCTATAAAAATATAGAAAAATATGGTAAAATGTATTCATATATTCTGAAAACTAGTATTTGATAAAAAGTGTTATTATATAATATTAATATAAGTGATGTTCTAAAGTTTATATTATATGAATAGTATATGAAGAAATCATGTGACTTTTTAGAAGAATATGGTATAATATCATCAAGGTGTTTACATAATATATATCATATAGATTAAGAGTTTACTCAAAACTTTATTCGATTGCAAATTTGGGGGGTATACATTTATGAAAGCCAAGGACATAATAAAAGATTTAAGCTATTCTATTATGCAAAAGATGGGAATAGCTTATTGCTATTGTAAAATTATATTAAATTGTTCAGGTATGGCTGAAGATATATACATACTACACTCAAATGAAGAATTTGGAAAGGTTACTGGACTTACAGAATACGAAAACAAGAATAATTTATTAAGATTTACAAAATATAAACTATATTTGTTAGATAAATTATCTAATATGATAAAGAATGAGCAAAAGGAAATAGAATTTGAAGGATACTTTGATAAAACTAAAAAATGGGGTAAACTTAGTATATTTATAGATAATAATGAACATTTATTAATCACAGTATATGATATAACTCCATATAAAAACAAAGAATTGACACTAAAAATAGAAGAAAAAAAATACAAGGCTCTTATAAACTTATCATTAGAAGCTATATTTATAAGGGATTTAGAAGGAAGAATACTATATTGTAATAATGCAGCCTGTGATTTGTTTCAATATGAAATGAATGAAATAACAAAATTAAATATAAAGGATTTAATACCTAAAGATATTGAATTAGAAGAGAATTTTTTTTCTTTAGATAGCAGTACAGAAAAAATTCACAGGAAAAAGGATGGAACAAAATTTTATAGTGAAGAGATAACTAAAATACTAGAAGTTGAAGGAAAAGCTTGTATAGCAACTTATATAAGAGACATTACAGAAAGAAAAAAAACTAGCGATCACACAAAACATTTAGCTTATTTTGATTCCCTTACTGACTTGCCTAATAGAAATTCTTTTAATGTAGAGTTGAAAAGAGAATTAGAAAATATTAAAGAGAGTAATAATAATTTAGCAGTTATGTTTTTAGATTTAGATAATTTTAAATTTATAAATGATACTTTTGGACATAGCATAGGGGATAAATTGTTATGTAAAGCTGCTAATAGAATGAAGGGAGTACTTAGAAAAGAGGATTTAGTTGCTAGAATAGGCGGAGATGAATTTACTATATTATTGAAAAATGTAGGAAGTACAAAAGAAGCTAAAAATATAGTTTCAAGGATAATACAAGTATTTAATCAACCAGTTTATGTTGAAAATAATATTATGAATATAAAAGTTAGCATAGGCATAAGTTTTGCTCCTATGCACGGTAGTGATGCAGAAACTTTAATTCAAAAAGCAGATAAGGCTATGTATATAGCTAAAAGAAGTCATACAAGTGAATATTATGTTTATGATAAAGTATTATAAGGCACATTCAAATAAATAATTAGTATGTTAGTTTATTTTTATATGCCTAAATAAAAAAAGCTGTATATGTAATATATCTATTGGATAAGTTACATATACAGCTTTTTTTATAACAAAATATAAATTTTTACTAATTATATAACTTATACCTTTAACAGTTTAAAAAAAGCTGAAAATAGAGTATACTAAAAATAGGATATTTCATAAAAGTGAAATAAAAATCATTAATTTGAAATAAAACTTAATATATATACTATAGGGAGGAAACTACAATGAAGGAATACAGTGTGTTTGATGTAATAGGGCCTGTTATGATAGGACCTTCTAGTTCACATACTGCAGGGGCAGCAAGACTTGCTAAAGTAGCAGCATCAATTGCAGGAGGGAATATAAAAGAAGTTAAGTTTCTGCTTCATGGTTCTTTTGCTAAAACTTACAAAGGTCATGGAACAGATAAAGCTTTGATTGCAGGAATTTTAAATATGGATCCTTGGGATGAAAATCTTAAAAATTCATTTGAAATTGCTGATAAAATGGGAATTAAGTATCAGTTTATAGAAACAGATTTAGGAGATATACATCCAAACACTGTAAAATTTATTATAACTAAAAAGGATGGAAAAGTAACTGAAATTATAGGTTCATCTATAGGTGGTGGAAATATAGTAATAACAGAATTAGATGGACAGTCTATAGAATTTACTGGTAATAATCCAACTATAATAACTCATCATAAAGATGTACCAGGAATTATATCTAAAATAAGTACTATGATGTATTCAGAAGATATAAATATAGCAACTATGAAAGTTTTAAGAATAGTTAAAGGGTTAGAAGCTACTATGACCTTTGAAACAGATGGACAAATTTCTTCAACTATAATAGAAAAGATAAAGAAAATACCACATATTAAGAATGTTACAGTAATTAACCCAATAAATTAGGAGGAAAATAGTATGTTTGTAAACAAAGGTAGTGAGCTTTTAGAAGTTTGTAATAAAAATGGATTAAAAATATGGGAATATACATTATTAGAAGAAGCAGACAATAGTGGAATATCTAAAGAAAAAGTTTTTGAAAATATGAGACAAAGTCTTAAAGTTATGATTAAATCTTCAGAAGAAGGCAGAAAAAAAGAAGTTAATTCTGTTAGTGGTCTAATAGGAGGAGATGCTTTAAAACTTGATAAATATTCAAAGGAAAAGAAAACCTTAACAGGAGAATTTATGACTAAAGCCATGGCTAGAGCTATTTCAACATCAGAAGTTAATGCTGCTATGGGGAAAATTGTAGCATCACCAACAGCAGGATCCTCAGGAATTTTGCCAGCCACAATAATTTCAGCTGGAGAAAAATTAGATAAAAGTGAAGATGATTTAGTAAAAGCTTTATTTACAGCAGCAGGAGTTGGAATTTTAATATCAAAAAATGCAACAACAGCTGGAGCTGAGGGTGGTTGTCAAGCTGAATGTGGTTCAGCCGCTGCAATGGCATCTGCAGCAGTAGTTGAAATGATGGATGGAACTCCTAAAATGGCTTTAGATGCAGCATCTATAGTTATTAAAAACATATTAGGACTTGTATGCGATCCTGTAGCTGGCCTTGTAGAAATCCCTTGTGCAAAAAGAAATATTGCTGGAACAGTAAGTGCTTTAACTACAGTAGACATAGTTATGGCAGGAGTTGAAAGTAAAATTCCTTTTGATGATTCAGTAGAAGCTATGTATAAGGTAGGAAAGCAAATGCCACCATCACTTAGAGAAACTGCATTAGGAGGAACAGCAACAACATGTACAGGTCTTAAACTTAAAGAAAAAGTATTTGGATGTGCTGGCTGCAGAAAATAATATTTTAATAAAATATTATTTAAATGTATAGTATATTATTTCTAAGAGTTAGTAGTAATTTTAAAAGTTAATACTAATTTTTAT
The DNA here is from genome assembly GCF_039521385.1 of Clostridium oceanicum. NCBI lineage: Bacteria > Bacillati > Bacillota > Clostridia > Eubacteriales > Clostridiaceae > Clostridium > Clostridium oceanicum. The sequence continues at coordinate 184,300 of NZ_BAAACG010000008.1, read as the reverse complement.
ACATAAATTTAAAATAAAAAAACCATAAATTATTTTAAACTAAATAATTTATGGTTTTCATTTAATATACTATAGTTAAAAAAATAGAGAAGTATAGTATTTTACTGTAAGTATAATAACTATTTAAATGACCATTTTTAAAATTCAAGTATTATTTTATAAAATAAAAGATATTTAATTGATTTTTAATATTCTCATAGCATTAAATACTGCTATAATTGATACTCCTACATCTCCAAATATGGCAAGCCACATTGGGGCAAGTCCAAATAGTGCTAATACCATAATTATAAGTTTAACTAAAATTGACATAAATATATTTTCGTTTGCTATTCTTTTAGTTTTTTTAGCTATTTTAATAGCGTTTATTATTTTTGAAGGAGCGTCATTCATTATAACAACATCAGCAGCTTCTATAGCGGCATCAGATCCTACACCACCCATAGCAATTCCTACATCTGCTCTAGCTAAAACAGGTGCATCGTTTATTCCATCACCTACAAAGACTAGAGATTTGTTTCCTTTATTTTTAATTAAATTTTCAACTTCTGAGACTTTTTCATTAGGTAATAATCCATATTTATAATTAGATATGCTTAATTCTTTAGAAACATTTACTGCAGTTATTTTTCTATCACCAGTTAACATTACTATATTATTTATATCTAATTTTTTAAATCCTAAAATAGCTTTTTTAGAATCTTCTTTTATTTCATCTTTAATTGATATAAAACCAATATACTTGTTATCTATAGCAGTATAGATAACTGTACCAAAAGCATCAGATTCAGCAACTGTTATTCCTTTATCCCTAAGAAATTTTAAATTACCACTTGAAACTAATTTTCCATCAACTAAAGCTTCAACACCTTTTCCTCGTATTTCTTTATAATTTTTAATTAAATCTTTATTTATAGTTCCATTAAATTCAGACACTATAGATACTGCAATAGGGTGAGTTGAAAAACTTTCTACATGGGCTACATATTTTAAAAAGTCATCTTTATTAAAATCATTTGAAGAAACTATTTTATCTACTTTAAAATTCCCTTTTGTAAGAGTTCCAGTCTTATCAAAAACTAAAGTGCCAACGTTATTTAAGGCTTCAAGATAATTTCCGCCCTTAACTAAAACTCCACTTTTAGAAGAAGCTCCAAGTCCTGCAAAATAAGACATAGGAATAGATATAACCAATGCACAAGGACAAGAAACAACTAAGAAAGTAGCTCCTCTTATAAGCCATGTATTAAATGTTTGTGAAGGTATAAAAATAGGAGGAATTATTGTTAATAAAACAGCTATTAAAACAACTATAGGAGTATAATATTTTGCAAATTTTGTTATTCTAAGTTCAGTTTTGGCTTTTTTAGAAGTGGCATTTTGAACTAAGTCTAATATCTTAGATACAGCAGATTCACCAAATGTTTTAGTGACTCTTATAGTCAATAAACCATCAATATTTATAAAACCACTTGTAATACTAGTATTTTTGGAAACTTCTTTAGGGATAGATTCTCCAGTTAGTGCTTTTGTATCTACAGAAGAGTTTCCTTCAATAACTATGCCATCTAAAGGAACTTTTTCACCAGGTTTTACTATTATTATATCTCCAACAGATACTTTATTAGGGGATACTTTTTTTATTTTATTGTTTGATTTTAAATTTGCATAATCAGGTCTAATATCCATCAAATCACTGATAGATTTCCTTGAAGATTCAACTGCTCTTCCTTGAAAATATTCACCTACTTGGTATAAAAGCATAACCATAATAGCTTCAGGATATTCAGCAACAGATATAGCAGCTAAAGTAGCTATTACCATTAAGAAATTTTCATCAAAAATTTCTCCTTTTATAATATTTTTTATAGATTTTTTCATTATGCTAAATGAAATAATAAAATATCCAATAAGAAAAGGGATAAAGCCAAAAGATTCTTTTTTAAACAAAAAGCCTAAACCCATAAAAGCTAAAGTTAAAATCATTTTTATAGGAAGAGTATTAATGTTATTTTTATTTTTTTTGTTATTATAAGAATTAGATTTATTTAAATTAGATATAGTATCTATAACTTTTACATCAGGTTCAAGATTAGTAACTATTTTGGTTATAGTTTCATATATAGTTGATTCTAGTTTTTTTTCAAATTCAACTTTAAGCTTAGAAGTAGAAAAATTAAGAGAAGAGTTTATTACTCCATCTAAGTTTTTAATATTACGTTCTATCTTGTTAGCACAATTAGTACAATTTAAACCTTTTAAAGTAAATTCTTTAGTAGAATGGTCATTATTTAAAACAATAGAAGTATCTATAACATCTACATCAGGTTCAAGATTAGTAACTATTTTATTTATAATTTCATATATAGTTGATTCTAGTTTTTTTTCAAATTCAACTTTAAGTCTAGAAGTAGAGAAATTAAGGGAAGAGTTCGTTATTCCATCTAATTTTCTAATATTGCGTTCTATTTTATTAGCGCAATTAGTACAATTTAAACCTTTTAAAATAAATTCTTTTGTATAATAGTTATTATTTATGTTAGAAAAATCTTTGCTACATTCACAGGAATTACTATGATTATGAGAATTAGCTTTGCTGCAACCACAGGAATGGTGATTATATTTATCACAGTGATTATTGCTACAATTAGAAGAACTATTATAAACATTTAAAATTTTACTTTTACTTTTTCTTATTTGTGTCACACGTAACCCTCCTTTTATATAAGTCAGTTATTCTTTTACATGTTGTAATGCTACATTAAGTATCATATTAATATGTGAATCATCTAAAGAGTAATAGACCACCTTACCATCTTTTTTATATTTAACTAATCTATGTAGTTTCAAAACCCTAAGTTGATGAGATATAGCTGATTGAGTCATATCTAATAATTTAGCCAAATCGCATACGCACATTTTTTCAATAGAAAGGGCATTTAATATTTTTACTCTAGTTGTATCCCCAAAAACTTTTAATAGCTTAGCAACTTCAGAAAGTTCCTCTTCAGAAAACATATTTTTAGAAACTTTATCAACAATATCATTGTGTATGCAATTACAATGACAAACCTCTATATTATCATTTGATTTATTTTTCAAAATATCACTCCTTTGAATAATTAAACATATGAGCAATTATTCATATGTTATTTATAGAATAACTCTATTAATAATATTTGTCAAGATAGTATTTTAAATATAAAAAACAGAAATATCTGTTTTGATATTTCTGTTTTTTATGTTTTAAACCATATAATTTATAATTATATAGTTTAAGTTACTATGGATAATACATATTTAAGTAGATAGATAACTAGTTAGCATGCTAGCTTATTTTCATATTACTAATATGAATGTGGAAACTTAAAATTTAACATACTCAAATTAAGTCTTTCTTTGGCAGACGTTTTATTTATAACATTTTCTTTATATTTATATGATTGTTTATTATAAAGTAAAAGTTCAATTGCAAATGAGTCAGCTTCCCTTTCATATTTATTTTGTAAGCATATATTAGTATATTCTAAAAATATAGTATCAGTTTCTTTATGTAAAATAGCATGTCCTAAACCATGAGCCGCAACAATTAATTTTTTATAGTAATCTAATTCACTGTTTACATAAATAACTATATTTTTTTTTAAGTTTTGGGAAATTCCACTTATGTTATTATCTAGAGGTGTTATTATTGTGATAAAACCAAGATAATCTGCTAATTCAAAAGGATTATTAGTATTATATTTGGTTATCAAACTGTTTGCTTGTTTTTTTATAGAATCTTGCATTAAACTAACCTCCCATGATTTTAATTATTGTTTTAATCATGAGTTTATCTTTTAAATTTATTCTTAAGTTCTGCAAGTTTTATAGTATGTCATTTTATTTTGTGTAATATAAAATATTTTCTTTCATATGTTTTTTAGATTTATTACATAATTCCTAATATACAAACATTTTATGTAATAATAATTTTTAGAATAGTTAGTTATAAGAATTTTAGTTTATAAATTTATTTAAGTAAAGTAAATTCTCCTGCATTTACATTATACTATATTTATGCAACGAATGGAATATTTTAGGAAATATATTTAAATTGAAATAACATAATAAATAATAAGGGAAAGTATTAAAGATATTTGTTAAATATAATTAGCTATATTACTAATAGCTATTTTTTAGATGAGTTTAAAGAATAATGGCTTTTTAAAATTTAAATAGTTATTTATATGAAAGATTATTTTTATAATTAAGAGAAACTGTCTTAAACTTTTTGGTTAAGGCAGTTTCTATGTTTTTATACTATATATTTTTACAATATTTGTTGATAATCTAATTTTAAGATTTTATCTACATGGCTTTATGTTTTTGGTTCTTAATATTGTTTTTGTATTGATTTTTTATAAAGTTTAATAAACTTTTACCTATATCAGATTCTATTATTATATTTTCAGGTGGAATATTTTTTAAATTATATTGAAATAGTAACAAATCTTTGTTTTTATCTCCAGGAAGAACACCACCGAATAAAAATCCTATTTTTTCAGTATAACTTATAATATAAGGAGTATCTTTATTTTCTATGTTTATAGTTAAGAATATAGAATTTATATTTTCTTTTTTAGATTTTATTATAATATTAGATATTTCTTCACAAATATTTTTACCAATAGTTTTTATATTAAGGATTATATTATTGTAATTATCTTTTTTAGCATCTATAGAAGACTTAGATGGAGTTGGCATAATAGAAAATTTTTTATATTTAAACTTAACTGGTATATTTAAATTTTCATATATTTGTTTTAATATTTTTTCATATTTTTGTGTAACATAAATATTTCTTTTATTTTGTTTTTTAAAATATCTAAAGGATAATAGTAAACTTTCTCTTTCTCTATTTTTAGATTTTATATTTTTAAAATTTAAACTAGGAGCTTTGTGTAAAAACAGAGCACAATCTTTAAAATTATTTTTATGAGCAGCTTTTTGTGAATAATAATGACTAGTTACAGCGTATACATAGCAAGCAATATCACCTCTAGATTTACTAGTTTTAATTGCAAAATCAGCTAGTTTATTAAGACAACCATTTCCTCTATAAGAAGAGTGTACGAAAGCTGCACATATTTCTGATGTCTTTAAGTTTTTATTAGGGGATATTCCAACATGTCCAATTACTTGAGAATTTTTGTTTTTTCCTATACAAGATATTAAATTATTTTCTTTATTTAAATTAATTAGTTTATTTTCATCATAGAATGCTTTGTTAACAAAGGTTTTTCCATAAGCGTTATATACACATTTTATTACCCCTAAAGCTTCGGTTTCATCCATTATTTTCATTTCATTTAAGTCTAGAGTATTTTTTTCTGTACTATTTTTATGCTCAGCACAGGATTTTGTTTTATTGTTATACAAGATTTACATCTCCTTTTGTTTATACATTTATCATGATAAATGTAGTAGGTTTAAAATCGCACTTTCACATTATACTATATTTAACAATAAATGTTAATAAATTACTTTAAAGTAAATGTTATCATGTTTATAAAATAAAAGAAATATATATTTCTAAAAAAACCGACATAAATAGACAAAAATATATTGACATGTAAACGTATTAAATATATTATAATGATATAACATTATAATATGTAAAAAGGAATACTAAATTTATACTAATTGTTTTATTTTAAATTTTTAACAAGGGGGGATAAAATTGAAAAAAATTATTATTGTAAGTCATGGAACTATTGCTAAAGGTATATATGAAGCTGCAACTATGATTTATGGAGAATTAAAAGATGTTGAGTATTTATGTTTAGAAAAGGATATGGGTATTGATACTTTTAAAGAAAAATTAGAAAAAATTATAGAAGAAGTAAAGGAATACAAGCAAATAATTGCAATAGCAGATTTAAAAGGTGGATCACCTTACACAACAACAATAAGCTTGTTATCAGATAAAGGATTACTTGAAAAATCCAAAATAATTTCAGGGTTAAATTTACCTATGATTTTATCTTTACTATTTATGGAAGGGGAGCTATCAGAAGATAATCTGCAAGAAGTTATAAGTCAATCTAAAGATGGTATAAGTAAATTCCAAATAGATCAAAATGAAAATGATGAATTATAAGGATAATTATTAAGGAGGAGTTTGTATGGCAATTAGTTTTATAAGAATAGACGATAGAATAATTCACGGGCAAGTAGTTACAAGATGGGCCATGGAAAAGCCATGTGATGGAATAATTGCAGTTAATGATGCAGCAGCTAACAATCCAGTTTTGAAAACAGCTTTAAAGGCTGCTTCAGGAAAGAAAACATTTATATTCTCTTATGAAAAATTTTTAAGTAAAATGGAACAAGCAGTAAATAGCGATAAAAAATATTTTTTAATAACTAAAGATCCCATTACCATGGCAAAAATTCTTGTGGATAGTAATCTTGAAACAAAAGTAAAAAAAGTAAATGTAGGTCCACAAAGTGCTCGTGAAGGAACAGTAAATATAAATAATAATGCTGATATAACTAATGATGAGGTAGAAGCTTATGAAAAAATTTTTAATAAAGGTTATAGAGTAGATTTTAGACTTGTACCAGATGCAAAGAGTGTTTTATGGAGTGAGGCAAGAAAAAAATTTTATAAATAATTATAATTAAGGAGGAATTTAAATGGAAGTAAATGTTATTCAAGCCTTATTAATTGCTGTTTTAGCTTACTTAGGTTCTCTTTCAGTTCCATGGTTTTTCGGATTAACTGGAGGATGGTATGTACTTAGTAGACCTATAGTTTCTGGATTTTTAATTGGTATTATTTTAGGTGATGTAACTACTGGGATAATTGTAGGGGTAGCAGTTCAGGTTGTTTTTATTGCACTTGTTACTCCAGGAGGACAGATGCCACAAGATTTAAATGCTGCAGCCTATATAGGAGTTGCTCTTGCTATTATGTCAGTTAAAGGGGGCGCAACTGTTGGATCTGCTGTAGCTATAGCAACTGCAGTAGGAGCTGTTGGTACAATATTTCATAACTTTATGATGGTTACAAACTCTTATTGGAATCATAGGGCAATATCTTGTATAGAAAAGGGAGACACAAAAGGATTAGAATTTAATCATTATATAGGCCCACAAATTACAACTTTACTTTTACGTGCAATTCCGACATTCATAGTTGTATATTATGGATCTTCCATAGCTAAAAATATAATAAACTTATTTCCAACCACATCTTTTGTAATGAGAATGCTTACAGCTTTAGGTGGAATGTTACCAGCAGTAGGTGTAGCTATTCTTTTAAGACAAGTAACAAAAAAAGATTACGAATTAATATATTTCCTATTTGGATTTGCTTTAATAGCCTCATTAAAATTAAATATGATATCTCTTGCAATAGTAGGAACGTTCTTTGCACTTTTAAACTTCAAGTATACAGCTAAGCCAACTGCTGTAGCAGCTAATAATAATTCTTTAGTTGAAGATGATGAGGAGGAGTTATAATATGGGAGAAAAAGTTAAAAAATTGGACAAGTCTACCCTAAGAAAAGCTTGGCGTTCATGGTATTTTGGAAATTTAAGTTCTATGTCTTTCGAATGGTTAGAATCTTTTGGATTTGCAGTATCTATGATTCCAGTAATAAAAAAATTGTATGGTGATAATAAAGAAGAAGAAAAAAAGGCATTAAAAAGACATTCAGCTTTTTATAATACAGAACCTCAACTAGGGTCTGTAATAAATGGTATAGTTTGTGGACTGGAAGAAGAAAAAGCAAATGGAAAAGATGTAGATGATGAAGTTATAAATGGAATAAAGATAGGACTTATGGGACCGTTAGCTGGTATTGGAGATGCTATGATTCCTGGTATGTATATACCGCTACTAATTTCTATAGCAATGGGAATTGCCCAAGGTGGAAATGTATTAGGACCGATATTTTATATAGTAACTTATCTTGTTACAGTTACAGCTCTTAGTTATTTTGTTTTCATGAAAGGATACAAATTAGGTACAAAATCTGTTGATCTAATAGTTGGAGAAGCTGCTAGACGTGCTCGTGAATCATTCAATTTATTAGGATCAATAGTAGTAGGTGGAGTTGCAGCATCCTATGTAAATTTAGCTACAACTTTAAAAATTCCAACAGGTGGTAGTTCGGAAATTGATATTATGAAAGTTTTAGATGGGATATTCCCTAAAATACTTCCATTACTTTTAGTAGTATTTTGTTGGTTCTTAATGGCAAAGAAAAAAATGTCACCTCTTAAAGTTATGGGTATACTTGTTATACTTGCAGCCATAGGAGTGGGAACTAAGTTCCTATAGTCCTTATAAATTAAAATAAAAATCTGTTGAGATTAGATATTTTCAATCTCAACAGATTATATAAGGAATGATAATATGGATAAAAAAAGAGAGATTTTAAAGAAATATAAGATGTTTTTAAAGATAAAAAAAAGCTTAATAGTTTTAGGAATATTATCAGTTATAAATTTGAGTGTATATGCAATTTTAGATAGATTAAATAAAAATTTTTCAGTAATTTTTATGGTTTTAACTATAATTTTTGTAAGTTTATTTTTTATATTAACAATATCAATAAATCCTATTAAAAAACACATATTAAGTGTAATAAAGGAGTATGAAAATATATGATTAATGCTAATAGAACAAAAGAGGTAAGGAGTCATATAAGACAAATGATTGATATTTTTATAGTTAAAAATGCTTTGGATGAAAATAACAGTATTTTATATGATGATATAGATTTAAAGATAACAAATAAAGAAAAAAGCTATCTTCTAGAAAATCTTATAAAAGATGATTTTGTAATTGTAAAAGAAGATGATAGTTTTTGGTTTGATAAGACTAAATGGGACAAGGAAGTAAAAGATATTTCAAATAAATATATGTTTATATTAATAGCACCTATAATAATTACTACAATGTTGATATATATTATAGGAAAATTTTTTTAAAATGGAGTGGTGATAATGAATTTTTATCCTGGGTTTGATATAAAACCGACATATAATCCCTTTGGATTTATATATGGGGAGAATGTTTTTGGACCAGAAGTTGAAAATAGAAAGCTTGATGATATAAGAAAAAGTTTGATGAATCCTAATTGTGATGGCCCAGAAATAGTATATTCTATAGCTATGGATGTAGGAGATAAAGAAGATAGAGAAAATATGATTAAAAGAAATTTATTATTTGGAGTAGTTACTTATGCATCAGGAAGATTAGGAAAAGAGCCAGTAAGATCACAAGGGCATATTCATTCAATATCAAATTCTTGTAAAAGTTCTACACCGGAAGTATATGAAATATGGCAAGGAAAAGGGATAATTTATATGCAAGAAAGTGCCAAAAGTAATCCAGGAAGATGTATTGCAGTTTTTGCACAGCCAGGAGATGTTGTTATAGTACCTCCTTATTATGCTCATTACACAGTAAGTATAGATTTACAAATACCGTTAACATTTGGAGCATGGTGTGTTAGAGATTTTGGTTTTGACTATGATGAAATAAGGGAGCATAAAGGGTTAGCATATTTCCCTATATTTAATGAAAAAGGAAATATAGAATGGATTCATAATGATAAATATGAAAAAACTACTTTAACATTAACTAATGCAAGAGAGTATAAAGAATTTTTTATTAATAAAGATATTCCAATTTACACCCAATTTAAAAAAGATAAAGATAAATTTTTATTTGTATCTAATCCACAACTAGTAAAAGAAAAATGGGAAAATTTTAATCCGTAGGAGGTAAGAATATGAAAGTATTAGAACCAAGAGCTTATCATAAAATGCCCAAAGAAGTATTAAGAGGGGAAAAAGTTAAATCGTACAAAAAGTGTTTAAAACAAATCAAAGGTATTTATAAATATGGTAATGAAAGCAATTTAGATCCTAATACTGTAGTTTACGAAGTGTATTCTTATACAGAAGGAGAAAAAGAAAAAGAAGGAAACTTATTTTGGGGACTTACAGTTATGAAGCCAGTTTATATAAATGGAGAATGTAATATGACAAGAGGACATTTTCATGAAGATACTAATTGTGCAGAATTTTATTTTGGACTTCAGGGAGAAGGTTTATTACTTTTAATGAACAAAAAAGGAAAAACTTGGGCAGAAAAAATATATAAAGGATCTATTCATCATATTGATGGTGAAATTGCACACAGAATAGTTAACACTTGTGATGAAGAATTAATGGTAGGGGCTTGTTGGCCTACTACAGCGGGACACAATTATAAGGAAATAGAAGATAGAGATTTTAATTATAGAGTATTTAAAAATGATAGTGAAGTTGAATTCCTAAAAAGATAGAGTAACAAAGGAGGAAATGGCATTATGAATTATAAAAATAGAGTATCAAATTATGATAAGTATCCAGAAGTAAAAGTAAAGGGCTTTGAAGAGAAAGCATGGGAAGGATATGAAACTATAATAAAAGAGATAAAAAATAATATAAGTAAAGACAAGTATATTATAACTTTAGATTGTTATCCAGGTGTAAGAGATGAAGAAGTGCTTAAAGAATTTACTGAAAAATTAAATCCATCATTGATTATAAAAAGTGAAGAAATATTTTACGATGGTAAAAAAATAACAGATTTAATAAGAAAAAACTTAACGGATGATAGAGTTTTTGGGATAATGTATTATGGTGAAATGGAAGATTTTATAGATGAAAAACAATTAAAAAAGACAAAAGAAAAATTGGAATCTATAGAAGAAGGGTTAATTCTTGTTTATGGAGTTGGGGCAAGCAACATTACAAAGGGAGATACTTTAATATATTTAGACTTAGCAAGGTGGGAAATTCAAAAGAGATTTGCTAGAAAAGAGTTAGGAAACTTTAAGTTGGAAAATTTTGAAGAAGATATATTAAGAAGATATAAAAGAGGATTTTTTATAGAGTGGAGAATAGCAGATAGACATAAGAAAAGACTATATGATTGTATAGATTATTTATTAGATACTAATGTGTATGATAATCCTAAAATGGTTACAGGTAATGGTTTTAGAGAAGGGTTAATTGAAACTTCTAAACGTCCTTTTAGAATCGTTCCATATTTTGCACCAGGAGTATGGGGTGGACAATGGATGAAAAAAGTTTGTGATTTAGATAAAAATGAAGAAAATTTTGCATGGTGTTTTGATGGGGTACCAGAAGAAAATAGTTTATATTTAAGATATGGAGATGTAAAAATAGAAGTACCTTCATTGGATGTTGTGTTATATAGACCTAAAGAATTATTAGGGGAAAAAGTATATGCAAGATTTGGAGCAGAATTTCCAATAAGATTTGATTTTCTAGATACAATAGAAGGAGGAAATTTAAGTCTTCAGGTTCACCCAGTGACAGAGTATATTCAAGAAAAATTTGGTGTGCATTATACTCAAGATGAAAGTTACTATATTTTAGATGCAAAAGATGATGCTTGTGTGTATTTAGGTATAAAAGAGGGAGTAAACAAACAAGAAATGTTACAAGATTTAAAAAGTGCAGAAAAAGGAGAAATAATATTTGATGCAGAAAAATATGTAAATAAATTTCCAGCTAAAAAGCATGATCATTTTTTAATACCAGCAGGAACAATACATTGCTCAGGGAAAAATAGTATGGTTTTGGAGATTAGTGCAACACCATATATATTTACTTTTAAGCTCTGGGATTGGGGAAGAGTTGGACTAGATGGTATACCAAGACCTATACATTTGGAACATGGTAAAAATGTTATCCAATGGGATAGAACTACAGAATGGGTGAAAAATAATTTGGTTAATAGAATAGAACTTATAAAAAATAACGAAAAAGTGAGAGAAGAGAAAACTGGATTACATGAACTTGAGTTTATAGAAACAAGAAGATTTTGGTTTGAACAAAAAACTTTATTAAATACTAACAATGTAGTTAATGTATTAAATCTTATAGAAGGAGAAGAAGCAATAGTAGAAAGTCCAGATGAAAGTTTTGAACCATTTATAGTTCATTATGCTGAGACATTTATAATTCCTGCAAGCGTTTCAACTTATACAATAAGACCAACTGAATTAAGTGAAGGGGAAAAAATAGGAATTATAAAAGCATATGTAAGATCTTAATTTTATAGCAAAATTTCTGTTGAGGATTTTAAAGGTTAAAATATTTTTCTTATAATTTAAATTTGAATTTATAAAAATAGAAGTGTCTATAAATAAATGAGTTATATTTAAAGAATTTTGTAGATATATTACTTTTAAATTGTTAAAATGTAAATTGTAAGCTTTCATAATTAAAAGTTAAATTTTGAATTTCATTAACTAAAGCTAAATAGTATTATGTAAATTCTAATATTTTAGCTTAACTTAGATTAAAATACAACTTTAAGATTTTATAAATAAATATGACATAAAAAGAGGTGATATATTGCAATTAGATCATAGTAAAGGAGCATCTCCTTTATATTATCAAATAAAAGACATATTAAAGAAGAGTATAGAAAATGAAGAATACTTAAAAGGTGACACACTACCATCGGAATTAGAACTTCAAGAAATGTTTAATGTTAGTAGAATAACAGTTAGACAAGCTATAAACGACCTTGCTAATGAAGGGTACGTTTCAAGAACTAGGGGGAAAGGAACAACAGTTATATTTAATAAGATAGAAGAGCCGTTAACTAGAATAATGAGTTTTACGGAAGAAATGAGAATTAGGGGATTAGAAGTATCTACGAAATTCGCTAAAATTAATATAGTAGAATCTAATAAAATTATAGCTAAAAATTTAAATATATTAGAGGGTCAAGAAGTTTATAAAATTGAAAGACTAAGGTATGTTAATGGTCAGCCTATGGTGTTTTTTATAACATATTTAAGCAAAAATTTAAACTTACCTTTAGCTGAAGATGAATATACAGGGTCTTTATATGAGCTTTTAGTAAAAACAAATAATATATCAATTTCTAAAGTTAGAGAATATTTTGAAGCTGTGTCTACAGATGAAAGATTAAGTGAATATTTGGAAGTAGAATTAGGATCTCCAGCTTTAAAAAGAACCAGGATATCTTTTGATTCTAATGGTAATAACTTAGAATATTCTGTATGTTATTATAGAGCTGATAAATATAGATATATGGTTGAAATGGAATAATGTTTAATTAATTCTAAATATAAGACCAAACAGGATGCCAAAAAGCAGCTGTTTGGTCTTATTTGAATTATATTTGGTTTTAAAGATCTTATTATAAAATTTAAAAAATAATTATAGTGCAAATATATTTTTGTAAAGAATACATAATTAGTATATTAAAAAATATCTTTATTTTTTATAAATTTAATACCTTTATTAGTTATAAAAACAGTAATTATGGCGGCAATAATAAACATTAATATAGTTGAAGAAAGGCTTAGTGTAATATGAGTTGCGGACATAGTTTTTCCAGCATAACTCCAAGGCAAAAAGAACCATAAATAGGGTATGATTCCTGAACCTATGAAAGATATTATTGTAAATAATATTCCTAATCCTATAGGGATAAAAATATTTGAAAATTTTATGCTTAAATAGTATTGAATTGCCATAGTTGGTATTAAAGAAAAATATGATAATAAAGGCTTATAGATTATATATAAAGGGATTCTAGAATTAGATGATTTAAATATAATACCAAATGTAGTTACAATTAATATAAAAATTAATATATTAATTAGAATTAAAAAACATCCACATAAAAATTTACTTAATACTAAAGAAGTTAAAGTTGATGTCTTATTGTATAAGAAAAGTAATGAAATATGTATAGAAATAAATGATAACGGTAAAGGAATTTCAAAAGAAGATATACCTTATATTTTTGAAAGGTATTATAGAGGTACAAATACTTCTTTTTCAAAGGAAGGGTCAGGATTAGGATTAGCTATAGCAAAACAGATAATAGAGGTGCATGGTGGCAGTATATCATTGGAAAGCAAACTAGGGGTAGGCACTAACATAAAAATATACTTTAGCATCTAAGTGGTAATTTTTAACTTAATAATTTATAATAGAATATAAGGTAAGTTGAAATGCTTAAGGAGTGATGAAATGTCAGAAATACAAACTAAAATATTCGGTCTTTCACAAACAGATGAAAAAGATGGAAGAGAACTTTATGAATTTTTGCTTTTAGATGATGAGAAAATATTATTATCTTATAAATCTATAAGGGATAGATTGATAGTTACAGATAAAAGATTAATAGTTATAGACGTACAAGGACTTAGAGGAAAGAAAAAAGAGTTTATGATAATACCATTATCTAAAATAACTACTTTTTCTTGTGAAAGTGCAGGAACTTTTGATATTGATTCAGAAATGAAAATATGGTGTTCTGGTGTTGGGAAAGTAGAATTTGAATTTGTAAAAGATACAGATATTAAGCCTTTATTAAAAATGATTAGTGTTCACATATTATAAAAATTAAAGATAAGCATAGGATTAATTGGGTTTTATAATTATTTATAAAAGTTAATTATCCTCATGCTTATTTTTTTATAATAATGATTAAATATTATATTGATAGTATATAGTATTTAGGTTTAATCAGAATTAGTATAATTGAAATAAATGGTAAAAGTGGTATAATGATTTTTATGGTTATTAATATAAATTAGAATATAATTGTATAAATATAAAATTAATGTAAATTATCTATTACAATTATATTTTAATAAAATAGTGGAAATATAAAGTGATATAATTATATTAGATTATACTTATAAAGTTAGATAACCCATATATTATCTTTAGTTTACAAGTGTATTTATTTTTTATTTAGAGGGGGAAATAATATGAAGAGTAAAGTTTATTTTGTCAATTTGAGAGCTAGAAATCAAAAACAAAATAAGGTAACAAAAATAAGGAATTTATTCGATAAAGCAGGTTTTAAAAAAGTTTTATCAAAAGGAGATTTAACTGCAATAAAGCTTCATTTTGGTGAACTTGGTAGTGATGGGTATATAAATCCTGTTTTTGTTAGACAAATAGTAGATAAAATAAAAGAAGTACAAGCTAATCCCTTTTTAACAGATACCAATACTTTATATTCAGGAAGTAGATCTAATGCTGTAGATCATTTTAATACAGCTACATTACATGGATTTTCTGATGCAGTTGTAAATGCACCAGTGTTAATTGCTGATGGATTAAAGGGAGAGAATGTAAAGAATGTTGAAATTAATAAAAAGCATTTTAAAAATACAAGAATAGCGGGAGCAATAACTGAAGCAGATAGTATGGTTGTTTTATCCCATTTTAAAGGACATGAAATGGCAGGATTTGGAGGTGCTATTAAAAATTTAGCTATGGGATGTGCAAATCCAGCCGGTAAAAGAGACCAACATTCACCAAGGCCAGCAGTTAACCTAGATAAATGTGTAGGTTGTGGAGGGTGCAAAAAGGTTTGTCCAAGACAAGCAATAACTATGAAAGATAATAAGTCATTTATTAATAAAGATAAATGTATAGGCTGTGGAGAGTGTATGACTGTCTGTCCTGTTAAAGCTATACAACTTGATTGGGTATCAGAACTAAATGAATTTACGGAAAGACTTACAGAATATGCTTACGGGGCTGTTAAAGGAAAAGAAGGAAAAGTTGGATATATGAACTTTGTCATAAATGTTACTCCAGATTGTGATTGTGTTCCATGGAGTGATGCACCTATAGTTCCTGATATAGGAATACTTGCATCTACAGATCCTGTTTCTCTAGATCAAGCTTCTTTAGATTTAGTAAATAAAGCAGTGGCTTTAAATAATACTTTATTAAAAAATAATGAATGTGAGAAACATGATAAACATTGCAGTCATGATAAGTTCAAGGCTATGAGAGAGAATACTTATGGGGAAGTTCAGCTATCTTATGGTGAAAAAATAGGACTTGGAACTAGAGAATATGAATTAGTTGAAATTTAGTATTGTATTAGTTTCTAATAATATTTATTAAGAAACTATTTAAAATATAAAAATGTCTTAAGAAGATTATTTAGGGTTGTTTCATAAGAATTTTACTTTATAAATTTTTGTGAAATATCCTTAAATAATTTTTTTTTTTTATAAAAAACATATTTACAAAAGTAAAATAATATAATATACTATAGGTGGTAATGAAAATCATTATCATTTTCAATTATTCGAAAGAATATTGCCTGTTGATTACATTAAAACTAAGGGAGGATTGTTACATGAAAAAAATAAGTATAATATATTGGAGTGGAACAGGAAATACTGAAAAAATGGCAAATGCTATTTTAGAAGGTGCAAAGATAGATGGAGTAGATGTTTCACTTTTAAATGTTAGCGAAGCTTCAGTAGATGATGTTAAAAATTCAGATATAGTCGTATTAGGTTGCCCTTCTATGGGAGCAGAGCAATTAGAAGAAAGTGAAATGGAGCCTTTTGTACAATCTATTGAATCAGAGGTTAAAGGTAAAAAAGTAGCATTGTTTGGTTCTTTTGGCTGGGGAGATGAACAATGGATGAGAGATTGGGAAGAAAGAATGGAACAAAATGGAGCAAATCTAGTACAAGATCAAGGATTAACAGCTAATAATGAACCAGATGAAGAAGCTTTAAGTAAATGCAAAGACTTAGGAGAATTACTTATAATAGAGTAAATATTAATTTAAGATTATATATAAATATAATTCTATATAAGAACTGATGTTAAACATACATTTTAAAAACAAACCTTTATACAAATTATATGTGTGTATCATCTAGTTTTCAAAACAAATAAATTATAGAATTTAATCTTAACCATACTTAAACTTTTACAAAAGAGTATTCTAAATTTTTAAATTAAATTAATTTTTAGAATATATTATCTAAGTACATATTATTATAAGATATTGTTATATAAATTCCAGGTTATAATGATATGTAAGTTAGATAAATGAGAGGGGAGAAAATATATGAGTAAAGAATTATTAACAAAGTATTTTGATACAATAAGTAACCATAATGATAAAGATTACCTAATTTCCAAGATAATGTTTAGTTCAGCACCAACAATAGCAAATGAAAAAGTATCTTCCCTCCTTACTTTTTTAAAAGATAGTGAAAGAAATTCATATGAGTATTGGGAAAAATATAAGTATGAATTAAAAAAAGAATTTTGCTTAGAATTTTATGAATTAAAAAAAGATGATAATAGGATAGTAGTATTATTTTATAATAAAGATAAATTAGTTCATACATTATCAAAAGAAAATCATATAAAGTTTTTAAAGAGATTTGGATATAAAGAAGATATGAATTTAAAAGAAATGTTAAATGTTCTTAGGACAAGATATGAAAATGTTTGTCCCCATGAGATGGGTATTTTTTTAGGATATCCACTGGAGGATGTTTCAGAATTTATATATAGACCAAATAAAAAATGTTTAATGATTGGATATTGGAAAGTATATCATAATATGGAACAAGCAAAAGAGATCTTTAAAAATTATGACTTAGCAAAAAATAAGATAGTAAATCTTCTTGCAGAAGGAGTAAAACCATATGCTATCATTAATAGTTTATAGATAATTAATTTAGTTAGCTCTCTTTGTATATTTCCCCAAATATACAAAAATAAAAACAATATATTATTTTATACCCATTTAAATAAAAATCTCCTGCTTGTATAAGTAGGAGATTTTTGTAGAATTTTGTAATAAATATTTAACAAACTAGTGAAAGTGAAAACAATTTCTTGTATAATATAGCTTAGTTAGATAAATAAGTTAATTAGGTAAATGAAGTATTATAATAAAGGAATAATATATTATATTTTAAAGGGAGAAATACAAAGGATGAAAAAAGTATTAAAAAGAATAATAAAAGTTATAATGGTGATTTTTATTACAATAGTAATATTTGTAGTAGGAATATGTATTCATGGAGAGATAAAAGCTAAAGAAATAAAAGGAGTAAAAGAAGCTAAGGATTATAAGGAGTTTTGTGAAATAGTAAAAAGTTCTATAATAAACTATGATACTTCAGTAGCAATAAGAGTAAAAAATTATGATGAATCTATATACAATATTGATTTGATTAAAGAAATAGAGTTTTCTACTGGAGCTGAAACTTTTGAGTATAATATTAAAGAGCTTAGAGTAAAGGAATATGGTGTTTTAAATCCTATAATGAAGATTGATTTTAAGTATACAAATGATCCAAAAGAGTTAAAGAGAAAAGATGATATAGTAGATAAAAAAGTTAAAGAAATAGTTTCAAAAGTAATAAAAAAAGATATGAAAGATTATGAAAAAGAAAAGGTGCTCCAAGATTATTTAGTTAAAAATTGTAAATATGATAAAGATAGTTTTAATAAAGGTATTTTTAATAAAAACAACGATGCTTATAGTGCTTTAATTAATAAATTTAGTATGTGTCAAGGTTATTCACAAGCCATGAAAAAATTACTAAATGAAGCGGGAATAGAATGCAAATTAGTTTTTGGAACTATAATAGATGAAAAGGAAAAGGACAAAAAAAAGCTTGGACATGCATGGAATATGGTTAAAATAGATGGATCATACTATCATCTAGATGTTACATGGAATGATACAGAAAAAAACCATAAAGAATATAATAGATATGATTTTTTTAATTTAACCGATGAGCAAATAGAAAAAACTCGTAAATGGGATAGAAAAAAATATCCTAGATGTAGTTCAAAAAAATATACTTGGAAAACCTTGAATTTAAAAGATAAAATGAAGGATGGAACTGTAGTTGAAAATATAAGAAATTATAATGAATTATATAATTGTATAAGAAGAGTTATTAATAATAGAGAAAATCAAATAAGTTTGAAAATTATAGATTATAAAGAAAATTCCTATGATATAGATCAAGTTGTAGAAAATATAGCTAGGCCTCAAAATATTGGTATGTCATGGAAGTGGAGCGAATCAAAGGATATAAAAACTAATGTAAAATATATAGATTGCAAATTAACATATAAATAATAATATAGAGTATATTGTACTTTAAAGTTTGATAATAAAAAAACTAAGTTTAGATAGGTTAGTAAAATTTTGAATTTTACTAACCTATTTTATTTCAAAAATAAAATATATATTAACCATATTACTGGTTTTGTTATAAAATTAACTATCATAAGAGAAATATTTAAATGATTATTATTCAAAATTTAGAAAATAAATAATATTAAAAAAACATATTGACTGAAATGTTTAAATGTAGTACAATTGAGCACATAAAATAATTATGCTATGAAACAATAACTAATTAAAGTTATGAGGGGGGATTTATAAATTTAAAAGGGGCTATATAAATAAACTAAAGAAAATTAAAAAGGAGGGTACATATGAGTCCAGTAGTATTAATAATTATTAGTAGTGCAGTTGTATTGATAGGTGCTGCATTAATATCCTTGTTTATTGGCAAAAGTGTTAAAACAAAAGAAGATTGGGCCGTTGGGGGACGCTCGCTTCCTATTTATGTAATAATTGGATCACAATATGCAACAGCTATGGGCGGAGGAATGCTAGTTGCCCATGTAGGTATTGCTTATAAAAGTGGGTGGTCAGCACTTACATATGGTATTTTAGCTAGTAGTGTATTTTTAGTTTTGACAATAATAGCAAAATGGCTTAGAACTCAAGAGTTTACAACTATACCAGACATAATTGAAAAGGTATACGGAGAGAATAAATTATTAACAATAATTGCAATTATTATGACTATAATAGTACCTTTTGGTTGGATTTGTACTCAATTAGTAGCATTTGCAAAATTATATTCTTCATTAACTGGTGTATCAATGGTTGTTTTAATAGTTGTTTTTGCAATAATAAGCTTAGCTTATGTACTTCCAGCAGGGCTTGCATCTGTTGCTTGGACTGACTTTATATTTGGATGTCTTATGATTGTTATGTCTATTGTTTCTGTTGTATTTGTAACTAAAATGGGTGGAGGAATAGATAATATTGTAAATAATGTTCCGAAGGATATTTGGCAATTTCCAGGTAGTATGAAGGCTGTTGGTGGATATACTATAGCATTATGGGCACTTGCAATTTTACCTGGTGGCATAACAAATCAAATGAGTTATCAGCGTATATTTGCAGTTGATAATGTTAAAAAGGTTAGAATAAGTCTTGTAGTAAGTGCATTTGTAATTGTTACTGGAGATGTATGGGCATCATTTATGGGAATATCAATAAGATCTTTAAATCCAAATCTTGCACCAGAAATGGCAGCAGGTTGGTTTTTAAGCCAAGTACCGGTATGGTTTATGGCAATATATTCTGGATTTCTTGTAGCTACAATAATGTCAACTATTGATAGTGCAGTTCAATCTATAGTGGTAAATCTTACAACAGATGTTTATAATAAAGTTCTTGATAAAGGAAAAGATAAGAAAACAGATGATAAAAAAATACTGAAACTTTCAAGAATATTATGTGTAGTTGTTACAGCATTAGCTGTTTGTTTATCAATATTTTATCCAAATGCTTTAAGTTGGTTAGTTGCAACATATGCATATTCTGCGTCAGCATTATTATCACCAATTTTTGTAGGATACTTTTTAAAAGATAAAAATTTCTTAACAGCTAAAGGAGCTATAGGAAGTATGATATGTGGAACTTTAGGATGCGTAATAGCGCAAGTTATGAATTCTAGTATTCCCTATGTTTTCTTTGGTCTAATAAGTTCATTCTTTGGACTAGTTATAATAAGTTACTTAACTAATAAAAATGTTAATAGTGAAATGGAAATACAAGCAGAATAAAGTTATAAATATTATTAGAAAAATTTAATACATATATTAAATTTTTAAATATAAATGTACTACAATAATACAATTATACATTTATAATGACATATATTCTAAGGGGGTTTATACTATGGAAATTAAAAAAACTTTAAATTGGGCTATAATAGGTGCAGGAAATGGTGGACAATCAATGGCAGGTCAATTAGGTATTATGGGCTATCCAGTAAATTTATATGATGTTTCAAAAGAGACTATTGATGTTATAAACAAAAAAGGTGGAATAAAGGTAGATGGAGCTGTAGAAGGCTTTGGAAAAGTTAAATTAGCTAGTACAAATATTGAAGAAGTAATTGATGGAGTAGATATGATAATAGTTGTATTGCCCTCTATATACCATGGAAGTATAGCAAAAGCTTGCGCTTCTCATCTTAAAGATGGACAAACAATATTTCTTCATCCAAGTGCAACATTTGGAGCATTTGAATTTAGAAAAGTGTTAGATGATGAAAAATGTGCTGCTGATGTTACAATAGCAGAAGCTCAAACTTTGTTATATGCATGCAGAATAATAGAAGCAGGATATGCACATATTTATGGGTTGAAAAATAGTGTTGCTATAGCAGCTCTACCTTCTTCTAGAAATAAAATGGTAGTAGATGAATTAAATAAAGCTTTTCCACAATTTGAAGAGACAGAGAATGTTTTTATAACAAGTCTTGAAAACTTAAATGCAATGCTTCATCCAGCTCCAACAATACTAAATACAGGAAGAATAGATTCACAAGAAGATTGGTTATATTATTATGATGGAGTTACTTCAAATATTGGAAATTATGTACAAGGAATGGATAAAGAGAGAATAGAAATTGGAAAAGCATTAGGATTAGATTTAAAACCAGTAATAGAATGGTATAATATAATGTATGATGCTTGTGGAGATAATTTATCAGAAGTAGTAAGAGATAATAAATCTTATGATGGAATAAAAGGACAGAAAACATTATATACTAGATATCTTTTAGAAGATGTACCTAATGCCTTAGTTCCAATGGTATCTCTTGGAAAAAAATTCAATGTAGATGTAACTAAGATGGAAACTATAGTTAATTTGGTTAAAGGTATGGTAGGGGATAAAATGAATTCAGAAGGTAGAACTTTAGAATCATTGGGATTATCAGAGTATTCTAAAGAGCAGCTTCTTAAATATGTTAATGAAGGTGCTTAATATAAAAAATCTAATATTTGATTTATGATTAAACTAAAGTTTTAATTACAAAGTATATTTTGTAAAAACAGTTATTCTAATATAAAAAAGAATAACTGTTTTTTTATATAATATGCTTTTTATTATTAAATAAATTATTGATTTTTATATAGACTTATTATAGATAAAGTAGATTAGTTTAAGGGATAAAAAGATATTACATCATAAAAATATTAAATATAAATAAATATTCTAGGAAATTAAAATGCATGGAAATAAATAATTAATTGGTATACTAGTTTCTCTTAAAATAGGTTTTTGTAACATAATAATAGTAAAACTATCAATAGCATATAAGTTATTATATTTACAAAGCATCTGTGAAACATTTTAATTTATGCTTATTTTTATAATGTTAATAAAATCCGTAAGTTGAAAATTCTGAAAATAGAAAATATTATAAAAGTATCTTGACCTTCCTGTTTAAATGTAGTACAATTACATTAAAGGAAAAATAATACAAACAATACAAAATATATAAAGTTGCTTCTTGAAAGTTAGGGGATGGTATGTATATAAAGAAAGGGGGCTATATATGAATCCGGTAGTATTAATAATTATCAGTAGTGTAGTAGTGTTATTTGGTGCTGCATTAATATCCTTGCGAATTGGTAAAAAAGTTAAAACAAAAGAAGACTGGGCAGTTGGAGGAAGATCTCTTCCCATTTATGTAATAATAGGATCTCAGTATGCAACTGTTATGGGGGGAGGAATGTTAGTTGCTCATGTAGGTATAGCTTATGAAAATGGGTGGTCTGCACTTACTTATGGTATTTTATTAGCAGCGGTATTTTTAGTTTTAACTATAATAGCAAAATGGCTTAGGAGTGAAAAATTTACAACAACTCCAGATATAATTGAAAAGGTATATGGAAAAAATAAAATATTAACCATAATTACTATTTTAATGACTATTATAGTACCTTTTGGTTGGATATGTACTCAATTAGTATCATTTGCAAAGTTGTATTCTTCATTAACTGGTTTTTCAGTAAACGTTTTAATAGTTGTTTTTGCAATAATAAGTTTAGCTTATGTTCTTCCAGCAGGACTTGCATCAGTTGCTTGGACTGATTTTATATTTGGCTGTCTTATGATTGTTATGTCATTAATATCAGTAATTTTTGTATTAAAAATGGGTGGAGGATTTGATTCTATTGTAAATAATGTTCCAAAGAATATTTGGAAATTTCCAGATAGTATGACTGCAGCTGGAGTATATACTATAACTTTATGGGCTCTTGCTGTATTACCAGGAGGAGTAACCAATCAAACTAGTTATCAACGTAT
The DNA here is from genome assembly GCF_039521385.1 of Clostridium oceanicum. Classification (NCBI taxonomy): domain Bacteria; kingdom Bacillati; phylum Bacillota; class Clostridia; order Eubacteriales; family Clostridiaceae; genus Clostridium; species Clostridium oceanicum. The sequence continues at coordinate 160,965 of NZ_BAAACG010000008.1, read as the reverse complement.
ATTTGCTGTAGATAGTGTAAGTAAAGTTAGAATAAGTCTTGTAGTAAGTGCAATAGCAATATTTACAGGAGATATATGGGCATCATTTATGGGGATATCAATAAGATCATTAAATCCAAACATTGCACCAGAAATGGCAGCAGGATGGTTTTTAACTCAAGTACCAGTATGGTTTATGGCAATATATTCTGGATTTTTAGTTGCTACAATAATGTCAACTATTGATAGTGCAGTTCAATCTATAGTGGTAAATCTTACAACAGATGTTTATAATAAAGTTCTTAATAAAGGTAAAAACGATAAAAAAGATGATAAAAAAATATTAAGACTTTCAAGAAAATTATGTGTAGTTGTTACATTTTCTGCAGTTTGTTTATCAATATTTTATCCACATGCTTTAAATTGGTTAGTATCAACCTATGCATATTCTGCTTCAGCTTTGTTGTCACCGATTTTCCTAGGATATTTTTTAAGAAACAAGAAATTCTTAACATCTAAAGGGGCTATAGGAAGTATGATATGTGGTATTTTAGCATGCGGCTTAGCACAGGTTATGAATTCAAGTATTCCGTATGTTTTTTATGGATTGATAAGTTCACTTTTAGGTTTAATTATAATAAGTTATTTTACAAATAGAGAAATAAACAGTGATATGGAAGTGAAAAAAGTATCAATTGAAGAATAGCAGAAAATATAATCTTAAAATTTTAATATTAAATGTATGACATTAATACAATAGTACAAATTTTGTGTTATATAAAATAAAAGGGGGATTATCTTATGGAAACTAAAAAAACATTAAATTGGGCTATAATAGGAGCTGGAAATGGCGGACAATCAATGGCTGGACATTTAGGGATAATGGGTCATCCAGTAAAAATATATGATGTTTCACAAAAAACTGTTGATGCTATAAATGAAAAAGGTGGAATAGAAGTAGATGGAGCCATAGAAGGTTTTGGAAAAGTAAAAATGGCAAGTACAAATATAAAAGAAGTAATTGATGGTGTAGATATGATAATAGTAGTGTTACCATCTCTTTATCATGCTAGTATAGCAAAGGCTTGTGCACCATATCTTAAAGATGGTCAAACAATACTTCTTCATCCAAATGCTACTTGTGGAGCTCTAGAATTTAGAAAGGTGTTAGATGATGAAAATTGTAAGGCTAAAGTTACATTAGCAGAGACTCAAACTTTAGTATATGTTTGTAGAGCAGCAAAACCAGGTCATGCACATATTTATGGATTGAAAAATGTTGTATTAACAGCAGCACTTCCTTCTTCAGAAAATAAGAGAGTTTTAAAAGAACTAAATACTGTGTTTCCTCAATTTAAAGAAGCAGAAAATGTTTTGATAACAAGTCTTGAAAATATAAATGCAATGCTTCATCCAGCTCCAACAATATTAAATGCAGGAAGGATAGATTCTCAAGAAGATTGGTTATATTACTATGATGGGTTTACTCCAGCAATAGGTCATTTTGTAGAAGAAATGGATAAAGAAAGATTAGAGGTTGGAAAAGCTTTAGGCTTAAAACTAAAACCTATGATGGAATGGTTCGATGTTATGTATGATGCTCATGGAGAAAATTTTTCAGATGCAGTTAAAGATAATAAATCTTATGATGGAGTTAAAGGTCAAAAAACATTATATACTAGATATCTTTTAGAAGATATACCAAATTCATTAGTTCCTATAGTATCTTTAGGAAAAAAATTAAATGTTAATGTTACTAAAATGGAAACTATAGTTAATCTAGTTAAAGGTGTTCTTGGAGATAAATTAAGTTCTAAAGGGAGAACTGTAGAAACACTAGGATTAGAAGATTGCTCTAAAGAAGAACTTCTTGAGTATGTAAAAAAAGGAGCATAGTATAAAATATTTATATTTACAATTAGATTAAAATTTTGATATTTTAAAGTATATTCTATAAAGGAATGGTCAATATATTTATAATATTTCATTTATAGAATATACTTTTTTGATTATTGTTATTTTAATATCAATAATTAAGAATTAAAGTGTATAATATATGTTATAATTAATAATAATTGTATGACAACCAAACAATAATTATATTTAATTTATAAAGATGAATTAAATATAGATAACTAAAAACATTTATTAGAATTTTAACCTATCTTATATTTTAATACTATCCTAATAGGTGGACAAAAGGGGAGGATATATTTGATTAAACCTGCAAGTAGAACAACATTGTATGAAGAAGTTACTAAGCAAATAATTCAAATGGTTAAAGATGGAAAATGGATGCCGGGAGATAAAATTCCAGGGGAAATAGCCTTATCAGAAGCCTTTGAAGTTAGCAGAAATTGTATAAGAGAAGCTTTAAAATCTTTAGAGTTATCAGGAATAATAAAAGCTAAACCAGGAAGAGGGACTTTTTTATCACAAGATTGTTTACGTAATATAAATAGAATGGAGTTATTATCTGTATTAAAAAGCGAAAGTTCTATAAAAGAATTAATGGAAACTAGGCTTATAATAGAACCAGAATTAGGATTTTTAGCGGCGCAGCGTGCCGATGAAGAGGATATTTCTGAACTAGAAGCTTTGCTTAAAGAAAGTATAGAGACAATAAAAAAAGGAACTTATACTACAGAAATTGGTTTGGATTTTCATATGATTATTGCAAAGGCATCTAAAAATAATATATTAAGTAAGTTTTTGAGTTCAATAACAGACCAATTATTAGCTCAAAGATTCTTGAATATTCACAGGTATCTTGATAACAAAGAATTATTAAAAGAAGTGGAAAATCATAACCATATACTTGATTGTATAAAAAATAGAGATTGTGAAAAAACAAAAAAACTATTATACAATCATATATACGATAGCATGAAAGCCTATGAGAATATGAAACTAATTGAAAAAGAAGAAAATTAATATAAATTGTTACTTTTATAACTCACTGATTAAATTAAGTTATCAGTGAGTTTCTTTATATATTTTATAAAAATATATAAATATTAAGAGACTATGAATAATAAATGTATGTATTTTTGATAAAATAAGATTATAAGTATATTTAAATATTATTTGGAGGAATTTATGAAAAAATATTTTTCTATAGGAGAAACAGCTAAGATTAATAATATTTCTATTCAAGCTTTAAGACATTATGATAAAATAGGAATTTTAAAACCAGCATATGTAGATTTAAATACAAATTATAGATATTACACAATAAACCAATTTATATATATAGATTTAATAAAATATTCTAAGTCTATAGGGGCACCTCTTAAAAATTTGAAAAATGTATTAGATGATAAAGATATTTATAAAATGTTGTCTTTTATAAGAAAACAACATGAAGAACTAGAAAAAGAAATTTTTAGACTAAATAATATGAGTAAAAGTATTAAAAACATAGAAAATAAAATTGAATATGCTTTAAATATTTCTAATCAAAATGAGATATATTTTAGAGACTTAGATGAAAGATTTGTTGTAAATACTTTAAAGAATATAAAGGATACTAAAAGTGATATAGAAATAAAATCTAGAAAGTTTGATAAAATTTTAGAAGAAAATGAAATAATGTATGAAGGAGAATTCGGATATTTTTTTGATTTAGAAGCATTTTTGAAAAAAGGAACAATGATTTATAGTTCTATATTATCTACAGTTTCAAGCGATAAACTTAAGTATAAATTTAATTATTGTATTGAAAATTTAAAAATAGATATAAAAAAGATTCCAAAAGGAAATTTTATTTGTATATCTTATTTAGATAAAGATAGGGAAGATGCAATAGATAAATTAAGAAAGTATATTATAGAAAAAAAGATAGATATTAAAGAAGTTGCTTTAGAAAGTCAATTATTTAATACTATAGATCAATTGGAAAATGGTGATATGTTATATGAAATTCAAATTTTAATTTAAATGCTTGACTCTATACTTAGTATAGACTTTATAATATTTTCTAGGAAATAAATTATAGGAGAGATTATTATGAAGTTACTATGGAAAGAGTTCAGAAAATATGCTGTTCCATCTATAATAGGAATGATGGTTTCAGCACTTTATGCAGTTGTAGATGGTATATTTGTAGGAAGAGGTGTAGGGGTAGGTGCTTTAGCTTCAGTAAATGTGGCAGTACCTCTTGTAACACTTATGATAGCAATAACAATGATGTTAACTATGGGTGGCTCTGCTGTAATGTCTATAAAATTTGGAGAAAATAAACAAAAAGAAGGAAATGATATTTTCATGCAGAGTTTATTTTCCATAATATTTATAATAGCAGTTTTATCAATAACAAGTGTTATTTTTCCATATAAAATAGCTAGATTTTTAGGTGCAAGTCCTGAACTTATTGATGGAACAGCTGTATATATTCGTTATTATATGATGTTTGGTTTTGGATTTGCAGGTAGCTTAGCTTTAAGTGCGTTTATAAGAAATGATGGTAATCCAAATTTAGCTATGTTTTCTTTAATTGCAGGCGGTGTAACTAATATAGTTTTAGATTACATTTTTATCTTTAAATTAAATTATGGAATAGCTGGCGCAGCCGTAGCTTCAGGATTAGGACAGTTAGTTAGTATAGCTTTTTTATTAACTCATTTTATTAGAAAAAAAGGAAGTTTAACACTGTATATTCCTAAATTTGAAAAGGAAAATATTAAGAGAATCTTCAAAGCAGGAGTACCAGAGTTTATTGTACAAATATCTCCAGCTATAAGTATATTTTCTTTTAATATTGTAATCATAAATAGAATTGGAGAAATTGGTGTAGCAGCTTTTAGTATTATAAGTTATATAAGTACAGTTCTTATAGCTTTATTTATAGGTATAGCTCAAGGTATACAACCTTTATTAAGTTACAATAAGGGAAGAGGAAATTATGAGAAGGTAGATAAAATATTCAAGATGGGTTTAAAGACTAATTTTATATCTTCAGCTTTGATATATGGTGCTTTATTTTTCTTTGGAGATAAAATAATTGCAATTTTTAATGGTGATAAAACATTAATAAATTTAACTTATAATGCAATTATCATATATGCTTTTTCTTTTGTAATTGCATCTTTAAATATAATAAATATAACCTATTATCAATCTATAGAAAAATCTAAAATAGCTAATATTATTTCTACAAGTAGAGGAATAATATTTCCAATATTTTATTTGATAGTATTACCTTTAATGTTAGGGGATATAGGTATATGGGTTTCAATAATTATAGCAGAGCTTTGTACATTCTTTTTAGTTTTATATTTAATATATGTTAAAAAAAGTATGAGTACAGTTTAAAGGTAAATTTATATAGTGTTAAATCTATTTTATATAAAATATTAAAAAATTTTCTTAGTTATTCAAGATTAAAAGACCGCAGGTAGCAATACTGTTGGTCTTTTTTTATTATTTCTACATTTAAGCTTTTATTTTTTATAATAGTATAGAAAATATAGCTGTTTATATGTAAAAATTTAGAAAATAAATTAAATAATATAATTAGAGCCTATAGCATTCAAATATCTTTAAAAAATGAAGAATATAAGTTCTAAGAAATAAATTAATGAAGAAAATATTGCAATTTTTTTAAATTTTGTTAGAATATTAATGTAATAAAATAACAAATATGGAGGAAATTATATGGAAATATCATATATTAATGAATTATGCGCAAGAAAAGATGCGTTTAATTTTTGTAAAGAAACAAATGAATTATTTGTAAATAGTATGATTGAGAATTATAAAATTCAAATACAAAAGCAACCCTATATAAAATACTTATCAAACAAAAAACAATTTGATATAAAAAATGTTAGGAATATTGATGATTTGTATAGAATGCCTTATCTTTTTGTAGGAACTATGAAGATAAACAGTTTTTCTAATTTTAAAGAAAAAGATTTAGATATGATATTAACAAGTTCTGGTACTAATGGCCAAAAGACACAAGCTTTTTTTGATAAAGGTTCAATTAATAGATTAGAGCAGTTATCATTTAATGCATTCCAGTCTATAGGGTTTAAGAGTAAAATACCAGCTCACTATTTTTTATTTTCTTATGATATAAAAAATGCTAGTGATATTGGGACAAGTTGGAGTGACAATCAAATATTAAAATTAGCACCACAACTTTCAGTAAATTGGATGATTGAATGGGATGAGGAGAAAAAAGAATTTTATTTTGATAGCAAAAAATGGGCTAAGAAATTCGTTGAACTAAGTAGAGAAGCTCCCGTTCGATTGTTAGGATTTCCTGCTTTTATGTATAAGATGGTAGAAGATATAAGAAAAATATATGGTCATATTAAAGTGAAAGAAGAATCCTTTGTTATAGCTGGAGGAGGATGGAAAAACCATCTTGGTAAAAGTATGGATTTAAAAAATTTTGTTAAATACATGAATGAAAATATAGGATTAAATCCTTGTAATATAAGAGATACATATGGAATGGCAGAACATGGCGTTCCTTATTGTTCATGTTCAGAAGGGCATTTGCATGTACCGATTTATAGTAGAATTTTAGCTAGAGATCCTATAACTATGGAGAAAAAAGATTATAAAGAAGAAGGTTTACTTCAATTAATGACACCATATAATATTGCTGAATCTAACCTGTCTATATTATCAACAGATCTAGTAACAATAGATAAGGATTGTAAATGTGGTATAAAAGGAGATTATATAAAGACTATAAGACGTGGAGGAGTAAAAAAACATAAGGGATGCGCTATTATGGCTCAAGAAATCTTAAATGAAAACTAATAGGAGTTGTTAATATGAATTTAAAGGAATTTAAACATATATTTTATGGTGAAAAGATGAATATAAATGGAGAACTAACAAAAGAAAAAGCAACTAAATATTTTTCTAAAGAAATATTATGTGAAAAGTCTAAGGATTTTAGAAAAATACCTATAGATAAAATATTATTAATATTAGAAAAAACAGCTAATAAAATTAGTAATAAAAATGATTATTATTATAAAAAAATAATTAAAAATATGCCAGCTATAACTAATTACTCTAAAGAAATGATAGAACTTGCAATGGATTTATTTCCCCAAATGCTTACAGTGGACAATCTAAAAAAGAGATTAAAATCTATAGGGAATTATAATAGTTTAGATTATTTTATAAATGATAAATATAATAAAATGGATAGATCTGTTCCAATAGGATCTGTTCTTCATATAACGGCAGGAAATATTTTTTTAGGATCTATAGATTCACTTATAACTGGAATAATAACTAAAAACATAAATATATTAAAAGTCTCTAGCCAAGATTTTTTATTTCCAAGTTTGTTTTATGAGGCATTAATGGAGATTGATAAAGATAGAATTATAATTCCATATATAGCTATTACCTATTGGAGTAGAAAGAATATTGAAATAGAAAAAACAGTTAAAAATCAATTTGATGCTGTACTAATATTCGGAGGAGAAGAAGCTGTTGTAAATTATAAAAATGGACTTTCAGCTAAAACTGAAATTTACTCTTTTGGTCCTAAAATAAGCTTTGGACTTGTATGTAAAGATTTAGAAAGAGATGAAATCAAAAATTCAGCTAAAGGTTTTGCAAAAGACATAGTATATTGGGAACAAAGAGCTTGTACAAGCTGTCAAAATATATTTATAGAAGATTCTAGTAATGTTAAATTATTTATAGATAGTTTATATAATGAACTAGAAAATTTAGCCTTAAAATTTCCTCAAAATCAACTAGAATTAGATTCTAAGGTGGAAATTAGAAAAGAAAGAGAAATTGAAAAATGGAGGCAGTTTAATGGAAAGTGTCAACTTTTAGAGGGAAGATGTGGTTTTCATACTGTAATAGTTAATAAAAGTAATAAAATTATAAGCTCACCATTAAATAGAACCATTTATATAAATATAGTCCATAGTTATAAAGATATATTTAAAGGAAATATAGAAAAATTAAAATATTATATGTCTACTGTAGGGATAGTTTGTAAAGAAAATTTGCAGGATAAAGTAGAAAAATTTATAGATTATGGTGTATTAAGATTTTGTAGACCAGGGTCTATGAGTGTAAATAATGATGAATCAGCTCCTCATGATGGAGTATATCTTTGTAATTTGCTTGTAAGACATATAAATAAAGAAGATTTAAAAGAAAGTGAGTTAGCTTTGGATTTTGCATCTAATATAAAAAAAGATGATATTATACTTTCAAAATTAAATTTATTACTAAAAGAGGCTATAAAAGCACCTTTTTATAAGGAGTTTTATAAAAAGGTTAAATTACCTTTAAAAAGTTTAGAGGAATTTAAAGATATTCCAATACTAGAAAAAAAACATATTTTTAACAATAGTGTAGATAAAGGAAATCAAATGATAACAAGAAAGAATAACAACAGTTATGTATTTTCTGCAGGGGGAACTACTGGGAAAATGAAATATGTAGAATATTCTTATGATGAATTCAAAGAATCTCAAAAAGTATTTGGTAAAGGCTTTAAAGCTGTCGGTATTACTAAAGAAGATACTGTTGTTAATTATATGAAAGTAGGAGCTTTTTGGACAGCATTTTTAGCGGTTAATAAAGGACTAGAAGAAACTGGGTGTAAAATATTACCCATAACTGCTAATCAATCAGAGAGAGAGACTATTGAATATTTAAAAAAATTTAAACCAAATGTAATTGTAGGTCTTCCAGGTAATATTATACTTTTAGCTCAAGAGATAGAAAAGATCCATGTCAATATAAAAATAGAGAAAATATATTATGGTGGAGAACATATGTCTATGAAAGCTAAGGAATATATAAAAAACATTTTAGGTGCTAAGATAATTTCATCATTTAGTTATGCTGCAGTAGAAATAGGACCTATAGGATTTCAATGTCCACACTGTAAGGGTAGTGAGCACCATGTTTTAGAGGATTGGTGTTACTTAGAAAGTGACAAGAATGGAGAAGCAATAGTTACATCTTTAAATAAAACACTTAATCCTATAATAAGGTATAGAATAGGTGATAAAATAAAATGGATAGAGGAGCCTTGTAGTTGTGGTAGGACATCTAAAAAATTTAAACTATTATCAAGGACAGATGATGTCATCAGACTTAATGTATCAGATATATATTTAAATGATGTGCAAGGAGTTTTAAAAAATGTAAAGGAAGTTTCTCCATTTTTTCAGATTATAATTAAAAATGTAGATAAGATGCGAGATATAATTTTTAAAATAGAAACTAAAAGTAAAAATGCTAATTATAATAAAGAAATGCTCATAAATAAAATTAAACTTTTATTAAAAACTAATATAAGGAGTATAGGAAAAGATTATAGAAATAATTTGATTAATAATATTAATATTGAATTATTGCCACCGTATGCTATAGAACGTGTTGGACGTACTGGTAAAATAAGAAAGATTATAGATAGAAGAATATATTAGTGTGATTTTAAAATATAAAAATTAGTAAATTAGTTTTTGTATATTTATTTTAAATTAATAAATTTTTTTAAAATATGCGTAGATTTTATATTTTCGCATATTTTTCTGATTTTATGGAATTTAAGTTATATATAATTTCATTAGTATAATTACTTTAGTTTAAGGAATTTTATTTAAATTAAGGTTATAAGGACAGTATTTTATTTAGACTATTAATTTAATAGTATTATTAAAATTAAACTTAAATTATTGACATAATTATGAAAATGTGATATATAAGTAAGAGAAGGTTATTAGCACTTGAATATAGTGAGTGCTAATAAGCATTTTATAATGTATAGAATCTTAACTATGTATATACATAGTTTTTTAATTTGAAAGGAGAGAATTATATGGAAACTAAACAATTTAAAGCGGAATCCAAAAGACTTTTAGATCTTATGATTAATTCAATTTATACTCACAGGGAGATTTTTTTAAGAGAGCTCATTTCAAATTCTAGTGATGCTATTGATAAAATTTATTATAAAGCCTTAACAGATGATTCTATAACTTTTAATAAGGAAGATTATTATATTAAAATAATTCCTAATAAAGAAGAGAGAATATTAGAAATTAGAGATACTGGTATAGGAATGACAAAAGAGGAGTTAGAAGAAAACTTAGGTGTTATTGCAAAAAGTGGTTCTTTAAACTTTAAAAAAGAAGAAAAAATAGAAGATGGTCATGATATAATAGGTCAATTTGGTGTAGGATTCTATTCTGCATTTTTAGTTGCAGATACAGTTACTGTTATAAGTAAAGCATTAGAGAGTGATACAGCTTATAAATGGGAATCTAAAGGAAAAGAAGGATATACTATAGAGCCTTGTAGTAAAGATTCAGTAGGTACTACAATAATCTTAAAAATAAAAGAAAAATCAGAAGAAGAAGATTATGATAAATATTTAGATGAAATCACGTTAAAATCTATAATTAAAAAGTATTCTGACTTTATAAGATACCCAATTAAGATGAATATGAAAAATAGAAAGCTTAAAGAAGGCAGTAAAGATGAGTATGAAGAATTTATAGAAGAAAAAGTTGTAAATAGTAGAGTTCCTATTTGGAAAAAGAATAAAAATGAACTTAAAGAAGAAGATTATATAAATTTCTACCATGATAAACATTATGGTTTTGATAATCCAGTTAAATACATACACACAAGTGTAGATGGTGCAGTTTGTTATAATGCTATTTTATATATACCTGAAAATGTTCCTTTTGATTTTTATACAAAAGAATATGAAAAGGGATTAGAATTATATTCAAATGGCGTTATGATAATGAATAAGTGCAAAGAATTACTTCCAGATTATTTTAGTTTTGTAAAAGGTATAGTAGATTCAGAAGATTTGTCTTTAAATATTTCAAGAGAAGTATTACAACATGACAGACAACTTAGACTTATAGCTAAAAATATCAAAAATAAAGTAAAAAATGAATTAAAGACTTTAATTAAAAAAGATAGAGAAAAATATGAAATTTTCTATAAAGCATTTGGCAGACAATTAAAATATGGAATATATGAAAATTATGGTCAAGAAAAAGAAACACTTCAAGATTTAATAATGTTTTATTCATCAAAAGAAAAAAAATTGGTTACTTTAGATGAATATGTTTCAAGAATGAGAGAAGATCAAAAATATATTTATTATGCATCCGGTGAATCAGTAGATAGAATAGAAAAACTTCCACAAACAGAAATGGTACTTGATAAAGGGTATGAAATATTATACTTTACAGAAGATGTAGATGAGTTTGCTATAAAAATGTTAATGAAATATAAAGAAAAAGAATTTAAATCAGTATCTAGTGGAGATTTAGGAATAGAAGATGATAAAAGTAAAGAAGAATCAAAAGAAGAAATAGAAGCTAACAAAGAATTATTTGAAGAAATGAAAAATATACTAAAAGACAAAGTTAAAGAAGTTAAAGCTTCTAAAATATTGAAAAAACATCCTGTATGCTTGACAAATGAAGGAGAAATTTCAATTGAAATGGAAAAAGTTTTAAAACAAATGCCAAATAATAATGGGGTAAAAGCAGATAAAGTTTTAGAAATAAATACAGACCATGAAGTATTTAAAGCTTTAAAAAATGCTTGTGAAAATGATAAAGAAAAATTAAGTTTATATACTAACTTGTTATACAATCAAGCATTGCTTGTAGAAGGATTATCTATAGAAGATCCAGTTGAATTTACAAATGATATTTGTAAAATAATGAAATAAAATATGTAATAAGGAAGCATTTTTTAAATAAAGATGCTTCCTTTATTTTTTATTAGCATACTAATTATTTTAAATCTTTCTATTTTATTAAAGAATATAAAGTGGTAATAAGTGGGATGTGATATATAATTTTAATAAGAATTTATTCAATTACTATAGGTAGAGAAAATATTAATTATAAATAATATGAGACAATATTGTAGGTGAATTATAAAAATAAGAATTGAAGGATAGGTATGAAAATTTAAAGATAAAATATAATAATTGAGGGGGAAGCCTATAAGTATATAACTTATAGGCTACTTTGGGTGATTATTATTAAGTCAGGTATATATGAACATCTATTATTCTTTACATAATGGGTAAAAATATACAATTAAAAATAAAATGGATGTTAAAAAAAGTAAGTTTAAATTTACTTCTTTTTATTTATATATTTTTAAGTGTATAAGTTTAAAAAACATATTATAGATAGTATTGACAATTATTATAGTAACTACTATAATAACTACTAAGAAATAAATTAGTAGCTATTATAGTGACTACTTAAAAGTGATATAAAGGAGGCTTATTTATGGGGAAAGATTATAGAAGGAGATTGAATATTAAAGACGGAGCTTTTGCAGCCATACCTTTAGTTATAGGGTATATTCCAGTAGCAATGGCATTTGGGATTTTGTCAAAAAATACAGGAATTTCTCTAATGGATAGTTTTTTATTTTCTGTATTGGTTTTTGCAGGTGCAAGTCAATTTATGGCATTAAATTTATTAAGTTTAGGAACAGGCATTGGACAAATTATTTTAACTACTTTACTAGTAAATTCAAGACACTTTTTAATGAGTGCATCCTTAACTACAAAGCTTACAAAAGATATGAAAAAATGGATACCTTTTATTGCTTTTGGAGTTACAGATGAAAGTTTTTCAGTAGCATCATTTAAAGAAGAAGAACTAACAAAAGAATTTATGTTAAGTTTGCAGTATATAACATATTTATCATGGATATTAGGTACAGTTTTAGGGTATATTTTAGGACAAGTATTACCTACAATTATTAAAGATAGTATGGGCATAGCTTTATATTCTATGTTTATTTCAATATTAATACCAGAAGCTAAAAAGTCTAATAAAGTTTTAATTATGGCGGTTTTAGCGGGAATCGTAAATACTTTATTATCATATTTAAAAATAACAACTGACGGATGGAATTTAGTTTTAACAATTATATTAGTGTCAATTTTAGGTGCATTTACAATGAAAGAAAAGGAAGTGAGTATTTGTGAGTAAAATAATGTTATTAATTTTAGGTATGACATTGGTAACTTACATACCAAGGCTACTACCTTTTACAATTATGGCTGATAAAAAATTACCCAAATTTATTAGTGATGTTTTGTTATTTATACCAGCTACAGCCTTAGGTGCTTTGGTTATTCCAGGAGTATTTTCATCAATACCTGGAAAACCAGTAGTGGCTTTTATAGGAATTTTATTTGCTATTATTTATTCATGGTTTAAAGGTGGCATAATAATACCAGTTCTTGGATCTATATTTACAGTGTTTTTAATGTTGTCATTAGGCTAAAACTAAGATAGCTCTCATTTCAATTTAATATAATTATTTTTAAAGTATCAATTTATTGGTGCTTTATTTTTTTATATTTTCAAGTTATAAAAGTATTTTCTAACTTATTTTTTATGATGATATAATCTTCATAAAAACAACACAAAGAAAATTTATAATATGAAATATGGTTTGCATAAATAATTGATTATTGTATTTTTATTATATGATACAAATAAATATATACATATTAGAATGTAGAATATTAAAGGTTTAAAGGAGAAAGTAATTTAATGAAGATTAATAGAAAAAATATATGTTATAGTCTTATAGTAATAGGAGTAGTTATTTTTGGTATTTTAATTTTTAGGTATAGTTCACAGAATAAACTTTCATATAAAGAAAAAAACAATTATACCACCGAAAAGAATAATAAAGAAGAGTTTAGAGATATTCAAAAGATTACAGGAAATATTATAAATAATAAATTACAGGGAGATTATTTAAAACCATTGATTACAATAGCAAAATATCAAAAAGAATTTACTATTAATTTAGATGGTATTAGTAAAAAAAATAAAGTGGAAATTATAAATCCTGTTTCAGGGGTGAAGGTTCAAATGAAAAATAACAATAGAGATAGACATTATTTAAATATTAAAATGGATAAAAATATAGATTATGGAATACTTATTGGAAATAGACTAATAGGTTCTATAAGAATAGTAGACAATATAGATGAAATAAATGAAAAGACTATATATGATGATATAATGGAAAATTTGAGATGTGGGTTATAGGAGGATAGAACAATGAATTATATTTTGTTATTTATAGAGGGAATAGTAACTTTTATATCACCTTGTATACTTCCAATGGTTCCTATGTATATAACTTATTTTATGGGTAGTGATGGTGAAAAAAATAAAAATAAAGCATTAGTAAATTCAATAGGATTTGTTTTAGGTTTCACATTTATATTCACACTATTAGGAGCAGCAGCTAGTACGGTAGGGGTGTTGTTTAACAAGCATATTGAAGAAATAAACCTAATATCAGGAGTGTTTATAGTGATACTAGGATTAAATTATATAGAGATATTAAACATAAAATTTTTACAAAGAAGCTTGAAGCTTAAAGGTAATTTCATAAAGAAAAAGTTTAATTTATTTTCATCTATATTATTTGGAATTGTATTTGGAATAGGGTGGACACCTTGTGTAGGGCCATTTTTAGGTTCAGCTTTGATGATAGCTACAAATTCAAAACACTTAGTACAGGGAGTGTTTATGCTTATTTTATATAGTTTAGGATTGGGAATACCTTTTGTAGTATCTGCTTTATTAATTGATTCATTAAAAAATACCTTTGATTTTATAAAAAGAAATTATAGATTAATAAATAAGATATCAGGAAGTTTATTAATTATTATAGGAATAATGATGATGACAGGACATTTTAATGCAGTATTATCATTATTTACATTTTAAAAAAGTATATCAATGTTTAAATAATAGGAGGAATGTTTTGTGAATCATAAAAAAAAGTTTATATATATATTTATAATTTTTATTTTATTTATAGCTGGAGGAAAGTTTTCCTATGATTATTTAACAAATAATTATGAAAAAAAGAAGATAGTAGATCAATCTATTGATAAAGAAGAAAAAACAAAAGATGATTTTATAGATGAAAAGAAGGATAAAGAAAAAGAAGAGAAAACAAATAAAGCTCTTGATTTTACTGTATATGATATAGATGGTAAAAAAATAAAATTATCTCAATATAAAGGTAAAAAAGCTGTAGTAGTAAATTTTTGGGCAAGTTGGTGTCCTCCTTGTAAACTTGAAATGCCTTATTTTAAAAATGCTAATGATAAATATAACAAAGATGATGTAGAAATATTAATGGTAAATTTAACTGATGGAACAAGAGAAACAAAGGATAAAGCAATTGATTACATGAAAAAAAATAACTATAATTTAAAGTTACTTTTTGATTTAGATTTAGATGCTGGTAGAACATATCAATTAAATACTATTCCTAGGACTTTGTTTATAGATAAAAAAGGAAATTTAATAAAAGACCATAATGGACTTATAACTGAAGCCACACTTTATGATACTATAGAAAAAATAATAGATAATAAGTAAATATAATATAAAATTTTTAAATATTAGTGCTTTTATATTTATTTATATAGGAAAGGGAGAAATATGAGAGGAAATGTACTTGTTGTTGATGATGAAATTAAGATAATTGAGGTTGTAACATTATACTTAGAAAATGAAGGATATAATGTGTTTTCATCACTTAATGGAATTGATGCAATAGAAAAATATAAAAGTTGTAACCCAGATTTGATAATATTAGATTTAATGCTTCCAGATGTTTCAGGAGAAGAAATATGCAAAAGAATAAGGAAAGAATCTCAAGTACCTATAATTATGTTAACTTCAAAAAGTACTGAAGAAGATATATTAAGTGGATATTCACTAGGTACAGATGACTATATTACTAAGCCTTTTAGTCCAAAACAGCTTGTTGCAAAGATTAATGCAATATTAAAAAGAGTGAAAATAGCTGAAGATACTAAATTGTATTTTAGTGATGGACTTATTATAGATCCTATAAGTCACCAAGTTGTAAAAAAAGGTAAGGAAATTGATTTAACAGTTTCTGAGTATAAGTTATTACTTTTATTATCTCATAATCCTAAAAGAGTTTTTACAAGAGATGAGATTTTAGATAATATAACTGATGATAATTCAAGTGTTTACGATAGAATAGTAGATAGTCATATTAAGAATCTAAGGATTAAATTAGAGAATGATACAAAGAATCCTAAATATATAAAAACTATTCGTGGAGTTGGTTATAAATTTGATGATAAATAAACCAAAAAAATTAAAGCATAGGTTTGCGATTATATTTATATTGTTTTCTTTTACAATTATATCTTTGGCAAGTATTTTAACCTATACTTATGTAAATAGTAATCTTAATACTTACGCTAAGTACAACACACAAAAAAGAAAAGATACTTTATTGAAAAGAATATCTAAAACTTATAAAAAAGAAGAGTGGGATAAAGAAAAAATTGAAGATATAGGTGTAGATTCTATAGATGAAGGATTAATAATAAAAGTTAAAGATAAAGAGGGTAACAATATATGGAGTGCTAGGGATAATAACAATATAATATGTGAAAGTGTTCTAAAAAAAATTAAACAGGTAACAAATAAAATTAATCCAGGCCTTAATGGGGAATATATTATAGAAAAGTTAAATATAAAGAATGAAAAAAAAATAATAGGAACTTTAGAAATAGAGTATTTAGGACCTTTTTATTATAGCAATTCAGAAGTGATTTTCTTTAAACTCTTAAAAGAAGTATTAATTGTTGTATGCGTTGTTTCTCTTATTTTTTCTATAATAATTGCTGTAGTTATATCTTCTTCTATAAGTAAACCTATTTTAAAAGTAATTAAAACTATAAATTCTATAGCAAAAGGGAACTATTCTGATAAAGTTAGTATGAAGAATAATATAGATGAATTGAATCAAATGATTGAATCTGTAAATAAAATGGCTAATAATTTAGAAGAGCAAGAAAAAGTTAGAAAAGTTTTAACTAGAGATATATCTCATGAACTTAGAACCCCTATAACAACTATGCAAATTCAGATTGAAGCTATAATTGATGGATTGTGGGAACCTACAGAAGAAAGATTAAAGAGTATACACCATGAAATGCTTAGACTTAACAGATTAGTTGTATCTTTAGAAAAATTATCTCAATATGAGAGTAATGATGTTATTCTTAAAAAAGAAGAGATTGGTATTGGAAAATTAATAAAAAGTATTTTAGTTAATTTTGAAAAAAAACTTTTAGATAAAAACATAATACTAGATTTAAGTATTGAAGATTATAAATTATTAATAGATAAAGATAAAATAAGTCAGGTTATAATTAATATTTTTTCAAATAGCATAAAATATACTCCAGACCATGGGAAAATAATAGTGAGGTTTTTTAAAAAAAATGATTTTATATACATATCAATTAAAGATAATGGAATAGGCATTGATAAAAAAGATATAAATCAGATTTTTAATAGATTTTATAGAACGGATAAATCAAGAGCTACATCATCAGGAGGAATAGGAATAGGACTTACCATATCTAGAACTATAGTTAAATCCCATGGAGGAAACATAGAGGTTAAGAGTGAAATAAATAAAGGTAGTGAGTTTATAATATCATTACCTACAAGATAAAGAGAATCTAGATAAGCACTAGCTTTTATATGCTAGTGCTTTTTAGTATATATTGCTATATTATATATAATATTTCCTAATTATGTAGAAATTAATGGTATAATTATAATGATTTTTATTATAAAGGAGGAAATGGTTTTGGTTAAAAACAAATCCGATAAAAATAGATTTCTTAGTTTAAAAGTTTTAAGCAGAATAATATTTCCAGAGATTCAACTTTTAGATCACTTAAAAAAAGAAGGGGTTATAGATAAGAATAGTTCTAGAAGAAGCAAAAATATAGTGAAATCAAATGATTTAGCTAGAAATGTTAGTGGAATTTCTTCTAGAGCTTTAAAAAATAAAAAATATATACATTCAAGTTTAAAAAATCAAGAAGAAACTATGAATAAGATAAAAAAGGAGTCGTTAAAAAGGACTAACGAGAATTTATATTTAAACAATAATGAAAGGAAAAAATTAATTGATAATAAGAATGTAGAAAATATAGATTTAGCATTCCAAAATGTAGAAACTACCCTTTCAAAGTATGTTCTTGGACAAAAGGAGTTTTTAAATAAATTATGCATAGCTTTTAAAAGACCTTTTGTTTATGGAAAAAAAGAGGGGGTTAAAAATATTATATTTATAACTGGCCCCAAAGGTTCAGGAAGGCATCTTTCAATAAAAGCAATAACTAAATTTTTAAGAAATGAAAAAATATTAAAAAGGTCTGGCGTCTCTTTTATGGATTTATCTAAATATCAGATTGAAAAAGATGCAGAGAATTTATTTTTATCAGATTTATATAATGCTCTTTATGGAAAAGAAGAAGTTATAGTTTTTGAGAACTTTGAAAAATGTCATTCAACAGTCTTAGATATTATAGCTAAACTTGGGATAAATGAAAAATTAAAGTTAAATAGAAGATATATAGATCAATTTGATCAGATGATAGATGTAACTGGCAAAGGCACCCTTGGAGCTAATACTGTAGATGAAATTTTAGCTAATGGAAAATATATTGTTTTTATAACTGAAAAGAGTGAAGATAAAATAAAATCTATTTTTCCTAGTAAATTTATGCAAAAAACCTATGACATAATAGAAACAAAAAAAATTAATTCAAAAGTTCTTTCTATTATATGTAAGTTTGTATTAAAAGACTATACTATTAGAATAAAAAATAACTTAGGAGTTGTAGTTCGTTTAAAGAAAAATATAATAAATTATATAGTTAGTAATTGTGAAAAATCATTAGGAGCATATGCAATAGAAACTTATATTGAAGAAAATATATATAAACCATTAGTTGAATTACAACTTAAAGGTAAAGTATTGAAAACGAATATGTATGAGATAGTACCTACTAATAATGGATTGATATTAAAAGGCGAAAGATATAAAGCTTTTTTATCTAAAGTTATAAAAAACGAAAATAATCAAGGAATAGATAAACTAAATAAGGAACTTCAAAATATAATTGGACTTGAAAAAGTAAAATCTTTTATTAAAGGTCTTGAGGATAACATAAAAGTACAAAATTTAAGGAAAGAACAAGGGTTAAGTGAAGCAAAGTTATCATTACATATGATTTTTACTGGGAATCCGGGTACAGGTAAGACTACAATAGCTAGAATTGTAGCTAAATATTTAAAGACTTTAGGTTATTTATCTAGTGGACATTTAGTAGAAGTTTCAAGAAACGATCTTGTAAGTAAATATGTAGGGGAAACGGCTGAGAAAACTATGGGGAAAATTGAATCAGCTAAAGGTGGGATTTTATTTATCGATGAAGCTTATTCTCTTGCAAGAGATAAAAATGATACTTTTGGCATAGAAGCGGTAGATACTCTTGTTAAGGCTGTAGAAGATAATAGAGAAGACTTAGTAGTTATACTTGCGGGATATTCAAAAGAAATGAGCAGTTTTTTAAAAACTAATAGTGGTTTAAAATCTAGATTTAATTATAATATTGAGTTTGAAGATTATAATCCAGAAGAACTTTTAAAAATATCTAAAATTATTTCAAAATCAAAAGGATATAATATAGATAAAAACTGTGATGAAGGGCTTTTAGAAGAGTTTGAAAGAAAACAGATAAAAGGTAAAAACGATAGTGGAAATGGAAGGCTTGCAAGAAATATAGTGGAAAAAGCTATTTCTAATCAGTCTAAAAGATTAATAGAATTACATAAAAATAAATTTGATAAAGATAAATTAAATATTCTAATTTTAGAAGATTTTAGATTAAACGAAAAGAAAAAATTCAATCTTGAGTTAGAACTTTCAAAGATAATAGGACTTAATGAAGTTAAATCATTTATAAGAGATTTAGAAAAGCAACTTATTGCGAAAGAAAAGAGAAAAAAGCTTGGTGTAAATGTTAAGTCTACTCAGTCTTTAAATATGATTTTTACTGGAAATCCAGGAACAGGTAAAACTACAGTAGCAAGACTTATTGCTGATCTTATGAAAAAGATGGGGATTTTAAAATCTGGACAAATTGTGGAAACTGATAAATCAGAATTAATAGGTCAACATATAGGAGAAACGACTAAAAAAACTAGAGAAATATTTGAATCTGCATTAGGTGGGGTGCTATTCATTGATGAGGCATATTCTTTGATGTCTTCAGAAAATGATCCTATAGGTAAGGAAGTTGTTGATTCTCTTGTTAAACTTATAGAGGATTATAGAGAAGATATTGTAGTTATACTTGCAGGGTATTCAAAAGAGATGAATGAATTTTTAAAGAGTAATTCAGGTTTAAAATCAAGATTTCCTCTTAAGGTTAATTTTCCTGATTACAATTTAAATGAACTTGTAGAAATAGGAAAGATAATGATAAAAAATAAGAATTTTGTATTGGCAGGTAATGCAGAAGATGAATTAAGACTTTCTATAGATCAAGGGAAAAGAAAAGGGGGAGAGTCTTCAGGAAATGGGAGATTGGTTAGAAATATAATAGAGAAAACTATAAGAAAACAATCTTCTAGGATAGCAGATTTAGAATATATAAATAAAAAAGAAGTAGTGCTTTTAAGAGAAGAAGATTTTGAGATTGATACTGAAGGGAAAGAAAATTTTAATTTAGAAAGTAGATTAAGTAAAGTTTATGGACTTGAAGAAGTTAAAAATTTTATAAGAAGTCTTAAATCTCAACTTAAGATAAAAAAGAAAAGAAAAGAGTTAGGACTTCCAGTAGATGAGACTCAAACTTTACATATGATATTTAAAGGAAATCCAGGAACAGGTAAAACAACTATGGCTAGAATTATAGGAGATGTGTTATATAGTCTTGGTGTTATTAAAGAAAATAAATTTATAGAAACAGATAGATCTGGTCTTGTAGCAGGATATGTTGGACAAACAGCAATAAAAACTATGGAAAAGATAGAAGAAGCTTTTGGCGGAATATTGTTTATAGATGAAGCTTATGCATTAGCAGAGGATGCAAATAGTGGACAAGGATTTGGAAAAGAGGCTATAGATACTATTGTAAAAGGAATGGATGACAATAGAGATAATCTTGTAGTTATATTAGCTGGATATAGTAATGATATGGATAGTTTTTTAGAAGTTAATCCTGGTTTGAAATCAAGATTTGCAAATGTTATAGAATTTAAAGATTACTTAGTTGATGATCTTTTTAAAATTGGAAATAGTGTTTTCAAAAGTAAAGGGTATGTACTTACTGAGGATGCTAAAGGTAAAATGAAAGATATATTTAATGAAGTCAGTAAAGAAAGTGATTTTGGTAATGGAAGATATGTTAGAAATTTATTTGAAAAAGCAGTTAGAAATCAAGCAGTTAGATTGGAAAATGTTGAAGAGTTAACTAAAGAAAAATTGGTTACAATTAATAGCAATGATGTAGAACGAGTGTAAGAAGGTGAGAGTAGTGAAAACAAGTAATATTTTAGAGAGAGTAGTATTTAGTATGTTTGGAGCATTTTTTTTAGTTGTTATAGGATTATTATTAATGTTTATTCCTATTTTATCTATAGTTGATGGATTTAAAATAATTAAAACGGGGTATACAGTGGAAATTGAATATCTTAGTGTTGTTATTGCTATTTTATTTTTTGTTTATGTTTCTCTTAGATTTAGGATTTTTAGAAAGTTGTATAAAGTATTTCCTTTTTTATTTGAAACAGTAAAATTTTTAGTTATAACTAATATATTTATTAGCCTTGGTGTAGAATTTTTGAATTGGAGTTATGTTACTTTAAATTCTAGCAGTCATAAAGTTGGCATATTAGTGTTCATTATTTCACTTATATTATGGAGGGTAGTTATTTCTGTGTATTATTCAAAAAAACCTATAGTAAATTTTATGCCCAAAGAAGAAAAAATTCGAGATTATTCTGAAAAAGTTTGTTAATTTAGGCAGGTGTATAAAATGAATAAAAAATTTAAAGAGAGAAATTTAAATGAAAATCCAAGTGCTAGTTTTAAAAAAAGAATGATTAGAAACAAAGATAAAGTTAAAAATAATAAGTATGAAAGACAATATGAAAAATTAAGTGGAGAAGAGAAGGAGGATGATATAATAACTCCTTCTATGAAAAAATTTAGAATGCTTGTAGGAGCATTAAGTGTAGTAGGTATAATTTGGAGTTTTATTAATATCTCTGTTAACTCAGGAGAATTAAATTATAAAGATAGTATTAAAGTAGGCAAAATTAAAGGTATTGAAGTAGGGGATAGACTAAGTGAAAAATCTATGAAGTTTACTCCAAAAGATTTTTCAGTGAAAAAGTCTGGAGAATATGGAGAAATTGAACTTTCTATATGGAATTTTTCTGATAAAGAAGATGGAGATTATGTTCAAGTATTAGTAAATGGCACTCCTCAAACAGAAGCATTTTCAATTAGACATAGAGTAACAAAAATTGGTGTTCCAGATAAATCTATAATTCAAGTAAAAGGAATAAGAGATGGAAGTAATAATGGAATAACTTATGCAGTATTTTTTAATAAAACAGGAGAAACATATTTAAATACAGCACCTTTGAATGGAGAGAATATTTATACTTTAAAATAAATTAAAGGAAGGTTCACATAAATAGATAATATTTAAAGTTAAGATATTGACTATTTATGTGAATTTTTTCTTTAAGTAAGAATAGATAAATTCATATTATAATAAACTAATTACTAGAAACTTAAAACTATTCAAAAATTAAAATATAAATAAACCTGCCTTAATCTTTTACTTGAGAAAAATATAATTAGCTGATAAG
This sequence comes from Clostridium oceanicum, assembly GCF_039521385.1. Lineage (NCBI taxonomy): Bacteria > Bacillati > Bacillota > Clostridia > Eubacteriales > Clostridiaceae > Clostridium > Clostridium oceanicum. Next base: position 138,202 of record NZ_BAAACG010000008.1, on the reverse strand, counting down.
CTATAAGTAATCGATTGTAAATATAATAAAGTATATGTTATAAATTTAATAAAATTAATTAAAATAAATAATAAAGTAATTGAAAGAGAAGGAGAAAAAATGAAAGTTACTATAAAAGATGTAGCTAAGGAAGCCAATGTTTCACCATCTACTGTTTCTAGAGTGTTATCTGATAACCCAAGAATAAGTGATAAGACAAAAGAAAAAGTGTATAAAGTTATTAAAAAACTAAAATATAAACCTAATGCAATAGCAAGAGGTTTAGTTAATAATAAAACAAGAATATTAGGAGTAATACTGCCAGATGATGCGGAAAACTTATTATCTAATCCTTTTTTTATACAAGCAATGAAAGGAATAAGTTCTTGTGCTCAAAAGAGAAATTACTATATAACTTATGCTTTTAGTAAGGATAGAGAAAGTGAAAAAAGGTATATAAAAGATTTAACTAGTAGTGGATTAATAGAAGGAGTATGTCTTTTAAGACCTAAAGAAAATGATGAAAGTATAAATTATTTAAATAAAATAGATTTTCCTTTTGTTATTATGGGACATCCGGAAGAAGAAGGAATTCTATGGGTAGATAATGATAATTTTCAGGCAACATATAAAATAGTAAATAAATTAATAAATAAAAACCATAAAAAAATTGCTCTAATAGGAGCTAAAAAAGAGTTAAGTGTAACTAAAAACAGATTAAAAGGATATAAAGCAGCTTTAAAGGAAAATGGAATTAAATTTGATGAAAATCTGGTTTCCTATGGGAAGGATTTTAATGAAACAGAGGGATATAAAGCAATGATAAATTTACTTAATAAAGCTAATCCAACAGCATTAGTTGCTATTGATGACTTGCTTGCCATAGGATCAATGAAAGCATTAAAAGATAGAAGTCTAAATTCTGTTTCTGTAGTAGGGTTTAATAATATTCCTCTTGATGAATTTCAAAAACCTAAATTAGCATCTATAGATATAAATGCAGTACAGCTTGGATATTATGCTACAAAGCTTTTAATAGATAAAATAGAAGAGGTAAAAGATTCAAAAGATTATTATATTGTAGAAACAACATTTAAAGAAAGAGAATCGTTTAGATAGTAGTTTTTTAATTTGTACAAACGTTTGCGCAAGTATATGTTTAAAATAAGGAGAATTTTATAGAACTTTGTATAATAAATAAATAAATTCAGATAATTTAACACCTGGATTTCTTGTAAACTTTTTCTGGTATTGATATACTAAGTACAACATAAAGCAGATATGAATTAGTAATTATAGAAGTTGTATTTGTTAAAAAATATACCAATGAGGGTTTATTATAGAGGTGATAGAATGACTGAAAAGTATGTAATAGGTGTTGATTTAGGTGGAACAAAGATTTATACTGCGTTAGTTGATCTAGAAGGAAATATAATTAAGGAAAATACTATAAAAACTGAAGCTCATAAGGGTGATATAGAAGTTTTAAATAAAATAATGAAAACTATTGATAGTGTTTTGGAAAATGTAAATCTAGATGAGGTTAAAGCTATAGGGATAGGATCTCCAGGACCTTTAGATGTTAAAAAAGGTATTATAGTTTCTTCATCAAACTTACCTTTTGAAAATTTTAATTTAGTTAAGCCTATAAAAGATAAATATAAATTACCAACTTTTTTAGATAATGATGCAAATGCAGCTACATTAGCTGAATTTATGTTTGGTTCAGGAAAAGGAACTGAAAACATGATATTTATAACAGCAAGTACTGGAATAGGTGCAGGTGCAATATTGAATGGGAAAATATATAGAGGAAATACTTCAAATGCTTTAGAATTAGGACATACTATTGTTATGAAAGATGGACCAAGATGTGGTTGTGGTAATAATGGATGTGCAGAAAGTTTAGGATCAGGTACTGCAATAATGAAAAAGGCAATAGAAGCTTGTAAAAGTAATGTTTTAACTTCTTTAAAAGAGTATGATGAAGTTACAGCAAAAGAAGTTTTTCAGGAAGCTGCAAAAGGAGATAAGGTTTCAAAAGAAATTTTAAGATTTTGCTTATCCTATTTAGGAATAACTGTAGCTAATGCAATAAACATCTTTGACCCAGAAATGGTTGTTATAGGTGGAGGGGTTACAAATGGTGGTAAGATAGTTTTTGATATTATAGAGGATGAAGTGGAAAATATATGTTTAAAAGCAATTAGTGATAATTGTAGTATAAAGAAGGCTAAACTTGAAGGAAAGGCTGGAGTTTTAGGAGCAGCGGCACTAGCTATAACTGAAAGTAATTAAATAAGATGACATAGTTTAATTTAAAATATACTTTCTAATTACACAAAAGTAAGTATAAGTACTAGCTTAAATGTTACTAGTACTTATATTTAAAATAGTTATGTAAACGTTAATTTTTTTTACACTTTAGTGCAAACGATTGCCTAACTTAAATGTAAATTCTAATGATAAAAATAGTTAATACTATATGATAAAAGAAGGAGAATAATAGATGAAAAACTGGTGGAAAGAATCTGTAGCTTATCAAATATATCCTAGAAGCTTTAAAGATTCTAATAATGATGGTATAGGAGATATAAAAGGAATAATATCAAAACTAGATTATTTGAATGATTTAGGTATAGATGTGATTTGGATTTGTCCTATGTTTAAATCACCAAATGATGATAATGGTTATGATATTAGTGATTATAAAGATATTATGGATGAGTTTGGAACTATGGAAGATTTTGAAAATCTTTTAAAGGCTGTTCATGATAGAGGAATGAAACTTATAATAGATTTGGTTATAAATCATACAAGTGATGAACATAAATGGTTTATAGAATCTAAATCTTCTAAAGACAATCCAAAACGTGATTGGTATATATGGAAAGATGGTAAAGATGAAAAAGAACCTAATAATTGGGAAAGCATATTTAAAGGTTCTGCATGGAAATATGATTGTGATACTAAACAATATTTTCTTCATTTATTTAGTGAAAAACAACCAGATTTAAATTGGAAAAATGAAAATATGAGAAAAGAATTATATAAAATGATTAACTGGTGGCTTGATAAAGGAATAGATGGATTTAGAGTAGATGCTATAAGTCACATAAATAAAGAAGAAGGACTAAAAGATATGCCTAATCCCAATAATCTACCATATGTATTTTGTTTTGAAAAACATATGAATGTAAATGGAATTCAAAAATATCTTAAAGAATTAAAAGAAAATACATTCGATAAATATGACATAATGACTGTTGGTGAGGCTAATGGAGTTAGTATTGAAGATGCTCATGAATGGGTAGGAGAAAAAGAAGGAAAATTTAATATGGTATTCCAATTTGAACACTTAGATCTTTGGAATATGGAAAATAAAGATGAATCTACAATAAGAAAATTAAAAAAAGTTTTAACTAGATGGCAAAATGGATTAGAAAATGTAGGGTGGAATGCACTTTTTATAGAAAATCATGATATTCAAAGAGTTGTATCAACCCTTGGAAATGATAAAAAATATTTAAAAGAAAGTGCAAAAGCTTTAGCACTTATGTATTTTATGCAAAAGGGAACACCTTTTATATATCAGGGGCAAGAATTAGGAATGACAAATGTAAAATTTAAAGATATTGAAGATTATGATGATATAAAAAGTATCAATGCTTATAATGAAAAAATAAAAAGAGGAGAGTCAAAAGAAGAAGCTCTTAAATACATATGGGAAACATCAAGAGATAATTCAAGAACTCCAATGCAATGGGATGATTCACAACATGGTGGTTTTTCAAAATCAAAGCCTTGGATTAAAATTAATCCTAATTTCAAAGAAATAAACGTAGAAATAGAAGAAAATGATAAAGACTCAGTTTTAAACTTTTATAAAAAAATGATAAAGATAAAAAAACATAATGAAACACTTATATATGGAAAATATGATTTAATTCTAGAAGATGATGAGCAAATATATGCATATACAAGAACATTGGGAGGTGAAAAATTTATAGTAATTGTAAATCTTAAAGATAAATATACTACTTATAATTATGAAAAAGAAAGATTAGATTATACTGGATTGATTTTATCAAATTATCCTGTGGAAAAACATGATAGAATAACTGAGATATATCTAAAGCCTTTTGAAGCTAGATTTTATAAAATAATTTAGAAATTGATAACTTTACATTTTAATTGTATAAATAAAAACTTGGTGAATTTTTAAAATTAGAATTAAACTTGTTTTCATATAACACTTATAATATGGAGGGGTATAAATGAAAAAACATAAGCTAATATCTTTTGATTTTTGGCAGAAATTTGGGAAAGCACTACTTGTAGTTGTAGCTGTTATGCCAGCAGCAGGACTTATGATTTGTATAGGAAAGCTTATAGGCATGGAACTACATATGGGTATATTTCAAACTATTGCAAGGATAGTAGAAGATACAGGTTGGGCTATAATTGGTAATTTACATGTTTTATTTGCAGTAGCAATTGGTGGATCTTGGGCTAAAGAGCGTGCAGGGGGATCCTTTGCCGCACTTCTTACTTTTATTCTTACAAATAGAATAACAGGAGCTATATTTGGAGTTAAGCCAGAAATGTTTGGTGAAAAAGGAGCAACTGTTACTTCAATGTTTGGAAAACAGTTAGTAGTTAATGATTATTTTACTACTATACTTGGAGCACCAGCGCTAAACATGGGTGTATTTATAGGTATAATTTCAGGTTTTTTAGGAGCATATTTATATAATAAATACTATAATTTCAATAGATTACCAAAATCATTAGCATTTTTTAATGGTAAACGTTTTGTGCCTTTTGTAGTTATTTTAGGATCTACAGTAATGGCAATAGCTTTATCAGTAATTTGGCCTTCAATACAAGGTGGATTAAATTCCTTTGGAAAATGGATAGCAACATCAAAAGATACAGCACCAATAGTTGCACCTTTTATATATGGAGCATTAGAACGTTTATTATTGCCTTTTGGACTTCATCATATGATAACAGTACCAATAAACTATACAGCACTTGGTGGAACATATAAAGTTTTAACAGGAGCAACAGCAGGAAGCATAGTTGCAGGACAAGATCCATTATGGCTTGCATGGGTAAATGATTTAATTAATTTAAAAGCATCAGGAAATATGACACAATACAATCACCTATTAACAAGTGTTATACCAGCTCGTTTTAAAGTAGGGCAGGTAATAGGTTCTTCTGCTACACTACTAGCTGTTGCTTGTGCAATGTACAAAAATGTTGATAAAGAAAAGAAAGCTAAATATAAAACTATATTTTTATCAGCTGGATTAGCAGTATTTTTAACAGGTGTTACAGAACCAATTGAATTTATGTTTATGTTTATATCACCAGTATTATATGGTGTATATGCATTGATAACAGGAAGTGCTTTTGCTATAGCAGATTTAATGAATTTAAGAGTACATTGTTTTGGATTTGTGGAATTTTTAGCACGTACTCCAATGATGATAAATGCAGGTATAACAAAAGATATTATAAATTTTGTAATAGTATCTGTTATATACTTTGTATTAACATATCTTATATTTACTTTCTTAATAAAGAAATTTAATATACCAACACCAGGCCGTGCAGGAAACTACATTGAAATGGAAGGTGAAGAAGAAAGTAATGATAAAGAAGAAAAACAAGGAAACAATGGTATTAGTGGCAATTCATTACCAGTAAAAATAATAAGATTATTAGGAGATAAAGATAATATAGTAGATGTGGATGCATGTATGACTCGTTTACGTGTAACTGTAAAAGACAAAGACTTAGTTGGAAGTGAAAAAGAATGGAAAAAGCTTGGAGCTTTAGGACTTATAGTTAAGGATAAAGGTGTTCAAGCTATATATGGACCAAAGGCAGATGTATTAAAATCAGATATTCAGGATATCTTAGGAGCATAATATATGAAAATTCTTACATTAAATTGTCATTCATGGCAAGAAGAAAAGCAATTACAAAAAATAAAATATTTAGCTAAGGTAATATATGAGAAAAAATATGATGTTATTGCATTACAGGAAGTTAGCCAAAGTATTAAAAGTGAAAAAGTATTGAATAATATAAAAGAAGATAATTTTGTTTTTATATTGCTTCAAGAATTAAAAAAAATTGGTGAAGATAATTTTCAGTTTATATGGGATTTTGCTCATATAGGTTATGATAAATATGAAGAAGGTATTGCTCTTTTAACGAAACATCCTATAAAAGAAAAAAATACTTTTTATATATCTAATAGTAGTGATATTCATTTTTGGAAAACAAGGAAGATAGTTAAATGTACAATTCCTTATAAAGATAAGTTTATTTCATTTTATTCTTGTCATTTAGGATGGTGGAATGATAAAGAAGAAAAGTTTGATTTTCAAGTTAATAATTTAATTGAAAGTTTAAAAAAAGATGAGATTAATTTGTTTATGGGAGATTTCAATAATGATGCCTTTAAAAGAAGAGAAGGTTATGATTACCTTATAGAAAAAGGATTGAAAGATACATTTTACATGGCAAAGTCAAAAGATAAAGGAGTAACTGCTATTGGAGAAATTGATGGATGGGAAGGAAATAGCAAAGATATGAGATTAGATCTTATATTAGCCAATAAAGAGTTAGAAGTAGAATATTCTAAAGTTATATTTAATGGAAAAAATAAAGACATTATTTCTGACCATTATGGTGTTGAAATAAAAATAGATATGTAACTATATTAAAAGTAAAATTTTAATATATTATATAAATAAAACATCCTCATACAAAGAAGGTACCTGTAATATAATTATAGGTACTTTCTTTGCTATTAAAATAAATATTATTAATAAGGTTTATTTTATAAGGCATATAAAAATAAATAATGAGTCAAATATATTAATATATTTGACTCATTATTTATTTAAATGTCCCTAACATGGAGGCAGAGGCTATAAGTATACTTATAGCCTCTTGGTGGTTTAAATGTGTGTTTGAAAATACTTTTTAGATATATGTGGATATTAAAATTATTGACAATAAGGAGAATAATATTCTTAGTTAGTAAAGAAAAATTTGAATTTCTTTATTGATTTTACAGATGAGATTTTAATTATATAGCTTATAATTTATATTAAGTATTTCATATAAAGTATATTGAAAACTATTGGATTTAAAATAGGAAATTAATACATTAATTGATGAAATATTTAGGATAATATATAAAAAAGAAGCTGAATCTAAAATCATCTAAAGATGATTTTGATATTCAGCTTCTTTTGGGAGTTATAAATGTGTTTTTGAGGTATATTTGTATATTTAAATTATTAACTAAATTCTAAAAAATATACATGTAAATATAAAAATAGATTTTTAATAGTTGTTAATAGATTTAAATAAAGTATTTTTCTACCTTTCATAGTACCAATAAAATTACGACAGGTTAGGTCACATTCAAATAAATAACTAGTAAGTCATATAGTATAGTTTTAGATATTTTATCAAAAATATGATATAATTGGTATATTATGATAAAATTCATAATAATAAAATGTGAAATTTGGAAGTAAACCAATTAAAGTTAAGCTTAAAGCTTAAGGTAGGTGTAAAATGAAGAAAAATATATGTTTATATATTATATATGCTTTTTTGATAACAGTTACTATAATGACAATTTATGTTGTTCAAAAAGATATAAATGTTATATTTATAAACAAGTTTTTAGCTATATATATAGGTTTTACTTTTATATTTTTGATTTATATCTTAATAATAGCCTTTTTGAAAACTAAAAAATTATAAAATTTTTTATGCTATTATATATTGCAGGAGGAAAAAATGGAAGATGAAAAAACCGTTATTTTTGCAATGAGAGTAAATATAATTATAATTCCAGTTTTTATAGTATGGTTGATATTACTAATTAATAAAAGAAGTTTTAATTTAATATATATACCAATCGTTATGAGTTTACTTGATATAATTAATATATTTATATGTAAAAATAAATTAAAAAATATTAAAAAATAACAAAAAATGTTTTATTATTTAACCATATAAACTATAAATGTCTTATATAATATATAAATTAACATTAAATATAAACTAGTAAGTATTAATATAAATAAAGTGCTTACTAGTTTTATTTTGAAAATAAAGAGAATATTAACCTATTTTTTGCTAAATATAAAGCTTTAGGTTTATTAGAGAAGTTAATTACAAGATTCAGTATCTTGTAATATATAATAGCTTGTGATATCATATAATTAATGAACAAATATAGTAAAAAAAAGAAATACTATAATTTTAAATATACATAATGGGTGATTTAAGGAGGAAAAGTATTGAATACACAACTTAAAAAGGGAGTATTAGAGCTATGCGTATTATCAACTGTTAGTTTTAAAGAATCCTATGGTTATGAACTGGTAACGGAAATATCAAAAAATATAGAAATATCAGATGGAACTATATATCCAATATTAAGACGTCTTACTAAAGAAGGGTATTTTGAAACTTATCTTAAGGAATCAAAAGAAGGACCTCCAAGAAAATATTATAGATTAACAGAAGAAGGGTATAAGAAAAAAGAGCAATTAGAAAAAGAATGGAAAGAATTTATACTACATGTAAATAAAATTCTTGATAAATCTGATAAGAATTAAATATATAAATAGGGGGGATAGTTATGAACAAAAAAGAATTTTTAAATATTTTATACAATAATTTAAAACTTAACTCAGAAGAAAAAGAAGAAATAATGTATGATTATAAAGAGCATTTTGATATAGGAATTAAAAATGGAAAGAATGAAAAAGAAATAATAAAGGAGCTTGGGGATCCTAGAAAGATAGCAAAGCAATATAGTGCATCTGAAAAACTAGAAAAAGCTAAAGAAAATCCTAGTGTTAGTAATATATCATCAGCTATTATAGCTGCTTTAGGATTAGGACTTTTTAATCTTATATTTGTTTTAGGATTTGCACTTGCAGGAGTAGCTATATTGTTTTCTTTTATTATTATATCTGTAGTTTTTATTTTTAGTGGGGGAATGTTTTTAATATCTCCTATATTAAGTTATTTGCCATTTGTTACTGGGCCTAATCTACCTTATATAGATGTTTTCCTTTTATCAATTATATTTATTTCAGGAGGGCTGTTAGCCTTTAGAGGTAGTGTATATTTGAATAAAGGATTTTATCATATTATGTATAGTTATATGAAAAAGAATATTGAGATAATAAAAGGTAGAAACTAAAGAGGTGGTAGTAATATGAGTAACAAAGGTAAAATAAGTAATAGATTTTTAGTAGTAGTTCTATTTGTATCTACAATAATATTTTTTGTAAGATTATATTATATGGGTAATATAGGTAAAATAATAAGTTCACCAGATAGAGTTACAGATATATTAGATGAAAGAATAATAAAAGATGAAGAATATAAAGTAGATAATATTAAAAATATATCTGTAAATGTAGATGTAGGAAGGGTATATTTATATTCTACTGAGAACAGTAATGGGCGAGTTGTAATATCTAAAAATGGAAAGGCAAATGGTAGGGATGTTAGAATACAAGAAAAAAATAATGAATTAAATATAGAGGCTAATATTAAAAATAAAAAAGTTATAAAAATAGGATTTCCTTTTAATTTACATATTTTTGATAAGAAAGATAATGAAAAATATATTGTGAAATTATATGTTCCAAAAAAATATAATAATGATATTGAATTAAAATCTAAAGTAGGTGATATAAATATTAAAAGTATAGATATTAATAATTTAAAAGTTACAGCTAATATAGCAGAAATAAGAGGAGATAGTATAAAATCTAAGAATATAAATCTGAAAGTTTCTACTGGAGAGATAAATCTTAAAAAATTAAGTGGGAAACTAAGTTGTAATAATTCTATAGGAGATATTAAAATAGAGTGTAGTAAGTTAGTTGATGATATTGATATAACTAATTCTACTGGTCAGATTAATTTATATGTTCCTGAAGAATCAGATTTTAATTTAAATGCTAAGACTCAAACTGGAGATATAAAAAATGAGTTTAAATCTATGAATGTAAATGAAAAAAGAGAGGTAGTAAAAAAATCTGTATCAGTAAAAAATGGTACAGGTAAGTATAACATTAGTTTGAAAAATTCTTTAGGTGAAATAGAAATTTTAAAAACAAGATAAATATTTTATAAGATAGCCTCTTAATTTAAGATTAAATTTTAAATTAAGAGGACTTTTTATTATTTTAAATTATAAGTTTTAATGAATTTATTAATTTTCAAATAGATAAACTAAAGAAATTTTGCTCTTTTATAAAACGTTATGTTATAGATAGTTATTTAATTATAATATTTCTTGTATGACTTAATTTTTCATAGAAAAACCTATTATTTGTTATAATACAAAATATAAAATGAAAAATTAAAATAATGTTAATTATAAATCCGAATATTGAAACAACGGAATAAATTAGTTCATTATTAGTAAAAGTCAGAACACCTTTTAGTATATAATTTCCACCTATAATTCCAAAATATAATATTCCATATCTTAATACCACTTCTTTTAAAGTTAATTTCTTATAAAGTCCTTTAATCTTAATTCTAACAATAGCTTTGCCTAAAGTTAGCCCATTTGTTATATAGACTATTAATATAAAATATATAAAAATACCAAATGCTTTTTCTATAAAATTTGTATTTTTATTTAAGAATATGCTTAAAATTAGCCAATCAATTCCTAAAGCAAAGAATCTTCTAAAGATACCCACTTTTAGTACTTCTAAATCTATATTTTTATCAAGATTACTAGAATTAGGAAGAAAAAAAGTGAACATAGGAGCTATCCAGTATCCTATAAATCCTCCTAGAGTATTTAATATAAGATCATCTATGTCAAAAATTCTGTAAGGTGCATTATAAAATCCGTATAAAGCGGAAAGTTGAGTGATTTCAAAAAATAAGGATATTAAAAATGTTATCAATACAGTCTTTTTTAAATCTTTTTTAAAGTAATATCTTAAATAAATTCCAAGTGGAGTAAGTAAGATAGCGTTAAAAGCTGCTTGTAAAAATGATCTATCCTTTAAAATATATTTATATGTGTGGATGTTTTGAAAATCTATATTAGTTTCTTTTATAAAATCATGAATAAAATTAAAAGGAATTAACTGATAATGTTTTGTTCCAGCTTTTTGTAGACTTCTAATATCACGAGTCTTAGGTAATGGCAGTATTACTAGAAAGTATGCAGTAATTAAAAACAATAAGAACGAGTATAGTATAAAAACTCTTAATTTATTAATATATCCATGTTTTCTATATTGATATATAGCAAAAGGAAAAGTAAATAAAAATGCTATAAATGGAAAAAGAAATATCGCTGTTTTAATTGGAATTAAATATGTACTCATTATATCTCCTTATATATTTTTTTTATTAATTATAGTATAAACCAATAGAAGGTGTTTATGTTAACAAAATGTATTCTATATTTGTTTTGTTTGTTAGATTTAAAGTTTAGTATTAAAAATACTAACTAGTTATTTATTTTAATGAGGTAAATTTATTTTAATAAAAATCTTTATATTATTTTAAATTACAATTATAATTAAATCAGCTAATTTTATATCATAAAGCATATAAGAATAAATATGAAGTTAAATATGTGAGTAGGATTTTTGAAATACAATTATTTATTTGAATGTGCATAAAGTAAGGTGGTAATTTTAAAGTGGGAAAAATTTATGCAGTAAGAAAAGGTAGAAATGTAGGATTATTTAATACTTGGGGGGAATGTCAAAAACAAATAAGTGGATATTCTGGAGCAGAATTTAAAGGATTTAAATCAAAGAAAGAGGCAGAAGAATATTTAAGTTATGGTAAACAAAACATAGCTCTTACTATAGATGATGAAAGTATTTTAAAAGCATATGTAGATGGAAGTTTTGAAAAGACTAAAAGTATGTATGGTTCAGGTATTGTGATTTTATTTAATAATAAAGAAGAACGATTTTATTTTGCAGGAAAAGATGAAATGTTATTAAATATGAGAAATGTAGCAGGAGAAATAAAAGCATCAGAATTTGCTATGAAATATGCTTTAGACAATAATTATAAAGAAATTAATATATACTATGATTATGAGGGAATAGAAAAATGGTGTACAGGTGCTTGGCAAGCAAAAAAAGATGGAACCAAAGCTTATAAAAAGTTTTATGATAGTATAGCAGATGAGGTGAAAGTGAATTTTATAAAGGTGAGGGCACATACAGGGGATACATATAATGAAGTAGCAGATAAATTAGCTAAGAAAGCTATAAGTGAAGAAAGATTTTTAGATATTTAAAATATAAAAAAGTAGACTGTCAAAAAATTATAAATAATTTTTGACAGTCTGTTTTATTATATAGGAACTTTAAGTCTTATAGAAAATTTAAAATCAAAATTTTTATCCTATTTTACTTTGAGGATAGGTATAACTACCATTTAAATAGATAAATTTTAACTAAAAATTAAGATTGAAATTTTCAAGTTAGTAAAAAGACTTAAAGTATTTCCATAAGCTATTAGCAAAACAAATTTTAAAATTCAATTAATATAAATATATATGCTAAAGGCCCTCTAATAAAGAGGATTTTAGATGAATTATATTTTAAATTTAAGTATCGTATGATACATATATAGTATAACATAGATATAGAAAAAATATAATAATATGTTAAAATATTTTTTTAAATACAATAAATTGAAAAGTAGTTAAAACATAATAAAAATATATAAAACTAATAAAAATGATTATTTTATACAAATATATAAGTGTTTGTATAAAAAAAGAAACTGTGCAAAAGCACAGTTTGGGAAGGAGGTTTCATAAATCTATTTAATATATTTTTTTTATAAATTGATTATATATTAATTATAAAACATAATTCTTAAGAAAACCTGTCTATTATATTACAATTTTCACAATAAATCTTACATTTTAGTAAGATACATTATATTTTAATATTCCTAAATAAATTTTACTTATTTAAGTTAATAAATTAGATTGTTATTAATAAAGTAGAAAAATATTATTACAGTATAAATTAAATAGTTATACTGTAATTGAAAAAACTTTAATTTTAATTTTAAATTAATTAAATAATAATAGATAAAACTACATATTAATAATTTAATATGTAGTTTTATATTAAAATAACAAAAATATAAAAAAATGTAAAAATGTTAATAAGTGTAACGAAAATATAAATATAATTTATATACCCGGGATTAAATTAGTAAAACAATAGAATTTATAAATAATTATTAAATGTATTAAAATTTAAAGCAATCATTCTAAATAAAGAAGGAGAATAAAAATGTTAAAAAAGAAATTGGCCATAGTTATGCTTACAGCCTTCATTACAAGTACAGTAGGATCTACTTGTGTAATGGCTAAAGAAAATAGTTCTAGTGATGAAAAACAAGATAAAGTTTTAAATAATCTTCAATCTAATACTAAAAATAGTACTAAATTTGATTTGAAATGGGATAAAGAATCAGATGCACCTAGATTTATATCAGGTGATTTATCAGATGAAAAAGTATTACAAGAAAATACTGCTTTAAAGTTTTCAAATGAAATAAAAGATGTATTTAAAATAGAAAAAGGTAAATTTAAAATATTAAAAACAGAAAAAGATGAATTAGGAAAAACACATTACCGTATGGTTTTAACTGTAGATGGTATACCGGTTTATGGAGATAATATTATAGTTCATACTGATAAAAAAGGAAAAGTATATTCTGTAAATGGAAAAGTTAAAACAAAAGTTAAAAAAGATAATTGGAAAGAAAAATTTAAAATTACAAAAGAAAAAGCTATATCCTTAGCGGAACAATGTGAAGGATTAAAAAAGGAGAGTACAGTTTATCTTGAAAAACCAACATCTAAAACTTATTTATATGAGCATGATGGAAAAGTTCAACCTGTTTATTTAATAAAACTATTTACAGTAAAGCCAGCTATTCATAAATTAAGTGTATTTGTAAATGCAGAGAATGGGAAAATTTTAGATAAGTATGATGAAACAGAAACATTAGGACAAGCAGTAAAAGGTAAGGGAATAGATCTTTCAAATAAAGAGACACAAATAAATACTTATTTTGAAAATGGCAAATATTATTTAAAAGATACTACAAGAAAAAGTGGTGCTAAAGTGATAACAGCAGACTTAAATCATATAAATGATTACAGTATTCCTGGTAAGGTAATAACTGATGATGATAATAACTTTGATGGTGAATCTCAAAAATCAGCTGTAAGCGCTCACATAAATATAGGAAGAGTGTATGATTATTATAACAAAGAACTTGGTCGAGATAGTATTGATGGTAAAGGTATGGATTTAAGAGGATGTGTTCATTTAGGCAATAAAGTAAATAATGCATTTTGGACAGGAAGTCAAATGGTATTTGGAGATGGAGATGGAGTTGAGTTTAGTCCTTTATCAGAATCTTTAGATGTTGTAGGTCATGAACTTACTCATGGAGTAACTCAATATACTTCTAATCTTGCCTATCAAGGACAATCTGGAGCCTTAAATGAAGCAATGTCAGATATTATGGGTCTAGCTTGTGAAAGTTATTTTTATGGAAATGATAAGCAAAGTTGGCTCATTGGAGATGAGGTATATACTCCAGGAAAAGATGGAGATGGACTAAGAGATATGTCTGATCCAAAGAAAAATGGAAATCCAGATCATATGAGAGATTATTTATATACAAGATATGATCATGGTGGTGTTCATACAAATTCAGGAATAATAGAAAAAGCTGCTTACAATATAGGAAAAGTTGTAGGTAAAAGAAAACTAGGTAAGTTATTTTATAGAGCAAATACCAATTATTTAGTATCTCTTAGTGATTTTGAGGATGCAAGAGAAGCTGTTATAAAATCTGCAGAAGATTTATATGGTAAAGATAGTAATGAATATAAGTTAGTTATGAATGGATTTTCAGAAGTAGGTATTGGAGATCCTTATAAAGGCAACCCTGTAAATGATAAATTTGAACCTAATAATTCAATAAGTTCTGCAGTAGGACTTGAAGAAAAAGGTATATATACTGCTGCTATTTCAAATTCAAGAGATAAAGATTGGTTTTATATAGATGCTAAATCAAAAGGAACTTTATTATTTGCTTTAGATAAACTACCAGAAGATTACGATATGTATTTATATGATGGAAGTGGAAGATTAATAGATAAATCTTATAATTATGCAACTTCAAGAGAACAAATTGTACATCAAATAAATTCAGCAGGAAGATATTATTTACTTGTAACTAGTAAATATGGAATATATGATGCATATAAACCATATCAACTAGCTGTAGCTTTTCCGAAGGAAGAAACTGGAGATAAGCCTAAAACTGAAATGAAAAAAGGGTGGAATCTTGAGAATAAAACAATAGAAGTAGATAATAAGAATAATAAAGAAGTTGTTGTAGAAAAAGAAGGTGTTTCTGGTGTAGGAGTATACTTTGACAACATTAATTTAGATAGAAACAGTAAGTTGTGTATATTAGATGAAAATGGAAAAGTTTTAAAAGAATATACAGGAAACATTGGAAGTACAAGTTTTTCTACTCATGGACATAAGATTAAAATAGTTGTAAAAACAAGTAATAGTAATGCTAAGTATAACTATAAAATATATAAAGTAGCATACTATGTCAAATAGCATTTAAATTTTAAATATCCATTTACTTAACCTAAAAAGATAAGTAAATGGATATTTTTATTTATAATAAAACAGCATATTTAAGATGTTTTTTATGTTAGGAATGTTCAAATAACATTTTAACTTAATACATAGTTAGATTAGTTAGATTATATTTGATAAATTATAAAAAAATAAACTGTGTTTTCACACAGTTTGGGAAGGAGGTTTCATAATTTATTTAATATATTTTTTATTGATTGTATATTAATTATAAAACATAAATCTTAAGAAAGTCTTTAGATTATATTATTATTTTAACAATAAATATATAATTTTTAATAAATTTAAAAAATTAATATTAAAATACAGCAATTCATTATAATCTAGGATTAGAATTATAAAATTATCATTTTAAATAAAATAATAATCCAATGAAGATTAAGATAATAAACCTAAAATAATAAGTGTTTTATAAAAAAAGAAACTGTGCTTTCACACAGTTTGGGAAGGAGGTTTCTTTAATCTATTTTAATTTGTATTTTATAAGTTCTATGGTTTAATTATAAAGCATAATTGTAAAGAAATCTTTTAGTTAATATTACAATTTTAATAATTAATATTACAGTTTTGTAACCTTTATGATTTTTACTTTTTTGTTGTAATTACAAGAGACTTTTAATAAGAAAATAATATGTTTAAACATAAACCAATGCATACTATTATTATAAAATATGAATTGCATATTTTATAAATATATAAATGATATATGATTGATTAAATATATATTATAAAAAAATATATATTATAAAAATATATACCTTGACAGGCGAGGTATATATTTTTATAATATAAGTAAGATAAATAAAAAAATATACTAAACATACCAATAAAAGTATTTTTGTTAACATAACTAAATTAAGATGAGGGGAGTGACTTTATGTCTATAACATCAGACATTATAAGAGGACATACGGAAACTATAATACTATCATATTTATCTCAAAAAGATAGTTATGGTTATGAAATAAATAAATCTATAAAACAAAAAACGGATAATCAGTATGAATTAAAAGAAGCAACTTTATATTCAGCCTTTAGAAGACTTGAAAAATCATCTATGATAACCTCCTATTGGGGAAATCAAAAGACAGGGGCAAGAAGAAGATATTATTCTATAACAGAACTTGGAAAGGCTATGTTAAAGCAGAACATAAAAGATTGGGAAGAATCTAAAAAATTAATAGATACTTTAATAAAGGTGGGGATATAGAATGTATGAAAATTTAAGAGAAAGCTTTAATAGTGTATTTGAAGATATACCAAAAACAAAAGCTGCAAAAGAACTTAAAGATGAACTTTGGGGTAATGTTATAGAAAGATATAATGATTCAAAAAATGAAGGAAAAACTGAACAAGAAGCTATAGATAACGCTATAGATGGAATAGGTGATGTAGATGAACTTTTTAAAGGATTGGAGATTGAGGATATGTTTGATAGATCTAGTATGGACAAATACAGAAAAAAGCATGCATTAGTTTTAACTGGAGCAATAGGAACTTATATATTAAGTATAGTTGTAACAATACTGTTATCAGAAGTTTTTCAAGTTAATGAGAATATAGTAGGTTGTGTATTAATTTTAATGTGTGGAATAGCTACATGTGTTTTAGTATATCATCATTCATCTAGACCTAGATATGTAAAACAAGAAGATACCGTAGTAGAAGAATTTAAAGAGTGGAAATCTTCAAGTGTTAAAGAAAGACAAATTCAAAGTTCAATTAAATCAGTAATGTGGACTCTTATTGTAGCCATTTATATTATTATAAGTTTTGTTTTTAATATATGGGCATATTCATGGGTGATATTTATAATAGGAGCGGCTGTTGAGAGAATAATAGTTTTAGTTTTTCAATTAAAAGAATAAAAGGAAGGTTAATATAATGAATAAAAATTTTATAAAAACTAAGATTATAATATGGTCTATTATAGTAGTATTTCTTATAGGAATTTTAATTTATGGTGTAACCTATAAAAAAGATTTTGGATTTAATTTTAATATCTCTAATATTGTTAGTATAAATGTAGGAGGAAAAAATTTAAAAACCCAAAAGGATAAAACCATATCATTAGATGGATGTAATAATATAAATTTAGATTTTAGAAGTTCAGACGTAATAATAAAGGAAACTAATGATTCAAAAATAAGAGTAATTGAGAAATGTTCAACTAAGCTTAGAGAAAAAGAAAAATTTCAAGTGGATAAAAGTGGAGACAGTATTAATATTAAAAGGGGTATTAGACATAGTTCATTTGGAATAGTTTTTTTTGGAGTAAGTGGACAAAAAATAGAGGTATATATTCCTAAACAATATAATAAAAACTTAAAGATAAATTTAACATCAGGAGATATTAAATTTGATTCAAATATTGGTTTGAATATGATAAAGTCTACTCAAAGTTCAGGAGATTTTTATGGAATGAATAGTATTAAGGCAAATGAATTTAATTTAGAATCAACATCAGGAGATGTTCAAATAGGAAATTTAAATACAAATATTTATAATATAGAGTTAACATCAGGAGATATAATGGCGAACTTAGTTAAAGGCTCAGGAAATGTTAAAGCTACATCAGGAGATATAAAAATTCAATATAAAGACATAAATGATTATTCTAATGTTAAGGCAAGTTCTGGAGATGTAAATTTAAAAATAAATAAAAAAATCAATTTTGATTTCAGTGGAAAATGTGGTTCAGGTGAAATTAATTCGGATTTTCCTATTAATTACAATAATCAAGAAGAAAAAGATGAAGGTACAGGTAAAATTGGCGATGATCCTTATAAAAGAATTGATGTTCAGACTTCATCAGGAGATATTAACTTAGAAAAGATATATTAGAGAATTATTTTTATAATAAACATTAAATAAAAATAAGCATGCTATAATTTATAGTATGTTTATTTTGGTTAATAAATATTTTGATATATATATTAAAAACTAGTAAAAAAGGGTGTTAATAGATGGTTATAGAGGAGTTTAAAGAAGTTTATTTAATAGAAATATTAGATTTATTTTATAAAACAGTCCATACTATAAATTCGAAAGATTATAATAAAAACCAATTAGATGCTTGGGCAATAGAAAATCCAGATAAAAAAATTTGGCTTAATTCACTTGAAAAGAATGTATCTTATGTAGCTAGAGAAAATAACAAAATAGTGGGATTTGGAGATTTAAATAATGAAAAATATATAGATAGATTATACGTACATGAAAAGTATCAAAGAAAGAGAGTTGCTTCAAAAATACTAAGTGTTTTAGAGAAAGAAGCTAAAAATTTAGGTTATAAAGAAGTCTACACCGAAGCTAGTATAACAGCTAAGCCATTCTTCTTAGCTAAAAAATATTATGTTTTAAAAAAGCAGCATAAACATCATAATGGACAAGTGTTTATAAATTATATAATGAAAAAAGATATTAATAATATGTAAATTTCATATATCATGATTTTATAGAAATTAAATTAAAATATCGTATTTTTACAGTTATCATAGAATTTATTTCTTTAGCAGCACACATAAGTTTAGTGTGCTTTTGTTGTGTTTTATTGAAAGAATTTCTAAGTAGTATGATTCAATATTGTTATTTATCCATCAATTGGATTATGTTACAATATTTAAAGGTATATATTAATACTAATTTTAAATTTCATATAAAAAAGATATAAGATAAAATTTTAATTATTTAAGGTTATTATGAATGATTTTAAAGATTTTAGAGGAGAAGACTTATGGATAAAAATATTAATATACTAGTAGTAGAAGATGATAATCATATAAATGATATGTTATCTAAATTAGTTGAAAAGAAAGGATATAATGTAATAAAAGCATATTCAGGTACAGAAGCACTTTTATATATTAAATCTGAGGATTTACATTTAGTATTGTTAGATTTGATGCTTCCTGGAATAGGTGGCGAAGAACTTTTAAAGAAAATAAGAGAAGTAAAGCAGATGCCTATAGTTGTTATATCTGCTAAATTAGATAAAGAAGTAAAAATAGAGCTTCTTAAGAATGGAGCAGATGATTATATAACAAAACCTTTTGATATAGAAGAACTTTGGGCAAGAATTTATACAAATCTTAGAAGGTATTTAAAATTTAATAATAATAATATGGAAGGACAAGTCCTAAATTATAAAGATATAAGTTTAAATAAAGAAACAAAAGAAGTTTGTGTAAATGATAAAAAAGTAACCTTAAGAGCTAGAGAGTTTAAAATATTAGAGTTATTACTGTCTCATCCTAAAAAAGTTTTTAGTAAGGAGAACCTATTTGAAAGTGTTTGGGGAAGCGAATATATGGGTGATGAAAATACAGTAAATGTACATATGAGTAATTTAAGAAATAAACTTTCAAAAGAAAATCCTAATGAGGAATACATAGAAACCATATGGGGTATGGGATACAAACTTAAAGGATAGAAGAAGATAGGTTTTAAAATCAATAACAAGTGATTAGATTAAGGTTTAAAAGATTAGTACATATTAAAATATTTATAAAAATTTGAACTATAAGATGAATCAATATAGTAATTATTTTATTATATTAGAAAGAAGGTGAACTAAAGTGAGAGTAGTTTCTTTAGCTCTCGCATGGTTGAAATGTTTAATCTATTAAAAGTTGAATTTCATAAATTAAAAACATATAAGATATTTTATTTTTTAATTTTATTAACTATACTACAAGCAGTTTCAATGGTAACTCTTTCTGATCTTTTTAGAAGGGAATGTGGACAAGATGTTTTAGTAAGAACTTTATTAGCACAACAAGGTTTATCTATCATAATTTTTTCAGGAATATTTATAGGGGATTATATAGTAAGAGAATTTACTTCAGGATATATAAAAAATTTAATAATATATGGACATAAGAGGGCTCATATAGTTATTTCTAAATTTATAACTTGTTCTTTAGGACTAGTTATAATTGGATTTACATGCCCTATTATAGTATGTGTTAGAAATACTTTTATTAATGGATATGGAACTGAATTTAATTTAGTAAGTTTTTTATTTTTAATTAGGCTTTTTATACTTATGTTTTTTGTATATAGTGTCTTAGCCGCTATAGCAGTTCTTATAGCTTTTTTATTTAGAAATTCTGAAAGTTTCGTTATATCTATGGTATTTGTATTAGATTTTATAAATAGAATAATTAATTTTTTCTCTATAAGAAACAGAAGTATGCTTGTATCAAAAATCTATAGTAAGAGTATATCTAGTAAAATGTTTGAAGCACTAAAAAACAAGGTACCTTTAACTGATTTAGTAAGTATAATATTTTATTGTTTAGTTATTATAATTATTTTCATGAGTTTATCTATATATGTATTTAAAAGAGCAGATATAAAATAGTATTTATATATTTATACAAACTATATACTAATTTTAGCTATTTCATTATTAATATGTTTGTTAAGTAAAATTCTATATTTTAATACAGTTAATGCCATCTATAAAGTTTCTAAAAAATGATTTAAAGTTATTTTTAGAAAGTTATGGGTGGTATTTTAATTATCTAGAAACTCTTTTAGGTACATGAAAATAAGGAATAAGTTAAAGATGGCAAGAATATTTTTCATATTTAATATTTATTTAAGAATTGTTTTAAGTTTTTTTATACATTGGGTATTAGAATAGTCCTTGAAGTAACAAGTTGAAAATATTAGGAGGATTATTATGAGTGAAGTATTAAAAGTAAAAAACATAAGTAAATCATATAAAAGAAATATTGTTTTAGATAAAGTGGACTTATCTTTAAATAGAGGAGAGATTGTAGGACTTGTAGGACCAAATGGTGCAGGAAAAACTACTTTAATGAAAATCATAACAAGTCTTATAAGAAAATATAGTGGAGAAGTTTATTTTGAAGGTGAAAATATAAAAAATATAAAGAATTTAAAGACAAAGCCAATAGGGTCTGTAATAGAAACACCAGGGTTTTATCCTAATTTAACAGGATATGAGAATCTATTATTCTTTGCAGAAATATCTGGCCTTAAAGATAAAAGGGAAATTGATGAAATAATTGAAAGATTAGATATTAAGAGTTATGTAAATAAAAAAGTTAAAAAATATTCTTTGGGAATGAAACAAAGACTTGGAGTTGCTCAAGCAGTTTTATCTTATCCTAAAATTTTAATTTTAGATGAACCTACTAATGGATTAGATCCAGCTATTGTTCCAAAGCTTAGAAAGTTTATAAAATATATAGCAAAAGAAAAAAATACAGCAGTATTAATATCTAGTCATATTCTTTCAGAAATAGAGCTTATGTGTGATAAAGTTGCATTCATACAAAAGGGAAAAATAATAAAAGTGGAAGATTTAAAAAATAAAGAAAGGATATGTCATAGAATAGCTTTTAAGACAAGTAAAGTTAATATAATGAAAGAATTTTTAAAAGAGAAAGGTTTAGAATTTAAGATTATAAATGAAGACACAATATATGTGAAAATAAAAGCTAATAAGATGGAAGATTTAGTTTCTAATGTTAATTCAAACAATATACCTTTTAGTGAAGTTTATAAAGTAAAAGAAAGCTTAGAAGAAGAGTATCTAAAGACAATGGGGGAAGATTAATATGGCTAAATTATTTAAATTATCGTTAGTAGATGTAAAAAATATACTTCATTCAAAAGGAATTATAGTTTGTATAATAGGAGCATTTATTTATTCAGGGCTATGGAGTTTTTTTGCAAGTTCTAGACTACATTCATTAATTGGATATACTTTTGAATTTACTAGATTTTTATATGTTGGAATATTATATGCAAGTATTTTAGTTATTCAAAATGATATAAGATTTAATACAAGTAAAGTTATATTTAGCGGAATATTTAGTAGAGTTCAAATAATGATTTCAAAATTTATGTCTTTAATTATTTTAGGATTTGTATTTTCCATAGCTGTTGAATTAAATAATTTTATAACATCTTTAATTTTAAATAATAAGATAGGGTTTTCAGGGTTTTTAGCACTAAATCATATTGAGATTATTATAACAATTATTGTTTTAACATTTTCTATGGGATCAATTATGGTCTTAACAGTAGCTATAACTTTTAAAAACAAGAAAAATACAATAGGTTTAGTATTATTTTTATCTTTGATAAATTTCTATAATGCTGCAATAGTTATGTTATCAAGAAGAGGAGCACATTTACCTAAAGGAATCTTAGAATATATGAAAACTCCTTTCTATAATGCTACAAATATAATGTATTATGATTTTCCTATAAAATCAATACTTATAAACGTTACTTGGGGAATTATCTTTTTTATAGGGGCAACTATTATTATGAACAGAAGAGAAATAAAATAATTTATATAAGATTAACTAAATTGGAGGGTTTGACGTGGAAAGAACATTAAAAGTTATGACTTTAGATGCTAAAAAGAGTGGATTTTTTAAAACTATAATAATAAATGTATTAACTTTGTTATCTATGTTTTGTTTAGTATATGCTATAGATAAAATATATAAATTTGGGGCAAATATTGATATACCTTGTATGATGATTACAGTTATACCTTATCTTCTCATAATAAATTTTTCAGTGTCTTTAGGTGAAGAATTTACAAATAAAACAGATAAAATAGTTTTTACTGGAATGTTTAAAAGAGATGAGATTATTGTTTCTAAATTAATTAGTTTTTGCATAATGAGTATAGTTATGTTTTTATTATATGATATTATTTTTATTGTATTTAATGTTTTTATAGGAAAAAATTTATCAGAAGTTTTAACTTTTGGCAATTTATTTAAAAACATATATGTATTTCTAATATATTCTTTTACTTTAGGTGCTTTTTCTTTATTAGTTTCTAGTATTACAGAAAAAGGAATGTTTACAGGAATAGTTACTTATATAATGTATTTTGATGTAACATTATTAGTTATGTCTCAGGCTTTATATAGTTCTAAAAATCAGTTGTTAAAAACTGTAATAAGTAATTGTCCTTTTTATATAGCAAATACAGGATTTAGAATACAAAGATATACTTTAAATCAATCTCTTATTATGATTGTTAGTGGAATAGTGTTTTTAGGTTTAACAATATTTGTGATTAATAAAAAAGATATGTAATATTTAATATGAGGAGATTTAATTAAATATAATTTCCATTTAAACAAAAATTTTGGTAATATAATAACGTATTATTAAAAATATATATTATAATATGTAAATGGATTTTGTTTATAATATATGTTTTGAAGTTTTAAAATGGAATTTAAATTATATGTTTAGATCTTAGATGAATTTAATTTAGAGTAGATATGAGTAATTCTAAGTAAATAAATATTTTTAAATTTGTAATTCTTTTAATAATAAAAGATAGAATTAGAGGTTAATAAAATGGATGAAATTATACTGAAAACAAACAATCTCACAAAGTTTTACAGAAAAGTTGAAGCTGTTTCAAACATTAATATGACTATAAAAAAAGGAGAAATCTATGGTCTTATTGGAAATAATGGAGCAGGGAAGACTACATTAATTAAACTTATAACAGGGCTTTCAAAAAAAAGTAGTGGAAGTATAGAATTATTTGGTGAGCTTGAAGATAGAAAAATAGAAAAAGCAAGAAATAGAATTGGGGCCATAGTTGAAAGTCCAGGAGTATATTTAAATAAAAGTATATATGAAAATATGAATATATATAGAATGGAAAAAGGAATTGCTGGGAAAGAATGTATAGAAGATATATTAGAAAAAGTAGGAATTCTTTCTATAAAAAATAAGAAAGTCAAATCCGTATCTCTTGGGATGAAACAAAGATTAGGAATTGCTATGGCACTTTTAGGAGACCCTGAATTTTTGATTTTAGATGAACCTTTAAATGCAATAGATCCTACGGGAATAATTGAAATGCGTGAACTTTTAAAAAACCTAAATGAAGAAAAAGGGGTAACTATTTTAATATCTAGCCATATATTAGATGAACTTTCTAGATTAGCTACATCCTATGGCATAATTCATAAAGGAAAGCTTATAGAAGAATTAACATATAAAGAACTAAAAGATAAATGCAAAAATTTTATTCATATTAAAGTTGATAATACTTCAAAGGCAACAGTTATATTAAATAAAAAATTAAATACTAGTAATTTTGAAATTGATGGAAATAATGCTATAAAACTATATGATCATTTAGATATTATAGGAGAAATAGCTAAAATTTTAGTAGATGAAGGATTAGAACTCCAAGAGTTAATGATAAAAGGAGACAAGCTTGAAAACTATTTATCTAAATGTATAAAAGAATTTGAATCAGATAAACCACAATAAAATAAGGCATATGAAAATAAACAATATAAGTTAAATATCCTATCATACTGATTAGTTATTTATTTGAATGTGAATAAGAGTGAAATTAATTATAAGTTTATTAATTCTTATAGGTAGAAAGAAGGGGAGTAAAAGTGAGAAAATAAAATTATTAGTTCTCACTTAATTAATATGTTTAATTTATTAAAAGTTGAACTACATAAATTAAAAACATATAAGCTTTTTTATTTTATGATTTTTTTAGGAGTATTGCAAGCTGTTGTATTAGTAGGATTTTCAGATATATTTTTAGCAGAGAGTAAAGAAAGTATGTTAAACATTGCTTTTAACACACAAGAAGGTTTACCTAGTATTATTTTTATAGGAGTATTTGTAGGGGATTATATAGTAAAAGAGTTTACTTCAGGGTATATAAAGAATTTAATAACTTATGGGCATAGAAGATGCAATATATTTATTGCTAAAAGTTTAGTTATACTTTTAGCAGTTATGGTGTTTAGTTTAACAGGTCCTACTATACTTTTTATAAGAAGTTTTGTAGTTAGTAGGTATACAAATTCTTTTACTTTAGAAAGTATTATGTTTTTAATTAAATTTATTATAATTATATTATTTGTCCAAAGTGCTCGTGTAGCCATATCAATTTTATATAGCGTTTTGTTTAGAAATTCATATACTACAGTTATTTCTTTAATCTTAGGAATGTATTTTATTAATATAATAGTTGGATTTATTTCTACAAAGATTAGTTTTGTGAAAAAAATTTATAGTAATAGTATATATAATAGAATGCTTCAA
Organism: Clostridium oceanicum; assembly: GCF_039521385.1. Lineage (NCBI taxonomy): Bacteria > Bacillati > Bacillota > Clostridia > Eubacteriales > Clostridiaceae > Clostridium > Clostridium oceanicum. Next base: position 112,343 of record NZ_BAAACG010000008.1, on the reverse strand, counting down.
ACAATACAGCATAATATACCTTTAGCGGAATTATTAAATATAATATTATTTTGTTTAGTTCTTATAATTATTTGTACTAGTTTATCTATATATATATTTGAAAGAGTAGATATAAAATAAAAATCTATAAGAAAGTTGAGGAATAAATATGATATTTATAAATATAGTTCTTATAATAATTATTATAATTTTACTTTTTCAAAAGATGTATAGTAAAAGAGAAATAAAAAATATAACAAAACAACTTAAGTATATAAATGAGGGTAAGATAGATAACAAAGTTACTATAAGACTTATAAATAAAGAGATAGAAGAGTTAACTAAAAATATAAATAAATCTATAGATATAAGAAAGCAATGTGAAGAAAGAGAATTTAAATTGAAAAAACATTTAAAAAGAACTGTTGCTGATATGTCTCATGATTTAAGAACTCCTTTAACTTCTATAAAGGGATATATACAATTTTTGAAATTAGATGATTTAAAAGATAGTGAAAGAAAAGAATATATATCTATAGCAGAAGAGAGAGTAGGCGCTCTTGAAATATTAATAAATGATTTTTATGAGTTATCTCTTATAGATTCTATGGATTTTAAGATAGAATTAAAGAGATTAAATATAACTAAAATCTTAAAAGAGTGTATACTTTCTAGATATAATGATTTTAAGTACAGAGATTTAGAACCTAATATAGATTTATGCAAAGATTATCTATATATAGTAGCAGATGAAAAACTTATAAAGCGTGTAATTTCGAATTTATTACATAACACAATAAAGTATGCAAAAGATAGTTGCTTTATATCACTTAAAAGAGAAGATGATAAAGTGACTTTTAAGATTTCTAATAATGCAGAGAATATCACATTAAAAGATGTAGAGCATATATTTGATAGATTTTACATGGCAGATAAGACTAGGTCAGGTAAAGGAACAGGACTTGGACTTTCAATAGCAAAAAACTTAACTAAAAAAATGAAGGGAAGTATAGATGCTAGATTAAATGGAGATGTTTTAGAAATATCTTTAACATTTAAAGCAATGGATATTTAACTGTTAAAATTTTAAACATTAATGATATTAACATATTGTTTTTATATAATATATTAGTTTCATATGATACAGTATTTATATATATAAATATAAAATAATATTTTAGTAGAAAAAATCATATTTACTATAAATATAATAATTAGGTTAATTATTTATTTAACGGAGCAGAAATTCTAAAATTAATATTATTTATATAAAAGGTACTTAATTTAAAAACCTTTAGTTTTTAATTAAGTATCTTATTTTTATATATAAAATTAATGAATAAGGTATATATATTGAGCTATACTATTATAATTTGAATTATTGACAATATTTAATGTAAACATAAACATTTAAAATGAAATTTAACCTATTATATAATTCAGATTTTAAAACTATATAAAATTCAGAATTTTAATTGGAAAAAATATATATAAATAGAAATTAAAACTTTAACGTTAAAAAATATACCTATTTTAGAGTTATTTTTAAGTTATAAAAAAAATTTAAAAAATTTTTTAGTAAATATATAAAGTAAACTTTTACAATAGGCGGATTTGCAATAAATTTATAAAATTTACCATATTGTTAATAGATAAACTATTATTTTAATATTCTAAAAATTATGATAGCATTAAATTACAAAATAAATGGTTATACCAGTAGCCCAGGCGACCAGTTTTCATAATAATAATTTTATAAATTGGAGGGAAAAGATGAACAACTATGCACTATTTTTTATAGCCCTTATACCAATTGTATGGCTAATAGTTTCACTAGGAGTTTTAAAAATTAAAGGTCATATAACATGTACATTAACTTTAATAACTACTATAGTTCTAGCTATTCTAGTTTGGAAAATGCCAGTTAAAAATGCTTTTACTGCAACTTTTGAAGGAGTAGCATTAGCACTTTGGCCAATAATGATAGTTATCATTGCAGCAGTATTTACTTATAATCTATCACTACATACAAAAAGTATGGACATTATAAAAAAAGTTTTATCTAATATAACTACTGACAAAAGAATTTTAGTTTTGATAATTGCTTGGGGATTTGGCGGATTTTTAGAAGCAGTAGCAGGATATGGAACAGCAGTTGCTATACCAGCAAGTATTTTGGCAGCTATGGGATTCAATCCACTGTTTGCATCAGTAATATGTTTAATAGCAAATACAGTGCCAACAGCTTTTGGAGCTATAGGAATACCAATTTCAACTTTAGCAAAACTTACTGGACTTGATGTAAACCTTTTAAGCTATTATGCAGCTATTCAATTAGTTCTCTTTATAATATTAATAACATTTGTATTAGTAATGCTTACTACTAAAAGCATAAAAGGAGTTAAAGGAGTATTTTTAATAACTCTTGTATCAGGACTTAGTTTTGCCATTCCAGAACTTTTAGCAGCAAAATATACAGGAGCTGAACTTCCATCTTTAATAGGAAGTGTGTGTAGTATGGCAGCTACAGTATTTATGGCAAAAGTTTTTTATAAGAATACTTCAGACACACAAGAAAAAATGGACAAAGCCACTGTTTTAAAAGCTTGGACACCTTATATATTAATATTTATATTTATGATTTTAAGTAGTCAACTTTTCCCAAGTATAAGTAATACTTTAGGAAAAATAAAAACAAGTGTAAACATATATACAGGAGAAGGAGCCAAGCCTTATATATTTAAATGGATAGCAACTCCAGGTTCATTAATTATAATAGCAGCCTTTATAGGTGGAAAAATTCAAGGAGCTAAATTTAATGAGATATTTAGTGTTTTAATAAAAACAATAAAGCAAATGAGTAAATCAGCAATAACTGTTATAGCCATTGTATCTTTAGCAAAAGTTATGGGATATAGCGGAATGATAAATTCAATAGCAGAAGTTTTAGCAAGAATTACAGGAAGTTTTTATCCACTGATTGCTCCAGTTATAGGTGCTCTTGGAACTTTTGTAACAGGAAGTGACACCTCATCTAATGTATTGTTTGGAAAACTTCAAGTTGATGTAGCAAATTCAATAGGTGCAAATCCAACATGGCTTGCAGCTGCTAGTGCTACAGGAGCTACAGCAGGAAAAATGATATCACCACAAAGTATAGCCGTTGCAACTGCAGCAACTGGACTTGTAGGGCAAGAAGGAAAAATACTTAATAAAACAATAAAGTTTTGTATTGGATATGTAGTGCTTCTTGGAATATTAGTTTATATAGGTGGACAGTTCTTGTAACAGAATAGATTTAAAATCTTTAATAATAAAATTAAATTAAATGAAAAGTTATAAATATAGTTTTAAATATAAAATAATTAGAGTTCATTAGATCAAAGTTATAAAGTTTTATAATTTATACATTGCTATTATTAGAACTAATAAGAAGATGTAGTAATTGTAATAAATTATAAAACTAAATGGTCTTACCAGTAGTCCTTTATAAGATAGATAAAAAATAGAGTTAGTTATTTATAAATATAAAGTAAAGAATATACATTCACATAAATGGAGGTTTATTAATATGGAAATGATAGTATGTATTAAACAAGTACCTGGAACTAACAAAGTAGAAGTTGATCCAGTAACAGGAGTTTTAAAAAGAGACGGAATTGATTCAAAGATGAATCCTTATGACTTATTTGCACTTGAAACAGCACTTAAGATAAAAGAAGAAAAAGGTGGATCGGTTAAAGTTTTAAGTATGGGACCTCCTCAATCAAAAGAGGTTATAAGAGAAGCTTATATGATGGGAGCAGATGAAGGGATGCTTTTATCAGATAGAAAATTTGCAGGAGCAGATGTTTTAGCAACGTCATATACAATATCTCAAGGTGTTAGAAAATATGGAAAATATGATTTGATTATTTGTGGTAAACAAACAACAGATGGAGATACAGCACAAGTTGGACCAGAAATGGCAGAGTATTTAGATATACCACATATAGCAAATGTTACTGATATAGTAGAAATAAAAGAAAAATCTATAGTTATAAAAATGGATATGTCAAATAGCATGCAAGTTGTAGAAGTTAAGTATCCATGTCTTATAACAGTAGAAAAAGATATTTTTGAACCAAGACTTCCATCTTACAGAAGAAAATTAGAAACAGAAAATAAAGAAATAGAAGTTATAGGTTTAAAAGATTTTGAAGATAAAGATGAAAAGAAATATGGGTTAAATGGATCACCAACACAAGTTGAAAGAATATTCCCACCATCTCATGATAAAAAGCAAGAAGTATGGGAAGGAAATAGTGAAGATATATCAAATAAAATGACAGATAAATTAAAAGAACTTAAATTCGTTTAATAATTATAGGATTTTATAAAAATTGGAGGAGTAGCTATGGGAAAGTTAATAATAAATAAGGAAAAATTAAATGAAGAAGTTATAAAAGAGTTAGTAGGTATATGTCCGTTTGGAGCAATGGAAGAAAAAAATGGAGATTTAGATATAACAGCAGGATGTAAAATGTGTAGATTATGCGTTAAAAAAGGTCCTAAAGGAGTAGTTTCTTATATAGAAGATGAAGAAAAAGTTAAACTTGATAAAAGTAAATGGAAAGGCATAGCAGTTTACGTTGATCATGTAGATGGAGATATACACCCAGTTACATTAGAACTTATAGGAAAAGGGAAAGAACTTGCAAACAAAATAAATCACCCATTATGTTGTGTCTTTGTAGGCTACGGAATAAAAGAAAAAGCAGAAGAATTATTACATTATGGAGTAGATGAAGTATTTGTTTATGATTATAAAGAATTAAAAGATTTTAGAATAGAACCTTATACAAAAGCTATGGAAGATTTCATAAATAAAGTAAAACCATCATCTATATTAGTTGGAGCAACAACAATTGGAAGATCATTAGCTCCAAGAATTGCAGCAAGATTTAAAACAGGTCTTACAGCAGATTGTACTATATTAGATGTAAAAGAAAATACAGATTTAGATCAAATAAGACCAGCTTTTGGTGGTAATATAATGGCACATATTCATACTCCAAATAATAGACCACAACTTGCAACAGTAAGATATAAAGTTTTTGATGCACCAGAGGCAATAGTTGAAGTTGAAGGAAAAATAACAGTTTGTGAAATAGATGAGAATACTCTTAAATCGGATATAGAAGTTTTAGAAGTAATAGAAAAAGAAAAAGAAGAAAGCATATCAGAAGCAGAAGTTATAGTAGCAGTTGGAAGAGGAATAAAAAATGAAAAAGACATGGAAATGGTTAATGAACTTGCAAATCTTTTAGATGCTAAAATAGCAGGGACAAGACCACTTGTAGAATCAGGATGGATAGATGCTAAAAGACAAATAGGTTTGAGCGGAAGAACAGTAAAACCAAAACTTATAATTACACTTGGAATATCAGGAGCAATCCAATTTGTAGCAGGAATGAATAATTCAGATACTATTTTCGCTGTAAATAGTGATAAAGATGCAGCAATACTTAAAGTAGCAAATTATGCAGTAGTAGGAGATATATATGAAATAGTTCCAAAATTAATAGAAAAAATAAAAGAAAATAGAGGACTTATGGAAGCGGCAGTTGCTATAGAGGACTAGTAGATTAAGTTTATTTAAAATAGGAGGGTTAAGTTATGAGTAACTATAAAAAAATAGATGTTAAAGATATAGAATTTTTAAAGGGTGTAGTTTCAGATAAAAACATTTTTACAGGAGAAGATATAAGTGAAGATTATAGCCATGATGAATTAGGCGGAATAAGTAACTATCCAGAAGTTTTAGTTAAAGTTCATTCAACTAAAGAAGTTTCAAAGATAATGAAATATGCTCATGAAAATGTAATACCAATAGTTGCAAGAGGATCAGGTACAGGACTTGTAGGAGCATCAGTTCCACTTCATGGCGGTATAATGATAGATCTTACTGAAATGAATAAAATATTAGAACTTGATAAAGAAAATTTAACACTTACAGTAGAACCAGGGGTTTTACTTATGGAGATTGGAAAATATGTAGAAGATCAAGACTTTTTCTATCCACCAGATCCAGGTGAAAAGAGTGCTACAATAGGTGGTAACATAAGTACAAATGCTGGAGGGATGAGAGCAGTTAAATATGGAGTAACAAGAGACTATGTAAGAGGACTTGAAGTTGTACTTCCAAATGGAGAAATATTAAATCTTGGAGGAAAAGTTGTTAAAAATAGTTCAGGCTATAGTATAAAAGATTTAATAGTAGGTTCAGAAGGAACACTTGGAATTGTTACAAAAGCTATACTTAAATTATTACCATTACCTAAAAAATCAGTAAGTGTTTTAATACCTTTTGAAAATCTTGAAAAAGCAATAGATACAGTACCAAAGATTATAAAATCAAAAGCAATACCAACAGCAATAGAATTTATGGAAAGAGAAGTTATACTTGCAGCAGAAGAATTTTTAGGAAAGAAATTCCCAGATAACTCATCAGATGCTTACCTTTTATTAACTTTTGATGGTAATTCAAAAGCTCAAGTTGAAAATGACTATTCAAAAGTTGCGGACCTTTGTTTAAAAGAAGGAGCATTAGATGCCTTTATTGTTGATACAGACGAAAGAAAAGAAGCAGTTTGGTCTGCAAGAGGAGCATTTTTAGAGGCGATAAGTGCTACAACACCTGAAATGGATGAATGTGATGTTGTTGTTCCAAGAAACAATGTAGCAGAATTTATAAAATATACTCATAAGCTAGCAAAAGACTTTAATATTAGAATACCTAGTTTTGGACATGCAGGAGATGGAAATTTACACGTATATATTTGTAAAGATAAATTAGATAAAGAGGATTGGGAAACAAAACTAAAAGAAGTATTTGGATGTATGTATAAAAAATCAGAAGAATTAAAAGGATTAGTATCTGGAGAACATGGAATAGGATATGCTAAAAGAGAATTTATGTTTAATCAATATGGAGATGAATATATGATTCTTATGAAAAATATAAAATTAGCTTTTGATTCTAAGAATATCTTAAATCCAGGTAAAGTATGTCAGTAATATCTTAGTATATAAAATATTATATCTGAATGATTATAAATTAAGAAAACTATGGTTAAAATTAAAACACTTTAACTATAGTTTTCTTTTATTATTAAGACATTTATCAAATTCTTTATAAAATAATTAGATTGAATATAAATGGATTTATGGATAAAAGTTTATGTAAAATTGTATTAAGTATCTAATTTTAAGGATTTAAATTTTTGTTTAACATACATAGATAATAATAGTTTAACAAATATTAGTATATTATATCACTATGAATTTAGAGATGGATATTAAGCTAGGAGGATAATTATATTATAAATTAATAGTTATTTATGAGGATAGTTCTAATATTTTTAGCGTTTTATGCAGAAAATAGAAAGAATTTTGATTTTTATATATAATAAATTGTATAATTAGTTTAAGGATAAAAATATATTTATATATTAGAGAGGAGATAAAATTGTTTACTGAGATAAAATCAACAAGAATATATGAACAAGTTATTGATCAAATAAAAGAAATGGTTGTAACAGGAAAGCTAAGGAAGGGAGATAAACTTCCATCAGAAAGAGAACTTACATCAAAGCTAGGTGTTAGCAGATCCTCAATTAGAGAAGCTATTAGGGTTCTTGAAGTTATAGGAATAGTATCTTGTAAACAAGGAGACGGAAATTTTATAAGGACAGATTTTGAAAATATTTTATTTGAACCTTTATCTATTATGTTTTTATTAAATAAAAGTAGTGAAAGGGAAATATTTGAACTTAGAAGAGTAATAGAAGTAGAAACAGCAGGACTTGCAGCAAAAAATATTACTATCAAACAGCTTCAAGAAATTAGACTAATATTAGATGATATGGAAAAAACTGAAGATGAAGATTTAAAAATAAAATTAGATAAAAAATTTCATTACAAAATAGCAAAGGCTTCTAATAACTTTTTAATAGTTACAGTTTTAAATACAATATCTGAGCTTATAGATTCATTTATAAAAGATGCTAGGGCGAAAATTTTAGAGACTAGAAAAGAAAAAAATATAATTGAAACTCATCATGAAGAAATATATGATGGATTAGTAAACAGGGATAGTAAAAAATGTTCCGAAGCTATGAGAAAACATATGAAAATGATAAGTGAGTGTTTTATAGAAGAATAGTTTAAAGGTATTAATTAATTTACGAATATTGTAAACGTATAAAATAGGAACAGTTAAATTAGCTGTTTCTTTTTTTTATAAAATATCTATCATTTTTAAATTTTAACTATTAGTAATACTTATAAGTTTAAGTTTTACTATTCTTATTTGTTATTTAATCTATATGTTTATTCTACGAAAAAAATTTATATAAGAAGTGTAGTTATATAATTTTTTAATAAAGAAAGATAATTTAATATTTTATCTTAGAGGAGTGTACATATGAGAAATAATAAAGTAAGAATTTTGGTATTATGTTCAGTAGCTATAGCATTAAATATAATACTAGGTATTATAGCTAGTAGTTTGAAATTACCACTTTATTTAGATACAATTGGTACTATATTTATTGCAGTATATTTTGGACCTTTTTATGGAGCTACTGTAGGTGGAGCAACTAATTTAATTACAGGAATTATATTTAGTCCAAAAGATATACCTTTTTTAATAGTTAGTGTTGTAGCAGGATTAGTTGTTGGATTTATAAGCAAGAAATTTCAATTTAATTTTATAACAGCAACAATAACAGGTATAGTGTTAAGTATACTATGTCCATTGATAGGAACTCCTATTGGAATTTTCGTATATGGAGGACTTACAGGTACAGGATTGGATTTATTATTTGTGTGGTTAAAGGAAAGTGGAAATAGTATTTTTGTAGCTTCTTTTATTCCTAAAGCTATAAATAATTTATTAGATAAAATAGGCTCTTGTATTATTGTTTATTTTATTATTAAATCAATGCCAGATAGATATAAAATTAGGACTAAGAGAGGTAAAAGTGTAAATTACATTAGCTATCATTAGATTTTTTTAATTATGACCTTATTAAGTTTTGATTTCTTTATATTAAAGAAACCAAAACTTTTTTTATAAATTAATTAATTTAAAAATAATTAGATTAAAGATATATTTTTTGGTAAGAATTTCTTTGTTCTTGTAGTTTTTTTATTAATACATTAGAATATATAATTAAAGATAGTAATCTAATATGAAGAATCAGTATTCTGATATTCATTTAAATATTTTTAGAATGGATTATGAGAGAATTATATAAAACGAAGGAGTAATATATGTATAATAAATGGATAGATTTGTTGGTTAAGGTACCTCTATTTAAAACTATTGAAAAAGAAGAGCTAAGTAAAATATTAATGTGTTTAAGGCCTAAAAAAATCACATATAAAAAGAAAGATTTAGTTGCAATTTCCGGGGAAAAGTTTACTGGTATAGGTATAATTGTTGAGGGGGAAGTTATTATTACAAAAGAAACTCCTTCAGGTAATAGAGTGATGATGCAGAAATTTAAAAAAGGCGATTTATTTGGAGAAATGATAGCTTTTTCAAGTAAAGATAAATGGATAAATACAGTTGTTGCAGATAAAGAGGCTACTATTTTATTTTTAGAACCTTATAAAATTATAGGCAATTGTCCTAAGATGTGTATAGGACATAAAATTTTGATTCAAAATATGCTTAAAATAATCTCTAAAAAAGCTCTTATGTTAAATAAAAAAATAGATTATTTATCTATAAAAAGTATTAAAGGCAAAATAAGTGCTTATTTATTAGAGCAATCTAAAATTTTTAATAGAGATACCTTTACTATTTCTTTAAAACGTAGTGAACTTGCGGAATTTTTAAGTGTTTCAAGACCATCTTTATCAAGAGAACTTATAAATATGAAAGAAGATAAGTTGATTGATTTTTATAAAGCCTCTTTTAAGATATTAGATAAAAATAGTTTAAAGAATATATATGATGAAAGTTAGTATAATGAAACTAAGTATATGATAATTTAAAGAAAGTATTACAAAACTGTAAGAGGAAAATGCTGTGTTGTAAGCTCAATGAATTGTTTTTAAAATATTAAGGATATATAATATTATTAAAGATTGATTGAGGAGGTAACTAATGAAGAAGATATTATTAATTAGTATAGCTACAGCTATAGTAGGAGTTTCTCTTGCTTTCAAAAGAAAAAATATAAGAAAAAAAGCTTAAAAAATATTTTGAATAGTATATATGATTTATATAAAATAGTAAAATGAACTTTAAAAGTTTATTTTGCTATTTTTTTTATTAGGCAAATTATAAGTTCTATTAAGAAATATATTAGGTTAAAATAGCTAGAATCAACGGATAAGAAATTTATATAAAATTATACTATATGCATTTATAATTTCTGTATTTATAATTCAGTTTTTGGTAACTTAGGATACGGAAAAAGAATAGATAAAAATTTATAATTAAAGCATGATATTGAAAAAAGAAAAAATTAACATATAAATTTTAGTGAAATTACACACAATAACAAATGAGGAGGAACAATAATGAGTAATAAGTATTTTGATTTTAAAGATACACTATATGATATAACAAGCAAATATAGTGAAGCTATAGATTTATTATATGACCTAGGACTTCAATATATAAAAGATGAAAAGAAAAGAGAAACTTTAGGGAAAAGTATAAGTCTTGAAATGGCTCTTAATATGAAAAAAATTGATAAAGAGTATTTTGAAGATGAATTGATAAAAAAAATAAAAGAGAATAAAACTTATGATGTAACTATTAAGGGGATACTCCCTTGTCCTGTAAGAATTCCTTTAGTGGATGCTTTTGAAGAATTTTTAAAAGATAAAGAAGATTTAAAAGAAAAAATAAGTTATGAACTTAAAGCAGCTTCTATGGGAGTAGATTGGCTTGTAGAATGTTTTGAAAAATCTGATGGTTATAAAGATCTTCCAGATTTATTTATATCAGCTGGATTTGATTTATTCTTTGATAAAAACCTTATGGGACAATATAAATCTGAATTTGAGGATTTTACTTTAATAGAAAACTATAATAAAGATTTTGAAAATGATTATATAAAGTTAAAAGATCCAGATAATGAATATAGTATGTTAGGCGTTGTACCAGCAGTATTTTTAGTTAACAAAGAAGAACTTGGTGATATTGAAATTCCAACATCTTGGAAAGATTTATTTAAAGATGAATTTAAAAATAAAGTTAGTTTACCTATAGGTGATTTTGATTTATTTAATGCTATATTACTAAACATTTATAAAACTTATGGAACTTTAGGTGTTGAAAAATTAGGTGAAAGTCTTTTAACTAGTATGCATCCATCACAGATGGTTAAATCTCATAAAAGAAAAACAGAAAAACCTATAGTTACAATAATGCCGTACTTTTTTACAAAAATGGTAAATGAAAATGGACCAATGGCTTTTGTTTGGCCGAAAGATGGTGCAATAATAAGTCCAATATTTATGTTAAGCAAAAAGGATAAGAAAGAAAAACTAAAACCAATAGTAGATTTTTTCTCATCAAAAAAGGTAGGAGAGATTTTAGCTCATAATGGTAAATTTCCTAGTATACACCCTGATGTAGATAATAGAATTCCAAAAGAAAATAAATATATGTTTTTAGGATGGGATTATATAAAAAATAATGATATAAAAGATATTTTAGATAAATGTGAAAAAATGTTTTATAAAGGAATTAAGGAGGAATAGATATGAATTTAGTAACAGTATCAGGACCACCATCCTCTGGTAAAACAGCAGTTATTTTAAAAATGATAAATGCACTTTCTAAAAGAGGAATATCTGTTGGAGTAGTAAAATTTGATTGCTTATACACAGATGATGATGTTTTATATGAAAAAGCAAATATACCAGTAAAAAAAGGATTGTCAGGATCCCTATGTCCAGATCACTATTTTGTAAGTAATATACAGGAAGTTGTAAGATGGGGAAAAGAAAAAAAATTAGATTTATTAATAACTGAAAGCGCTGGACTTTGTAATAGATGCGCCCCTTATATAAAAGATATAAAAGCTATTTGTGTTATAGATAATTTAAGTGGTATAAATACTCCTAAAAAAATAGGACCAATGATTAAAACAGCAGATATTGTAGTTATAACTAAAGGAGATATAGTATCACAAGCAGAAAGAGAAGTGTTTGCATCAAGAGTAAGATTTGTAAATCCTAGGGCTATAACTATGAATATAAATGGATTAACTGGTCAGGGAGCCTATGAATTAAGTAAAATTGTTTATGATGAAAAAGAAAATATAGATACAGTAAAAGGATTAAAATTAAGATTTTCTATGCCTTCTGCTCTTTGTTCTTATTGTTTAGGAGAAACTCGTATAGGAGAAGAATATCAAATGGGTAACGTTAGAAAGATGAAATAATAAAGTGAGGTAGAGTAGATGATTAGTAATGATAGATTAAAGAAGATGCCACTTCAAAAAATAAAAGAAAAATTTCCTTTTTCTGAAACTTTTTTTGAAAATAATGGATTGGATATAAAAGGATTCGAAACTAAAACATTTATAGAATATTTACAAAATTTTAGTGAAGAAGAAAGAGAAGAATTAGCTATAGATACTCATAAATTAGAGGATGATTTTATAGATTACATGGAGCAAATGATTGAATTTATGGGTATAGAAGATAAAGATACAATAGATTCTTTAACTATACTTCCAGGTAAAAATAAATCAGGGGAAGGAGAAACCTTTGGTGAATTTACTATTAATAAAAGTGAAATAGTAGCTATAGTAGGTCCAACAGGTTCAGGGAAAAGTAGATTGCTTGCAGATATTGAATGGACTGCAAACAAAGATACACCAACAGACAGAACTATTTTAATAAATGGAGAAATTAAAGATAAAGATTATACCAGTTATTCTTATAATTCTTTAGTTGCACAGCTATCTCAAAATATGAATTTTGTTATGGATCTTTCGGTAAAAGATTTTTTAAGTCTTCATGCTAAAAGTAGGATGGTAGAAGATAGAGAAACTGTTATAGAAAAAATAATAGATGCTGCAAACAATTTAGCAGGAGAAAAATTTGATTTAAATACTCAAATTACAAGTTTAAGTGGAGGTCAATCAAGAGCCCTTATGATAGCAGATACTGCTATTTTAAGTTCTTCACCTATAGTTTTAATAGATGAAATTGAAAATGCAGGTATAGATAGAAAAAAAGCATTAGATCTTTTAGTTAGTGAAGAAAAAATCGTTCTTATGGCAACCCACGATCCTAGTTTAGCTTTGATTGCAGATAAAAGAATTGTAATTAGAAATGGTGGTATTTATAGAGTTATACAAACAGATTCTAAGGAAAAACAGATTTTAAAAGAACTTGAAAAAATGGATAAAAAAATAAACGGTTTAAGAGCTAAATTAAGAAAAGGTGAAATTCTAGAAAATTTATAATTTTACCTTAAACTGATTAAAAAATTAAAATTTAAAAATTTATTTTATATAAATAGTTAAAATTATTTCTTTATTAGACAAGCTAGTACTTAATCTTAATATAAATATTATTGTTAAACTTTTCAATTTGAATTCATGAATTGAAAACAGTTTTTGATTTTTATGAGTTTAGCTTGCTAATAAATCTAAATAAATTTAAACAAAAGAAAAGGAGTGTTAAAAATGCACGAAGGATGTTCAGGAAGTTTTGAAAATGGTAAAGAAATAGTGGATAAGCTAAGAATGATGGGATTTTCAGATCAATCAATGCCTGTCCCAGTAACTATAAAATGTGAAGAGTGTGGAGAAGAATTCTTAATGGATACATTTGAATTTAAGTGTCCTAAATGTTTTATGGTATATGGGGTAACTCCATGCCACGCCTTTGATAAGGAAAATATTAAATCAGCAGGAATTGACTATTAAGATTTAAATTTTGCGTAACTTAGGATACGGAAAAGATAAAGAAAATGATGTACTATTGTATCAACAGCTAAAGAAAAAATATAAATAAAAATTAATTTTAAATAACAAAAGATAAACTAACTTATATGTGGCCGCATATTAGATTTATAAAGTGTAATAAAAAACAAATGATGAAGTTTTAAAATTTAAGGAGGAAATACAAAATGGGAATGTTTTGCTATCAATGTCAAGAAGCTTTAAAAGGTAAAGGATGTACTTTAAGAGGCGTTTGCGGAAAATCAGAGGGTACCGCAAAACTTCAAGATCTTATGATATATACATTAAAGGGAATTGCACAAGTTACAGAGGAATTAAAAAAAGTAGGTAAAGAAACAAGAGAAGCAGATAGTTTTGTTATGAATGGACTTTTTATGACAATTACAAATGCAAATTTTGATGATGCTGCATTTATTAATAAAATAAAAGAAGGATTAGTTTTAAGAGAAAGTTTGAAATCAAACTTAGAAGTTGAACTTAGAGATTCAGAGGACAAGCCTAGTTTTTTACAAAATTTAAAAGACAAATTAAGTGGTAAAGAAGTGAAAAATGTTCACGATGCACTTATATGGACTGCAGAAAGTGATGAAGAAATATTAAAGAAAGCTAAATCTAAAGAAGTTGGAGTTTTAGCTACTGAAAATGAAGATATTCGTTCTTTAAGAGAACTTATTACTTATGGATTAAAGGGAATGGCTGCATATGCTGTGCATGCACATAATCTTAATAAAGACAGTAAAGAAGTAAATGATTTTATGATGGAAACTTTAGCATCTTTATTAGATGATACTTTAACAGTAGATGATTTAGTCTCTTTAACTTTAGAATGTGGAAAATATGGAGTAGATGTTATGGCTCTTTTAGATGAAGCTAATACTAAAACATATGGTAATCCAGAAATTACAGAAGTTAATATTGGAGTAAGAAAAAATAAAGCTATATTAATAACTGGTCATGATTTGAAAGATTTAGAAGAATTATTAAAACAAACAAAAGGAACAGGAGTAGATGTTTATACTCATGGAGAAATGCTTCCAGCTCACTACTATCCTGAGTTTAAAAAATATGATCATTTTGCAGGAAACTACGGAAATGCATGGTGGAAACAAAATGAAGAATTTGAATCATTTAATGGACCAATAGTATTTACAACTAATTGCTTAGTACCGCCTAAAAATAGCTACAAAGATAAAGTTTATACAACTGGTGTAGTTGGATTTGAAGGATGCAAACATATAGAAGAAAAAGAAGATGGAACTAAAGATTTTACACAAATAATAGAGCATGCAAAAAGATTAGATGCTCCAAAAGAGATAGAAACAGGAACTATAGTAGGTGGATTTGCTCATGCACAAGTATTCAAATTAGCTGATAAAGTAGTTGAAGCTGTAAAATCTGGAGCAATCAAAAAATTCTTTGTAATGGCAGGATGCGATGGAAGACATAAGGAAAGATCTTATTATGAAGATTTTGCAAAGAAACTTCCAAAAGATACTGTTATATTAACAGCAGGTTGTGCAAAATATCGTTATAATAAATTAAACTTAGGGGATATAGGTGGTATTCCACGTGTGTTAGATGCAGGTCAATGTAATGATTCATATTCACTTGCAGTTATAGCTTTAAAATTAAAAGAAGTATTTGAGTTATCTGATATAAATGAATTACCAATAGCTTATAATATAGCATGGTATGAGCAAAAAGCTGTTATAGTATTACTTGCTTTATTACACTTAGGAGTTAAAAATATTAAATTAGGACCAACACTTCCAGCATTTTTATCACCAAATGTTGCGAATGTTTTAGTTGAAAACTTTGGCATAAATCCAATCACAAATGTAGATGATGATATGGAACAATTTTTAGGATAAGATTAAGATATATGTAGGATATATTATTAATAATATGATTAATATGTAATTTAACACAATTTATTTTAAATAATACATTAATGAAAAATTAATTAAGCCATCTATTATTTATAAGATGTAACATAAGTTGCAAACTTAGTAAATAATAGATGGCTTTAATTGTAATTTAGTTTAAGTATATATTTTTTATTTTTTCTTAGAATATATATTTACAACAACTTTACCGTTTTTAGCATACGATTCTATATATATAGGGTATGAATAAGTATTTTTAAATTTATAATCTATACTTCCAAAGGCAATTGCTACATCTCTTCCTTTTTTAGCATAGTATACAGGCAAGGAATGACTAATTCTTTCTATTGATTCTAAATTAGCTTTATCAACAGCAGTAAATAATGTTGTTGATACTTGACATATTCCTCCGCCCATTCCAGGTACGAATTGATTATTTACAATAATAGGAGCGTTTTTATATCCTTTATCAGCAGTAGTATTTCCAACTATATTATTAAAGCTAAATATATCTGCTGGCATTAGTAGTGTACCATTTATTGCTTTAGCAGCTAATTTAAGATTAGTTGCTCTTTCAGGAGTTGATTCTGAATCTGAACCATCATCTTTATAGTTTGTAGAGTGAGTTGCTATTTTAGTATCTATTTCAGAAAGTTTATCTGCTGTAATTCTTGGCTTAGTTTCATTAATCACTAAAGGTTTAGTTATGTTATTAAGATTTTTTGAAGTAATAAGAGCAATTATTTTTTCTCTTGATTTTTCCTTATTTAGTGTTTTGCCATTTTGTTCATTTATAATTTTAATCTTTCCTTTATTTAAAGTTACAGATGCATCTTTAGGATTAGATTTTATACTTTTACTAATTTTAGAAAGAAAAGAATCTATATTTTTTTCATCATATTTAAAGTCTAATTTAAAATTCTTTTCTTTATGGTTTATAAGGTAATATTTTTTTATGTAACTTAGATTTTTACCATAATTAAAAGCATTATCGATTACTTTATTTATATTGGTAGAAGGGTTTAACTGAGAGTACTTTAATGTATATATTTTATTGCCATCTTTAAGATTGATTTTTTTGTTCAATAACTTATTACAGTAATTTTCATTAATTAATTTTGAGGCTTCCTTTTTAGTTTTTCCAGATACATTTATTCCTTCTATAGATACTTTAGGATATATTAGATTATCAAACTTCTTTATTTTTAAGTATTGATAGGTTACAAATCCAATAAATATAAATAACAATAGAGAAATTATTATTATATTAGTATTAGTTAGATTTTTTTTAGTAAGTTTTTTGTAGTTTATTATTTTATTGTTCAATTTGTTCCCCCTATGTGTCTATTAAAACTGTTTTTGATATAGATAGTTTTATTTTTTATTAAGTAAGTTATAACTTAAAAAAATTTATTATCCTAAAGCAGTTAATTTACTGTATAACTTATTTATATTACATTGTATAATCTAAGTTTATAGTTTTTATGTTTAAGTTTAAAATAAAGAGTAGATTGAATTTATATAGTATATAATTCTATTTTCCACTGGAATAAATATTAAATGTAACTTGTCCATTTTTAGTAATAGCTTCTATATATACAGGGCTTGAAAGTGTATTTTTAAATTTATAATCTAAAGACCCAAAGGCAATTGTAGCATCTCTTCCTTTTGGAACATAGTGCACTTCTAAAGAATGATTATGTCTTTCAGTTGATTTTAAATTAGTAGTATCAACTGCGTTAAACAATGTAGTTGATACTTGGCATACTCCTCCACCAAAGCCAGGTACTAATTTATTGTTTATAATAACGGGAGCTTCTTTATAACCTTTATCACCAGTAGTATCTCCTACAGTATCATTAAAACTAAAAACATCTCCAGGCATTAATAAAGTACCATTTACAGCTTTAGTTGCTAGTTCAACGTTAGTTTTTCTTCCAGATTGTGAACCTGAATAATCAGTAGAATAAGTTCCTATTTTAGTATTTACTAAAGAAAGCTTATCTTCTGTAATTTCTGGATTGATTGTGTTTATAACTGCAATCTTAGTAACATCATTGAAGTTTTCAGCAGTAATAGTAGAAATAATATCTTTTTGCAGTTTATCTTTATTTAGTCTTTTACCATTTGTACCAGGTGTAATTGTAAAGCTTCCATTGTTTAAGGATAGAGATGCATTTACAGGATTAACTTTTACATCTTTATCAATGTTAGATACAAAAGAGTCTATAGCTTTTTTATCATATTCAAATTTTAAATCAAATTTCTTACCTTTTTTATCATTTATAATATTGTATTTTTCAAATAGATTTAAGTTTTTACCATAAGAAAAAGCATCTGTTATCATTTTATCTAAATTACTAGTAGAGTTTAATTTTGAGTACTTTAAAGTATAGGTTTTGTCATTAACTTTTACATTGATTTTTTTATTAAGTATTTTATTCCAGTATTTTTCTTCAATTAGTTTTTTAGATTGTTCTTTAGTTTTTCCAGATAAGTCTATTCCTTCTATAGATACCCCAGGATATATTAGATTATCGAAACTTTTTACTTTAGAGTATCTATGAATTAGAAATCCACCTAATATAGATAATACTAATAAAAAAAATATTATTGCACAAATTTTAAATGTTTTTTTAGGATTTTTTTTGTCTACTTGTACTGTTTTATTTTCCAATTTATACCTCCTGTTTTAAGACTATAGGTATTATATATTAATATAATAATTTTACAAAATATATATAAATAACTTAGTCTTAACCTTTTTTCTACATTTAATTATACTATATGATTTTAGATAAAATATAATATTATTACATTTTTAATTTTTTTTTAATTAATTTTAATAATTATTTATATTTTAAAAATTAATGTAATCATATTTTATCAAATAAATTTCTACAAAATTTAAAATATGTGTATATGAAATGTAAAATATATTTTTTGTATTTTTTACATTTATTATATTATAAATAAAATAATGTATATATTGGACGAAAATACTATAAGGACTTATAAAGATATAAATATAGGAGGAAGTGAATATGAAAAAAGTATCAGTTAAGAAAATAGTAATATTATTTATTAGTATGTTTGTAATATTTGGGAGTAATGCCGTTGTTTATGCTAAAAATAGTGATAGCATGAATGAATTAACTCTTTTAAATGTTGTGAAAACATGGACAAGTATTGAGGATTGTTCCTGGGAGAGGCATGCTAATATAAAAGCAGCACCAGGATATCAATTGTATGAAGCTGCTATTTGGAATGATTCAGTAAGATTATACAAATTTGATAGTAGTTATGATTCATCAAAACTAAACAAAGATTACAGAGAAAAGTTTTTAGTATCTAGTTATCCAATACCAGGTGGAAGAGATTCAGAAAATGCAAGTTATTATATAGGAGAAGCTTTTAAAAATATATTTAGGATTATGGTTGAAAATTCTCCCGCTAAGCATTATGGAATAAAGTGCACAGGACATGGAAGTGGTCCAGGATATATGTTTACAAGTATGATTAAACCTAAAGATGTGCAAAGTTTTATGAAGTATGCAACAGAGTTATTAGGTAGAAAAATAGATTTTTATGATATGAGTTCAAATTGTAATCAAGGTACAGTTTCAATGATGAATGCGTTTTATCCATATTTTGATTATATTTTAGCATCAGAGTTGTCTGTGGGAGGATATTCACAAGATGATTCTAATATGACGAAATTCATGGAAGTATTTGATTTTAACAACTATCCGTTAATTTTCAAAGAAAATATATCTTTAGAGAAAAAATTAGAAAAATTACTTGAACTAAAAAGAAAAGATTGGGAATACAGTAAACAAAATATGCTTAGAAAAAGAAAAGAACAATCTGTTAATCTTTATAAGATGGATGAATATAAGCCATTAATGAATCATGCAAGAAATATGTTTAAAGAAAAAAATATCCAACTGCAGAAATATAATAATGACCTAAAAACTTTACTTAAAAGTAGGAATAATTCACAATTAATGGATGAATATAATAAGTTAGTTGTTGCAAGAAAGACAAATAAAGATTTTTTCAATTGGGATAAGGATATAGATGCATTATTTATATATAATATGGATGATATAATAAACTTTGATAAGTATGATAAGGATAATGTAAAAAATGTACCAGGTAAAGATGATGATAATAATGAAAAGCAGAATAATAATGATGAATACTGGCAATTTGAAAATAAATTGATTGAAAGTAAACATAATTATTCTAATAAGTCTTATGATTTAAAAAAGTATACTAAACCTAATGCTAAGTATATTTCTCTTTATTTTTCAAAAATACAAACAGAAAAAGATGTTGATTATGTATATATATTAAATAAAGATAAAAAAGTAGTTGAAAAATATTCTGGTAAAAAGGAAAATATATGGATAAACGTACCAGGGGATACTGCATACATATATCTAGTAAGTAATGATGAAAATACAGATTATGGATATAAAGTTGAAAAAGTTGCTTATCATAAAGAATCTTATGAAAAAGGTGAAAGTAACAAAGGAAAAGACGGAGAAAAAGATAAAGATAATACTAATGAAGATTGGTGGCAGTGTGAGGATACTTTAATTAAAAGTGAATATGATAATTACAATAATTGTTATAAATTAAAACAATATACTAAAAAAGGTGCACAATATGTAGCTATTTATTTTGAAGAACTTGAAACAAAAGGGCAAGAAGATTATATATATATTTTAGATAAACAGCAAAAAGTAGTTAAAAAATATAAAGGTAGTATGAATAATATGTGGGTGACTGTTCCAGGAGATACTGCATATATTTATATACCAACTAGTAATTCTAATGGAAAATATAATTATGTTGTAAAAAGAGTAGGCTACCATAAATAAATGTATAAACCCAAATTAGTAGTAAATTAATATAAGAAAATTACTATATTAATTATTAATAATAATTGATAAGAACTATAAAAAACTATGGAATTATATAAATACAATTCCATAGTTTTTTATAGTTAAGTTAATAATTTTAGTAACTGAATTGATTTTTTGAAAAATAAGGGCTATAATATATTTAACAGTGTTAAATATATTTACAACGTTAAATAAATATTATTAAGATTAATTTTTAGTTTAGATGATAACTAAAAATTAAAGATGTTATATAAAACTATTTTGAGTTCATATGTTAAGGAGAATAAAAATGAGTATAAAAATTCGTAGAGAAAAAGAAAAATCAGAGATGAAAAAGAATATATTAAAAGCTGCTAATGAAATTATAAAAGAAGAAGGAATAGATAATTTATCTATTAGGAAAATAGCTAAGAAAATAGATTATTCAGCTCCTATTGTATATCATTATTTTAAAGATAAAGAAGATATAATAAATACTATTATGATAAGAGGTTACCAAAAAATTATGAGAGAAATAGCTTCTTCTCAAAAAAATTATAAAAATCCAAAAGAAAACTTAGAAAAAGGAATAAGAAGATATATAGAAATATCTTTAGAATCTTCTTATGAATATAAATCTATTCTCTTAAATAGTTCAAAAGAAATATTAGATTATACAGCTCTTCTTTTTAAAGGAGCAGCATCAAAGAGACAGGGGATAGCTATGTTATGTAATTCTATAAAAGATATTTTTGAAAGTGAAGGAAGAGATATTGATGATAGTGTAATTGAACTTAAATCTCAAATTATATGGGTTTCTATGTTCGGTCTTATTATGAAACTTATAGTTGAAAACAATATTAATAAAAATCAAAAAGAAAGACTTATAGATACTCTTATAGATTATGCTATTAAAGGCATTTAAAGTTTATATTATAAATTTTAATAACTAGTTACAAATTATTTTTTATATCTTATATATAAGTAAAAAAAGTGTTTTAAATTGTATAATTAATATCTTTAAATTAAATATAATCATAAAGATTGGAGTGGAAATATGAAAAAGATCTTTAGAGTTATAACTGTTATATGTGTGATTTTTATAGTTTCAATTGGTGGTTTTCTTTATATAAAATCTAAAGATTTGCCTACTATTAATGTAAGTAATATAGATCTTAAAAATGTTTCTGATGGTTCCTATATAGGAGAATATAGTACAAGTTTAGTTAAGGCAAAGGTAAAGGTTAATATAAAAAATAATAAAATATTATCAATTGATATTATAGAGCACAAGTGTGGATTGGGTAAAAAAGCTGAAAAAATAACTAAAGAAATAGAAAAATCCCAATCCCTTGATGTAGATTTGATAACTGGAGCCACTTTGTCTAGTAAAGTAATTTTAAAGGCAGTTCAAGTAGCTATAAATAAAGGAATAAAATAAATTTATGTAAAAGGAGTAGTGTAAAGTGAAAAGTATAATAATTTATTCAACTAAGTATGGTAGTGCTGAAAAAGCTTCTGAACTTTTAAAAGAAAATATGGTAGGGGAAGTAGAATTGGTGAATATTATGAAACAAACAGTTCCAGATATTAAAGGTTATGATAATGTTATACTTGGAGGATCAGTTTATATAGGAAAGATACAAAAGAAGTTAACAAATTATATAAATGAAAATATAGATGAGCTTTTAAAAAAAAGAATTGCACTATTTATTTGTTCAGGGTCTTTAGATAAAAAAATAATACAAAAATATATTAAAGAGCTTTTTAACCCTAAATTATATAATAAAGCAATATGCACGGATACATTTGGATATGAAATATGTTTTGAAAAAATGAATTTTATAGAAAAATTTATGATGAAAAAAATGAAAAAATCAACAGAAAGTGAGTATTGTTTAAATAAAGAAAATATTAAACGTTTTGCTAAAATTATATCTACTAATAAATAATATACAATGTAATCAATATTTAAATTTATTAGCATTTATTTAAATGCAATTTTTATGCTGTTAGGTAAAATAGGCATATGAAAATAAGATAGCTAGAATGTTAATTAGATATTTATTTAAATATGCCTAAAAATACTACAATCTAATTAAAAATACAGTAGTTACCATCTTCATGCCTACATTTAGAACATCTTATACAAAGGCAAGAATAGTCAGGATCTTTTTTCCATTTTTTTATTAAGTCAGGTTCTCTAATTAAAGGTCTACATAAAGCAAATAGATCTATATTAGTTGAGTTTAGTGAATCTTCCATAGTATTAAAATCATTAAAGCCACCAACAGTCATAACAGGAATATTAACTAAATTAGAAATAATCTTTGCATATTCAATGAAAAAACCTTCTTTTTTTAGTTCTAATCCATCGAATTTTTGACCTACCATAGATTTTGCTTTACCGTGTATATTACCAGATATATCAAGACAGTCTATTCCAATAGATTCTAGTCTTTTGCATATAGTTTTTGTTTCATCGAAAGTGAGTCCCCCTTGAAAGAATTCTGTAGCAGTTAATTTTACAAGTATTTTAAAATTATTACTTACAAGTGATCTTGTTTTTTTACATATTTCAGTTAAAAATCTCATCCTATTTTCTAGGTTTCCACCATATTCATCTTTTCTTTTATTGTAGTAAGGACTTAAAAATTGGTTTATGAGGTAGCTGTGAGCTCCATGGATTTCTACTCCGTCAAACCCAGAGTCGTAAGCTCTTTTAGATGCTTTGGCGAAGGCTTCAATAATGTATTTTATATCTTCCTTTGTCATTTCAGTTCCAAGTACTTTTGTATCTCTTTGAGCTATAGAGCTTGGAGCAAAAATTGTTCTATTTTCAACATTGAATTTGGTTTTAGTACCGCCATAACATATTTGAAGTATTATTTTTGAGTCATAACTATGTACTAAGCTGGTTAATTTTTTATATTCATCTATAAAAGAGTCATTATAGATACCTATCATTCCTTTATTAGGTTGTTCTTCTTTTACAATATTTGCATAGCCTGTTATTATAAGTCCTATATCGTTTTTAGCTAAATCTTCATATATTTTATAAAGTTTATCTGTAAGATGACCTTCTTCAGTAGCCATACATTCCCATGTAGCACTTCTAACAAACCTATTTTTCAGTTTTAAATCTTTTATATATGTAGGTTCAAATAATTTTTTCATTATTATTACATCCTTTCAAATATGTTTTATTGTTAAGTTGTTTGTTAATAAAATAATTTTAATATAAGATATTTTATAAAAAATAGTATTTAAATATAAAAATACACAATAGTACAAAATGATTTGTTTTGTTATATATGGCTTGTTTAAAAGTATAGAATATATATAGTTATTAAACAAGTACGTACTTTTTAGTTAGATATCTTACCTTAAAGTAAGATATAATTTAAATAGCCAGCAATTTTAATTATTTTTCCTTTGTTTAGGTATTTAAATAATTTATTTAGTTTAGTAAGTAATTTTAACAAAGGGTATAATAAGATTATAGGATTAAGATATTATTAAAAGATAAGGAAGATTAAAATGAATAATCTTACAGAGGTATATGCAAAGCAAATTGTAGAAAAAGTAATGAATGTTATTCCTTATAATATAAATATGATGAATAATGAAGGAATAATTATAAGTAGTGGAGATGAAAATAGAATAGGATATTTACATGAAGGGGCTTTAAAGGCTATTTTAAATAATAAGATAGTTACTATTTATAAAGAAAAAGGTGGGTCAAGGCCAGGAGTAAATATGCCTATAGTTTTTCAAAATAGTGTTATAGGTGTAATTGGAATAAGTGGAAGTCCTAATAAAGTTATGCCTTTTGCATCATTAGTAAAAATAACAGCGGAGCTTTTATTAGAACAAGAATATGTATTTAATCAAAAAAGAGTTAAAGAAAAGATAAAAGAAGAATTTTTATATCAATGGGCATATGTAAGTGAATATGATGATACTTTTTTAGAAAGAGCGGATCTTTTAAAAATAGATTTAAATTTAGAAAGGATAGCTGTAATAATTAGTTTTAAAGACAAAATAATAAATGTAGATATTATAAAGGCCTATCTATGTACTACAGAATATGTTTTAAGATTTAATCAAGAAGATATATTAATATTTATGAAATGGGATAGAGATTTTCTAAATAGGATAAATAATATTAAAAGTGCTTTTATTAACATAAATAAAATTGCTATAGGAAGTAAAAATAAGTTTTTTGCTAAATCAGTAAAAGAAGCTAGAAAAGTAATTAGTATTATGAAAAAGTTAGATATACCTTATGATATATGTAAATATGAAGATGTTAAGTTTATAGATATTTTATCTAAACAAAAGGATAATAAAAAATTATTAGATATAATAGAAAAATTAAAAAAAGATGGAAAAGGATTAGAACTTATTGAAACATTAAAAATGTATATTTTTTTTAATGGAGAAGCTAGTGTTGTTGCTAAAAAAATGTATATACATAGAAATAGTCTTAATTACAGATTAAAAAAGATTAAAGATATAACGGGAAAGAATCCTAAAAAAACTATAGATTTATTAGAACTTTATGCAGCCTATGTTGTTTATAAATTAAAAATATAGTATTAAAATGTATTTAAATAAACAACTAGTAGGTAAGATGATTTTTTTATTTTTTAGTTATTTTATATGATTGTAATATATAATTTTCAATTTGAAAGATTGAAAATTATATTTTTTTGTTATTATTAAAGAATTTATAAATTTTATTACTGAAGTAATAGTCTATGTACTATGTACTAATATATGTTTTTGTTCATTTGAACAAAAAATATCATAAAATAATTAGAATTGTGAATGATGAATTTTATTTAAGTAGAATTTATAATTAATAATATAATATGTAAACGAAAACAAAAAACAAAGGATGGAGGTATAATTATGGAAGTAACAGCTTTAGGAGCTATTGTTGGATTAGTTGTTGCCATTGCACTTATTATTAAAAAAGTACATCCAGCGTACGGTCTTATATTGGGAGCTATAGTAGGAGGATTAGTTGGAGGAGCAGGACTTACTACTACTGTAACATTAATGATAAAAGGTGCCCAAGGTATAATGCCAGCAATACTTAGAATATTAACAGCAGGTGTACTTGCAGGTGTACTTATAGAATCAGGGGCAGCAGGGAAAATTGCAGAAACTATAATAGATAAAATAGGAGACACAAATTCGTTAATAGCATTGGCTTGTTCTACATTGGTACTTACGGCAGCAGGAGTTTTTGTAGATGTATCTGTTATAACAGTGGCACCAATAGCATTAGCTATTGCAAAAAGAGCTAATATTTCAAAAACAGCAATACTTTTAGCTATGATAGGTGGAGGAAAAGCAGGTAATATAATGTCACCTAATCCTAACGCTATAGCTATATCAGATTCTTTTAAAATACCACTTACATCAGTTATGGCAGCAGGGATAATACCGGGAATAGTAGGACTTATAGTAACTTGTATAATTGCAAAAAGATTAAGTAAAAAAGGAACCTTTGTAGTATCAGAAGAACTTTCTTCTTCATCAAAGGATATGCCAGGATTTTTATCTTCAATTGCAGGACCATTTTTAGCAATAATATTATTATCTCTTAGACCCTTATTTAATATAAAAATAGATCCACTTATAGCACTTCCATTAGGAGGAATTGTAGGGGCTCTACTTATGGGTAAAATTAAAAATATAAATAAATACGCACTTAGTGGAATTAATAAGATGGCACCGGTTGCCATACTTCTTATAGGTACTGGAACTATAGCAGGAATTATAGCTAATTCTGGACTTAAAGATGCTATTATAGGAGGACTTAATGCAGTAGGATTGCCTGCATTTGCATTAGCTCCAGCAGCAGGAATTTTAATGTCAGCTGCAACAGCATCAACAACTTCAGGTTCCGTAGTTGCAAGTCAAATATTTGGAACTACTATAACTGATCTTGGAGTTAATCCTTTATCAGCAGGAGCTATGATACATTCAGGGGCAACTGTTTTAGATCATCTTCCACATGGAAGTTTCTTTCATTCAACAGGTGGAAGTGTATTTATGAAGATGAAAGAAAGATTATGGCTTATACCTTATGAATCACTTGTAGGACTTTCAATGACTATAGTATCCACATTGATATTTGGTATAATTTTTAAATAATTAGATTAGTATTTTAGAAGGGATTGAATAAAATGAAATTTGTTTTAGCTCCAGATTCTTTTAAAGAAAGCATGACAGCTAAAGAAGTAGCAGATGCCATGGAAAAAGGAATTAAAAAAGTTTTGAAAAATGCAGAGTGTGTAAAAGTTCCTATGGCAGATGGTGGAGAGGGAACAGTTCAATCTTTAGTAGATGCTACAAAGGGTAAAATAGTTGATGTTAAAGTGACTGGTCCAGATGGTATAAATAAGGTTGATGCTGTGTTTGGAATACTTGGAGATGGTAAGACTGCTATTATAGAAATGGCTAGTGCTAGTGGTCTTCATCTTGTAGAAAAAGAAAAGAGAAATCCATTAAATACTACAACTTATGGAACTGGACAGCTTATAAAGGCTGCTTTAGATAGAGGTGTTTCCACAATACTTATAGGAATAGGCGGAAGTGCTACAAATGATGCTGGAGTAGGAATGCTTCAAGCTCTTGGAGTAAGATTTTTAGACAAAAGAAGAGAAGAAATTTCTTTTGGTGGTGGAAGTTTATATAAGATAAATAAAATTGATTTGAATAGATTAGATGAAAGATTGAAAAATATAGATATAAAAGTTGCCTGTGATGTTGATAATCCATTAGTAGGAGAAAAAGGAGCTTCTTATGTTTTTGGTCCTCAAAAAGGGGCTACTCCTGATATGGTAAAACAACTAGATGAAAATTTAGTGGGTTTCGCAGATATTGTAAAAGATCAAATGGGAAAAGATATAAGAGAAGTAGAAGGTGCAGGTGCAGCAGGAGGATTAGGTTTTGGACTTATGGCATTTTTAGATGCTAAACTTAAAAAAGGTATCAATCTTGTTGTTGAATATACAAAATTAAGAGAAAAAATAAAAGATGCAGACTTTGTATTTACAGGAGAAGGAAGTATTGATTTTCAAACTGTATTTGGTAAAACACCTTTTGGGGTAGCAAAAGTTGCAAAAGAATTCAATATACCGGTTATAGCTTTCGCAGGACATATTGGAGAGGGTGTAGAAGTGCTATATGAAAGTGGAATTGATTCTATTGTCAATATTTTAAGAGGAGCAACAGATCTAAAAACTGCTCTTAAAGAAGGTAAGATGAATATAGAGAAAACTAGTGAAAATATTACTAGAATTTTAAGTTTAAGATTGTAAATTTTAAATATAGGTATCATATAGTATGAGTTTAAAAATAAATACTTAGATATGATGCAATTGAAATTTTAAGATGTATTAAATAATATAATAAAAATAATTTATTATATTAATATAAAAGGAACTTAAATATATAATTTTTAATTTATATATATTTAAGTTCCTTTTTGGTTTAGTTTATATTTTTGTAGTATCATTTATATACCTCTAATTTAAATTTAAAACATTAAGTTATTATTTAATATAGAATTTAGTTCTAAAGCTTGTCTTGAAAGTCCTCTGTAATCAATTTTATCCTTTTTCTTATTTTTTAACTTTTTACTATCTAGTAATCCTAATATTTCTTTTAATTTTTTCATTTTCTATTCCTCCTAAAAATTATTTATCTTATGGTTTAATTATAAGATATGTAAAAATTTGTAGCCATTTATTTAACTTACATATTATAGTTTTAATATTACAATTTTGTACGATTAATTTAAGATTAAAGAAATAGATATTGATTAAGTATTATTTTTTATTATTTTAAAAAATATTAAAGTTACTGTTAGAATGTTTAAATTTAATAAATTCACTCTTAAAACAGTTATATGTGAATTTAAGAGTGAATTTATATAAATTGTTAAATTAGAAATTTGATTATATTATTATTTTATTGTTACGGAATAGCTACCACTGTTACCAGAGTATTTATATACATATAGATAATATTTGCCAGGAGTTACATGAGTTTTTCCTGATATAGTATTTCCTGATTTTGAACCATATCCAATATAGTTAGTTAAATCTGATTCTTTGTAAATAGTCCATGCTAAACCTAAATTATTTAAATTAGTTAATCTTATATTTAAATCTTTAGCTTCTTTAACATCAAATGAATATATATCTTTTAAATCTTTATTATTAAGACCACCAATTACAGGTGCATCAAGTATAATCTTATTTGCAGTTTTAAAAGAATTATTGTCTTCTTTTTCATGGATTTCCTTGTTTAGTGGGGCTTTATCTATATCACCATCTATATCTAATTTATAGTTGATTTTATTTGTACGATTTTTATATGCTACAATATAATATCTTCCAGGCTTATCTACTTTAAAACTTCCTGTAATTTTATTACCTTCTGTTTTTGTAGGATATCCTATATAGTTAGTAGTATTGTCACTACTATAAGCAAGCCAATTAAATCCTTTAGAGCTGTCACTTGTATTTTCCATTGTTACATTTACAGTTCCTTTAGTTAAAACATCAAAGTAATAAGTATCACGAGAGTCATTAGTATCTAAACATGCTAATACGGATTGGTTTTTACAAACTCTATTAGCTTTATCAAATGAATCGTTAGATTCTTTTTCGTATATAAATTTATCATCTTTACTAGGTTTATCACCGCCAGTATTAGGTTTATCACCACCAGTATTAGGCTTATCACCGCCAGTGTTAGGTTTGTCACCACCGGTATTAGGTTTATCTCCACCAGTATTAGGTTTGTTTGTAGATGAAGATATAGCCCCTTCTACAGTAAATTTATAATCTGTTTGTTTTCCAGCAGTTTGGTATACTACTAAATAATATTTTCCAGGTTTATCTATTTTTATAGTTTTAGAAAGTTGATTTCCGAATGTTTTACCTGGGAATGCAATATATTTTGAAAGATCTTTATCATTAAATAAAAGCCAATTAAATTTACTGTCATCTTTATTAGTTTTTTCTACAGTTATAGTTATATCAGAAGGTTTAGTAACATTAAAAGAAAAAGTATCTTTACTATCGTTAGAGCTAATAGATCCATTCATTAAGTCATTTAAATAAACAGGGTTAGCTTTTGTAAAGTCATTATTGTTTTCTTTTTCTGATTTTTTAGTTCCTTTAAGAGTTTTAGTTATAGCTATAGTTGAGAATTTTTCAGCTTTTAATCCTTTATCATCTGTAATTGTAAGTTTTACTGTGTAATTACCAGCTTTTTTATATACATGTATAGGATTTTCTTCAGAACTTGTAGTACCATCTCCAAAATCCCATGAATATGAAGCTATTTTTCCATCATCTTTTGAACCTTCACTAGAAAATTTAATTTCTTCGTCTGTGTTAGATGTTTTAGGACATTCCATTTTAATTGTTGGTTCTTGATTAAAGTTTTTGTTATGAGTCAACAATCCATGGAAAGTTACATCATACTCTACTTGATTGTATGAATTTATTTTAGGATTTGAGAAATAAGCAGTGACTGTTTTATATGCACCCCAGTCTGACTTATCTAATTTATTTAAAGCTTCATTGATTTTATCGTTCATACTCTTCCAATTTGCAATTTCACCTTTGTTTGAATTTAATGTATAAGTTGATTTTAGAGTGTAAGTATCAAAGTATTGAGAAGTTTCTTTAGTTATCTCTGAGTTTCTCAAACCAATAGTTTTTTCGATATCTGATTTTATTTCATTTAAAGTTTTATTATCGTATCTTTTCATATAGTAATCAGATACTAATGGAATATTGTAATTGCTATAATTATCAACTAGTTTTTGCATATGATTTTGGTAATCTTTATTAATTGCAAAATCTTTACTTGTGTTTTCTATTAAAGATTCATATCCTTTAACATCATTATTTTTCATAGTAGTTACTAAATCATTAAATAATTTTTTATTGTTATTATACATATAATCTGAAAAAGTATATCCATATGTATAAAATTTCCATCCGTCGTCATATTTTGAATGTAATGTTTTATATGTGCTAAATCTTTCTTGAGGATCTCTAGATATTCCACCTACCATAGATTGTCTTGGCTTAACTGAAGTTCTAGTTGAGCCTGCAAAAAATTCAGCAGTACCTTCTTCAAACCAAGTGATTCTTCCATTGTTACCCTTATAAAAATCTCCTTGATTAAATAATCCAGGTACTAAATAACGACCTTGTAAGTAATGGGTAAATTCATGACGGAATAATTCTTCTAGGCTGTATATACTTTCTTGAGGTGTTCTTTCATAAGTAAAGAAAGTACCAATACCTTCAATATATATTCCACCATTATCTACACTATATCCATATAAACTTCTGTTTACTTTATATTCTTTTGGACTGTTGTAGATAACCATAGTTAAAACGTCATCTGCATTTCCTTTTTCTAAAGGCTTGTCGTTTCCAATTATTCTATGAAATTGAGATTTTACTTCTTTAGATGCCCAGTAAAGTCTTTGGATTTTTGATTCGGATACTTTATCACCGGCTTTTATAATCATTTTTCCGTTGTCAAAAGTATAAGTTTTAGGTAGAAAATGTTTTTTTCCATCTTCGAATAACTTCTTGATATCTATAACATTACCTTTTGAATCTTTAGAGGCAAAATCATTTTTTAATCTTTCTAATGTAAGATAATATTGTTGACTATATTCTGGAACAGTTTGTAAACAATTATCTATTACTGAGTGAGGAATAGATGGATTACTATGAAATTTAGCTAGTTTACTAGTATAGAATATTCCATTGTTTACAACCCAATCGTTATTTTCAGTAATTTTAGATATTGATGCAAATTTTGAAACTGAATTTATGAAAGGATCTATTTTATTAGTCCAAGGAGTGTTTTTACCATCTCTAATATTATGATTAAACGTATATTGGTTTAAATCATAGTTTATTTCTTTCATAAGTCTAAGAATTCCATCAGCTTTTAACTTATCTTTTGGATATTGATTCATTTCGTTGTAGTATTGTTCTAAAATAGGAACAGTTTTATTAACTACTTCAGGATTACATGAACCATTTCCTATGAATTTGCCTAAAGCCATTATTACTGTATCTTGACCTTTTTCACCTAATTTAAAATTTCTATTATTTTCTATAGCAAGTAATGCTGGTATACATTTATCTTGGAAAGATCTATCATTTAAGTATTTTAAAGAAGTATTATTATAACCTAAATAAAATGCAGATCTTAAGATTTCAACTAATGTATCAATTCCTTTATCATCAGTAGCTGTATAACTTCTACCTTTTTGATATAATCCATCAAATAATGCTTCCATACGTTCTTTATTAGAATAAAAAGCATAAGTATCTCCATTATATTCAAATAGATCTGATATATCACTCCATTTTATCTTACATGTTAAATCTAAAATTTCATTGGTACTCATTCTGTTTAAATCACTAAAGGAATATTTAGATGTTTTAGGTTTAGTAGCACTTAGCCCTAAAGGTTCAGTTTTAGTAGTAGGAATCCTTTCTGACTCTATAGTACTACTGTTTGTTGGAAGATTGTTTTGTTTTGCATTAGTTTTACTATGATCAGTAGGGGATGCAGATACTTTAGCTATAGAGCTTGTACTTATCATACAACCTATTGCTACTGAACACAGCAGTTTAATAAATTTTCTTTTCATTTTTACACCTCACACAAATATGTATTATATTATTTTAATGTTTAATATGAATTTTAATTAAATTAATAACAGATATTAAAACAATATATTATTTATTATACATATTTTTGAATAAATTTCAAATTTATTTACAAATATAGAAAATAATATATTTATTATATGTTTTTTACATAAATGAAAAATATTAAGGTGTTCTTAAATTAATTTAACCATATATAAATAAATTATAGTATTACTGTAATTTATTTATATTTTTATGATAATAATCAATAAATTAGGCTGTGATTTTAAGTAAAAATAAAAAAATAAAAAATAAAACTATATACTTAAAAGTTACAAAAAGTACATAGTTTTATATGAATGTTTATATATTTGATATTTTATTAAATTAACAAATTTATTAATCTATTTACTAGTAAAATAAATGATAGAATGTTTTTTATATTAAGATATTTTGTTATAAAATGTTATATATGGTATTATATTATAAAAAGATACTATAATGTAAAAAATTAAATCGGTAAATAAACATAGGTCATTTTTCAATTAATTAATCTTATTTATGATTTATGTATTAATAGCTAAAATTTTTTATTTTACTTATTAATTTATATTAATAAGGTTTATATAAAAAACAACAAAAAAGGAAGGACAAAAATGAAAAAAATAAAATTAAAAAGTATATCAATAAAAACAAAACTTACTATAATACCAATTTTTTTGTTTGGCATTACAATATTAAGTAGTGCATTTATTTGTAAAGCGGTTATAAAAAATAAAATGCAACATACACTTCTTCAAAATAGCATAGAACAAGCTCGTGAAATTGCGGATCAAGCGGAGATGCTATTGACATATGATAAAAATAAAGTAGTTAGTCTTCAAAATTTTGTAGAAAAAAAAGCAAATCAAGATAATATAGCTTATGCAGTTGTAATTAATAGGAATGTTAAAGCAATAGCTCATAGTGATAAACAGAAAATAGGGAAAATTTATAAAGATGATTATACTATAGATGGTGCTAAAAATGGTAATGAAAAGACTTCTAGATTTTATGCAGATATACAGAAAATATGGACATATGATGTTATGGTACCTATATACAAAGACAGAGAACTATATGGAGTTTTAGATATTGGAATTCCAGAAAAGGGAATTAAACAAATTATAAGTACTACTGTAGTAATTCAATTAACAATATCTATTATAGGATTTCTTTTAATAGGAGCGATACTTACAATTATATTTAATAAAACATTTAAGCCTTTAGAAAAATTAGTTAGTTTTATACAGAAAACCAGTGAACTAAATTTTAAAGAGGATGCTGAATTAGAAAAACTAATTTTAAGAAATGATGAAATAGGAAAAATTGCAAAAATAGTAGAGAATATGAGAAAATCATTAAGAGATATAATTAATTCAATAATGAAGTCTTCAGCAGTTGTTAATAAATCATCAGGAGAGTTATCAAGGATATCTGATGAAACTTTATCATCTGTTAATGAGGTTGCATCATCTATAACTAATATAGCAGAAGGAACTGAATCACAAGCAGTAGATATGCAAAAAGGATCAGAAAAGATTAATGAGTTATCATTAGATATAGATAAAGTTATTAAAACTACTGACTTAATAGGAGAAGAAACAATAAAAACTAATAAATTAAGTAAAGATGGATTAGAAAGCATAGAAAAATTATCCTTTTGGTCAAATAAAAATAAAGAATCATCAAAAGAAGTAGAAAAAATTGTTACAGATATGGATAAAAACTCTTTGGAAATTACCAATATAGTAGATACAATAAATGAAGTTGCAGATAAGACTAATTTACTTGCCTTAAATGCTTCTATTGAAGCTGCTAGAGCTGGGGAAGCTGGTCGTGGATTTTCTGTAGTAGCTGATGAAATAAGAAAGCTTGCAGAGCAAACTGCTATTTCTACAGAAGAGATAAGAGGAAAGATAAATAGTATTAAAGAAAGATCAGGAGAAGCTGTTAATGTTATAAAAGAAAGCGTAGAGATTGTTGATAAAAACAATGAATCTGCAAATTCAACTAAGAAAATATTTAACAATATATCAGAAGTTTTAATTAGTTTACAAGATAGAATAGAGGAAGTAGTTAATCATAGCAAAAATATGAAAACAAGTAAAAATAACATTGTTGAATCTATAGAAAATATATCTTCACTTGCAGAAGAGAATTCCTCAAGTACTGAAGAAATATCATCAATGTCAGAAGAACAAATAAAAGATATGGAGATTTTATCTAAACATGCAGAAGAATTAACTGCTTTATCAGACAGTCTACAAGAAGAGATAAATAAATTCACATTATAATTTAAACAAGATATAAAAAAGGAAGCTATCTAAAAATTTGATTTAAGATAGCTTCCTTTTTCTATATTATATTTTCTAATTTATATGTAATTATAATAAAAATTTAAAGTTTATATATTACTATTAGATATTCATAATTATTTGTTGACAAGTAGAAATAGTAATAGTTAATATTAATGATATGAGAAATACTAATTTAAAATAAAACTTGAAATAATGATATAAATAGTATTTCTTTTTATTAACTTAATAATAATAATTAAATTAATAAAAAAATTTAGATATTAAAATGGAATTATATATTAAAATTAAAAATTAATACAATTTAGGAGTGAAATGGATTGAAAAAACTTTTGCTTATGTTTTTGACATTTTTTAAAATAGGGGCTTTTACTTTTGGGGGAGGATATGCAATGATTCCACTAATTGAAGAGGAAATAGTTAAAAGAAGAGATTGGATGTCTAAGGAAGAATTTTTGGATATAGTAGTTATAAGTCAAAGTTTTCCAGGGGCTTTAGCTATAAATAGTAGTATATTTATAGGATATAAAATTGGAGGTCTTAAAGGTGCAATTTTATCTTTATTAGGTGTAGTTATTCCTTCTTTTACTATAATTTTGCTTATAGCTAGTTTATTTATGCAGTTTAGAAATAATTATTATGTAGATTTAGTTTTTAAGGGTATAGGAGCGGCAGTACCAGTACTAGTTTTGACTGGAGTAATTAGTTTAGGAAAAGCACTTAATAAAAATATAGTGACAGTAATAATAGTAATAGTATCTTGTATACTAACTTTAGTTTTTAAAGTACATCCAGTTATAATTATATTAGTGTCAGCAATCTATGGAATAATATTTTTACAAAAGAAGGTGAAATAATGGCTTTATTTATAAAAGTATTTATATCTTTTTTGAAAATAGGAGCTTTTGCTTTTGGTGGAGGCCTTGCAATGGTACCACTCATACAAAGAGAAATAGTTGAAAAAAATCATTGGCTTTCTATTAAAACTTTAAAAGATATAGTAGGAATATCACAGATGACACCAGGACCTATAGCAATAAATTCAGCTACTTTTGTAGGATATAAAGTTGATGGTATTTTAGGAAGCATATTTGGAACTTTAGGGGTAATTACAATTTCTTTTATATTAGTTACAATTGCATCTCATTATTTTGAAAAATTTAAGGAAGCAAAAATATTAAAAGCAGCATTTTTAGGAATGAGACCTGCAATTGTTGGATTAATACTTTCAGTTGTTATAAATTTTTCAAAAGATGCTTATGTAGATATAAAATCTATAATAATAGCCTTAATAATTGGAGCTATGCTCTTTAGTAAAAAGATCCATCCTATAGTTGCTATAATATCTTCAGGAATTTTAGCAATATTACTTTATGGGTTTATATAAATTTGTAGTGTGTTATAATGTAGTTTGTTATAAAGTTATAAAGTATAAAAATATTTAAATGCTGTATCTTTAGTATATAGAGTACAGTATTTAATTAAAATGTACTATTAAGTTAAATAAGGAGTAATTTATGGACAATAATATACAACAATTTAATGAGTTTAAATTAAGTGAAAATATATTAAAGGCATTAAATAATTTAGGTTTTTTAAGCCCATCAGATGTGCAAAAAGAAGCCATACCAAGACTTTTAAATAAAGAAGATATTATAGTTAAATCCCAAACAGGTAGCGGTAAAACAGCAAGTTATGGTATACCTATTTGTGATAGAGTAGAAATTGAAAACTCAAATATTCAAGCCTTAGTTTTAGTTCCTACAAGAGAACTTGCTCTTCAAGTTAAAGAAGATATATCAAATATAGGAAGGCTTAAAAAGATTAGATGTGATGCTATTTTTGGAAAACAACCTTTTAACGAACAAGTAAGAAAACTAAAGCAAAGAGTGCATATTGTAGTAGGAACCCCTGGAAGAGTAATAGATCATATAGAAAGGGGTAATTTAACTTTAAAAAATTTAAAATTTGTGGTTATTGATGAAGCTGATAAAATGCTTAATATGGGTTTTGTAGATCAAATAAAAAAAGTGCTAGAAAACATACCAAAACTAAGAACTACTGCTTTATTTTCAGCTACTATTCCACAGCAAATTGAAAATTTATGTTCTGATTATATGAAAGAACCTAAAATACTTAATATAAAATCTAATATATTTAATAGAGATAAAATAAAAGAGAGTTATTTAGAAGTGGAAGATAAGAATAAATTTAAGCTTTTATGGAGAAAATTATATTCAGAAAATCCGGAAGCTGCTATTGTCTTTTGTAATACAAAAGATAAAGTTAAAAATATATTTGCAAAAATGAAAAAAGAAGGTTTTTTAGTAGAAGAACTTCATGGTGATATGGAACAAAAGGATAGAATAAAAACTATGGAAAGATTTAAAAATAAAGAATTTAAAGTGCTTATAGCAACGGATATAGCAGCAAGAGGAATACATATAAGCAATATAACCCATGTTTTAAACTATGAAGTTCCTATGGAAAAAGAAAGTTATGTACATAGAATCGGAAGAACAGGTAGAGCAGGAAAAGAAGGGAAAGCAATAACTTTTGTATCAAACTACGAAAAGAAATTTTTGAAATCTATAGAAGAATACATAGGTTATGAAGTTAAAAAAGATATAGAGCCTAAGGACGAAGAAGTTAAAGAAGGAAAAGTGAAATTTAAAGAAAGTCAAAAGGAGCTTAAGAAAAATTTAGTAAAAGTAAAGCAAAGTGTACATAAAGAAATTACTAAGATTCATTTAAGTGGTGGAAAAAAGAAAAAAATAAGAGTAATAGATATAGTGGGTGCTTTAAGCAATTTAAAAGGACTTACAGGTGATGACATAGGTATTATAGATATAAAAGATGGGTTTTCTTATGTAGATATATTAAATGGAAAAGGAAATCTTATTCTTAAGAAATTTAAAGAAATAACTATAAAAGGTAAGAAAATAAAATTACAAAAAGCTAAAAATTAAGTTTAATAAAAAATTATTTTAAAGCTTTAAATCAAAGTTATGAGTACATTAAAACTTATGATTTTTACATAAACAAACTAAAAATCTTGGTAAAATCCAAGATTTTTTTAATAAATATAAAAAACTGAAACTTTATTGTGATATTATATAATGTAGGTTAATTTTTTAAAAGCAAAAAATTATATATAAAAGTAAGGGAGTATTGTTTTTGAATATATTAATTAATAAAGATATAATAAAAAACATGGCAGGAAGAACTATATATGATAGAGGCGTTAAGTGTAAAGAAAATAATATAGTTAAATATTTAGATGTGGATTTAGTAGAAAAAGAAGAAGTAAATATTATAGATTTTAATGCTATTGTTAGATCATCTGATTTAAGAATTGATTATAGAATATTTCTAAGAGTAATAGAAAGCTATGATTCAATAACTTTAAATGGAAAGTGCAGTTGCCCCTATTTAGGAGAAATGTGTAAGCATCAGGTAGCTATACTTGTTGAGTTTTTGGATAATAAAGAGAAATATTTAAGAAAGTTTTATAGAAATGAAGATAAGAAAACCTTAAAAAGTGATCAAATAATTGAAAATATTAAAAGTAAATATTTGAAAAATGTAGAATCTAATTTTAAAAATCAGTTAGATGTTCAATATAAACTAATAGTAAGTAGTGGATATCTAAAAAGTATGTATTTAGAAATGAAAATAGGAGATGAAAGGCTTTATGTAGTTAAAAACATAAAGGAATTTATAGAAAGTATACTATCAAATAATACTATGTATTTTGGTAAAAAATTCACTTTTAATCCTAGTATTCATTATTTTAAAGAAGAAGATAAAAAGATATTTAAAATATTATATGCTATATATGAAACGGATCAAATGCTTCAAAATCCATATAATGTACAAGTAAATAAATATAATTTTTTCAAAGGAAAAAGTGTAAAACTTACAGATAGTAATTTACAAGAGATATTAAAACTTCTTAAAGGAAGAAATATAACTTTTCAAATAAATAATGAAGAATTTGAAGATGTTTATATAGGTAAAAATCAATTTCCTTTAGATTTTAAACTAAAGTACAAAGAAGATAAATTAGTACTTACCCAATTAACAGAAATAGCAGCTCCTATAACAGATAAAGGACAGTATTTTTTCTATAGAGGAAATATATATGAAGTGTCAGATGAGTATCTAACATATTATAAAGCTTTTTTAGATTATTTTATTAATGAAAATAAAAGAGAAATAGAATTTAGAAAAGAAGATAGTGAAGATATAGCTTCATACATATTACCAACCTTAAAAAAAATTAGTACAAATATAGATATAGATGAAAAATTCAAAGATAAATTCTTAGAAATTCCTTTAAAATCAATGATATATCTAGATAAAGAAGATAGGAATATAACTGCAAGCATAATATTTAAATATGGAAGTGAAAAGATAGATTCATTGTCTCAAGATGAAAGAGATAAAAAAGTTCAATTAGATAAGGTTTTAATAAGGGATATAAAGGGTGAAAATGAAGTAATAAATGTATTGAAATCTTTTGGATTTGAAAAAGAAATACATAAGTATAAATTAAAGAATCAAGATGAAATTTTAAATTTTATAGAAGATGGTATAGATAAATTAAGACAATGTGGAGAAATATATTATTCAGAGAATTTTAAAAATATAAAAGTATATAGACCTTCAAGTTACCAATCTAGTGTTAAATTAAATAGAGAAGATTTACTTGAATTTACTTTTAATATACAAGGTGTAGATAGAAAAGAACTTAAAGATATATTTGAAGCTTTAAATGAAAAGAAAAAGTATTATAGATTAAAAAATGGAGCGTTTATAGATTTACTAAATAATGATATAAGAGAAGCTAAAAGTCTTATAGATAACTTGAATATAACTTTTAGAGAGTTAGAAAAAGATAATGTTATACTTCCAAAATCTAATGCTGTATATATAGATTCTTTAATAAATGAAAATAAAATGAATTTCATAGAAGAAAGTGACAGTTTTAAAGAACTTATAGAAAATATAAATACTATAGATAAACTAAAATGGAAAGTACCAAAAAATTTAGATAAGGTAATGAGAAAATATCAAAAATTTGGTTTTAAGTGGTTTAAAACTTTAGCAAGTTTAGGATTTGGAGGAATACTTGCAGATGAAATGGGTCTTGGAAAGACACTGCAAACTATAGCTTTTATAAAATCAGAATCAGATGAAAAAGAGAAATTACCTTGTATAGTAGTTTGTCCAACTTCTTTAGTATACAATTGGGAAGATGAGATAAATAAATTTCAACCGGATTTAAAAATTGCAGTTGTATCTGGATCTAAAAAAGAAAGAATAGAAACAATTAAAAAAGTTAAGGATTTAGATATAGTTATAACTTCTTATGCATTAATGAGAAGAGATATAGAAAATTATATTGATATAAAATTTAAATACTGTTTTATAGATGAAGCTCAAAATATAAAAAATGCTAATTCTCTTAATGCAAAATCTGTAAAAGCTATAAAGTCAAAAAGTTATTTTGCA
This sequence comes from Clostridium oceanicum, assembly GCF_039521385.1. Classification (NCBI taxonomy): domain Bacteria; kingdom Bacillati; phylum Bacillota; class Clostridia; order Eubacteriales; family Clostridiaceae; genus Clostridium; species Clostridium oceanicum. Next base: position 71,998 of record NZ_BAAACG010000008.1, on the reverse strand, counting down.
TTAACGGGAACTCCAATAGAAAATTCTTTAGGAGAGCTATGGTCTATATTTGATTTTATAATGCCTGGGTATCTTTTTAATAAAGGTAAGTTTTCTAAAAAATATGAGATTCCTATTGCAAAATCTAAAGATAAAAGAGTATTAAAAGAACTAAACAGACGTATAAAACCTTTTATATTAAGAAGACTAAAAAAAGATGTTATAAAGGAATTACCATCTAAAATAGAACACAATATAGTTGTAGATATGACAGAAGACCAAAAGAAAATATATGCATCATTTTCTGAAAAAGCAAAATCACAGATGCTTGAAAAGATAAAACAAAAAGAATTTAATAAAAGCAAAATACAAATATTAGCTATGATTACAAGACTTAGACAAATATGTTGTGACCCTACTACATGTATAGAAAATTACAATGGTGGTAGTGGTAAAATGGATGCTTTGTTAAATATAATAACTAGCAACAAAATGGAAAACCATAAGATGTTGGTATTTTCTCAGTTTACATCTGTATTAAAAAATATATCAGAAAGACTTGAAGAAAATGAAATAGAACATTTGTATTTAGATGGAAGTGTAAAGTCTAATCTAAGAGGAGATATAGTTAAAAAATTTAATGAGGAAGATATAAAAGTATTTTTGATTTCTTTAAAAGCGGGAGGTACAGGTCTTAATTTAACTTCTGCAGATATAGTAATACATTATGACCCTTGGTGGAACCCTTCAGTTGAAGAACAAGCTACAGATAGGGCACATAGAATAGGACAAGAAAATACAGTTGAAGTAATAAGACTTATAGCAAAAGGATCTATAGAAGAAAAAATTAATAAGATACAAAAACAAAAGAAAGAAATGATTAAAAACGTAATGGATGAAAATGTAGGAAATGAGATTTCTATATTAAATATGAGTGAAGATGAAATAAAAGATCTTTTTAGTTAATATACTTGTTTGGTTTAAGGGGGAAGTATTTATGAATAACAAAAGCATACATAAAAAGAGTTTTATAAGAGCAATTTTTTATTCAGTAACTTTGATTATGGCTATGACTTTAGCTTGTGTTTTATCTAAACAAAAAATGCCTAATTTATTAATACTTTGGGCAGGTTCCTTTGCTGTATTTTATATAGCTTATTTTATTAAATATTTAATAAGAGATAAAACACAGAAAAAAAATTAATATAGATTTAAGGGTAATTTTATATAGAAATACTGGAGAAGGTAAAGCAACTTTCTCTGGTATTTTTTTATTTGTTTGTAATTATATAGTTAACATTTTGGCAACAATTTGCCTATAATTTGTAATTATATACTGATATTATATTTTCAGGAGGGGTAGTAAATGAAGAGTAATATCTTTAAAGTATCTAAAAATACAATAGTATTTTTTATATTAATAATAAGTATAATAATGTTTTCAGCTTGTTCTACTGATAAAAGTATAATGTTGGAGAATTATATGGAAAAGACTAGTAAGTCATTTCAAAGTAATATAAAGGTTAGTGAAAAATTTATTCACATTACTGAAAATGAAGATGGAAGTTGGTTTGTTCCTTCATTTTGGGAGAATGATAAACTATTTGGTACTTTGTTATATTATAAGACTAAAAAAGGAGAGAAATATATAAAAAAATATATGTCTGATTATTTTCATGCTTTAGATGTAAATAAAGAAGTATTAGAGAAGACAATTAAAAAAGCATTTTTTCCCTATCAGCGTTTAAATAAAATAATTGAAATTCCTCCATCTAGTGGTAATATATATTATTATGATTTTTCCAAGAAAGAAAGTAAGAAATTTTTTTTAGGAAAGTTTGATGATTTAAATAATTCAGGGCTTACTCAGTGTCGTATAGTTGAAGGAAATGAAAAATTTGGAGCTATATATCAATATAAAGAGGACAAGAACATGGAATCCATAAAATTAATTGATTTAAGAAGTAGAAGGGTATATAAAAACGATAATATAAGTGATATAGAAATAATTAAAGTAGTTTACATTAAGGATTTAAGAAAATTTATAGCTATTGATAAAAATGGTGTATGTTATGAAATCAAATTTAAAGAAAATAATTTAGAACTTAAAAAATATTCTAAAATAGATACAGGAGATTTAACACTTGAACAACCAATTAATGGAGTGTCTGCAATATGCAATGATAGTGAAGTTTATTTCATCAGTAGAAATGAAATTGGTAAAAACAAACTTATAAAGAATCGACTTATAAAATATGATTTTAAAACTAAAAAAACAGATTTTATATTAAATATAAATGAAAATGATAAAACACGAGCACTACAATATTTTCCTAAACAAAATATATTAATTTTAGAGAAAGTTGATAGATCTAAAGAGGATGGGACAAGAAGAGAATGTTCAGATATATATTTAGCTGAAATAAAAAATAATAAAGTAAATATATTTTATAAGAGTAAGTACAAAAATGAAGAAAATAAGTATAGTAAAACTTTAATTGAAAAATTAGGTTGCAAAACTAAAGATAAAAATTATATAAAGGACAATGATGATGACATGCGTATTCGTATAAATGATAAAGGAGATAAATTAGTTATAACACGAAATATTGATATTTTTCACACAAATATTAATAAAAATATAAAGAGACAAGTTGTGGATTACTATTATATAAAAAGAGATTAACAAAATCAATTTAGTTATAGAATAGTGTATACAAGATTTTTTCAGTTTGTAAGATAAGTCTAAAAGGTGGTTAAAATTATGAAAATAAATAAATATTCTACAATAAAAAAAATAGCATCAATTCTTACGATGTTCATAGTAGTAACAACATTTTTCGGATGTTCTAAAGTGAAAAGTGTAGTTTTACAGAGTAATGTAAAAAAGGCCAATAAATCCTTTGAAGGTAATATAAAAGTCAATGAAGATTTTATTTATATTCCTAAAAATAAAAATGAAATGTGTTTTGAACCTTCATTTTGGCAAAATGGCAAATTGTTTGGAACATTAACAAAGTCTTCAATAAGAGATAAGGAACTAAGTATTATTATAGACAAGTATATTCCTAAATATTTTCATGCTTTGGATATAAATAAAAAATTGTTAAATGAAACTAAAAAGAAAGCTTTTGCAGCTAGTCATTATGGGTTAAAAGAAATAAGTCGACTTTCTTTTGAAAAGGGTAATTTCTATTATAATGATTTTTCAAAGGAAAAAAGCCAACAAATTTTATTAGGAAAAGTTAGTGATTTAGAGGATTTATCAAATGACTCTCCTAAAAATATACCTTTTGGTGATGAGTATATAGTTGATGGCAATGATAAATTTGCTACTTTTTATAGATATACTAAAATAATAAAAAATAACATATGTACAGGAACTGTAGGATTTATTAGATTATTAGATTTGGAAACTAAGAAACTATATAAAAATGATAACATAGGAGATATAGAAATAATTAAAGTATTGTATGTAAAAGATTTGAAAAAATTCATGGCTATAGATAAGAAAGGTATATGTTATGAAATTAAGTTTAAAGGGAATAGCTTGAAACTTGAAAAATTTTCTCAAATAGATACAGGTGATTTAACACTTCAGCAGCCATGTAATGGAGTAGCAGGAAGATGCAATGGTAGTGAAATTTACTTTATGAGTAAAAATGATATAGGTAAAAATAAGCTTATAAAAAATAGATTAATAAAATATAATTTTAAAACTAAAAAGACTGATTTTATATTAAATATGGATGAAAATGATAAAACTAGAGTGTTGGATTATTTCCCTAAACAGAACATACTAATTTTAGAAAAAACAGATATACCTAAAGAAGGAGTATTAAAAGGACCTTCAGAGATATATTTAGCTGAAATAAAAAATGGGAAAGCCAATATATTTTATAAGAGTAAGTATAAAAATGAAGAAAAGAAGTATAGTAAAAGTTTATTTGAAAAATTAAATACTAGCGGTAAAGAAGTTTCTAAAAACTATATAAAAAGCAATGATCTTTGTATGTATGCTACTATAAATGATAAAGGAGATAAATTAGCTATAATAAGAAATATTAATATTTTAAAAAAATATGTTCCTGAAGAACATATAAAAGGACAAGTTATAGATTATTATGATATAAAAAGAAAGTAATAAATATATGAAGTAAATGAATTGTAATTATAGATTTATATTGAATTTTAAAATCTATAATGTAACTTTAAAAGGTGGATAAATTTGTGAAAAGAAATGGATATTTTATAATAAAGAAAATAGTATCAGTTCTTATTATAGGTATAAGTATAACGACCTTTTTCGGATGTTCTAAGGGGAAAAGTATAGTTTTACAAGACGATGTAAAAAAAGCTAACAAGTCATTTGAAGGTAATATAAAAGTTGATGAAAAATTTATTTACATGAATGAAAATGAAGCAGGAAGAATATTTTGGCCTTCATTTTGGCAAAATGGTAAATTATTTGGTACTTTGATATATAGTTTTAAAAAAGAAGAAGAATTAGGTATAGAAAATTATATTCCTAAATATTTTCATGCGTTAGATGTAAATAAAAAAGTGTTAAAACAAACAAAAAAGAAAGCTTTTGCATCTAATCATTTTGGGTTAAAAGAAGTAAGTTCATTACCTAAACAAAACTGTAATGTGTATTATAATGATTTTTCAAAAGAAAAAAGCAAAAATAATATTATTTTAAGAAATGTTAATAGTTGTTATAGTCCACTTGATACCTGGTGGGGGTTAGTTGGTATGGTAGATGGTAATGATAATTTTGCAAATATATATGAATATGATAGTAGTAAAAATATAGCAGGTATAGAGTTAATTGATTTACAGACTAAAAAAATATATACAAATAATAATGTAGGAGATATAAAAATAGTTAAAATATTGTATGTTAGAGATTTAAAAAAATTTATGGTTATTGATAAAAATGGTGTATGTTATGAAATTAAATTTAAAAAAAATGATTTGGAACTTAAAAAATATTCTAAAATAGACACAGGAGATTTAACACTTGAACAACCGATTTTTGGAGTGTCTTGTATATGCGATGATAGTGTAATATATTTTATCAGTAGGAATAGAATGGGCAAAAACAAACTTATAAAGAATAGGCTTATAAAATATGATTTTAAAACTAAAAAAACTAATTTTATATTAAATACGGATGAAAAGGATAAAACACGAGTCTTAATGTATTTTCCTAAGCAAAATATATTAATTTTAGAAAAATCTGATATATCTAAAGATGGTCTTGAAAAAAAAGGACCTTCAGATATATATATAGCGGAAATAAAAAAAGGCAAAGTAAATATATTTTATAAGAGTAAGTATAAGAATGAGGAAAATAAATATAGTAAAACTTTAATTGAAAAATTAGGTTATAAAAATAAAGATGGAAATTATATAAAGAACAACGATGATGATATGCGCATTCGTATAAATGATAAAGGAGATAAATTAGCTATAACACGAAATATTAATATTTTTCACAAAAATATTAATAAAAATACTTATAAGAGCATAGAAAAGCAAGTTATAGATTATTACCAAATAAAAAGAGATTAAAAAAATATATATGAATAATTTATTATTATAGATTAATAATTCAGTCTTAAATTTATAATGTAACTTTAAAAGGTGGATAAATTTATGAAAAGAAATGGATGTTTTATAATAAAGAAAATAGTATCAATTTTTATTATATTTATAAGTATAACGACCTTTTTCGGGTGTACTAAAGGAAAAAGCATAGTTTTACAAGACGATGTAAAAAAGATTAGTAAGTTCTTTAAAACTAATATAAAAGTTGATGAAAAGTTTATTTATATTACTAAAAACAATAAAGGAAGGTGGTTTGAACCTTCCTTTTGGAAAAATGATAAATTGTTTGGGACATTAACATATTCTCCTGAAAGATTGAAGGAACTAGGTATGGAGAAGTATACTCCTAAGTATTTTCATGTTTTAGATGTAAATAAAAAATTATTAAAGGAAACAAGAAATAATGCTTTTGCATTTGTGCATGATGGTTTAAAAGAAATAAGTCCACTTCCACTTGAAAAGCGTAATTTATATTACAATGATTTTTCAAAAGAAAAAAGTCGACATATATTTTTAGGCAAAATGAATGATTTTCGTAATCCATTAGATAAATCATCCTTTGGGCCTATTACTATGGTAGATGGTAATTATAATTTTGGCTGTGTTTATGGATATGGGGACAGTAAAAAGATGGGAGATATAAAAATAATTGATTTAAAAACTAAAAAAATATATAAAAATAATAATATAGGAAATGTAGAAATAATTAAAGTATTATATGTTAAAGCTTTGAAAAAATTTATGACTATAGATAAAAAAGGTATATGCTATGAAATTATGTTTAAAGGGAATAGTTTGGAACTTAAAGAATATTCTCAAATAGATATGGGGGATTTGAGTTTTGAAGTACCTTATTATAGTGTGTTGGGGAAATGTAATGATAGTGAAATTTATTTTATAAGTAGAAATAAAATTGGCAAAAACAAATTTATAAAGAAGAGACTTATAAAATATGATTTTAAAACTAAAAAGACTGATTTTATATTAAATACTAATAAAAATGATAATACAAGGGTATTAGATTATTTTCCTAAACAAAATATATTGATTTTAGAAAAAGCAAGTATATCTAAAAAAAATGGAATGAAAAAACAATGTTCAGATATATATTTAGCTGAAATAAAAAAAGACAAAGTAAATATATTTTATAAGAGCAAGTATAAAAACCAAGTAAATAAATACAGTGAATCTTTATTTAAAGAATTATCTAATAAAAGTAAAAAGGAAAATTTTTCTGAAAATCATGAAAAGAATAGTGATAATCAAATACGTGCTTATATAAATGATAAAGGAGATAAGTTAGCTATAATGAGAGATATTAGTATTATTGAAGATTCTGTATTTCGTATAAGCGATAACCAGGTTATAGATTATTATGATATAAAAAGAGATTAGTGAAATTAATGGAATATATAAATTAATATATACAAGATTTTTTAAGATAATAAGATAACTTTAAAAGGTGGATAGAATTGTGAAAACAAATAAGTGTTTTATTGTAAAAAAAATAGTATTAATTTTTATTATATTTATAAGTATAACGACCTTTTTCGGGTGTTCTAAGGGAAAAAGTATAGTTTTACAAGATGATGTAAAAAAGATTAATAAGTCATTTGAAGGCAATATAAAAGTTAATGAAAAATTTATTTATACTGATGAAATTAAAAAAGGCAGCATATTTAGTCCTTCATTTTGGAAAAATGATAAATTATTTGGAAGATTATCATATGATAGTAACAAAAAAGAAAAATTAGGTTTAGAGACAAAGAAGTATATTTCTAAATATTTTCATGCTTTAGATGTAAATAAAAAAGTATTAAAAAAAACCCAAAATAAAACATTTGGAGCTCATTATGATTTGAAAGAAATAGTACCATTACCTTTAGAAGATGGCAGTTTGAATTGTAATTTATACTATAATGATTTTTCCAAAGAAAAAAGCCAACATATATTTTTAGGTAAGCTTAATGATTCCGATGAGTCAGGAAATAATGGAGGAGGAGGGATTTGTATGGTAGATGGTAATGATCAATTTGCTACCACTTATACATACAATTGTGATAAAAAAATAGGCGGAATTAAATTAATTGATTTAAGAAGTAGAAAATCATATAAAAATAATAATATAGAAAACATAGAAATAATTAAAGTATTATATGTTAAAGATTTGAAAAAATTTATGGCTATAGATAGGAAAGGTACATGCTATGAAATTATGTTTAAAGGGAATAGTTTGGAACTTAAAGAGTTTTCTAAAATAGATACTGGTGACTTAACACTTCAATATCCACTTAATGGAGTCTTAGGAATATGTGATGATAGTGCAATTTATTATATGTGTAGTAATGGAATAGGTAAGAACAAACTTATAAAGAATAGACTTATAAAATATGATTTTAAAACTAAAAAAACTGATTTTATATTAAATACGGATGAAAAGGATAAAACACGAGTGTTAATGTATTTTCCTAAGCAAAATATATTAATTTTAGAAAAACCTGATATATCTAAAGATGGTCTTGAAAAAAAAGGACCTTCAGAGATATATTTAGCTGAAATAAAAGGTGGAAAAGTAAATATATTTTATAAGAGCAAATATAAGAGTGAAGAAAAAAAATGTAGCCATGAATTATTTGAAAAGCTAGGCAATAATATTAAAAATAAAAATTGTAGAAAGCGTAATGATATAAATATAGTTCCTTTTATAAATGAGAAAGGAAATAAATTAGCTATAACAAGAAACATTGAAATTATTGATGAAAATATTCCTAAGATTATAGAAAGACAAGTTATAGATTACTATGATATAAAAAGAGATTGATAAAATTAGTCTATGAATGTTTTATGATTATAGATTAATAGTGTAGTTTAAAACTTATAATGTAACTTTAAAAGGTGGATTAAAATATGAAAATAAATAAATATAGTATAATGAAAAATATGGCATTAGTTTTTATTATGATTATAGTAGTACCGACGTTTTTGGCTTGTTCTAAAGATAAAAGTATAGTTTTAAATAATGATGTTAAAACAAATAGTAAGTCTCAGCAAGATAGTATAAAAGTTAATCAATCCTTTATTAATATTAATAGTAATAAAGGTGAAATGTTTATCCCGTGCTTTTGGAAAGATAATAAGTTACTAGGAGTACTAGAGACTCCTAAAAGAATTGATATAGATATGCCTTATTCTGATAAATTTTATTCTATTAATATTAATGAAAACAGCTTAGATAAAACAAATCAAGAATCTTATTCTTGTGCTGTAGATTCAATAAAAGGACCAGCACTAGATGAAAAAGAGAAATTATATTATTATGATTTTACAGAAGATAAAAGCAAAAGGTTTTATATTAAAGGATATAATGAAGGATTAGATGAAAATTATAAAGCTACTAACGGAAATATGTATAATGTAGATGGTAATAATAGATTTTTAACGTATCATACTTATAGAATAAATTACCGAACTAACAAACAGATAGGTACTATTAGTTTATTTGATTTAAAAACTAATAAATTATATAAGAATAATAATATAGGAGACATAAATATATCTATAGTAGGTTATTGTAAGTTCTTAAAAAAATTTATTGTTTTTGATAATAAAGGGGAAATTTTTAAAGTTAATTTTAACGGGCAAAATTTAGAGATTGAAAAAATTTGCAAAATAGATATATCAGATTTTCGATCAAATAACATGGATATATCAGATTTTCAATTAAATAACATGGATATAAATGCAAAGATTCAAAATGATAATATTTATATAATAAATTTTGATGGAAATAAGCTCTTGAAATATAATATTAAGACTAAGGAAAGTAAAGTTTTATTAGATAAAAGAAAAGAAGGCATAAAAATGCTTGATTATTTTCCTAAACAAAATGTATTGGTTTTAGAAAAAGAAAATGAAGTTAAAGATAATAATATAAAAACTAAGATGTATTCTGATATATATTTGGCTGAAATAAAAAATGATGAACTTAATATATTTTATAGAAATTCGTATAAAAACATAGCTGAAAAATATAAAAAAGAAATGTATGAAAAACTTCTTAATAGTAATAAAAAGGAAGATTTGATAAAAATGAATCATGCTTTTATAACTAATATAAATGATAAAGGAGATAAACTATCTATAATAGTGAACATTGAAGTAGGAAATAAAAAAAATAAGAATATTTTAGAACGTAGCCAAGTTGTAGATTACTATAATATAAAAAGAAATTAGAAACTAATAAGATATTTTAAGCTTCATATAAAATTTTATATGAGGTTTAGAGTTTTTTAGATATTAACTATTAATAAGATAACTCTTAAAAAATGTAGTATTATAGGATGATTTAATATTGCAAATACTGTATAAAGGAGAAAATATAAATGCCTAAAGAGAAAATTTTAGTTGTAGAAGATGAATTTTCAATAAATGATATATTAACCACATCACTTTTAAAGGAAGGCTATGAGGTTAAGAGTGTATTTAATGGTAGGGATGCTTTAAACATAGTGGAAGAATTTAATCCAGACTTAGTTTTATTAGATTTAATGTTACCGGATATAGATGGGTTTGATATATGTAAAAGAATATATCAAAAGTATCAAGTAATAATGATAACTGCAAGAGATGATATTGTGGACAAGCTTTTAGGCCTAGAACTTGGAGCTGATGATTATATAACAAAACCTTTTGATATAAGAGAAGTAAAAGCTAGAATAAAAGTTTTATTTAGAAGACCTAAAATTAGAAGAGATGAAGAAGAAAGTTATATAGATTTAACAAAGGCTGTGAAATTTAATCCTAAAAGCAGAGAAATATTGAAAAATGATAAAATAGTAGATTTAAAAAGAAAAGAATTTGAGCTATTTTTATATCTTTATAGAAATAGAAATATAGTTTTATCTAGAGAAAATATTTTGGAGAAAGTTTGGGGTTATGAGTATTTAGGAGATACTAGAACCGTAGATGTACATATAAGAAGAATAAGAAGTAAGATTGATATTAAGGAAGGTCCGTCTATTATAGAAACAGTATTTGGAGTAGGTTATGTTATGAGATAGAGATTTATAAAAAAACTGATGTTTAATGGAGTGTGATTCTTATAAAACTAAAGTATGGATTTAGAACATTAAAATCAAAAATAATATTTGGAATAATTATAATATTGGTATCACTGCTTGGAATTTTAAACGTTATACTAGCAAATGTGCTTAATAAAAATTTAGAAAATAGCATTATAAAAGAGATGAATTATATAGGTAATATAGAAAATGTTAATATTAGAAATCATATACTAATAAATAGTGAAAAGGATTCACAGGATATTTTTACAGTGATAAATAAAATAAGCAGAGATTTTAAAACATATATAGCTTTTAAAGATACAAAAGATAAATTAGAATATACAACAGGTAATATGATTGATATTAAAGAAGTTAATAAAGTTATAAATGATAGCAAAAATACAAAGTCTATTTTAAACTTAAGTTATGAAGAGGATAAACTTCTTGCTACTTGTAGTTATCCAGTTTATGTACAAGATACATTAAAAGGAGTAGCTGTTACTCAAAAAGAGTTTAATAATATGTACACATATAATAAAAAACTAATGTCAAAAATAATTTTTTCAGAGATAGGTATCTTTATTATATTTATAATATTATTATATATTTTACTATATAAAACTACAAAGCCATTAACAAATTTATCTAATGCTATGAAGCAAGTAGAAAAGGGAAATTATGATACTAAAATTTTAAGTAAGAGTAATGATGAAATAGGAGAGCTTTCTAATAATTTTAATATGATGAAAGAAGAAATACAAAATAAAATAGAAATTATATCTAAAGAAAAAGAGAAAATAGAAAACCTTCAAAAGACTACTACAGAATTTTTTAATAATGCAACTCATGAAATGAAAACACCAATAGCGGCTATATCAGGATATGCTCAGCTTTTAGAAGAAGATTCAAGAATTGATACCTTTGAAAATAGAGCATTAAACAGAGTTATATTAGAAAGTGATAGAATGCATAAGTTGGTATGTAATTTGATCCAAGTAGCAAAAGGAAAAGCTATAAAAAGCAAAGCTAAAACAGAATTTAATTTTAAAAAATTATTAGGTGAAGTTATAGAGGAATCAAAAGTTAAAATTGATAAACAAAATATGAAACTAAATATTAATCTACCTAAATTAAATGTATATGCAGTAGAAGAAGAAATAAAGGAAGTTATAACAAATTTAATAGATAATTCTATAAAATATTCTAAAGGGAAAGAAATAGATATAGAAGGGTATAGTAAAGAAAAATTTTCTATTATAGAAATTTCAAATAAATGTAGTGATATTCCAAAGGATATAAAAACTAGATTATTTGATCCTTTTATAAAGCATACTTATGGAGATATTAAAGTAAGCAGTTCAGGACTTGGATTATATATATGCAAACAAATAGTAGAAAAAAATGAAGGATATATTAGTTACCAAATTAAAAAGGGGAAAATAACTTTTGTTTTAGAATTAATACGTGTTGAAAGATTAGAAGAAGAAAAATAAGTTTATCAATATAAAATATACTATTATAAAGTTGAAATTAAAATAAATTTTAGTAGTTATAAAAAATAATTTCTTAAAAATTATAATAGTGTAAATTACTAAAAGTCTACAAATAAATTATTGAATCATATATTGTATTGAAAGCAATATATGATTTTTTTGTAGAGGTAGTTTAATGTTTACATCTAAAAGGCTTAGTGAAACATATAAAAAATCAAAAGAAATAAACATTGATGATTCATCAAAAGTGGTATTAATTAGTGACTGTCATAGAGGGGACAATAGTAGAGCAGATGATTTTGCAAATAATAGACCATTATTTTTAAGTGCTTTAAATTATTATTATAAAAATAATTATATATATATTGAAATAGGTGATGGAGATGAACTTTGGGAAAACAGAAAACTAGAAGAAATAAAAAGATGCCATAAAGATGTCTTTGAACTTATGAGTAAATTTTATAAGAAGGATAGATTTTACATGATTTTAGGAAATCATGATATGGTTAAGAAAAGTGAAAAGTATGTAGAAAAGAATTTATATTATTACAAAGATAAAGAAGGTAAAAAGAGAGAACTTTTTAATAAAATAAAAGTATATGAAGGAATAATTATAAATTACTTAAATAAAAAAAATAAAATATTTATTGTACATGGACATCAAGGGGATTTAATAAATGATAGACTCTGGTTTTTAGGAAGATTTTTAATTAGGTATTTATGGAGACCTTTATCTATCTACTTAGGATTTAAGGATCCTACAAGTCCTGCTAAAAATTATAAGAAAAAGAGGAAGGTAGAAAGAAAAATAATAAGATGGGTAAAAGAGAATAATCAAATGCTTATAGCAGGTCATACTCATAGACCAATGTTTCCTAAGACTTCAGAAACTCCTTATTTTAATGATGGTAGCTGTGTTCATCCAAGAGCTATAACTTGTATAGAAATTGAAAAAGGAGATATAACCTTAGTAAAATGGAGTATTACAGCTAAAAAAGATGGAACTTTATACGTAGATAGAGAAATAATTACAGGACCTAAAAAACTTGAAAAATATTTTAAATAGGATTATTTAAATACTAGAATTATTAGTTAACTTTTTAAATTTATTTAAAAGAGTATAAGATTTTATAAATATATACTTAATATACCTAGTTTTTAACATAGGAGATAGAATTAATTATTATAATAAACTATAATATTAAAAAGATAAAATTATAATTAAAACAAAGATGTAATCAAAAAATTGATGGTAAATTATATTTACCATCAATTTTAATCCTATTATCATGCTAAAAATCTTAACAAGGTACTTGCAAGTATAAGCATAAAAGCTCCACCTATACGAGAAGATATCTGGGCAAAAGGCATAAGTTCCATTCTATCCGATGCTGAAAGAACAGCAACGTCTCCAGTTCCACCCATATTAGCCATACATAAGCCAGCAGTTATTGCAGACTCTATAGGATAAAATCCAACTAAAAATCCTCCGAATCCTGAACCTAAAGCGGAGCCGATTATGACCATAGATACAAGTAATAGATATTGGAAGTTAAAGGCTTGTATTACTTGATTTAAATCTGTATAAGCAATTCCTATTCCTACAAGAAGTGCGCATGTTAAATTAGTCATTACAAAAGAGAACCATTGTTTAGAACTAAGTTCATATTTCCTAGGTAATACCCCTATTATTTTACATACAGCAACCATTATAATCATCCAAGCATAAGTATGAATAACTGGTATAAATTTATTAATAATACTTCCTAAAGTATAAAAACATAAAGATATTGCAAGGCCTGTACCTAAAGATTTAAGAGTTATTTCATTGACTTCTTCTTTTTCTTTTAAACAAGATTTATTACTGTTTTTCATTAAGTTTCCATTACCAGATAAAGAAGGTTTTATTTTTCCTAGTTTTGAAAGCAATCCACCAAGGATTATTGCTAATGCATTTCCAAGAGCAACAGCAGGTATCATCACAGATAGCATACTTGTAGGATTAGTATTTAATGCTTCTCCAAATATTTTAGATAAAGGAACAGCACCGGCTCCCATTCCACCACCCATGATAGGTATACCTATATAGAATATAGCTTTTTTAGCACCAAAACCGATTAATTCGCCTACTATTCCAACTAATGCAAGAGAAACTAAGACACCGCAAATTATTGCAGGTAGATATCTTATAGCAGCTTTAATAAGAAGTTTCCTACTCATTCCAAGTATACTACCAGCTATTAGAGCAGCTATATAAAAATTTAAAAATCCTCCAGCTTTCATAAAAGTAGAAACGTTTTCAGTAACAGCTTTAGGAAAAATACCATAGGTTACGCAAGCTGCAGATACAAAAATTATTACAATTGGCCCTCCACCTAAAAAGCTTTTTACAATAGGAGTATTATTTCCAACTTCATTTAAAAGAGCACCTATTACCATCATAAAAAGTAATGCTCCAATCATTCCTTTAGGTAATTTATTTAAATATACTCCTATAATAGTAATGGTTAAGAGAATTAAAAATCCGCTTATAGGAAGACCCATAATTTTATATTGTTTTTTTTCATTACTAATTGTTTTCATATTTATTATCCCCCCTTATTTAAAGCTAAATTCTAGCAATATTAGTTTCTCTAGCAACTTTGGCCACTTTTGTAGCTACTTCTTTTCCAACTCTGTCATCAAAAGCTAGGGGAATAATATAGTCTTCTTTTAGTTCATCTTCTTTAATTATATTTGCAATAGCAATAGCTGCTGCAAGTTTCATATCTTCAGTAATATCTTTAGCTCTAACATCTAAGGCACCTCTAAATATTCCAGGAAAAACTAATACATTATTGATTTGATTAGGGAAATCAGATCTTCCAGTAGCGATTATTCTAGCTCCAGCTTTTTTAGCTTCATCAGGCATGATTTCTGGAGTAGGATTTGCCATAGCAAAAACAATAGCATCTTTATTCATTGTTTTTACAGATTCGTAATCTAAAACATTAGCAACAGATACTCCTATAAATACATCAGTTCCTTGGATTATTTCTTTTAATGCACCTGTTTTTTTATCTCTATTTGTAACTTTAGCAATACTATTTTTAGATTCATTAAGTCTAGGATCATCTTCAACTAAAGCACCTTTACTATCGCACATTGTAATGTTTTTAGCTCCATATAACATTAAAAGTTTGCATATAGATATTCCAGCAGCACCTGCTCCATTTATAACTATTTTTATTTCTTTAATATCTTTTTTTACTATTTTTAGTGCATTTATTAATCCTGCTAAAACTACTATTGCAGTACCATGTTGATCATCGTGAAAAATAGGAATGTCTAATTCTTCTTTTAATCTTCTTTCTATTTCAAAACATCTAGGAGCAGCTATATCTTCTAAATTTATTCCACCAAAAGATGGGGATATATATTTTACAGTTTTAACTATTTCATCAATATCTTTAGTATCAAGGCATATAGGAAATGCGTCTACATTACCAAAAGCTTTAAATAAAATAGATTTACCTTCCATAACAGGTAGTGACGCTTCAGGACCTATATCACCAAGTCCTAATACAGCGGAGCCATCAGATACTACAGCAACTAAATTAGATTTTGAAGTGTATTTATATACATCCTCTTTATTTGCATGTATTTTTCTGCAAGGTTCTGCAACACCTGGAGTATATGCTGTACTTAAATCGTTTTCGCAACTTACAGGAACTTTTGACTTGATTTCCAATTTACCTTTCATTTTTTCGTGCATTTCTAAACTTATCTTATTAAAATCCATAATGACAACCTCCTAAAATTATAATAAATAAAAAATAATTTCTAAGTTTTTTATCATTATACTTTTAATAGGATTATAAATATATATTTAGAAATTAAAATGAAGTATTAAGAAAGTAAAAAAAAAATTGTTATTTTGTTAACGATTCCATAAGTATTCTGTAGTAGGTCTTCCTATGGTACCGTATTTAATATTAGAAGAGATTAGATTAATTTCTTCCATATAGTTTAAGTATTTTCTGGTAGTTACTTTTGATAAATTAAGTTTAGTTGCAACTTCTTCGCTAGTAAAATAATAATTATTATTTTTCATAAATGTACTTATTCTAGAAAGTGTAATTTTGTGGAATCCTTTAGGTAAATTAACAGGAAGTGTTTTGCCTTTAAATTTTGTAAGTTTATCTATATCACATTGATTAATTTCTTTATTTTTATTTAGCAATGTGTGCTTATTAAGAAAGTTTTCTAAGGCAGAATTAAACCTTTCATATTTAAAAGGTTTAATTAAATAATCAATAGCTCCAAATTTTAAAACAGTATCTAATTTGTCAGCATCATGAGAAGAGGTCACTATTATTACATCTAAAAGTATACCTTTTTCTCTAATTTTTTTTAAAAATTCTATACCGTTCATTTTAGGCATGAAAACATCTAATATAATCAAATCTATTTTAGTTTTTGAAAGTAAAGTTAAAGCATCTGCCCCGTTGTTACAAATCTTGTATACTTCAAAATTTTTATTCTTTTCTGTATATATCTTATTAATTTCTGCAACCATAGGGTCATCTTCTATAATTAACACTTTAATCATCAATTTTATCCTCCTTAGGAAGTTTAACTTTTATTGTTGTACCTATGTTTTCTTTAGAATCAATTAGTATAATACCATTTAAATTTTCTACTATATTTTTTAATAAAAATAAACCTGTTCCTCTATTTTTTCCTTTAGTAGAAAAACCTTTTTCAAAAATTTTATCTAAGCATTCTTCTGATATACCACAGCCGGTATCATTAATTTCTATTATTATAAATTTATCTGTTTCATTTAAAAATAAATTTATAATTTTTTTATTTTTGGAACAAATATTAATTGCATCAATAGAATTATTTATAAGATTACCAATTATAGTAACTAAGATATTATTTGTTATTCTCTTGTTTGATTTTTTTAGATTACTTTTAGAATCTAAGTGTAGTGTTATATTGTATTGCTTAGCTTTTGTGATTTTACCTAATAGCAGAGCAACTATTGTTGAATTTTCAATTTTTTTTATTACCATATTAATTTTAAGTTGTTGTTCTTCAGTTAAATTTAGTATATAATTTTTAGCTTTTTCAGTTTCGTCAATCTGGATAAATCCAAGTATTACATGTAATTTATTCATAAATTCATGAGTGTTTGCTTTTAAAGCTTCAACTATTTGTTTAACACCAGTAAGTTCTTCTGCAAGCTTAGTAACTTTAGTCATATCATTAAAGATGGCAAGGGCACCTATAATATTGTCATCTTGTTTTATAGGGATTCTATTACTGAATATAATAGTATTTTCAATTATCATATTTTTATTTAATTCAGGTTTTTCAGTCTTTAAAATTATAGGAAGTCTAGAGTTTGGAATTATATCATAAATATTTTTTCCTGTAACATCAATTTGTGGAATATTCATAATATTCTTAGCAGCTTTATTGCAAAGAGTAATAGAATTATTTATGTCTATAGCTACAATTCCATCAGTTAAGGTGTCTAATACCTCTTTTTTTTGAAGATATAGTTCAGTTAATTGTTCAGGTTTGAAACCTAGCAAACTGTTTTTTATATTTTTAGATAAAATTATAGTGTTTAAAGCTCCAATTAAAAATCCAATAAAGGTGAAAAAAATTAAAGATTTTAAAGAGTCATTTGTTTCTTTAGTTATGTTTTCAGTGAGAGAGCTTACAAGTACAAAACCTATAATTTTGTTGTTATCTAAAACAGGAGAAAAAGATCTTATTTGATTTCCCATTGTACCTGTGCTTTTGGAAATATAGGAAGATCCTTTATTTATTACTTCAAATTCGTCACCACCAACAAATTTTTTGCCTATTTTGTCTTTATTTGGGTGAGCGTATCTTATACTTTTTGTATCACAAACTACTATAATATCTATGTCTTCAGAGGTATTTAATATATTTCTAACGTAAGATTGAACTTCTAACCCTTTTCTTTTACTTTTTAAAGCATCTTTTACTATAGATGATTTAGAAATCAAATTAGAAGAATTTTTTAGATTAGTTTTTATTTTATCTTTTATATTAGAAGTGTTTGTTATATTTATTAAAACATTAGCAGTAAGCAGAGAAATAAAGATTATAAATGAGTTTATTAGTAATATTTTGGTGTTTAAATTTAGTTTTTTATACATATCTATAAATAAAAATTTACAACTGAAAAATAAATTTTTATTTAGTTCACCTCCGGTTAATTTTTACATTTAAGTTTTAAAAATATATATTACGTAAAAAATATTATTTTATTGTTAGTGAGCTAACATTTTTAGTGAAGTTAATAGTTTTTTTATAATATATGGCTTTGTTATAGTTAATAAAGAATTAAATGTAGAATTATGTAATAAATTATATATTATATTTTATATTTTACAGCAAGATTAAAAAAACTTCTATAATTAAACGAAAATATGTCATACTATTCTGAAAATGCATAGAGAGTTGCTTTTAAATAAATAATTAGCATCTAGTATATTTAACTTGTTATTTATTTTTATACTAATATCTTAAGATTTTTTATAATAAAGGGGATAGAAATTTCATTTTTTTATAAGTAACAAGGTTACACTATAATTTATATAATGATTAATGAGAGTTATATAAGTGGAGGATATATGAACAAAAATAAGGAAAAAGAAAAATACCTTACTAATAACCAAGGAATACCTGTAGTTGATGATGCAAATTCATTGACTGTTGGTAAAAATGGACCAGTTTTAATAGAAGATTTAGATTTAGTAGAAAAAATATCATCCTTTGATAGAGAGAGAATACCAGAGAGAGTTGTACACGCTAAAGGTGCTGGAGCAAAAGGTTATTTTGAAGTAACAAAATGTATGAAAAAATATACAAAAGCTAGAGTTTTTAATAAAATAGGAAATAAGACCAAAGTTGCAGTTAGATTTTCTACAGTTATAGGATCTAAAGGATCTGCAGATACTTTAAGAGATCCTAGAGGATTTGCAACTAAATTTTATACCACAGAAGGAAATTTAGATATAGTAGGAAATCATATTCCAGTATTTTTTATAAGAGATGCTATGAAATTTCCAGATATGGTTCATGCTTTTAAACCATCTCCAACTAATGATCTTACAGATAAAAATAGATTTTGGGATTTTATTTCAAACAGTCCTGAATCTACTAATATGATAACATTTTTATTTTCAGATTTAGGTACAATAAAAAGTTATAGAACTATAGAAGGTTTTGGAGTTAACACTTATGTTTGGGTTAATGAAAAGGGACATAGAGTATTTATAAAATATCATTGGATACCAAAACTTGGGGTTAAAACTATAGATAGACATGAAGCTGAAATGCTTGCAGGGGTTGATCCTAATGTAGCTACAAAGGATTTATATGATACTATAGAAGAAGGCAAAAAAGTTGAATATACACTAAAAGTACAGATGATGGAACCAGATAAAGCTAATAAATTAGATTTTGATCCTTTAGATGCAACAAAAGTTTGGCCAGAAGATATGTTCCCATTAGTTGAAGTAGGGAAAATGGTATTAAATGAAAATCCTAAGAATTTTTTCGGAGAAATAGAGCAGATAGCATTTTGTCCTTCTAACATAGTTCCTGGAATTGAGCTTTCTAATGATAAGCTTTTGCAAGGAAGAAGTTTTTCATATAAAGATACTCAAAGACATAGAATAGGAGTTAACTTTCAACAGTTACCTGTAAATAGACCAAGATCACCAGTATGTAATAATACTCAAGATGGTCCTATGAGATATTTTTATAGTGATAGTAGTATAAATTATAAACCTAATAGCCTAAATGATAACAAACCAAAAGATTATCCTAAAGGAAAAGAATGTCCAATTTATGTAGAAGGAAAGTTAGTTAGAGAAACTATTGAAAAAAGCAATGATTTTACTCAAGCAGGAGAAAGATTTAAATCTATGAGTTGCAAAGAGAAGTGTACTTTAGTTGACAATATAGTAGCAGATATGTGGGAAGTAGATTTGAAAATTCAATTAAAGGCAATTGAGAATTTTTGTAGAGCAGATAAAGAATTTGGAAAGATGGTAAAAGAAAAACTGAAAATTAAGTAAAAATAAAGGTATATATTGCTTAAGTTTGATTAAATGTTTTTATGCAATATATGCCTTTTAAAACTTTAAGGTTACAATGTATAAGTTTATATAGAATTTTAAATTTTAAAAATGAGTTTATTTTATATATGATAGTTTATGTAAAACTATATAGGATAAATATGGGTAAATAAGTAGTTTTTCCATACTAATAGTATTTATTATTGGTATAATATAGCTAGAAGGATTAAGTATAATTGAATATGTATTTAAATTTTATTATTATATAAGAGAAGCATATTTGAAGGGAGAGTTTACAATGGTTAGACCAAGAAAAAGCAGGCGAGTGTGTGCTTTGCCAGAAGTTAATGCATTTGGGCCTATAAAGATAGATGATTTTGAGGATTTTAATGAATACATAGTTATGACAGTAGAGGAATATGAAACTATAAGACTTATAGATTTAGAAGGATTAAATCAAGAAGAGAGCGCAAATGAAATGGGAGTAGCACGTTCAACTATACAGAGAATATATGATAATGCTCGTAAAAAAATTGCTGATAGTTTGGTAAATGGCAAGACTATAAAAATAAAAGGTGGAGATTATAAACTTTGCAGTGAGTTTAAAGACAGAAAAAGTTGTGAGGGATGTAGAGGTCATAGACATAGGCACGGTAGGAATATGAACTTTAGATAGAATATGAATTTATGTTAAATTTTTTATAACTAAGGATGACAGTATTATATGATGCTGTTATTTTTTTATATATTTATAAGAAGGGTGTGTATACAATGAATTTTCAGATTAAGCCAATAGGTTATATTGAATCTCCATTTAAAAAATTAAGTGATATACCTAAGCAAAGTATTTATGGGAAGGATAAAAGAGCAGTCATAAATATTTTAGATGAATATGTATTAGGAATTAGAGACATAAAAGAAGGGGCATATATAATTCTATTATTTTATTTTAATAAATCAAAAGGGTACAAACTATTACAAGTTCCTAGAGATTCAAATGATTTTAAAGGAGTATTTTCTACAAGATCTCCTTTTAGACCTAACAGCATAGGAATGTCTATTGTAAAAGTTATTAGTATAAAAAATAAAAATTTAATTGAAATTGAAGGAGTAGATATGCTTAATAAAACACCAGTAATAGACATAAAACCATATATACCAGAACTTAATCCTAAAGATGAAGAATTATAATAATGTTAAATAAAGGATAGAATCTAATAATATTTAAATTAAATTTTTAAATTTAAAGTATAAGTTATTGACATATGCCCATAATAGAGTATAATGATTGTAATGGGTAAATACCCATTAACAAAAAAGGAGGATGATTAAATGCCAAGAATGGATGGTACAGGTCCACAAGGAAGAGGAGCAAAAACAGGAAGAGGAATGGGCATATGTAATGAATCTAAAGAAGAAACAACAGCTAGAGGATTAGGTCTTGGATTAGGTTTAAGATGTAGAAGAGGATACGGTAGAGGCTTTGGTAGAGGATATGGAAGAGGTTATAGAAGAGATTTTTCAGATAATATAATTAGTAACAGAGATCAAAAGGATTTACTTATAGAAGAAAAAGCTATTTTAGAAGATAGACTTAATTTGGTAAAAGATGAATTAGATTCTTTAGATAGTGATAAATAAGAGGTGGAATTCCACCTCTTATTTTTTATTTACAAAATAATTTAAGAAGGTAACTATTTAAAATAGAAGTTTTTAAATTTTTATTAATTACAGATAATTATTAATTACAGATAATTTTCATTAATATAATAGTATATTAAAATTTTATAACATTAATTATAATCTATAGTAAATTTGTATAATAATAGAAAATTATAATCTAAAATAGTAGAATATAAAAATGTAAGTGATAGTTAAAATAAAACTTTTATAAATAATAGTATTTAATAGTTATTACAATAAAATATCTATGAAAAGAGGGATTTTAGTTGATTAAAGAAGAAATGACACCAAAGGAGAGAATGATAGCTTTTTCTAAAGGAGAAGAAATTGATAGAATACCATGTGTACCAGATATGGGAGTTACTATGGCACCTTTTATTGGAGTAACAGCAAGAGAGTATTATCATTCAGCTGAGCTTATGGCAGATTTAGAAGTAGCTTTATTTGAAAAACTTCAACATGATAGTGTTAGTATATCAACTAGTTTAAGAGGTGTTGCAGAGGCTATGGGATCTAAAGTAGGATATCCTGATTATGGTATATCTTATTTATTAGAGCCAGCTATTAATTCTGTAGATGAAATAGAATCTCTTAAAGTATCTAATCCGTTAAAGGATGGTAAACTTCCATTGTTAATTAAAGCTATAAGACTTACAAGAGATGCACTTAAGGATAAGGTAGATGTTGGTGCTGCTATGTCTGGACCTTTTAGTGTTGCAGCTTCAGTAGTTGGAACGGAAAACTTATTAAAATGGATGATTAAGTATCCTAAAAAAGTCCATATTTTAATGGATATAATAGCAGAATCTAATAATAGGTATATAGAAGAAGTTGCCAAACTAGGAGTGTCTATAGGTTTTGCAGATCCGGTTTCATCTACTAGTCTTATAAGTCCAAAACAATTTAGAGAATTTTCATTGCCTGCTCTTCAAAAAAACGTTAACAAAATAAAAGAAAAAACAGGGAGTTCTCCAGCTATACATATTTGTGGCAAGAGTAAAGAGATTTGGGAGGATGTTGTAAACACAGGTATTTCTAATTTTAGCATAGATAATGTAGAAGATATAAAGGAAGCTAAAGAAGTAATGGGAGATAGAGTGGTTATTACTGGGAATGTTCCTCCAGTTGATATAGTTTATAAAGGAACTAAAAAGGATATTTTTAAATCAGTTAAAGAGTGTATAAGAAAAGGTTATGATTCTAAAAAAGGATATATTTTATCGACAGGGTGTCAAATTCCAATGCATACACCAATAGAAAACATTGAAGCTTTTATGGAAGCAGGTAGTTTATATGGAAAGTGTCCTATAAATTCAAAATTATTAATGGAATAATATATTAAAGTTACTATGAGGGGAATTAAAAAATGAAAAATATAAAAGAGAAGAACGGCAAAGGACTAGCTTTAGTACCATTTATTATTTTTGTATTAGTATATTTGTGCTCAGGAATTATTTTATCTATAAAAGGTGTTGATATGGCTTTTTATCAATTTCCAGCACCAATTGCAGCAGTTATAGGAATAATTTCTGCATTTTTTTTAATAAAAGGATCATTAGATGATAAGTTTGATACTTTTATTAAAGGTTGTGGTGATGAAAACATAATTATTATGTGTATTATATATTTATTAGCGGGAGGGTTTTCTGCAACTTCAAAAGCTATGGGAGGTGTTGAATCTACAGTGAATTTAGGATTAACTTTAATACCAACTCAATTTATTATAATAGGTGTATTTTTGATAGCAGCATTTATAGCTATATCAACAGGAACCTCTATAGGAACTATTGTTGCTGTGGCGCCTATAGCAATTGAATTAGCACAAAAGGCTGGATTAAATTTACCATTAACTTTAGGCGCCTTAGTTGGAGGTGCTATGCTTGGAGATAACTTATCTATAATATCAGATACAACCATAGCGGCAACAAGGACACAAGGGGTAGAAATGAAGGATAAATTTAGAACTAATCTTGGATTTGTGTTACCTGCAGCATTAGTTACTATAGTTTTACTGTTTATATTTGGTAAACCGGTAAATACACCAGAAGTTCATACTCATGCATTTAATTTAGTTAAAATAATTCCTTATATGTTTGTTTTAATAGCTGCTTTGTCAGGAAAAAATGTATTTGTAGTTTTAACTGGAGGAATAATGTTGTCTGGTGTTATTGGAATGGGATATGGAAGTTTTTCTTTTTTAGGTTTTATAAAAGAAATTTATACAGGCTTTACAGGAATGTTTGATATATTTATATTATCCTTACTAACTGGTGGATTAGCTAATATGGTATCAAAAGGTGGAGGACTTGATTGGTTATTAAATAAGATAAATAAAAAGATAAGAGGAGAAAAATCTGCTAAATTAGGAATTAGTGGATTAGTAGCTTTAATAGATGCAGCTACAGCAAATAATACAGTTTCTATAATTGTTAGTGGAGAGCTTGCAAAAGAGTTATCTAAAGAACACAAAATAGATCCAAGAAAAACAGCCTCACTTTTAGATGCTTTTTCATGTATAATGCAAGGGATTATACCTTATGGTGCACAGCTTTTAATAGTGGGAAGTGTTACTAAAGGATTAGTAAGTCCAGTTCAGATTGTTCCATATGTATGGTATTCATTTATATTAGCTATATTTGCAGTAATTTCTATAGTAACTCCCTTTGGAAATGGATATTTGAATAAAAAACCATGGCAATTTAAAGATAATATACCTTTAGATGAAGTTAATTAAATTGAATATAATGATAAATATGTCTTTAGATGTTATAATATAGAAATAAAAGGTATATATGTGCGAAATTTCTTTATTATATACATATATACTAATGAAATAGTAAGTAGAAATTAGATTGTTCAGTTCTAAATTTACTAGTAATTTATTGTACATAGAAAGAGGTAATTTAATGGCTATAATTACTTTTAAAAATAAAGATGTAAAAATGGAAGTTGATAAAGGTACAAAACTTATAGATGTTATAAGAAAATCAGGATTTTATATTGAAGCTCCTTGCAATGGAAAAGGAAAATGTGGGAAATGTAAAGTTATTGCTACAGGAAATCTTTCACCTAAAACAAAAGAAGAAGAATGTTTTACAGAAAGATTAAATGTTAGACTTGCATGTATGTGTACAGTTGAAGGTGATGCAGAAGTCCAATTAATAGAAAAAAATGCAAAGAGTAAATTAAAAACTATAAATGAGGGTTTTTCTATAAACGCAAAATTAAATAGTAGAATAGGTAAAACAAAACTAGATTTAATAGATAAGAAAAGAAATATATCCTATAAGAGCAGTATAGGTTTTAATGTTAATAAATTAAGTGTATTAAAGAAAATAGGAAATATAGAAAGAAATAAGAATGATGAATTATTTGGAATTATATATGATGATGAAGTTATAGATATAGTAGGGGGAAATGAACCAGTATTGTCTATAGCAGTAGATATAGGAACTACAGGACTTTCCCTTTATCTTTTAGATTTAGAAAATGGACAAGTTTTAAAAAAAATATCAGATTTAAATCCACAAACAGAGTATGGTGGAGATGTTTTATCTAGAATAACTTATTGTATGGAAAATAGTGATGGAGTAGAAATTTTATCTAAGTGTATAAGAAAAAAGATTAATTATTTGATAAAAGATTTAATAGGAAATGATTATAAAAGAGAAAATATATATGAAATAGCAATAGCTGCTAATAATACTATGCTTCATCTTTTTGCAGGAGTTAATCCAAATACTATAGCTAAAGCTCCTTATAAACCAGTATTTTCGGATCAATTAGAAATAAAAGGTAAAGAAATAGATATAGAAATAAATGATGAAGGAAAAGTAATGTTGTTACCCTCCTTATCATCTTATGTAGGTTCAGATATTATAGCAGGTATTGTAGCTATAGGATTTCAAGATAAAAAACATCCATCTATATTTATAGATATAGGAACTAATGGTGAATTAGCAGCTATTTACGATGGTAAAATGTCAGCATCTTCTACGGCAGCGGGACCTGCTTTTGAAGGGATGAATATTTCCTGTGGTTCAAGAGCGGAAGAAGGAGCAATAGATAGCTTTTTCATAGATGAAGAGTATAACTTAAAATATTCAACTATTTTAAATGTAGAGCCTAAAAGCATTTGTGGTAGTGGACTTATGGATGTTATGGCAGCTTTAATAAAAAGTAAAGTAGTTATGAAAAGTGGAAGATTCAATAAAAAAATGAATGATAGATTAAAAGAAAGATTGAAAGACAAAAAGTTTTATATAACAGATAAAGTTTATATATCTCAAAATGATATAAGACAAATGCAACTTGCCAAAGGAGCAATATCATCAGGAATTACTATGCTTTTAAAAGAAATTGGAGCTTCTATAGAAGATATAGAAGAAGCAGTAATTGCAGGAGCTTTTGGATACCATATAAATGGGGAAAGTATAAAAACTTTAGGAATAATACCAAAGGGATTTAAAGGAGAAATAAGTTTTGTAGGAAATTCTTCTATAGAAGGAGCAAGACTTTCCTTATTAAATAAGGATATTTTAAAAACTATGATAAATATAAGAAAAGATATAAAACTTATAGAACTTTCTACAAGAGATGATTTCCAAGATTATTTTGTAAAATCCTTAAGCTTTTAGTTAAGGTACATTGAAATATATACAGGTTTTTAATGAAGTAATTTAAGGTAATTATTTGGAAGATGAAAGTGAGTTCGATTTTAGTTTTCTTAAGTAGTAAATATTCTTTAAAGGAGTAGTTTAAATGGAATATGAAATTAATTTTAAGTGTGTAGTAGATAAAAGCGCTGAGATGCCAAAAGAAGCTATTAAAAATGCAGGTACTAAGTTTCCAGATGTTCATAAAAATGCTAAGGATATGGCTTGTCTTTCTAAGGCTATAAGAAAAGAAAATATGGATTATTTTTCTGTAGTTCCATTTTGCATGACAGTAGAGGCTGAGGCATTAGGGGCAAAGATAAATTTAGGGGATGAAAAAGCAGGCCCAAGAGTTTCAACTTATACATTTAAAACTATTGATGATATTAAAGATTTAAAAGAGATAGACTTTCAATCTAATAGAATATCAGAAGTTTTAAAATCTGTAGAGATATTAAAAAAACAAGGAGAAACTGTGATATTAGATGTTCAGGGACCTTTTACAGTAATAAGTTCATTGATAGATCCAAGAGTTTTTTATAAGGCAGTAAGAAAAAACAGAGATGAAGTAGAAAGACTTATGGAAATAGTTAAGGAAAATTCAGTAGAGTTTATAAAAGAAGGAGTAAAAAGAGGAGTAGATATAATATCTTTTGGTGATTCTGCTGGAACATTAGATATATTAGGCCCTAAAATGTATAAAGAATTAGGTGGAAAATATACTTATAAGGTTTTAAAAGAGGTTTATAAGTATTTAGAAGATTCTATAATTCATGTTTGTGGAATAACCTCATCTTCATTAGATAGAGGAGGATTTATAAATTCAAATCCAATAGAAGTGCCAGAAAATATAACTTATGGAGATGCTTTGAATTATATTAGAAGAGAAAATAAGAATATAAAAATTGTGGGACATAATTGTTTAAGAAAGACAACTAAAACAATGAAGAAATCTATAGTTTGGGAAATTAAATTATAAATATTGTTTAAGTATTTAAGGGGTAATTCATTTATATATTGATTTTAAAATATTAATATGATTTTGGAGGAATAAAATATGAATAATTTATCAGAAGAGCTAATTGAAAAGTTATCAGAATCAGTGGTGGAAATGGAAGAAGAAGAAACAGTAGAGTTATCAAAAGAATGTATAGAAAAAGATATTAGTGCTTATGATGCCATAGATAAAGGGCTTGCTAGCGGAATGAATAGAGCGGGAGAATTATATGAAGAAGGAGAGTATTATATCCCAGAGCTTTTAATGTGTTCAGATGCTATGTATTCAGGATTAGAGATTTTAAAACCACATTTAAAAAAGAATGACTTAGGAGAAAAACATAAAGTTGTTATAGGAGTAATACAAGGAGATACACATGATATTGGTAAGAATTTAGTAAAGATTATGATGGAGACAGAAGGATTTGAAGTTATAGATTTAGGAAGAGACGTACCTCCAAAAGATTTTGTTGATAAGGTTAAAGAAGTACAAGCTGATATAATTTGTATGTCTACTCTTATGACTACAACTATGGATGGTATGGGAGAAGTTATAGATTTATTAAAAGAAGAAGGTATACGAGATAAAGTGACAGTAATGGTAGGGGGAGGACCTATATCTCAAAGTTTTGCAGATAAAATAGGTGCAGATTTATATACAACAGATGCCTCTAAAGCTGCAAAATGTGCTAAAAAAGTAATAGGATAAAAGTAAGTTGAATTTTATAATAATTATTATAAATAGAGGTATGAGTTTTATAAAATGCAGTAGATAAAGAAATTTTAAAATATATGAGGTATGTCAAATGTTAACACCGAAAGAAAGATTAAATTTAGTATTAAAAAACAAACCTGTTGATAGGCCACCCTGTATATGTCCTGGTGGAATGATGAATATGGTAACAGAAAATTTGATGGATATAAGTGGTTTTAAATGGCCAAAAGCTCATACAAATCCAGAGATTATGGCAAATTTAGCTCTATCAGTTTATGAAGAGGGTGGATTTGAAAACTTTGGAATTCCATTTTGTATGACAATAGAAGCAGAAGCTATGGGAGCTACAGTAGACTTAGGAAATAAAATAACTGAGCCTAGAGTTATAAAATATCCAATTAATTCTGTAGATCAGTGGAGAGATTTAAAAAAGATAGATTTAAATAAAGGAAGAGAAAAAGTAGTTTTAGATGCAATAAAAATTATAAAAGAGAAAGAGTTACCTGTTCCTATAATGGCTAATTTAACAGGACCTGTAAGTGTAGCTTCTTCCTTAATGGAACCTATGTGTTTTTACAAAGAATTATTTAAGAAAAAACAGGAAGCTCATAGATTTATAAACTTTGTAACAGATAATTTAATAGAATTTGGCAAAGCTCAACTTCTAGCAGGAGCCAATGTTATAACTATTGCAGATCCTAGTGGTACAGGTGAAATATTAGGCCCTAAATTATTTAGAGAATTTATGATACCATATTTAAATAGAATAATAGATGAATTGAAAGATTATACAGACGGTACAATAATACATATATGTGGGAAATTAAAAAGTATATATAAAGAGTTAAATGAGCTTAACAGTAATGCTATAAGCTTTGATTCTATAACTAGTGTAACTCAAGTTATTAAGAATGTAGATAATAAAGCTATTATGGGAAATGTAAGTACATTAAGTATACAAAATAGTACACCTAAAGAAGTAGAAAAACTAGCTAATACTTGTATGAATTTAGGAGTTGATATTTTGTCACCAGCTTGTGGAATTGGAACTAAAAGCTCTATGGAAAATATAAGAGCTATGGTAAATGCAGCTAAAAAAAGAATATAACATAAAGTTTTTAAACTAAATAAGATTTTTATTTTAATTAACAATTATAAAATTTATTTAATATAAAGCCTTAAGGAGATTTAAACCTTAAGGTTTTTTGTGGTTAATTGGGAGGGTATAAGGTTTTTATAATTTCTATTAGATTAAAATAACTATATTGAGTCAATAAGAGTTATGATGAAAAATACATCATACAAATTTATAATTTTTAAACTTACGTTCTAGAAAAAAGATATGGAGTAAGAGTATTTGTTTAAATTAATTAGTATTAAAATTTATAATATTGTATATAAAAATATAAAATTATACGTAAAATGGATATAAATGTTATAATATATCAATAAATGATATTAATATATTATTTTACTAACTATAAATTATTTGTAAATGAGTATAAGTTCTATAGAGGGGATGATATCCATATGAATATAAATAAAAACAAAATGACACCTAAAGAAAGAATAGATTGTTATTTTAAAGGTGAAGAGGTAGACAGGCTTCCTACTTCCATTATGATAGAAGAAACTGCTGCTGTCTATGCAGGGATAAATGTTAAAGATTATTATTTTGATGCAGATAAAATGTTAGAAGTTGAAAAATTTAAAGTAAGAAATTTAGGATTAGATAATTCAGAAATTGGAGTGACCCTTAGAGGGATTGGAGAGGCTTTGGGGAGCAAACTAATATATCCTAGTGACAGAGCATCTTATGTTATTGATCCTGTATTGAAAGATTATAAAATGTTAGATAATATGAAAGTAATTAATCCTTATAAAGATGGACGATTTCCAATAATATTAAAAGGTTTAGGTAAGATAAAAAAAGAATTAGGCAGTGAAGCCTGTATAGGTAGCACAATACCTGGTCCTATGACTGCAGCTACATCAGTTAGAGGGATAGATAATCTTATGAGAGATTTCATTAAAAACAAAGAAGGAGTACATAATTTATTAGATTTTGTAACTGAATGTAATTTGGCTTTTGCTAAAGCAGTTTATGAAGAATATGGTATAGTATGTGGAATAGGAGATCCAGTATGTTCCGGAAATTTAATAAGTTACAAACAGTTTGAAAAAGTTGTAGAGCCATATCTTAGAAAAACCATAGATGGTATATATGAAATAACAGGACAAAAAACATCACTTTATATATGTGGTAAGACAAAACAAATGTGGAGTAGCATAGGAAATATGAATATAGCAGGATTTAGTATAGGAAATTATGAAGATATGGGAGAATTAAAAGAAGAATTAGGAAATAAAGTATTTATAGGAGGAAATGTTGATCCTGTTTCTATTATAAGAAATGGAACTGTACAAGATGTAGACAAAGCTGTTAAATCATGTATACAAAAAGCTTCAGATAATCCAAAAGGATATATAGTTGGAGTAGGGTGTTATATACCTAGTGAATCGCCTATTGAAAATATAAAAACTATTATAAAAGCAACTAAAAAATATAGTAGTGGTATTAGAATAGGGGAAAGTATATAAATTTATAATTTAAATAATACAAATATTAGGGAATGTAGAAGGGGTATATCTTTAATTTATGCATATAAAAATAAACAACAAGTCAAATATGTAATGGATGTTTTGTTAACTATAATAGTTTAAGCCTAATAGTTTTTTCTTTAGTAGGCTTAAAGAAAAAACCAGTTTAGAAAATAGATTGACATATTGACTTGTTATTTAAATTTAACTTATAATGAAATGTTTAAATAAGTTTTTATTAAAAAAGGAGTATACTTATTATTTAGATTTTTTTAAACTTATCTGTTCCTTGTTTACAAATAGGACAAATAAAGTCATCAGGTATTTTATCAGAATCTAAGAAGTAGCCACATACAGTACAAATATATCCTTTTTTTGCAGGTTCCTTTTGATAGGATGGAGCATTTTTAGGAGTAGATCCTTTAATTACATTATGATAATAACTATAGGTCATAACGTCATCATTATTTAATATCTCTGCTTCTAAAACTTTTCCAATAAACATAATGTGAGTTTCTAGATCAAGAGAGTCAATAACTTTGAAACTATATCTTGAAGCCATATGATTTGTAACATATTTGATATTATTTTCATCTAATTTAGTATTAAACTTTAAAAATTTATCTGTACTTTCACTAGATTTAAATCCAAACTCTCCTATTAAGTCCATAGTAGCTTTTTTAGTTAGAACTGTAGCAGTAAAATACCCTGATTTTTCAATGATTTTTTTAGTAAAGCTATTCTTTGAAATAGTTACAGAAAATTTAGGAGGATCAGCTGTAACTTGAGATAGTGTGTTAACTACACAGCCACTTTGGTTACTTTTGTAGGAACTTGAAACAATGTAAAGACCATAACTGAGTTTAAAAAATGCTTTTATATCCACAAAATCACTCCTTTAAATATATTGTAAATATATATTTTTAGATTTTAATAACAAAACTTAAATAAAAATAATTATTATATAATTATAATAATAAATAAAGCTTTCTTTGTAAAGAAAAAAATATTTTAAAATAGACTAGTATTTTCACTGATTATTTATTTAGATGAGACTTAAGTAGTATAATAAAGTTTAGAGACTATATATTTAGATGAATTTTATTATATGTATAATAGAAAGAGTACTAAAGGTATAAAATCATTTTAATAATTATTATAAATAAATTACTTAGAAAATAAAAGTGAGGGATGTTTATGAAGTATGAAGGGGTTTTATATAGGCCGCCTAGTGAAGCTTATAGTTTGATAATACAAGTTACTATAGGGTGTGCTCATAACAAATGTACTTTTTGTAATATGTATAAAGATAAAAAATTTAGAATTAGATCTTTAGAAGATATATTTAAAGATTTAGAAGAAGCAAAGATTTATTATGGGGATGTGAAACGAGTATTTTTAGCAGATGGAGATGCACTTATAGTTAAAACTGAAGATTTAAAGAAAATACTTTTAAAAATAAAAGAATTATTTCCTTCTTGTGAAAGAGTTTCTACTTATGGTGCACCAAAGGATATATTAAATAAACCTTTAGAGGATTTAATAGAACTTAGAAAACTAGGTATGAAAATGGTTTATTTAGGTGTAGAATCTGGAAGTGACAAGATACTTAAGTATATAAAAAAAGGTGTAACTGCTGAAGAAATGATAAAAGCAGGGAAGAAAATAAAAGATAGCGGAATTAAATTATCTACTACTCTTATTTCAGGCTTAGGAGGAAAAGAAAATTTAAAAGAACATGCAGTAGAATCAGGAAAAGTAATAAGTGAGATTGATCCAGATTATTTAGGTCTTTTAACACTTATGATAGAGAAAAATACAGAATTTTATAAAGAAATAAAAAATAAAAAAATTAAACTTTTAAATCCAGTAGAAGTTATGATTGAAACAAAAATACTTATTGAAAATACAAAAGTAAATAATTGTGTTTTTAGAAGTAATCATGCTTCTAATTATATACCTTTAGCAGGGGTTTTATGTGAAGATAAACAGTTGATTTTAGAAACACTAGACCAGTGTATAAAAGGACAGCATGATTTTAAAGATGAACAATTTAGAGCATTATAATATATAATTAAAGAAGCAGCATAATAAATTATTATGCTGCTTCTTTAATTATGTATGGAAGTATAAAATTCTAGTGATTTTATAACTTAAAAAGTATTGGACCTAATATAAGAAGAATTTATATAGATATACTATTTAAGGGTTACTTCCGTATTTGAGATTATATATAAATTATTTAAATCAAATTTAGAAATTTATATCTTTACCGTAATAAGCGAATTCTAATATTTTTTTCATATTTGCTATATCAGTTTTTCTAGGGTTAGAACCAGTACAAGGATCTTCTACTGCATTTTTTGCAATAAAATCTAAGCTTTCTTTAAACTGTTCTTCAGAAACACCATGATCTTTAATTGCTTTTCCAATACCTAGTTTTATATTGAATTCGTCTACTTTAGATATTAAAGAATCAACTAAAGCTTTGTCACTATTTCCAGGTAATCCAAGGCTTTTAGCTATGTATGCAAAATCTTTCATACATACTTTTGAATTATATTTTATAACATAAGGTAAAAGTATTGCATTACATCTACCATGGGATATTTTATATTGAGCACCGATTTTATGAGCTAAACTATGAACTACTCCAAGAAGAGCATTTGAGAAGGCCATACCAGCTAAACATTGAGCAATGTGCATGTTACCTCTAGCTTCTTCGTCTCCGTTATAGGAATCAATTAGATTTTCACAAATCATGTTTATAGCTTTTATAGCTAATGGATCAGAAAAAGGAGAACGATTTGATGCTACATATGCTTCAATAGCATGAGTTAAAGCATCCATACCAGTATCTGCAACTAAAAATTTTGGCATTGTATTTGGAATTTCTGAATCTAAAACAGCTATATCTGGTGTTATTTCAAAATCAGCAAGAGGATATTTAACTTTGTTACTGTAATCAGTAATTACAGAAAAAGCAGTAACTTCAGTAGCTGTTCCACTAGTTGATGGTATTGCTACAAATATAGCTTTATTTCTAAGTTTTGGCATAGTAAAAGGAGTTTTTATATCTTCAAATGTTTTTTCAGGATTTTCATAAAATACCCACATAGCTTTAGCTGCATCTATAGGGGAACCGCCACCAATTGAAACTATAACATCAGGCTCAAAATCTCTCATAGCTTTTGCACCTTTCATAACGGTTTCAATAGATGGATCTGGTTCAACACCTTCAAATAATTTAACTTCAAGTCCTGCATCTTCTAATACCTTTTGTAATTTTTCTAGAAAACCATATTTTTTCATAGAAGAACCACCGCTTACAACTATAGCTTTTTTGTATCCTTCTAGTGCATTTTTTAATTCATTAATTGCACCTTTACCAAAGTATAAATCTCTAGGTATAGTAAATCTTGACATAGATATTCCTCCTTGTATTAAATTAAATATTTTACACTTTTTTCATAATATCATAACCATATACCACCTTCAATAGATTTTAATGGTTATTGTTAAAAAATAAACAAATTGTTCAGAGAATGTTCATATATAGAATTTATATTATAAATTATATTAATTTATTTTGAAGTTTTATCTAAATAAACCTATAATATAATACAATAAATTACAATTATTGTAACATGTGTTTTAAAGTGTAATTATAAATTAGTTAAATTTTATACAAATGCTTTGAATATGTTTAATATATAGGGAAAGAATAGTAATATTATAGAAGTTATATATAAATTTAATGTGATTTTAATAATATTGAAGTTAGTTTTATATAAATATAGTATTATAATGATTTCTTTTTAATTAGTGATAGTAGTTTATTATATAAAAGTTATGGAAGGGAGAGGGTTAAGTGAAAGTTTCTATTGTATTTCATAGTGTGTGTGGTAATACTTATCTTATAGCAAAAGAAATACACAAAAATTTTTTAAAAAGAGGGATAGAAACAAAGTTATATAGAATAGAAGACAAACAAGCTAAAGATATTGCTAAATATATTCCAACGGCTAAAGAGTATTTTGATGAAATTATGGATTTACCAAAAGCATCTTTAGAAAAAATTATTCAAAGTGATTATATATTTTTAGGTTCACCAACTTATTTTGGAAACGTATCAGGACAAATGAAATTATTTATGGATTCTTTTTCTCCACTTTGGAGTGATTCAGTTTTATATGGAAAGAAGCTGATTTCATTTACTACATGTGGACAAAAAGAAGGGGGAGGTGAAAGTTGTCTTAAGTCTATAAATACTTTTGGGAACCATTTAGGAATGGTCTCTATTCCAATTCCAACTAATATAATAGAAAATAATGGCACTTCTTCTTATGGACTAATACATTGTAGTGGGGAAAATTCTAAAATAAGAATAGAAGAGCATTTTAAAAACTTAATTTCTAATTTTGTAGATTTATTAATAAAAAATGATATGAATTAGATTGTCTTTTATATCATAATAAAAATAAAGAACCAGTTAACATATATTGTATGAAAATATATGTTTATACAATATATGAACCGGATTCTTTTTATATTTTTAGTATTACTCTCTTCCAGAATTAACTGGATTTTCATCATAGCTTACCCAATCACTCATACTTCCAACATAAAGTTTTACATTGCGTGAAAGTTCTTTTAAAACAAAGAAATTAACAGCACCATCTATTCCAGAACCACAATATACAATTATTTCTTTAGCGTTTTTAGTAAAAGAAAAGTTATCTTTTAAGCTACTAATATCTTTAATAGTACCTTTTTCACTTATATTTTTTCCACAAGGTAAATTAAGTGAAGATGGAATATGACCCTTTTTAGAATATAAAGGTTCGTAATTTCCAAGATATCTTTCTTCTCCTCTGGAATCTATAAGTAATATATCTTTATTATCTATAGCCTTTTTTACATAATTCATATCACAAAATATATCACTATTTATATTGGCATTAAAGTTTCCATTAGATTTTTTTAAAGGTATTTCTTTTGAAGTTGGAAATTTTAAATTTTTCCATTCTGTAAATCCACCATTTAAAACATATACTTTTTCAAAATCTAAGTACTTAAGTTCATAAAAAGCACGACAAGAACTAGAAAAATTGTTATCATAAAATATTACTGTAGAATCTGTATTTATTCCAATATCTTTAAGTTTGTTTGTTATGGTATTTACGCTAGGAAGAGGTCTTGCTCCACCATGAGCTTTAGCTTTATCAGCAAAATCTTTGTTTATATCTAGATAATATGCTCCATCTATATGTTCTTTTTCATAAGCTTTTTTTCCAAAAGAAGCATCAAATAAATCAAATCTACAATCAATTATAAATAAGTTTTCATCTTTCATATGATTTTTAAGCCAATCACAGCTTACTACATTTTTCACAGTAATTCCCCCTATTTAAATTAAATATCTTAAATTATATATTATGATGTTAATATAATATTTTTTAATTATTGTAAAATATATTATATTTATTTTCTATGCTTTAATTATAGTATATAATTTATAAATGTTAAAATTATGTTGTTTATACCATGATTTTCTTTTCTAGAAATGTTAGCAAAGAAGAGGTGTTTTCAAATATATAATCTATAGTTGATTCTATCATAGGGTTTAATTTAGAGGATAAATATGCTCCTCTTTTATCAGTTTGTAGACCTACTAATATCATATTTTTATTAATTATATTTTTATAGGTATGACACATACCTAAAGCTACACAGGCTCCTTCATCAGGTATTCTTCCATCTAACACAAATAAAAATATATCAGAGTCAAACATTTCTTTTTTGTCTAATTCGAAAATGGACTTAGATTTTTTATTAGAATTTTTTCCTGTATTTTCTTTATCTAAAGTAATTCCATCTCTTTGAGGCAAAAATACAGTATATCCTATCTTTTCAATTTCATTAGTTAGTTTGATGTTGAAATATTTTTCCGCATTACAAAATAAGGGTCCTGCAAAATATAATTTCATTTTATTCACCATCCTTTATATTTTACTTTAAATGAAATTCTATTTTATTTAAATAATCTATTAATCTAAATATATATAATTATGATAATGTTTTCAATATAATTAACTAATTATCATATAAATTAGTTAGATTATTATAAAATACAGTTGTTTATAAAATTAAAACAATAAAGAATAAACAGATATTAATAGTTATTAAGGGTGTCAGGTATAATTTTATTGGTAATACTTGTAATAATATGATATTTCATATAAAGTATAAAATAGGTGATGAATATGAAAAAAATTTTATTAGTTGAAGATGAGGAATCTATAAATAGAGGGATAACATTTAAATTAACTAAGGAAGGATTTAAAGTGTTTTCTTGTAAGAACTTAAAAGAATCTAGACAAGCCTTTCACAATGAAAAAATAGATCTTATTATATTAGATGCTACACTTCCAGATGGATCTGGTTTTGACTTTTGTAGGGAAGTAAGAAGAGAAAGTGATGTACTTATTATATTTTTAACAGCTTGTGATGCAGAAGTAGATATAGTTACTGGGCTTGATATGGGAGCTGATGATTATATTACAAAGCCATTTAGTTTTATGGTATTAATGTCTAAAATAAATGCTTTTCTTAGAAGAAATAAAAAAGAAGTATCTATAGATAAAATAATATCTAATGATATAGTGTACTACCCTAATGATATGAGAGTTTATAAAAAAGGTGAAGAGCTTACATTAAGTAAAACAGAGCTGAAATTATTAATTTATTTTATAACTAACTCTGGCCAGATATTAAAGAAAAAACAGCTCTTAAATGAGATATGGGATATAGATGGAGATTTTGTGGATCCTAATACTCTTGCAGTTAATGTACGAAGACTAAGAGCTAAAATAGAAGAAAATCCATCTAAACCTAAATATATAAAGTCTGTAAGAGGAATAGGATATATTTGGGCAGAAAGGTGTGTTAAATGATGACTAATTATTTTAAAAAAGAACCATTATATAAGAAAATGCTCCTTATTTTATTAGGGAGCTTAATTATAATGGGAACAGTTTTCTTTTTTACAGAATATTATTTTTTAAATCAAATTCATAAAGAACAAATAGCTTTAAATCAAAATATAGTTGGAAAGCTTGTAAACAGATTTCCAGAAAAAGAAATTGATATTGTAAAATTAACTATAAACAAAGATAAAAAAGTTTGGCAAAATAAAGGAGATAAAATACTAAAAAAATATGGTTATGATATGAATACTAAGATGTTAGAAGACGATATTTTTAAAGAGAATTTCTATAAATTTATAACATCATCTTTTATAGCCATAGTTTTAGCTATAATAATAAATTTTATTTTAATGCTTTATATTATGAATTTTTTCACCTCTAAATTAGAAAATTTTTCTTATAATATAGATAAGATAATGGATGGAGATTTTTCAGTTATCTCATGTGTTTGTAGAGAAGGAGTTCTTTCAAGAATATCTACTCAATTTGAACAAATGTCTAAGAGACTCAATGCCAGTTTAAAAAAATTACAAAAAGAAAAAGAAAGTGTAAAAGCATTGGTAACAGATATTTCCCATCAGTTAAAAACTCCACTTTCTTCTATTAAGATGTTTAATTCATTTTTAATGGAAGAAGATATTGAAGATAAGGATAGAATAGAATTTTTAAATAGAAGTGAAAAATCTATAGAAAAACTTGAATGGCTTACAGATTCATTAGTTAAACTATCTAGACTTGAAATTGGAATGATAAGTTTAAAAAAAGAAAAGGGAAATATTAATGAAACTATATATGAAGTAGTAAATGAGCTATATTTGAAAGCTTTTAAGAAAAATATTGATATATCTTTTGAAGGAAAGAATAATTGCTTTATTAATTATGATTTAAAATGGACTAAAGAAGCTATATTTAATGTGTTAGATAATGCTATAAAATATACAAAGGAAGATGGAGAGATAAATATAGTACTTAAAAAATTAGAATTTTATATAGAGATAGATATAAAAGATAACGGTGTAGGAATATGTGAAGAAGATATTCAAAGGATTTTTAAAAGGTTTGAAAGAGGAGATTCAAAATTTATAAGAGAATCGGAAGGCTCAGGAGTAGGACTTTATCTTACAAGAAAAATATTAGAAAAACAAGGGGGATGTATAACTGTAACTTCTAAAGAAGGACTAGGTACAACATTTAATCTTTTCTTACAAAATTGTTAGAAAACTTGAAAGCGCTATGAAAGCTTAGATTGATATCATTAAATTAAAGGAACAGGGAAGGAGATATCAACATGAAAATATTAAAAGCAAACTTTTTAAAAAAATATTATGGTTCTAAA
Organism: Clostridium oceanicum; assembly: GCF_039521385.1. Classification (NCBI taxonomy): domain Bacteria; kingdom Bacillati; phylum Bacillota; class Clostridia; order Eubacteriales; family Clostridiaceae; genus Clostridium; species Clostridium oceanicum. The sequence continues at coordinate 32,764 of NZ_BAAACG010000008.1, read as the reverse complement.
GAAAATTTGGTAAAGGCTTTAGATGGCGTTGATTTAGATATAGAAGAAGGTAAATTTGTATCAATAGTTGGAACTTCAGGATCCGGTAAAAGTACATTACTTCATATATTAGGAGGGTTAGATAGACCAACTTCAGGGAAAGTTTTTATAGAAGGAAAAGATATATATTCTATGAAAGATGATGAACTTGCTATATTTAGAAGAAGAAAGATAGGATTTATATTTCAATCTTATAATTTAATACCAGCTTTGAATGTTTGGGAAAATATAGTTTTACCTATTGGCTTAGATAACAAGAAAGTTAATGTAGATTATATAAAAGAATTAATGAATACTTTAAATATATATAGCAAAAAAGATTTTTTAACAAGTTCACTTTCAGGAGGACAAATGCAAAGAGTAGCAATTGCTAGAGCTTTGGCCACAAGGCCATCTATAGTACTTGCTGATGAGCCAACAGGAAATTTAGATTCTAAAACTGGGCAAGAGGTTATGAATTTAATAAAATTATCTGTTGAAAAATATAATCAAACTTTAGTTATGATAACTCACAATGATAAGATAGCTCAAATGGCAGATAAAATAGTAAGAATAGAAGATGGAAAGATAATGGGGGGCATGAGTAATGAATAGCTTGTCAAATCTTTCAAGAAAGAATTTAAAAATCAATAGAAATAAAAATATTCTTATAATAATTGCTATAGTTTTGTCTACTTGTTTAATAACTACTATAAGTATTTTAACTAACAGTATAAGAAAAATGGAAATAGATACAATTGTAACTCAAACAGGAGATGCTCATGTAAAATATAAAAATATTACAGATAAACAACTTAAAATACTTAAGAATAATAAAAAACTCTCAGATGTTAATGAGTATATAGACTTAGGTGTAAGTTACAACTATTCACCATATATTATTGATTTTTTCTATGTAGATAAAGAAGCTGGAAAAGGATCTAAATATCTTCAGTTAAAGAAAGGAAATTTCCCTAAAAAAGATAATGAAATAGCAATGCCAAAATGGATGGTTAAAGAAATAGGGGGAAAACCTATAGTGGGAGAAAAAATAAATCTAGTTTATTCCCATAAAGAAGATGGCGTGCTAAAAGAACAGAAAAAAAGTTTTATATTATCAGGAATATTAGATGAAGGTGAATACTTTAGAAATGAACAATATATGTCAGTTGCTGTAGTTTCTAAAAGTTATGCACAAAAGTATTTAAAAAATGAAAAGGCTAAAAGATTTGCCACAGCAAAAGTAAAAGGAAGTAATATTAAAGAAAATGCATATAGTATTGCTCATAATATAGGGCTTAACGACAATGATGTAAACATTAATACGATGTATATAAAAGCCTTAGGATTAGATATAAAAGCATTAATACCAGCAATTATTGGTGGATTTGTAGTGATTTTAGCTACAGTACTTGTAATATATAATATATTTTATATATCTATAAAGGGAAGAATAAAACAATTTGGAATGTTAGCTTCTCTAGGAGCAACAAAAAAGCAAATAAGAAAACTTATATTTAAAGAAGGGTTATTTCTATCTTTGATAGGTATACCTTTAGGAATAATTTTAGGATATTTATTAAGCTATGGGATTGTCCCTTTAGCACCTGTAGAAGGTAATTTGAAAGTAGAGAGTTCATATTATACTATTTTAATATCAGTTTTAGTAAGTTTATTAACAGTTATAATATCTCTTAGAAAACCTAGTCGTATAGCATCAAAAATATCACCAATTGAAGCTATAAAGTATAATACAGTACAAGTAAACACAAAAAAGAAACAAAGAAAATCTAAAGATAATATGAATTTGAGAAGAATTGCTTACTTTAATTTATGGAGAAGTAAAAAAAGAACTATAACTACTATAATGTCTATGGCTTTAACAGGGGTATTATTTATAATGTTTTTTTCAGTATTTACAGGTATCAAGAATAGACCAGATAGTTATATAAGTTCTGATTTTGAGCTATCTTTAGGAAGTCTAAGTCCTGGAGCTGCTGATAGTTATAAAGACCACTTAAATAAAAATTTATTAAATCATATAGAATCATTAGAGGGAGTTAGAAATATTGATACTTTAAAATACAATTCTGTAGTTTTTAAAAATAGGAAAAAAAGAAAAAATAACAGTAAACATGAGCAGGCTATGTCTGTAAGTTCACAATTCTTTGGATTTGATGATTCAATGTTAGATGATTTAAAACCTTATGTTTTAAAAGGTGAAATATTAAAAGAAAGATTAAAAAATAAAAATGAAATCATTATGATATATAGGCATGGAAGTAAAGAGGAGTGTCCTTATAGCATAGGAGATAAGGTTAAATTAAGTTTTTTCATTCCAAAAGGTAACGATAAATATAAAGAAGTTGAAAGAGAATTTACTATAGGTGCAATAGTTAGTCATAATACTAGAAGTATTGGTTTTGCATCTTCTGGAGGTATAGAATTTATATCTGACGAATCAAAATTTCAAAATATAGCAGATAATAGAGTTAAAAAAGCTTATATAGATGTTGATGAAAATAATTATAATAATCTAAATAACAAATTAAAAAATATAACAACTAAAAATAAATCTTTAAAATTGTTTAACAAAAAGGAATATAAAAAGAAACAAAGTTTAGAGATTAAAGGTATGGAATTTATGGGGGTAAGCTTAATATTAATTATAGGATTAATTGGAACACTAAATTCTATAAATACTATGGTTACTAACGTAATGTCTAGAAAAAAAGAGTTTGCAATGATGGAAGCCTTAGGACTTACAAAGGTGCAATTAAGAAAACTTTTAAAAATAGAAGGAATTTACTATTCAGTTATAAGTATAATAATATCTTCTATTTTAGGTACAATTCTTTCTTATTTCTTTAGCTCAGAATTTGGATATAATAAATATTATCAAATACCCTTTGGAGCAATGATAATAGTTTCTATAGCTTTTATAATTATTCAACTAATAATAACTTATGTAGGAGAGGGAATGCTTAAAAAAGATTCTATAGTAGACAAAATAAGATACAGTGAATAAAATTTTGATAAATAAATCTAATATTTTGAAAAATAAAGTAAAAAAACATATATGTATGAAGGATATAGAGGAAAAATTTAGAATGTATTATATAGTAGAGTAATATATCTAAATTTATCTTAAAATATTTTCTACATATATGTTTTTTATGTATAGGATTAATAATAAATAAAATTATAATTTAGGATAAATAGCTATAACATTACATATAGATTATATAGGATTAAAAATATATTATTAAGAGGAAAAATGCATTTTTATTAATTGGGGGATTACATTTATTGTTTAAACAAAGATATTAGGAATTTTAAATTGTTTAAATATTAATGAAAATGATATAAATAAATTAAAGTTTATTTAATAGTTAAAATATATTGAATATTAATTTATTACGTATATAATTTAATTTATATAAATAATATTATTATGTTATATTGTTTGTTTATAACAACTTGGGAGGGAATGAAATGTCAGTATTAAAAGAATTAGAACCAAAATTAGTATTTCATTTTTTTGAGGAATTAACTAAAATACCTCATGGATCAGGAAACGAAAAAGAGATAAGCGACTTTTTAGTTAATTTTGCAAAAGAAAGAAACTTAGAAGTGTCTCAAGATGAATTTTTAAATGTAATAATTAGAAAACCAGGTACAAAGGGGTATGAAAGTGTACAACCTGTCATAATACAAGGTCATATGGATATGGTTTGTGAAAAATTAAAAGATGTAGATCATGATTTTGAAAAAGATCCATTAAAATTAAGAATAGATGGAGATTATATATATGCTACAGGAACAACTTTAGGTGGAGATGATGGAATTGCTATAGCATATGGACTAGCTATATTAGATTCAAAAGATATAGATCATCCACCTATAGAATTCGTTGCTACAACAAATGAAGAAGATGGAATGGGCGGAGCTTTTGGATTAGATACTAAAAATCTAAAAGGTAAAACATTAATAAATATAGATGGTGAAGAAGAGGGAATATTTATAGTAAGCTGTGCAGGTGGTGCTACAAGTATAACAACTTTAGAAGCTAATTTAGAAAAATGTGAAAAAGAAGTATTAGAAATAGAAGTTTTAGGTTTAAATGGTGGACATTCTGGGATGGAAATCAGCAAAGAAAGAGCAAATGCAAATAAGATTATGGGAAGATTATTATATACTTTAAATAAGGATGTAGATTTTAATATTGCACATATAGAAGGCGGTACAAAACATAATGCTATAGCTAGAGATTGTAAAGTTTTGATAGCTTTAGACAAAAATCAAATAGAAAAAGTAAAAGAAATATGTAAAGAAGTTGAAAAAGATTTAAAGGGAGAATATAGTGTACAAGATCCTTCTATAGAAATAAAAGTTGAATCTTCAAATAAAGTTAATACACAATTAAGCAAAAAAGATACTCAGTCAGTAATTACATTCTTAAATGTAGTTCCTTATGGAGTACAGTCAATGAGTCAAAATATAAAAGGTCTTGTAGAGAGTAGTTTAAATCTTGCAGTAGTTAATATGGAAGAAAATAAAGTTAAGTTTATAATTTCTATAAGAAGCTCAGTTCATAGTAAGAAATTTGAAATTTATGACAGAATAGAGTCTTTGGCAAATTCTATAGGAGCTACTGTTGAGAAAAAATCAGAATATCCAGAATGGCAATATGAAAAAGAATCTAAGTTAAGGGATCTAACTGTAAAGTCATATAAAAAACTATTCGATCAAGAGCCAGTTATAACTGCTATACATGCAGGACTTGAATGTGGACTTTTTAAGGAAACTATGAAAGATACAGATATGATTAGTATAGGACCAGATATAATAGATGTGCATACAGCTAATGAGCATTTAAAAATATCATCTGTTGAAAAATACTGGAGTTTATTAAAAGAAGTATTAAAAAATATTAAATAAGTATTGTAAATTAATTAAAGCTACTAGCTTATATCATTATAAGTTAGTAGCTTTGATTTTTAGTGTATGTATTATTCTAATATTTTTTAGCTAAATCTTCTAGCATTTTAGATGAATTTGAAAGATCTTCAATAATTGCATTAATTTCTTGAAGTTCAGCAGCTTCAGATTGGAAGCTAGAGTTAATATTTTCAATATTATCTGTTATGCTAGATACAGACTGTTGCATATTTTTTATTACATCTTCTATTTTTCTTATAGATTCAGAACTTGAGTTTGAAAGTTTTCTTATTTCAGTAGCTACTACATTAAAACCTTTTCCATATTCTCCAGCTCTTGCAGCTTCAATTGCTGCATTTAATCCTAATAGATTAGTTTTTTTAGCTACATTTTTTACAAATTCTAATATTTCGTCTGTATTTTGAGCTTCTGTATTAGTTTTTTCAGCGGAAATAACAATTTTATTGTTAGCATCTGCTACATTTTGTATAGTTGCAGCTACTTCATTAGTTGATTTTGTTATTTTTGATAATGCAACAGATAAGTCCTTTGATAGTTTTGATATAGCACGTTTTCTTTCAACATTTTTTACTGCTGCAATACAACCTATTATATTTCCTTTTTCATCTTTAAGTGGTACAGATATATTTTGAATTTCATTTCCAAATACTTCTTTAGGAATGGTTTTAATCACTACAGTACCTGTATCTAAAGCTTTTCTATCTCCTCCATCATTGTGTATAAAATCTCCTATTTTTGTATTTAGATTAAATTTTTCAAGTCCAATAAGTTGAATATATTTTTCAGTATCAGATATAGAAAATGCTACATCTTCAGAAAAAAAACAAGGTAAATAGGGGGTGACTTGGTTAAAAGAATCTAGTAGTTTATTATTAAAAGTTTTTTCACTCATGTATGTCCTCCTTATAATATCCATGTATTAATTTTACAATTCAACATAAAATACTTTTTTTCCTGCAATAATATGTGTAATTTTAGTTATTATTTTTCCATTTAGATAAATAATCTATAAATGGGAAGTTTAGATTTTGTTTTTTAAGTACTAATTTTCTATAATGTCTATTATTCATATTTAATTTTAAAAGTATATATTCAGATAAAAATCTTTCAAAAGGTAGCCAACTTACATGTGTCATTGGTATTATATATCTTTTAGAACCAGACATTTCATTGAAAAGAACTGCTTTACTGTATAAAGGTATAGTTTCATCAAAGAGAGCATCTATAAAAGTGATTTTTGATTTATCTAAAAGATGTGCATAAGATATAGGGTCAATTCTAAACAAAGGATGAAATTTTTCACTGTTTAATATTTCTAGTAATGAAGCTTCTTTTATTTTAGGAAATTGGGTTTCATAAGTTGAATATAATCTTTTTTTATCATGAATGTAGAAAGAATTATCTCTAAATCCATTTTTAAAAAGTCTTCTAGCAAATTTAGTAACTTTAGATTTATGAATGATTTTAGGAAAGTATCCTCCAGTAGTCATAAATATAGTTTGATTAAATCTTTTATCTAAAGCAGAGACAATAAAAGATAGCATTCCACCTAAACAGTAGCCCATTAAACAATTATTTTCTTTCCAAACACCTTTTTGTTCTAATAAGTCTATAGAGGATAAAATATCTACTACTGCATGTTCCCAAAATCTATACATTGTTTTAATATCAGGCTTAATAAAACTTTTCCCACTTACAGAGCTATCTTCTACCCTAGTATAGTTACCAGGAAGAACAATTATAGTAGAGTGAATACCAGCAGAAGCTAAATGAGTTCCCATCCATAATAAAAACTTTATATTGCGACTACCAAGACCAGGGACTATGAAAATTGAAGCTTCTATATTACCTTTTGGTTCAAAGTTATAAAGTTGTACATTTTCTGTACCTTTGTAAGGTTTATCGTACAAGGTTTTAAATCTTGTATAATTACATCTATAGAAAGCACCTTTTAATATATATCCTTCGATATAATCTATTTTTTCTTTGTTATATGTAAAGTCTATTTTCATACATATCTCCTTAATTAAATTATTATAATCCTTAGGTTATATTTTATTTTTTAAATATCCTAAGTTAGTTTTAAAAATAAAAATTTTTAAATTTTAAAATTAAAATAAAAATTAATTATAAATATAAAAAAGTAGTTTTTATATTATTCTATATATTATATTAAGCTTTTATGGATATGTGAAAAATATAGGGACTTTAATAATAAAAATCTGATTTTACAAGGTAATCATATATGAAAGACAATTATTGTACTTTAAATATAATATTATTTAATTAAATTATTTCAATAATTTTATGTTAAATAGGTTAATCTAATAATAGAGTAACCTATTTATAAACTAAAAAAGTTTGTTTTAAATAAGCTTTTTATTAATAGTTAGTTTGAATGTTTTTTTTCTAAATTAAAACAAACTAAGTTGAATTTAAATATAAAAGGAGGATAATAAATGCATAACAAAAATAAAAGATTCAAATTAGAAGATGTAAAAGACATACAAGTAGGAGATTTGCCATCAGCTAAACTTGGAATAATAGATAGTCTTTCAGGAGATGATATCCATAAAAATTCTATAGAATCAAATAAAATGGCATCATATATTAAAGGACATGAGTTAGGAACTGAGATAGAAAATTTATTAAAAGGTGATCAAAGAAGTTATTAAAAGCTTAATTTACTTTATAAAATACAATATAAAATTAGATATAATGATAAAGCATTGGGATTTAACAATGCTTTATCATTTTTTTAATATTAATATGTAAGAAATAATAAAGATAAAATTAACAAAAAATACATAAACCTTTGATATAATATTGAATTGTAATAAACAATGTAACTTAAAAGGAGATTTTAATGGAGACAAGGAGAAATACTGGTAACATAAATCTAAAAAAAATTAAAGTTAAAAAAAATAAGCCGAAATTTTTCAGAAAAATTTTTGTCTTTATAATTTTAGTTATAGCTGTAAATTTTTTAGCCAAATTTATTTATAACAAGAATAAGAAATTTATATTGCCAGAAAAAACTATGAACATATACATAAAAGCAGCAGATGATATTAGTGAAGGAAAACTACAAGTTAGTTGGAAAGATATTGCGGCTATAGATATTGCACAAAAGGATGAAAACTTTTCTAAAGTTAACATAAAAGATGCCAAAGATTTAGGTGAAAAATTTATTATATCAGATATGAATGGGTATAAGGTTATAAATATAAAAGATGTTATAAATAAATTATATTTAGATGAAGATACAATGGATAGTATACAGGATTATAAAGAAAAATTAAAAGATTCTATACCTGTTACCATATCAAAAGAAAAAGAAAAGTTTATAGATAGTCTTAAAGTAGAAGCTAAGAAGATATATGAGAAAAAAGGGATTTTGCCTTCAGTTATTATAGGACAAGCAATATTAGAATCTAACTGGGGAAATTCTCAGCTTTATAAGAAAAGTAATAACATTTTTGGAATAAAGGCCGTTCCTGCATGGAAAGGTAAAACTGTAAATATGAAAACTTCTGAAAATTATAAAGATAAAATAAATGCAGAATTTAGAGCATATGATTCATCTTTAGACTCATTAGAAGATTATGCAAATTTTCTAACGGTAAATCAAAGGTATAGAGCTCATGGTTTATTTAAAGCTACCCAGTATAAGGGTCAACTTCAAGCTTTGGAAGAAGCAGGGTATAGTACAAAGAAAAATGAATTTGGTGAAAATATATATGCAGAGCTAGTAGGGCAAATTATAAGAGAGTATAACCTGCAGCTTATTGATAACGAGATAGAGCAAAGTAATATTTAAATATTAATTTTAGTTTTACATATTAGTTATTTATTTAAATCTGTCTTACAATAATAAAAATAGTATTGTCTACATATAGACAATACTATTTTTATTATTGTAAGAGTGGCGTTTTTTATTGGTTTCATAGGTTTATTTATTAATGTAATTATTAAGTTTTATTGGTTTTGTTTTTTTAAATGTTTTTTTAATTAAAATATTATTGTATATTATTTTGTTTTTTTATTAATATACACTTTTATAGTGTCCTGAAGTTTTCAGTTTTTTATGTGAGTTAACTTTTATATTAAAGTGCTTTTATTAGTGTAGTTCAGCTCTTTAATGTTTTTTAACAATATTTATAAGTTATTTTATTCTGTTTTTTCTGTTTATATTATTATAGTATTTACTTTTTTATTTATTGTTCATAAAAAAGTGTTTATTTTTAAATTTTTTACATTTATAATTTATTATTGATAATATGATGTGAAAATTGAAATAAGATAATAAAAATATAGTTTTTATTTGTACAATTATAATTTAACTAGCATATATATATCATATACTAGAAGTATATTCATTATAAATAAAGTTGTAATGAATTTTTAATATTTTAAAATATAGTATTAAGAATATGTAAAAAACATGTTGAAATACTTTGTGTTTTCATATAATTTATAAAAATATATGTTATTATGTAACTATTGTATATTATAAATAATTTTTCAGGGGGATTTTAAATGAAGAGATTAAATATTTGCATAGATATTGATGCTACTCTTACGGAACCATATTATTGGCTTGATATATGCAATGAATATTTTAATAAGAATATAAAACCTTATGAAATAACTCAATATAGTATATACAAAGTTATGGGAGTAAGCAGAGAAGAATATTTTGATTTTTATAACAAATACAAATTAAAGATTCATACAGAAGAAAAAGTAAGAAAAGATGGAAAAGCAATAGTGAATAGGATTAGCAAATATAATAACATATTTTTTGTTACAGCTAGAGAAAAATCTTTAGAATTATTTACAGAAGCTTATTTAACATTAAATAAAGTAAACTTTGATGGATTATATGTTTTAGGAAGTCATCATAAAGTGGACAAAGCTAGAGAATTAAATTGTGATATTTTTATAGAAGATAATCCTAATAATGCCATAGAGCTTTCTGAAGCTTCCTTTAAAGTATTACTTATGGATACCTACTATAATAGAGAGATAAAAGAAAATGAATTTATAAAAAGAGTTTATAATTGGAACCAAATATATGACTTTATAGAGGAAATGAAATTTAATCAAAAGGTTATATGATTTTATATAAAGCATAGTATAAATTATTTATATATTTAAGAGTAAAAAGTATATATTAAATAAAAAACATAAGCTATCAACATAAATTTGAAATTTAATGTGATAGCTTATGTTTTTTTATATAAAAAGAAGGTACCTATTAAAAATTACAAAGTATTTTTTATAACTCTTAAAGCATTTTTATAAAGTATTTTTTCTATATCATTTTCTGTAAAATTATTAATTTTTAAAATATCAGCTAATTTATACATTTCACTACAGTTATTTATCTCACTAGGAGTTTCTATACCGTCAAAATCTGAACCAATAGATATTACATCTATTCCTCCAACATTTTTTATGTGCTTTATATGACTTAGCATTTCTTCTAATCTTCCTTTAGAGCTTTTACCTAGAAAGCTTTTTTCAAAGTTTATTCCCATGATACCACCTGAAGTAGAGAGTTTTTTTATCATATCATCAGTTAAATTTCTAGGATGATTTGTTATAAATCTAGAATTTGAATGAGTAGCTACAAAAGGTTGTTTTGAGTTCTCATATACGTCTAAAAATCCTTGATCTGATAAATGAGAAACATCTATTATCATATTTAATTCATTCATTTTTTCTAGGACTTCAAATCCGAAAGAGGTTAAGCCTTTATCTTTATATTTAAAATCATAGTTAGGAAATCCAATTTCATTGGGATAATTCCAGGTTAAAGTTATTAGTCTTACGCCATTTTTATAAAAGTAATCTAAGTTTGATAACTTACCTTCTAAGGCTCCTCCTTCTTCTATAGTAAGTATAGAAGAAATTTTATTTTCTTTTTTATTTTTTAATATATCATGATAATTTAAAGCAGATGATATATATTGAGAGTTCTTCTCTAAAGATTTTTTATATAATTTAAGCATATCTGAGCAAGTTTTAAAAGGAGTTGCAGTTTCTTTTAAATCCAAAAATAAAGCAAAACATTGACATAAATAATCAGCCTGTTTTAATCTTTTAATATCTATGCTTAAATTATTTTTGTATAAATCATCTTCTGAAAGGTTAGGGTAGTTAAAAAGTTTGTAAATAGTATCACAATGCAAATCAATTACTGACATTATTATTCCTCCCTAAGGTATAATATTTAATTATCTATTAGTTTTTTATCTTATTTAAAAGTTTAACACAAAATAAAACATGAATACGTTTTAGATTAATAAACTTTTTAATTTAATATATGATATATGATTAAATTTAGATAATTTAACTAGTTTAATAACTTGGAAATTTTAATATCTATCTTTAACAATTAATATATAAAGAATATATAATTTAATATAGTTTTTTATAATTAATAATTTGGTTAGATCATATAATAAAAAACACATAGATTTTACAAAATTTATTATAAATTTTGTAATTAATCTATGTGTTTTTTTAATTTAGTTAGTAAAAAATAATTTTTTATATGGTTAAATATATTTTTTATTTAACGGCACTTAACCCTGAAGCAATTAATATTGCTGAGAATAGTATAAAGCATATTATAGTTATTATAGCAGCTTTCTTTTTAGATGTTTTTGAAACTGCATAAATACCTATTCCTATTAAAACATATTTCCAAATTGAAAATACATTTATAGAAGAAGAAATTACAGATGTTACAGTTTTAATTGTTCCTATAGGTTTTTGTGATATAAGCACATATATTGATTGTATTACATTATATATTACAGTTGTAATAGAAGCTAAAGTATATATAGAAACTATTTGTTTATATTTTAAAGAAATTTTTGATACTTTTAAAATTAGAAATAATATTAGTGATGTAAAAAATACCCCTATAATTATTCCTAAGATAGCAGAAATACTTCCAAAAATAGGGCTAGTAGTAAATTCAGCAATTTTTTTTGTAGCTTCTGCTTGTTGTGGTGTTAATCCTTTTGTTTGACTTTCCATTAAATTTTTCATTAAATCTTTTGAAAATTTAGATGAGATTACACTATATAGTACAGAACTTAAAATTAAAATTAATAAATTTATTCCATATTTTGGTTTATCTATAAATCTTTCAAAAAGTATTTTAGGGTTAATAAAGAAGTATTTAATTCTATCTTTTAAAGTTAATTTTTGTTCAACGGTATTTTCACTCATTTTATAATCCTCCTTATATTTGGATTGAAATATTTTTTAGTTTTATATTTAAATTAAATCATAATGGTATTTTATAAATATATTTACTATATTAAATTTTATTACAGATTAGTGTTACTTTAATTTATTACTGGTCCTTTATAGAATCTATAACGTTAAGTTTAGCTGCTCTAGAGGCAGGATATAAACCAGATAAAAATCCTATAAATGAAGAAAATAATAATACAAAGCCTACAAGGCCTATACTAAAAGATATAATAGTAACTTTTTCTGTAGAAGTAGAAAGTTTAGCACTTAAAGGTATATTTATTAAGAGGCATATAAGAAAACCTATAATTATTCCAATTAATCCCCCCATAAAACCAATAGCAGTAGCTTCACCTATAAATATTTTTTTCACATCCCATACAGAGGCACCAACAACTTTCATTATTCCTATTTCTTTTTTTCTTTCAAGTATAGACATGTTCATGGTATTTGCAATACCAAAAGCAGCTACTAATAATGATATTCCACCAAAGGATCCTAATATTAATTTAATTCCTGTTAATATTGATCCTATTTGTTCTTGGGCATCTTTTAGAGTTGAATAAAGATAACCATTGGATTTTAAATGTTTTTCTGCCTTTTCCATAGATTGAGTATCTTTTAAAACTAAATCTATACTTTGGTATCCCTTTTCTTTTAAAAAGTCCTTTTCGGGATTTTTAGATTTAAGTATGTTTTCTACTAATCCTAATGAAGATTGCATAGAAAAATCATTCATCATACCTTCTTTTAATATTCCAACTACTTTTACTTTATAAGTTTTACCTTTAATGTTATTAGAACTTAAAGAATTCTCAATAGGTATATCTTCCGTAGAATTTTTCAAATCAGAAGAATTTACTACAGTTTCAGTATTTTTAGACGAATCAGAAGTATTTGTATTATCATTACTAGAAAGTTCTTTACTAGCTTCTTTAGAAGTAGAATTATCTACATTGTCATTCTTATTTAATTGATTTCCTGATTTTAAATTATCTTGGTTATTGCTTTCTTTTAAGTTAGACGAATTGGATTCATCAGGTTCTGTTTTAGTTTCTGTATCTTCTAGCTTATTAGTATCTGAATCATTATTTATAAATTCATTTGAGCTTAAAGATGCCTCTTCATTGCTATTTTCAGTTGAATTAGTTTGGGAATCTTTCATTAAATTGTCTTCTGAAATATTAGTATCTTTTGAATTAGAAGATTGTCCAGTTTTCTCAGAAGGTAAATTTGCTTCAGGTATTTTAAGTTCAATTTTTTTTGATAAAATAGCTTCTAATTCTTCAGGTTTTAAATTAGAAGTATCTTTTATATTTAACAAAGATGCGGCTAATTTTTGACCTATTACTACTTGATTTTTGTTAGAATCATTTGGATATCTACCAAGACTTAATTCATGATCCTTTGAATAATTTTTCATTTTCATTCCAGATAGTTGTAAAGAATCTAGTTTATTTTTCTTATAACTTGCAGAAATACTAGTAGATATATTAGGTACAATATATTTAGTAAAATCTAGTTTTTCTAGTTCATTTACATTTTTTTCTGTTAATATTTTTTTCTTGTTTTTTATATTTTTACTTCCACTGTCTAATGGATTATCTATATAAGGTGAGATAGTTATAGTATTGGCATCTCCAAAAGAATTAAGTTTTCCAGACGTAAAATCTTGAAATCCGTTACCAATGGATACAATAACATATATAGCAATGCTTCCTATTATAACTCCTATCATAGTTAAGATGGTTCTACCTTTTCTTTCCCATAAATTTCTCCAAATTATTTCTATAATATCAGAAAATTTCATTTTTAATCACCCATTCCAAATAAAGCTTTAAAGAAAGAGCCTACTTTTCCTAAGAATCCTGAACTAGATTTTTTAGCTGTTGGAGCTTTATCTTTAGGTGGAGCTTTTATAGAAAAATCTTTAGTTATATTATTTTCTTTATTTAGTTCATCTTTATAGCTTATAGTGACAGATCCTTTAACATTACCTGAAAGTGATAAATCTTTTTTATATTCATTTTCATCTTCTGGATCCATGCTTCCTAAATATTTAGTGTAAGTTTTATTGTTTGCATTAAGTGTTACCATAACATCTTTTAAAGAAGCATTACTGTTATTTACCATGTTTACAGATACATTTTTAGCACTAGTATTTAAAGATGTTATAAGAAGTGTTGCTTTATTGTTTAAAACTAAACCAACTACTCTATATTCCTTTTCATATTTATCATTTCTTTTGTATTCTAGTTCTAATTGAAGATTATAAGTTCCTGTTTTTAAAGCAGGGTTAGATATCATATTTAAAGAGGCATCAGAAGTAGATTCTGAATCCATATGTCCTATGTAAATCTCATTAGAAGAATTTACAGGAGAAAAACCTCCTAAAGTTTTTTTGCCTTCTAATCCTATTAATTTTATAGTGACATCTTCTATATCGCTTTCTCTGTTGTTTTTTAAAGAAAAATTGATTTTAAATTTGTTTCCAGGTTCTATAACTTCAGGTGATGTAGATACTTTTGATAAAGTTAGAGTAGAAGCTTTGACTTTAGAGTTTGAAAAAGCAAAAGTAACTAATAACATAATTATAAGTGCTGAGAATGATACAAATTTTTTCATTTTTATCCTCCTAAGATATATTATTTTACTACTTGTCCATCAGCAATTTTTATTACTTTATCTGCATATGTGGATACGTTAGGTGAGTGTGTAACTATAACAAAAGTTTGAGAAAACTTTTCGTTAAGTTCTTTTAAAATTGCTAAAATTTCTTCACTGTTTTTACTATCTAAATTTCCAGTAGGTTCATCAGCTAGAACGATTTTAGGATTATTAACCAGGGCTCTAGCTATTGATATCCTTTGTTGTTGTCCACCAGATAACTCAGAGGGTTTATGATCACGTCTATTTTCAAGACCAACTTTTTTTAGCATTTCAAGAGCTCTTTCTCTTCTTTCTTTTTTAGGTATTCCTGAGAAGATAAGAGGCATTTCTATATTACCTAAAGCAGTAAGTTGAGGTATAAGGTTATATGATTGAAATACAAAACCTAAGTTATCTCTTCTAAATAAAGCTAATTGGTTTTCATTAAATTTACTTATATCAGTATTGTTTATTATAAGACTACCTTCTGTTGGAGGCATAAATCCTGCTAGTATATTTAGAAAAGTTGATTTACCAGAACCGGATTCTCCGATTATTGTAACAAATTCCCCTTTTTGTATTTCGGCAGAAACATCTTTTAATATATTAACTTTATTTTTACCTATGAGAAAATCTTTTTTTATATTTTTTGCTTCAATAATGCTCATATTTTGTTAAATACACCTCCTTTTTAATATGTTATTGTTAAAATTATGTAAAAAAGTTCAAGAATATACATTTGATTATAAAAACCATGAGAAATTTTGTCAATAAATATTACTACTATTTAAGGTTTAATTAAGGTTCAAAAACATATAGAAAGAAAATATAGATACTTTAGTAGAATATTGTGACCTTTATGTATGGTATTTGAATTATATCAAATAATATCTAGAGAGTAGGTATAAACATAACAAGGAGGAATATTATGAGTCACAATAAAAAAAATATGGCAACTATGGATGGTAATACAGCAGCAGCATATGCATCTTATGCTTTTACAGAAGTAGCAGCAATATATCCAATTACTCCATCTAGTCCTATGGCTGAAGTAGTAGATGAATGGTCAGCCCATGGGAAAAAAAATATATTTGGCCAAAGGGTAAAAGTTTCAGAAATGCAATCAGAGGCAGGGGCAGCAGGAGCAGTGCATGGATCTCTTTCAGCAGGAGCACTTACAACTACATATACTGCATCTCAAGGTCTTCTACTTATGATACCTAATATGTACAAAATAGCAGGAGAACAACTGCCAGGGGTATTTCATGTAAGTGCACGTGCTTTAGCTACTCATGCTTTGTCTATATTTGGAGATCATCAAGATGTAATGGCAACAAGACAAACAGGATTTGCTCTTTTAGCATCAACTAGTGTTCAAGAAGCTATGGATTTAGGATGTATTTCTCATTTATCTGCAATAAAATCTAGAATTCCTTTTCTTCATTTTTTTGATGGTTTTAGAACTTCACACGAATATCAAAAAATAGAAACTATAGATTATGATGACTTAGCTTCTTTAGTAGATTATAGAGCAGTAGAAAAGTTTAGAAAAAATGCATTAAATCCAGAACATCCAGTAGCAAGAGGAACAGCACAAAATCCTGATATATATTTTCAAGGGAGAGAAGTTGCAAATAGGTTCTATGATATGTTACCAGATGTTGTGAATGATTATATGGAAAAAATTTCTAAAATAACAGGAAGAAAATATAAACCATTTGATTATTATGGATCTAAAGATGCAAAATATGTAATAGTAGCTATGGGTTCTATTTGTGATACTATAGAAGAAACTATAGATTACCTTGTTAAAAAAGGACATAAAGTAGGAGTTATAAAAGTACATTTATATAGACCTTTTTCAGAAAAATATTTTTTGAATGTTATGCCAGACACAGTAGAGAAAATTGCAGTTTTAGATAGAACTAAAGAACCAGGATCAATAGGTGAACCTTTATATTTAGATGTAGCAAAATTATTCTATAATAAAGAAAATAGACCCCAAATAATAGGAGGAAGATATGGTCTTGGATCAAAAGATACAGTGCCGTCAGATATTTTAGCTGTGTATAAGAGCTTAATAAAAGAAAAACCAAAAGATAATTTTACAATAGGAATTACAGATGATGTAACACACACTTCGCTAAATAGAGAAAATTTTATAGAGACTACTCCAGACGGTACTATAAATTGTAAATTTTGGGGACTTGGTTCAGATGGAACTGTAGGTGCTAATAAAACAGCAGTAAAAATAATAGGTGATAATACAGATTTATATGCTCAAGCTTATTTTTCTTATGATAGTAAAAAATCAGGAGGAACAACAGTATCTCATTTAAGATTTGGCAAAAAACCGATTAAATCTCCTTATTTAGTTAGAAATGCAGATTATATTGCTTGTCATAATAAATCATTTTTATATCAATATAAGCTTTTAGAAGGGCTAAAAGATGGTGGTAATTTTGTGCTGAATTGTCCTTTTAAAAAAGATGAGCTTTCAGAAAAATTACCATCATATATAAAAAAATATGTGGCAGAGCATAATATAAATTTTTATATTATAGATGCTATAGATATAGCTAGAAACATAGGGCTTGGTGGAAGAATAAATATGATTATGCAAGCTGCCTTTTTTAAATTAGCAGGTATTATTCCTATAGATGAAGCTATTTCATATTTAAAAAAAGGCATAGAAAAGGCTTATGGCAAAAAAGGTGAAGCTATAGTAAATATGAATAAGAAAGCAGTAGATGAAGGTATTAAATTTCTTGAAAAAGTGGATATACCATCAGAATGGGCAAATTTACAAGACAAAAAAGAAGAAACTAATAAAAATCAACCGCCATTTATTAAAAATATACAAATACCAATGGCTAAACAAGAAGGAGATAGTTTACCTGTAAGCGCATTTAAAGGAATGGAAGATGGAACTTTTCCACTTGGAACTACAGCATATGAAAAAAGAGGTATTGCAGTAATGGTTCCAGAGTGGAAAATAGATAAATGCATACAATGTAATCAATGTTCATATGTATGTCCACATGCTAGTATAAGACCTGTACTTTTAAATCATGATGAAAATAAAAATGCTCCAAAGGGTTTTAAAACTAAAAAAGCTATAGGTAAAACTATGGAAGGGCTTGATTATAGAATACAAGTTTCACCTCTTGATTGTACCGGATGTGGAAACTGTGCCGATATTTGTCCTGCGAAAGGTAAAGCTCTAGTTATGAAACCTTTAGAAGAGCAAGTGAGACTTGAAAGGGATAACTGGGATTTTGCTGCAACTATTAAAGATAAGAAAAATGTTATGAATAAAAATACTGTAAAAGGTAGCCAATTTAAAAAGCCTTTAATGGAATTTAGTGGAGCATGTCCAGGATGTGGAGAAACTGCATACGTGAAATTAATTACTCAGTTATATGGAGATAGAATGCTTGTTGCTAATGCTACAGGATGTTCTTCTATTTGGGGAGCTAGTGCACCATCTATTCCATATACAACTGATAATAAAGGCTATGGTCCTGCTTGGTCAAATTCTTTATTTGAAGATAATGCAGAATTTGGTTATGGAATGTTTTTAGGGGTTAAACAAAATAGAGAAAGATTAAAAGATCTTATGAGAGAGGCAATAGAATCTAATATTTCAGATGAAATTAAAAAGGTATTTAAGAATTGGTTAGATCATATGGATTCAGGAGAAGAATCTAAAAAAGCAAGTGAGGAAATTCTTAATACTTTAAGTAACCATAATTATAATGGAAACAAGATAATATCTGAAATATTAGATAAAAAAGAGTTTTTAGTTAAAAAATCTAATTGGATAGTAGGCGGAGATGGATGGGCTTATGATATAGGATATGGAGGCTTAGATCATGTTTTAGCATCAGGAGATGATGTTAATGTATTAGTAATGGATACAGAAGTATATTCAAATACTGGTGGTCAATCTTCAAAAGCTACTCCAACAGCTTCTGTAGCTAAATTTGCAGCTTCTGGTAAAAAAATAAGAAAAAAAGACTTAGGAATGATGGCTATGAGTTACGGATATGTTTATGTGGCACAGATAGCTTTAGGAGCCAATATGAATCAGACTATAAAAGCTATTGAAGAAGCTGAAAAATATAAAGGACCTTCAATAGTAATAGCTTATGCACCATGTATAAATCATGGTATAAAATCAGGAATGGGAACAAGTGTAAATAGAGCTAAAAAAGCAGTTCAATCAGGATATTGGCATTTATATAGATATAACCCTGATAACAAAAAACAAGGTAAAAATCCTTTTGTTTTGGATTCAAAAGAACCTACAGAATCCTTTAAAGATTTTATAATGGGAGAAATAAGATACACTTCACTTATGAAAGTTTTTCCTGATATAGCTAAGGATTTATTTAAAAAGGCTGAAAAAGATTCTAAGGAAAGATATGAAACTTATAAAAAATTATCAAATGAAACATGTTAGTATGTTTTCATAAATTTAAACAATAGTTTATAATATAAGGAGATATTTTTACGTATATTATGATAAAATATTATAATATATAAAGATATCTCCTTAATTATTTTATTTATTTTTCATTTGAGTCTACCCAATCTTTAGCATCTATTACTGCATTTTCGCTAGGAACTGGAACTTTAGAATGTGGAAGGGTTTTTTCAATATCAGCCCAAGCTGCAGTAACATTTTGTTCTTTAGGTCTGTTTTTAAATTTATTTTTACTCATTTAATATCACTCCTTTATATTAGTATTTTCAAAAAATATTTTTAATATAATAAGAAGTAGTATACTTATTTGTAAGTTTATATATATTTAAAGATATTAAATACAATAATTGAATATAAAGGATTGTTATAAAATTTGTAACTCAATTGTAACAAAAAGTTTAAATATTTTATTTATAATTATATTTGTTAAAATGGGCATATTATTGTTATATTAGAGAGAGGTAATTATGGTTAAAAAAAGAAATTCTAACAGAAGTATAAGTAGAAATACTAATATGAATGTAAAGATAAGTAATAAATATTCTAAAAAAAGAAAATTGATGAAGAAAAAAAGAAAAAGAAAAAAATTCGTAAAAAGGCTAATTGGTTTTATAATTTATGAATTTTTAGCTCTCATAATATCTGGAGTGTTATTAACTTATTATGGACCTTTTAAAGAAGTTAGAAGTACTTTAGTAGGAACGGCTATGGCAACTTATAAGCATCAATATATAGCTACTTTGTTTTTATCTAAAGATAAAATAAATGAAATATTAAACAAAGATAAATCTACACCAACTATAGCTGAAAATACTGGTGATATAAAAATAAATAAAAATTATGGTAATTCTATAGAGAGGTATGATATAAGTACTTCTAAATTTGATGGATATATATTAGAAATAAAAAATCCTAAAAAAATAAAAACAGGTTATACAAAATATATGGGTAAAATGGGACAAAGAACTAGTAAAATAGCAGAGGAAAATGGGGCTATAGCTGCTATAAATGGGGGAGGATTTACTGATGCATCTTCAAAAGGAAAGCTTTGGACAGGTACTGGAGCTAATCCAGAAGGCTTAGTTCTTTCTAAAGGGAAAATTATTCATAATAATTTTAAAAAAGGAGAAAAAGCTAATGTTACAGCTTTTACTAAAGAAGGACTTTTAATAGTAGGAAACCATACTGTAGAAGAGCTTTTAAATATGGGTGTTACTGAAGCTTTATCATTTAGAAATACATTAATAATTAATGGACAGCCTATTCCTTATAATGATGGACTAAATCCAAGAACAGCAGTAGGACAGAAAAAAGATGGTACTGTAGTTTTTCTAGTTATAGATGGAAGAAGAGATATGAAACCAGGAGCTACAACAGAAGATGTAGAAAATATTCTACTTAAAAGAGGGGTAGTTAATGCAGGAAATTTAGATGGAGGATCCTCTTCTACTATGTATTATAAAGGCAAGGTTATAAATAGACCTGCAAACTGGGATGGAGAAAGAACAGTAGCTACAGTATTATACGTAGAACCTTAAAGGAGAAAACTTATGAAGTTTATAAAAAGATTAATATCATGGACTATTATACCGGTGATTATATCATTTTCTATACTGTTTTATGTTGAAAATTTTTATTTAGGTACAGAAAAAAATTTAAATATAAATAAAGTAGAAGAAAAAGATAATAATATAAAAAAGGATGTAAAATTAGATATACCAGCTTCAGCAGACAACATAGGAGTATCTTATAATGGAGAATATTTTTCTTATATTGAAGATGGCCAGCTTAGTATAGTTGAAACTAATAGTAAAAAAAATAAAACAATAGATATTAACGATGGAGAAATAAATTATTCTGTATGGCTTCCAGACAGAAATATATTTATTATAGCAGAAAAAGTACAAGGGCAAAATTCACCTTATTTAAGATTTTATTCTTATGATAGTGAAAGAGGGGAAAAAACTCAATTAGCAGATAACAATAATAAAAAGACTATTATAAACCTTCAATCAAGCGGTTATAATATTAAGGACATAGCATTGTCTACTAGTACAAATACTATGTATGTAAGAATTGAAAATGGTTATAATAGAAGCATAGTATATAGAATAAATACTATGGCTGAATTAGAAAAAAAATATGATGTAGGTAGTGATATAGAAAAAATAGGTATAATGAATAGTGAAGATAGGTTGATTTATGAAGATAATATAAATCATAAAATTCATATAGAGAGTAAACAAGATCAGGGTATTTCTATAGAAGAAGGTAGAAATTATTCTCTTTTAGGAGTAGATGAAGGAGATATTGTTTATACTGGTAGAGTTTCATTAGATAATGAAAAAAATATAGACAGAATAACTTATTGGAATGCAGGAGAAAGTAATACTACTAGAAAAGAATTAGATTTACAAATACCTGTACCTAAAGATTCTATATATGTTTTGAATAACGGAAAGGTTTTTGCTAATTATAAAGATAAAAAAGTTTTGAGAAATGTTATTAATGGAAAAGAATATGCATATAAGGGTAAACTTACATCAGTATATAGTGGTGGTATAGCATATATATATAATGGAAAATTAGAGATTAAGTCTTTTTAAATATCTATATACTAATTTTCATAGAAAAGCTATTAATTTAGAATTTATAAATTCTAAATTAATAGCTTTTATTATAATAAAGGTATATTAGTAAGAGTAGATTTTTTAATATAATATTATGCATTTATTGTTATTATTAATTTTAGTTATAAGTTTTTGATTAAACTAGTGAAGTAATGATATTTAGTATATTTACAAAATATGCTAAAATATTGTTGGTAAGTTAAATATATAGCTTTCCTAGAGAAGCTTTATAAAATAGTATTTATATTATATATTTTATATAAGGAAGTGTTAAATTGAAATTTTTTATAAAACAAAAACTGTTTTTTATTTATAAAAAATATATTATAGAAGATGAAAATAGAAAAAAAGTATATTCAGTAAAAAGAAAACTTATGTCATTAAGGCGAAAAATTAAATTGTATGATAGAAATGATAGAGAGATAGTTTACATAAAAGAGAAAATGGTTAAAGTTATACCTAAATATTATATATATATAAATGGTAATGAGGTAGCTACTATAACAAAGAATATAACTCTTTTAAAATCTAGTTTTGTTATAGACAGCCTTATAGGAAAGTATGAGGTTAAAGGTAATATATTAGATAAGGATTTTTATATAGAAAAAGAAGGAATTAAGATAGCAACTATAAGGAAAAAATTGATTTCTATTAGGGATTGCTATGAAATTGATATAAAGGATGGGGAAAGTCAAAGCTTAGTATTAGCTTCAGTTTTAGTTATAGATGATGTTTTACATGAAAAAGATAGCTAACTATCTGATCTATATGCTTTTATATCTTTTGTTGAAAATTACAGACATAACGGTAGCTAATAAGACCATACTTATTTATAAACAGTTAAGAATTATATATAAATAATAGTATGTGTAAAATGTAATAGGGAGGATATTTATGATAGAGGAAAAAGGAAGAAAAATAATTGTGAAACGAGGAGATATAACAAAAGAAAATACAGATGCTATAGTAAATCCTGCTAATTCTAGTATGGAGCATGGTGGAGGTGCTGCTTATGCTATAGTAAAAGCTGGTGGAGAAAAAATACAGTTAGATAGTAATTCTATTATAGAAAAAACAGGCTATATACCAACGGGTAAGGCTATAATAACAGATGGATATAAGTTACCTTGTAAATTTGTAATTCATGTAGTAGGGCCTAGAATGGGTGAAGGAAATGAAAGTGAAAAACTACGAAAAGCTATAAATAGTGTTTTGATATTAGGGGATTTATATAATTTAAAGTCTATATCTATTCCAGCTGTAAGTTCTGGGATTTTTAAATTTCCTAAAAAGGAATGTGCAAGGATTTTGTTAGAAACTAGTTTAGAATTTTTAAAAAATAGGGATACAAGTATAGAGAAGATATTTATGTGTAACCGCGATAAAATTACATATGATATATTTTGTGAGGCAGAAAATAAATTAAAGCAGTAAAGTACTAAATAAGTATTTTAGTTTATTTTAAATTGTAAAAGGAAGATTAGATAAGATTAATCTTCCTTTTACAATTTATAGTTTAGAACAACCAGAGCAGCTAGAACAAGAATCAGTGGTATTTTTTTTATTGCATTGCTTTTTAGGATAGACAGGAGTTACTTTCATCATAAAAGATGAGTTTTTATAAATTATTTCTATTTGTTTTACAAACTTTTCTAAAGACTTATTATAAACTAAGGTTAAATCTTTAAATTTAGTTTGTACATCCCCTTCTTTTATTTCATCTAGCATTATATCTATTTTTACATTATTGCAACAGCTTTTACTATTATTGAATCTTATACAAGAGTACTCATCTTTATGGTCATTTAAAAGATTTGATAAATTTATATAAGCTGTATCTGATATTTCAAATTTAAAATCATTATTCATTTAAACACCTCTAAATATTCCTTTGTATTTTTATTATAGTGAAGCTAATTTTAGTTAGATTTTTATGATAATAAAATCAATATTCAATTATTAATTTAGCTATAAGGGTTTATTAAACTTATTATTTGAAAAATTAGTATATTCAATGCATATAGGAAATTAAATGTTTTATAAATTTAGAAAAATTTCTGGTATTTTTATATAACTAAATTAATTATGATTTTATAAAGATATATTAACATAAAAAGTAAAGAAAATCTTCTAATTATTTATTTCAATGAGTTTTGTATTAGTTAATGTAATTGCTGTAGTTATAGTTAATTTAGTAACAGATAGTATAGTATTACATAAGACTTTTAGCATATAATCTTAAAAAAAAACTATAAATATAATAAAGCAATTTATATATGAGGTGATATGTGTGAAAGTGCCTTTTAAAAGGGAAATATATATTAAAGAAAATCAAGCACCATTTTTTAATGACGTAGAAAATTACTGCAAAAAGCATTCTATACCTATATCTAATTTAGTATTTGAAGCTTTAGAAAAATATATGATTGATAGGAAAAGTGAGGAAATCATTTTAATAATAAAAAAAGGACCTGCAAGTGAGTTTAAAAAAATAAAATTCAGAGGTAAAAAAATATCTTCTACAGAATTTTTAATGGATAAAGTTGCAGTTAACACAAAGTCTACTAAAAAATTTAAGAAAAACCATAGGAAAGCTCATCAATATATATTTTATAGAACTAATAAAAATAATTTATTAGTCTATGTAAAAAAATTTCATTTGAAGTATGGGTGGGATAACGACTTTAAGATAATAAATTATGATGAGATTGATATACTAGAAGAAACAACTGAATATAAAGTATACAATGATATAGAAGAGTTACTAGATGATATAGAAGATATACCGGTAAGTTGTATAGACAAAATAATATTAGAAATGGGACAAATAGATGTTTTAGATGTATAGATTGAGAATAGATTAATAGAGAGATAAGTTAAATATATATTAGTAAAATATAGAAAATCACTATGAAAATGTAGAACTCATAGTGATTTTTGTTTTATTAATTGTATACATAAAAGATTGATGTAATTTAATATTTTTTTTTCATAGATTTTAACATTTTTTTAGCAATTAATTTTGAATCAATCTTATAAGTTCCATTTTTAATTTGATTTTCTATGGAACTTATTTTTTTATCATTAATATTGGTATCTTCTTCTTTATTAAATATATAAGAATTAAGTTGTTTTCCTTTAGAAGATATTTCAATCTTATCTTTCAATTCTATTTTTTGTGTTTTCTTAGTTTTTTTTAAAGCTTCATTTTTTAAGTAAGAATTTTTCTTGAATTCTAAGGAAGCTATTTTAGGTAGCTTCATATAATATACCCTCCTAGCTTAATAGTTTAATGTATCAACTCAATGGTAGTTGAGTTATATTATAACTATACGAATAAAATTACCATATAATAGTTTGAATTATAGATTTTTAATTGTAAAATATATAATGTATTATACCAAAAATAATAGGTATACACAAACTTTGTCGAAAAATGTTTAAGGATATTTAACCAGTATAAGTAATATATTCATAATAATTTAATATATATAATATATTATTAAATATAATTATTATACTTAACAGAATATTCAAAATTAATTCATTGAAAGGTTTATTAAAAATAGTTATACTGTATATAAGAAAAAGAAATTCAATTTTTTATGAAATAATATACAATTTTATGTAAAAAGGGTATATAATATAGTTGAAGATAGTTAAAAAATTAATAAAGTTATGGATGAAGTTTTCGGGAGATTAAGCTATGCTTAGCCATACAAAATTAAATTAATAAATTTGTGTGGTATCTCAAAACGGGATAGCCGAAGGAATTAAATGTTATACCTAAAAATAACATGAATATCTCAGGCAAAAGGACCGAAAATGGACAAAACTCTGGGAAGCGTAATGCACCGAAGGAGTAAAACTCTCAGGTTACAGGACAGAGATAAAAGTTTAGGGCTTTTATCTCTGTTTTTTTGTTTAAGTGAAATATTCAAAATATTAAAACGAAGTTTTAGAAGGTGAGGATATGATAAAACAAATAACAATAATTACTAATAACGTTTTAAGCTGTCAACAATTTAACAAAAAATATGATGTGGTATTTATTGAAGGAGATGTAAAAAAAGTTTTTGAATCAGTTAGAGATTATGTACATAAAGGGCATAAGCTTTTAACACATCCTTTAATGAGTAGTGTAAAACCAAATGAAACTCCGTATAGAACAGTTATTATTTCTAAGAAATCAGAAGGAAATATAGATATGGAATCTTTAAACTATATAGAAGAGTCAATGCATTCTTTAGAAAAATTCCAAAAATGCTGTAATACACCAAAATGGAGTCAGTCAATATTAGAAGATTTTCAATTGATTGACTATGATGTTATACAACAAGCACTTAATTAATATTCAAAATAGAGTTAAAAGTATTAAAGTAAAGGAGGAGAGTTTAAGTTATAGGGTAAGCATATTAAAATTTTAGGTCATATTGTTTATGAGAGTAAATAATAGTATATGTATTTGTAATAAATTAATAGGGGGTAGGTCTTAATGCATTTAGAAATTGGTAATATATTTATAAAAGATATTAAGTTTGCAAATGAGAGTAAAGTTGAAAATGGTGTTTTATATGTTTGCAAAGAAGAACTATTAGAAGCAGCAGGAAATGATGAAAGAATAGAAAGTATTAATTTTGAAATAGTAAAACCAGGTGATAAAACAAGAATAATTCCAGTAAAAGATGTAATAGAGCCTAGAGTTAAAGTAGAAGGTAAAGGCGGGATTTTCCCAGGATTTATAAGCAAAGTTGATACTGTTGGTAGTGGAAAAACTAACGTTTTAAAAGGTGCTGCTGTAGTTACAACTGGTAGAATAGTTGGATTCCAAGAAGGAATAATTGATATGAGTGGCGAGGGTGCCAAATATACACCTTTTTCAAAAACTAATAATTTAGTAATAATATGTGAACCAAAAGAAGGAACAGATAAGCATGAGCATGAAGAGATAGTTAGAATGATAGGATTTAAAGCAGCAACATATTTAGGTAATTTGGGAAAAAATATTAAACCAGACGAAGTTAAAGAATTTGAAACCTTACCTTTATTAAAGCAGGTAGAAAAATATCCAGATTTACCTAAAGTGGTATACGTATACATGCTTCAAAGTCAAGGTTTATTACATGACACATATGTTTATGGTGCAGATGCTAAAAAAATAATTCCAACATTTTTATATCCAACAGAAGTGTTTGATGGCGCTGTAGTTAGTGGTAACTGTGTTTCAGCTTGTGATAAGAACCCAACTTATGTTCATATGAATCATCCTATAATTGAAGATTTATATAAGAAACATGGAGTTGAATATAATTTCTTAGGTTGTGTAATAACAAACGAAACTGTATTTTTAGCTGACAAAGAAAGATCATCAAGCTATACTGCTAAGTTAGTAGAATACTTAGGAGCAGATGCAGTAATAATTTCAGAAGAAGGTTTTGGAAATCCTGATGCAGATCTTGTTATGAATTGTAATAAGATAAGTGCAAAAGGTATAAAAACAGTGCTTTTAACTGATGAGTATGCTGGACAAAACGGAGCTTCTCAATCATTAGCAGATTCAACAACTAAAGGAGATGCAGTAGTTACAGCAGGTAATGCAAATGAAGTAGTAGTTTTACCTCCAATGGAAAAAGTTATTGGATATCCTAAAACTGCTGATGTGATTGCAGGTGGACATGTAGGAAGTTTAAGAGAAGATGGTTCAATAGAAGCAGAAATACAAGTTATTACAGGTGCAACAAATGAAGTAGGATTTAACTATTTAAGTGCTAAAGGTTATTAATTTAATTAATGCTTATATTTGTTTAAGGGGGAATATCAATGATAAAGGTTGTTCATTATATAAATCAATTTTATGCTGGTATTGGTGGAGAAGAAAAGGCAGATTATAAACCAGAAGTAAGAGAAGAAGCAGTAGGCCCAGGAGAAAAACTTAACTCTTTATTTAAAGGAGAAGCGGAAATAGTAGCTACAGTTATTTGTGGTGATTCATATTTTAATGAAAATATAGATGAAGCAAAAGAAGAAATTTTAGAAATGGTAAAAAAATATAACCCAGATTTATTTATTGCAGGACCAGCATTTAATGCAGGAAGATATGGAGTTGCTGCTGCAACAATTTCAAAAGAAGTAGAAGATAAGTTAAATATAAAAGCAGTAACAGCTATGTATGATGAAAACCCAGGAGTAGATTTATATAAAAAAGACTTATATATAGTTAGAACTAAGAAAAGTGCAGTAGGAATGAGAAAAGCTTTACCAGCATTAGCAAAATTATCTCTAAAAATTGCAAAAGGTGAAGAAATAGGATTGCCAGATGAAGAAGGCTACATTGAAAAAGGAATAAGAAAAAATTACTTTAGTGATGTTAGAGGATCAGAAAGAGCAGTTAATTTACTTGTTAAGAAATTAAAAGGTGAAGAATTTGTAACAGAATTTAAAATGCCTAACTTTGATAGAGTGGAACCTAATCCTGCTGTAAAAGATATATCAAAATGTAAAATTGCTTTAGTAACTTCAGGTGGTATAGTTCCTAAAGATAACCCAGATCATATAGAATCTTCTAGTGCATCAAAATATGGTAAATATGATATAGAAGGAGTTTTAGATTTAACTTCAGATGGATATGAAACTGCTCATGGTGGTTATGATCCTACTTGTGCAAATGAAGATTCAGATAGAGTTCTTCCAGTAGATGTATTGAGAGATATGGAAAAAGAAGGTAAAATAGCATCTCTTCATAGATATTTCTATACAACAGTTGGAAATGGTACAGCAGTAGCTTCTTCTAAAAAATTTGGTCAAGAGATTGTAAAAGAATTAAAAGAAGACGGTGTAGATGCAGTTATACTAACTTCTACATGAGGAACTTGTACTCGTTGCGGAGCAACACTTGTAAAAGAAATAGAACGTGGAGGATTACCAGTTGTTCATATGTGTACTGTAGTTCCAATATCTCTTACAGTAGGAGCTAATAGAATAGTACCAACTGTAGCAATACCTCATCCACTAGGAAATCCAGAATTAGAAAAGGATAGAGAGTATGAATTAAGATATCATCTTGTTTCAAAAGCTCTTAAAGCATTAGAAACAGAAGTAGATGATCAAAAAGTTTTTGAATAAACTTTTGTAGAAGTTAAATTTAGAGTAAATAGGGGGAAGAACAATGGATAATGTTTATGATGTTGTAATAATAGGAGCAGGACCAGGAGGCCTTTCAGCTGCATTATATGCATCAAGAGCAAAATTAAAAACACTAATGCTTGAAAAAGGAAAAGCAGGCGGACAAATCGTTATTACCGACGAAGTTGCAAATTATCCAGGATCAGTAAGAGAAGCAACAGGAGAAACTTTAATTGCTAGAATGGAAGAACAAGTTGAAGAGTTTGGCGCTGAAAGAAAAAAAGATATTATAAAAGAAGTAGAACTTGAAGGGGATATAAAAGTTTTAAAAGGAGAAAAAGGAGAATATAAAGCTAAGACTGTAATTATAGCAACAGGAGCATCTCCAAGATATATAGGTTGTCCTGGAGAAAAAGAATTAACAGGAAAAGGTGTATCTTATTGTGCTACTTGTGATGCAGACTTTTTCGAAGATCTTGAAGTATTTGTTATAGGTGGAGGAGATGCTGCAGTAGAGGAAGCTTTATATCTTACTAAATTTGCAAGAAAAGTAACTATAGTTCATAGAAGAGATGAACTTAGAGCAGCAAAATCTATTCAAGAAAAAGCTTTTAAAAACCCTAAGATGGACTTTATGTGGGATTCAGTTATAACAGAAATAAAAGGTGATGGAATAGTAGAGTCTGCAGTATTTAAAAATAGAAAAACTGGAGAAACTCATGAATATTTTGCTGATGAAGAAGATGGAACTTTTGGAATATTTGTATTCATAGGCAATGTTCCAATAAATAACCTATTTAAAGGTAAAATTGAAATGAACGAAAAAGGATACATTTTAACTAATGATAAAATGGAAACTAATATTGAAGGTGTATTTGCAGCTGGAGATATAAGAGATAAACCTTTAAGACAGGTAGTTACAGCAGCAGGAGATGGGGCAATAGCGGCTGTTTGTGCAGAAAAGTATATTCAAAATAAATTTTAATATATACAATATAAAAGGATTTAGAGAGGGGAAATAAAAATGTTAGTATTAGACAAAAAAACTTTTAAAGATGAAGTATTAGGAGCAGAAGGTTTTATATTAGTTGATTATTTTGGAGATGGTTGTGTTCCATGTAAGGCATTAATGCCAGATGTAGAAGAACTTTCACAAAAATATGAAGGAAAAGTTAAATTTTGTAAATTAAACACTACAAAAGCAAGAAGACTTGCTATATCTCAAAGAGTTTTAGGTCTTCCAGCTATAGTTTTATATAAAGATGGTGAAAAAGTAGCAGAAGTAGTTAAAGAAGAAGCTACAAAAGAAAACATTGAAAAAATGATAACTGAAAACATTGGCTAATTATAAAAGATAGAGATTTGTTTAAGTGTATTTAATAATGAATTAATTATAATAAATCAAGGAGGAAATAAACATGAGTTTATTTGGAGAAGGAAGAAAAGTAATAATCATTGGAGATAGAGACGGTATACCAGGACCTGCTATGGAGAAATGTTTAGAAAAAACTGCAGCAGAAGTAGTATTTTCATCAACTGAGTGCTTTGTGTGAACAGCCGCTGGTGCAATGGATTTGGAAAATCAAAAAAGAGTAAAAACATTAACTGAAAAATATGGAGCAGAAAATATAGTAGTACTTTTAGGTGCTGCAGAAGGAGAAGCTGCAGGACTTGCAGCTGAAACTGTTACAAATGGAGATCCAACATTTGCTGGACCTTTATCAAATGTAGCTTTAGGATTAAGAGCTTATCATGCAGTAGAACCAGAATTTAAAGAAGAAGTAGATGAAGAAGTATACGATGAGCAAATAGGCATGATGGAAATGGTTTTAGATGTTGATGAAATTATAGAAGAAATGACAGATATAAGAGATGAATTTTGTAAATTTAATGACTAGTTTCATTTGCATAAAATAATAAATAAGCTAATCACAATTTATATTAAAATTTTTCAGTCAAATAAAAAATATATCATATATATATCTTAAAAATATGATACATTGCATGGATGAGTAATAAGTTTTGTATTGCTCATTCATGTATCTATATATTTTCAAATTTCAATATAGTAAATCTAATAAAAGCTATTTAAATTATTAACTAAATAAAAGTAATACTGTTTAATTAAACTTTGTTAATTTTAGAAATTTATATTTTATAATTTATTTTAATAAATAATTATAAGATTTATGTCTATTTTCTATGATGTTTGTGTTTGTATACAAATTATAAATTAAAATCGGAGGGATAAAAATGGATTATCCAGTAGTAAAGGGAGCAGGCTATATTTTAGTTCATACTCCAGATATGGTACTTCACAATGGTACTACTCAAACAACAGAAAAGGTAGTAAACCCAGATTCAGACTATTTAAAAGAGTTACCTAATCATCTAAGAAAATTTGATGAGGTTGTAAAATATATGCCTAATCAAGTTTACATAGGAAACAAAACTCCGAATGATTTGAAAGATATAAAGATGCCTTGGTTTGATAAGCCAATGGAAATTGCTGATAGATACGGAAAATTTGGCGAAATAATGCCACAAGATGAATTTCTAGGTTTAATGGAAATCTGTGATGTTTTTGATTTAGTAAAATTAGAAAAAGCTTTTGCAGAAAAAGTAAAAGAAAAATTAGCAAAACACCCATTAATAACAGAAGAGATGGTTTCAAAAATTGGTGAAGGAATAGATATTGAAGATATAAGAAAATCTGTAGATGAAGAATGTTCAGAAGCTTTATATGATGATGGGAATTTAGTAGGTTGTGTTAAAAGAGCCCATGATGTAGATACTAATTTAACAGCTCATACTATGCTTGAAAACTTAGTAGTAAAAGCTTCAGGAGTATTAGCTCTTTTGAACCTTATTTATAAAAATAACTTAGATGCCAATACTATAGATTATGTTATAGAATGTTCAGAAGAAGCTTGTGGAGATATGAACCAAAGAGGTGGCGGAAACTTTGCTAAATCTTTAGCAGAAGTAGCAGGATGCAATAATGCTACAGGTGCTGATATGAGAGGATTCTGTGCAGGACCTACACATTCATTAATTGCAGCTTCAGCTTTAGTTAAATCAGGAGTTTACGATAACGTAGTTATTGTAGGTGGTGGAGCTAGCGCAAAACTTGGAATGAATGGTAAAGATCATGTTAAAAAAGATATGCCTATTCTTGAAGATTGTTTAGGTGGATTTGCTGTATTAATAAGCAAAAATGATGGAATAAACCCAATCCTTAGAACAGATTTAGTTGGTAGACACACTGTTGGAACTGGAGCATCGCCGCAAGCTGTAATAGGATCTTTAGTAACAGATCCTATAGAAAAAGCTGGACTTAAAATAACTGATATCGATAGATATTCAGCAGAAATGCAAAATCCAGATATAACAAAACCAGCAGGAGCTGGAGATGTGCCAAAGGCTAATTATAAAATGATAGGTGCATTAGGAGTTAAGAGAAAACACATAGAAAGAAAAGCATTAAATGACTTTATAAAAGATCATGGAATGCCAGGTTGGGCTCCAACACAAGGACATATTCCATCAGGCGTACCTTACCTAGGATTTGCTATGAAAGATTTAACAGAAGGTTCTTTAAATAGAGCTATGATAGTAG
>NZ_BAAACG010000007.1:0-11246 GCF_039521385.1 Clostridium oceanicum | reverse complement strand
TATTCTTTATAAGTATTATTTTCCCACTCCACATACTTAAAAAGTTTTCTTTTGAAATTTCTGAAATTTTTTGATGCTCTAAATCAAAATAAAGTACCTTTTCTTCATTTACAGCAGTTACTATAGTATATTTTTTGTCCTTAGTTTCTATAAGACAGGCTGAAGAAATATCTTTTAACTCATCATACTGAAACTCTACAGCTTTTGCTTTTAGTCCTACTTTTTTAGAAATTAAGAGAATATCTTTTTCTCCTACATCTTTACCTTCAAGAGCAAAATCATGATCTAGTTGATCTTCTGTTAAAGGTACATGATTAATTCTAGCTATAAAAATAAAATTAGTTAGTGATTCTCTTATGTTCTTCTCCATTAGCTCCTCCTTTGTTACTATATTAGTTATTATTTTATAATATTTTGATTATCAATGTATGTTCCATAGCAAAATATAATTTTTATATATAATAGATTATAAATTAGTTATATTTAATAATTAACATTAAAAGTTATATATTCTATTTATATTTAAATATTATAATTTATGAAATAAAAATATAAATTTCCATCATTTATGTAAAAATATATTTTATATTAACAATTTTAACATAATTTATTAATAATTTAAGTTACTATTTTGTAAATAATTTTTTGTACAATATAACCAATATACATAACTTTTACCAATGTATACACACCAATTTTTTTAAAAATCCCCACTATAATCATGATGATATTAAGATATCGTTCAAAAAAAGTTCATATTCTTTTGAATATATAAATTATTCTTCTTTCTATATTTAAACTTTTCAAAACAAAAGACTACCTATAAATTACATTTATAGGTAGTCAAAATTTAAAATCTATTTTGTTTAAATTTTACAACTATATTTCAAATTAAAATCTATATAACATTTAATAATGTTCTTCATAATCTAAATAATATGGTAATTTTAAAATTTATATTCATGTTTACATTAAAACTTTTTTATTATATTTTATTTTTTATTTACTAATATTATATTCTTTGGAATCCAGAATACGGATCACCTGACATATAACTATCACCATATCCATAGCCACTAAAAATTGGAGTATATTGATTTTGAGTTGAATATGATGGACTTGTATAAGATGGTGTAGAATATGAAGAAGTTGATGTTGTAGATTTAGGTGTAGTAGTTGTTGTCGTAGGTGTAGTTACTACTGGTTCAGATATAGTTGGTTGTTGTGTTTGTACTGGATTATTATTTCCCGTAGTAGTTAAATCAATATGTTCTTCTAATATAGAATCTCTGTATCTATCAAAAGTCGTAGCATTTTGAACTAATGTATCAATCACGTTAGTATCTACTGAACTACTTCCAATACTAATGTTTAAATTAATATCATTATTCCAATTGTTTATTTTTATACAATTATTATCCTGTACCAATGCCAAATAACTTTCATCTTCATTAATGATAAATTCTATATCCTCTATACTTGAAACTTCACTACTATCATCAAAAATCAACTTGTCTATGGACTGATAATCTTTTATTACATCTCTTCCAAAATCCTTAGAGAAAATAAAAGTATCTTCCCCATCTCCACCAGTTAAAAGATCATTTCCAGTACCACCATTTAATATATCTTTACCAACATTACCTATTAGAGTATCATTTCCTTCATCTCCATTTAATGTAGCACCAAATTTTCCTGATAAAATTATATCATCACCAATTCCACCATTTAATATATTAGTTCCATCCTCATCACTACCTTGAAGAAAATCTGAGCCCTCTCCACCATAGAGCCAATTGTTTTTGCCAGAACCTTTTATATAGTCCGTTCCTTTTCCTCCATAAAGTTTATTACCTTTTGAAGATTGAAAATCTCCACCAATTATCATGTCGTTTCCGTCCATTCCATAAATTTCTGAAAATCCACCTTTACTTTTACCTTCAAGTGTTGGAATAGTTAAAACATCATCATTAGCTGTACCTTTTATATTATTACTTCCTTCTAAAGTTCCTTGAAAATATAAAGATTTTCCTTTTATATTTGAGAAATCCATTTCATTAGATCTAGAATTTCCTGCCAATATTCTAATTTCTTGTGGATTACTAGAATTAACATCTGAGTTTTCTTTTATATTAATTTTATTGTGAATATTACCAAGTCTTATTTCTTCAAAATTTGAAAAACTCAAATCATAAGCTCTTCCTTCTTGAACATCTCTAATAAAAGAAAAATTATTATCTTGTACAGAATATTTAAAGTCAAAATTCTGACCATCATATTCTTTTAACTGAGACATATCTAAAATATCAAATCCTGATCCGCCATCTGCTTTAACTCTAACTACACTATCGCTTCCATCACTATAAACTCTTTCTATATTAGTTAAAATAACATCATCGTCTCCAGCTTTTGTATCAATATTAGGGAATATAATATCAGATATAGTTGTAATAACTCTATTGTTAATTGCTTCAACTCTTCTCATCTCTGGAATTCTTATTTTCTGAGTAATATTTGCATATGGAATCATAGGATCTGGAATTTCAACTTCAATCCATTTATCTCCAACCACTTCCTTTATACCACTTATATCATCAACTAAATCTATCCAACATTTAAATCTTTTATATTTAGGATCTGTTACTAATCTAGTTTTAGTTTCAGGAACTGTTCTTTGTGTTGCAACTGGATATCCTGGCCCATCCTTCTTAACCCACACAGTATATTCTTCTTCTACACTATGTAGTCTTTTAAATTCTTCGCTAAACATTTCTAATTGATTATAACTATAAGATAACTGAGTAGCTGTATCTATAACTCTAGGATTTTCTACTATATTTCCATCTTGGTCTGTTATAGTTTTATTTCCTTTTCCATAGCCTAAAGAAACAGTATCTAACACTTCTCTTCCATCTATATTTTTCAAATTAGCTCCTGCTGGTAGAACACTTACGCCTGCTTTTTCTTCTAATTTATATCCACCATTAATAAATTCTCCTCTTACTTTTAGATTGTCTTGTATACTCCTTATATCATACCCATTTTTATAATATATTTGATTTTCAAATATCTCTGCTATTTGCCCTGGAGTAAGATAAGCTGTTAAATATTGAGTATGAATAGTATGAGCGTTATTCTTTAAGAAATCATGTGCATTATTTATATTATTTTGGAATTCCGAATCACTAATTATATATCTTTCCATCATGTTATCGAAATTGCCATATTGATCCATAAGATCATCTCTAGCATCTTCTCTTATTTCTCCATCATATACAAAATGCATTAAATTTATTAATGGGGTGGCATCTAAAGCAGCTATCTTATATAATGCACTATATATAATTCTATCTATGTCATTATCTGCACCATCCCTAAGCTTTCTCATATCTTCTGCCTTTTCTATAGATTCAATAGATGGAGCTAATGGGCATAGTGATAAGAAAAAGTTACCAACTGCTCTCCCAACTTCTGCTGGACTTGAATCAGAACTTAAATCTGCCAATCCTCCTGCGGCAGCAACTAATGACCCTACACCACTTACAATTGTTCCAACTATTTGTCCAACAGGTCCTGCCATAGCTATACAATCTCCTGCTGTTGTAATAATTGCTCCAACTAAATTCATTATTTGACTAGGCTTAACATCAGCTCCTGCTGTTATAACATCTTCTAATGCTGAAGCTGTCCATGCTAAATCTGTTGCTACTGCAAATGCGCCCATAGCTCGTGCTTTAAAGTTAGACGTTTTTGGCTTTGGTGCATCTGGAAGATCTGGTATATTAACTTGTGGCTTGTCTGGTATATTATTAACTACTCCTCCTGATTTTAAGGATTTATAGTTTCCATTTAATCCTCCTAATTGAATCTTATTATCTAAAACATCCATAGTTCCTTCTATAGCATCAGAAACAACCATAGTATCTAAGTTAACACTATAACTATAAGTTTTTGAAATATTTGAATTCCAATAATTTTCTTTTAAAGCTGTAAAAAAAGACTTTATATCCGTAGAACCTTTTTTAGCTTGTATGAAACTATCAACAAACTGTACACCACTATATAAACTTACTGAACCTTGACTTACAAGAGCAAGTACTTCACTTGCGTCTACACCATCTTCAAAATCTTGTATCGCCTTATAAATTATATTACCCATTGCAAGCATTGATACTGGATCTTTATAAAATTTAGTAAATAAATCTTTTGCTTTTATTGAAGGGTTGATATTTGTGATTTGTCCTTGAGCTTCTATACCACCATAAATCCCTGACCAAATCAGTCCACCAAGTCCTACCATTTCTCTTCCTGTTAAATTATTCAAATACTCTCTTTGTTCTTCCGTTAAATCAAAACCTTCAAACAATTTAGTTGCTATTTCATTAGCTAATTCTTCCTGCTCTTCAGTTACTTGTATATCTTCTGAACTAATATAATCTTGAATTTTATTTATCCATTCTTTCTCTAAACTACTGTGAACTTTTCCTCTAAACTGTTGCAATGCTGAAAACATATCTTCTGATTCTACTTGTCCTCCTTCTTGTCCAGTCTCTACGCTTTCTAAAAACTTAATTATATCTCTTCTTATTTCTTTTTGCTGTTCTGAGATATTTTCTGGATCTAAACTATTTTGTGAATTAGAACTTGTTTCAGAACTTCCATCTCCTACTGGTTCACTTGCTATAAAATCTTGATATCCTTCAAAATCTTCTACCATAATCTTTTGTCCCCCTTAATTTATCTAGTGTTTAAAATTAACTTTAATATTTTTAAATTCTCATCATTCCTGCATTTGGATCATAGGCACTTGATCCAGAGTATGCACCGTATGGGTCATAGGAATATAAAGGATCATATCCATATGAAGAACTACTACTATAAACTGGTGTATGTCTAGTTTCTGTAGAATACCCAGATGTTGTTGTAGTTTGAGATGTTGTTGTAGTTTGAGGTGCTGGTGCAGTTGATGTTTCAGATGAACCACTACTACTCCCAACATTTGCATCTTCTTTTTGGCTTTCTAAAAATGTATTTCCATACTCATCAAAGCTCATAGCACTTTTAATTAAGTTTTCTATTAAATCAGCATTTATATTAGTACCGCCAATTACAATATTTAACTTAGTATCATCAGTCCAATTATTTATTTTCACACAATTACTATCATGTAATAATGCTAAATATTCTTGATTTTCATTAACTATAAATTGTATATCTTCTATGTTTGAAACACCACTAGTTTCGTCAAAAATAAGTTTATCTATAGATTCATAATCTTGTATTACATCTCTTCCAAAGTCTTTTGAAAAAACAAAGTTATCTGCTCCGCCTCCCCCAGTTAAAAAGTCATTTCCAGTACCTCCATTTAATATATCTCTTCCAATATTTCCTGTTAATACATCATTGCCTTCATCACCATTTAACTCAGTAGCAGCTTTTCCTGCATACAATATATCGTTATCTAATCCGCCATTTAATATATGAATACCAGATTGATCACTTCCTTGAAGGAAATCCCTACCTTCATCTCCATAAAGTATGTTATGATCACCATTAGCCTTTATATAATCTGTTCCCTCTCCTCCATGAAGAATGTTCTTTCTTACATTATCTATTCTTTGTAACTTTGTCCTATTAGGATCATATAATATTTGATTATTAATGTTTGAATTAATACTTCCTCCATTCATAACATCATTTTCATCTATTGCTCCTATACTAGGATTGTATCCTATTTCAGAAACAAGGCTTCCTCCAATTATCATATCATTTCCGCCCATTCCAAAGATTTCTGAAGATCCATTTCCTATCTTTCCTTCAACCTTTGGAACAATTATAGTATCGTTATTTTCTGTACCATAAACTTCATTTCTTCCATCTAAATTACCTTGGAAATAAAGAGATTTTCCATGTACATTAGAAAAATCTATTCTGTTTGATTTTCCTATATCACCTATAGATATAATTCTTATTTCTTCTGGATTTTGCCCTTCACTAAGTTCAATGTCAGACCCTTCTTTTATTCTTATATCATTATGAACTTTACCAATTCTTAATTCTTCAAAGTTAGAAAAACTCCAATCATAATCTCTTCCATCTCCAGTTCTTCTTACAAATCTAAAATTATTATCCTCTACAGAATATTCAAATGAGAATGTTTGTCCATCATTTTCTTTAAGATTTGATATATCTAAGATATCAAAACCTTCTCCACCATCTGCATTTATTTTAACTACACTATCATTTCCTGTATAAATCCTTTCTATGTCGTTAACGATAACATCATCGTCCCCTGCTTTTGTTTGAATATTAGGAAATATAACATCAGATATGGTTGTAATAACTCTATTTTTAACTCCTTCAATTACTTTCATATCTGGTACACTAATCATCTGAGTATCACCTGAATATGGAATCATAGGATCTGTAACTTCAGTCCACCTATATCCAAGGACTGCTTTTGTACCACTTATATCATCAACTAAATCTATCCAACATTTATATTTTTCATATCTTGGATCCTCTACTTTATCATAAACATACCCTTCAAATACATCATCTTCCTCATTATATTCAGTATGCCATGTTGTTATAGTGTGCTGCTCTTTAATCTCATTACTAAATCTTTGCAATTGATCTTTACTATAACTTACATAAGTTATAGTATCTATAACTCTAGGATTTTTAATACTATTACCATCTTCATCTTGTATATTCTGTTTTCCTTCACCATATCCTAATGATAAAGTTTCTAAAACATCTCTTCCATTTACATTTCTAAGATTTTCTCCTGGTGGAAGTACCGTTATTCCATTCTTAGATGTTAACTCATAACCACCATTAATAAATTCACCCTTAACTTTTAAATTAGTTCTATTCAATACATTATACATATCATTATAATCTTCATGATTACCACATATTTCTCTTATATATTCTGGGGTAAGATATGCTGTTAAGTATTGTGTAGATGTTGTATGGGCACTATTTTTCAAGTAATTATAAACTTCTTCTAATCTATTACTAAACTGTTTATCATCATGAATATAAGTTGTCATCATATTATCTAAACTTCCATAATGTTCTATAAGCTTATTTGTTGCTTCCTCTTTTATATCATAGTCATAAATAAAATTAAACAAATTTGCAATAGGAGTAGCATTTAATTCAGCAATCCTTCTAAAGGCTCCATAAATAGTTTTATCTATATCATTTGTTGCCGATTCTTCAAGTTCTTTAAATTTATCAAATTGATTAAAATCTGTTGCAGAAGGTATTATATAACTTGTAGAAGTTATAAAATCTATTGCTGCTGTTGTTCTTTCTTCTGTAGTAGAATCAGAAGTTAAATCAGCCAAACCTCCTGCTGCTGCAACTAAGGATCCTACTCCACTTATTATAGATCCAGCAAGTTCCCCCATCGGTCCACCTACAAGTCCTATAACATCACCAGTAGTACAAACTATAGCTCCAACTAAATTCATT
Organism: Clostridium oceanicum; assembly: GCF_039521385.1. Taxonomy (NCBI): domain Bacteria; kingdom Bacillati; phylum Bacillota; class Clostridia; order Eubacteriales; family Clostridiaceae; genus Clostridium; species Clostridium oceanicum. The sequence continues at coordinate 3,761 of NZ_BAAACG010000007.1, read as the reverse complement.
ATTTGACTATTTTTAACGTCACCTTTTGAATCTGCTATATCTGTAATAGCTTGTCCTATCCAAGCTAAATCCACCCCAATTCCAAATACATTTAAAGCTTTTGAACCTGATGAAGGATCTAAGTCCACATTTGTCTTTACTCCTAATGAATCAGAACTTATTCTAGGCGCTCTAACATTTCCAATTCCATCTAAAGTTCTATAGCTACCCTCTATTCCATCTAAAGTATTTGATGTTACTTTAATTGTAGGTATTATATCTGAAATATCATCAGATACTATTCTTGTTGTTGCAAAAGTATTATGATCTAAATCATAAGAATAAACATAATTATGTTTTGGCTTCAGCATATTAATCTTTCCAAAATATTCTTCTCCTAGTGTGTCTAAAAAACTATTTCCATTAAGCAAACTATCAGATTTCAAGCTTATAAAAGAATCAACAAAAGATGTTGCACTAAATAAACTCATTGATGTTTGAAATATAAAAGCCCCTATTTCACTTGCCGAAGCACCGTCTTCAAAATCTTTTATTCCTTTGTTAATTATGTTTCCCATTGCAAGCATGGATACAGGTCTATTAATAAACTTATTAAACAATGTAGAAAAATTCACAGAATTATTCCCTGTAATTTGAGTATATGTCTGAGCTACTGCAGTAGCTGACGTCCAAATTAATCCTGCTAATCCAACCTTCTCTCTCCCTGTCAAAAGACTTATTTTCTCCATTTGTTCTTCACTTAAACCATAGGAATCAAATAACTTATTTGATATTTCATCTGCTAAAGGCTCTATTTCTTCAATAGATGAATCTTGGTATGAAAACACATATTCAAAGGCCTTTCTCATACTTTCTTTTTCTAAAAAATTAATTATTGGAATTCTATTTTCATATTTTTCAATTATTTCTTTATCAATTATTTCAATTGCCTCTTTTTCTACTAAAGAAAGCGTTTCAGAAGTACTTTGTTCAATTTCAGACTTAATATTTTTCAAATCTTCTATACTGGCACCTTCTACATTTATACCTATTATGTCATTTATAAGACTTTCTCTTTGTTCTATTGCTACTTCTACTTGATATAATGCATCTTCATATTCTTCACCACCACCTACACAATCTTCTCCTTGCTTTAAAAGATTAGCTTCAAATTCTTTCAATTGACTATATGACATTTCCTCAAATGGTGTTGATGGTAAGTAAGGATTATCAGCTAGCAATCCATTTAGTAATGCTTCTCTACTCATGTTATTCCCCCTTTAAATAAGTATTGATATTACCCCTTTATGGATGTAAATAAATATTTTATTTTTATAACCACCTCCTTAAAAATATTCCTATATACTTTAAACTAAATTAAATATTTTTCTCACTTTCAATTATTTCACAAATATTCTTAATATTATGAATATTGTTTGGATGAGCCTCTATATACAAAATATTTTTTCAATTATTCCACAATATTAAACTCATTATATTTATATAATCATAAAATAAGTATAAGAAAATATATTTTTTTATTTTAAAATTATACTATTATCTTAATCTAAAAGAATTTTTAACGTCTTTGATTCCCGGTATAAAGAAATCTATTATTCTTCTTTCTCCTGTATCTATATCACAAGTTACTGTCATTCCCGGTGAAAACTTCAGTGTTTTACCATTTATATTTATATCTTTTTGACTTAACTTTATAGATGCTTTATACATAGATTGATTATTTATTTCTACTGCATCGGGAGTTATCTTTGTTATTGTTCCTTCTATAGTTCCATATCTTTGAAAATCAAAGGTATCAAATTTCAATTGAACCTTTTGTTTCTCTGATACAAATCCTATGTCTTTATTTAAAATCATAGCCTCTATTATTAATTCTTTATTTTTAGGAACTATATGAATTATAGGTGCGCCTGCTTGTACCACTCCCCCTACAGTATTTACTGCAGATTTTTGAATTTTCCCTTCTACTGGTGATTTTATGATTAACTCTTTTATCTGTTTATCCATTTTTTCTATAGCCTTTTTATGAGCCTCTATAGAATTAAGAACATTAACTAATTCTTTTTCTAATTCCTGTTTATGATTTAATTTATATTTTTCCTTATTGTTTTCTTTAATTTTTAGATTGTCTTGTTTATCTTTTATACTTTCTTTTATACTTTCTATTCTACTTTCCGAATTCTTTATTTCACTTTTCTTTGTCTCTATTTCTAATTTTTTATCATCATCCTTATTAACATCTTCATTAGCATTAGACTTTTGATTATTTTCTAAACTTTGAAGTTCTGTTTTAAATTTAGCTAGCTTTCCTTTTTCTTCACTTAATCTCTTTTGAGTTTTAGAAAGATCTTCTTTAGAATCATTTATAACCATATCTGTATTTTTTAAATCAATTGAATATATACTTTCTATAGTTTTGCTATAACCTAACTTTTCAAGTATCAAAGCTTTAGATTCTTTAAACTTTTTTATATCTATATCTGGATTCTTTCCTTCCTTATAAGCTTGTAAAATATCTTTGCTTGTTTTTAAAACTTTTAATTCATTTTCTATTTTTGATTTTTCACCTTTTAATATTTCATCATCTATAGTTAAAAGAGTATCCCCCTTTTTAACATCTTGTCCTTCTTTTACATTTATAGATTTAATAACTCCAGTATTAAGTGACTGAACTATATTTGTATTTCCACTTGGTATAACTTTTCCTCTTGCTGTTGCAACTTCATTTACTTTACTAAAAGACCATATAAATACTGCTAAAACTATTAAAAAAATAGCCCATATAGAAAATTTACCTAAAGGTGATGCTGGGGTTTCTACTATTTCTATAGCTGAAGGTAAAAATTCTGTTCTAATATTCTTTCTTTTAAATAATCTCATATTGTAGATTCCTCCATTTTTAGTTTGTAACATTAGATATCATTTATTGTTTCACTACAACTCAAAGTATTAGCTATATTCCTATTAGTTCTTAAACTATCATTTTATATTACTAATTTAATAGTGAAATTTATAAAATAATTATATAAGCAACAGTAACATTCTTTTTAATTTATTATTAGAAACTAAAATTATTAATATTACTACTATTAAACATATTTCTGCGTTAAATATCTTTTTAGCTTAATGAGAATCTTGCTGACTAAAAAGATGATGATATAAGCCTTTCTTCTCTATAAGATTTTCATGAGAACCTACTTCTACTAAATTACCTTTATCAAGAACTAATATCCCATCACAATCTTTTATAGTTGAAAGTCTATGAGCAATTATAAAAACTGTACGATTCTTGCATATGTATTTTAAATTATTTTGTATTATTCTTTCAGATTCATAATCTAGGGCTGAAGTTGCTTCATCAAATATTAATATAGATGGATTAGTTATTAAAGCTCTAGCTATTGCTACTCTTTGGCGCTGACCTCCAGATAAGGCTGCTCCTCTTTCTCCAACTTCTGTATCATATCCTTGTGGAAGTGATAATATAAACTCATGGGCTCCTGCAAGTTTTGCACATCCTACTACTTGCTCCATAGTAGCTTGAGGGTAATGTATACATATGTTATCTTTTATACTTCCACTAAAAAGACAATTTTCTTGAAGAACAACTCCTATTTGGCGTCTAAGCCAACTTGGATCTGCTAAAGATAAATCCACTCCATCCATAGTTATTTTTCCACTTTCAGGTATGTATAATCTTTGCATAAGCTTAGATAACGTACTCTTACCAGAACCTGATCTTCCAACTATTCCAACAACTT